>CAYHFW010000003.1:0-173069 GCA_964355975.1 uncultured Singulisphaera sp.
CTGCGACGGTGCCGTCTGACTTGAGGGCGACGGTGTGGTAAGAGCCCGCGGCAATCGAGGTACACGAGCCAAGGTCTGATGGAATAGTGCACTGGCCATTGTCGTTGTAGCCCCACGCTGCGACGGTGCCGTCTGACTTGAGGGCGACGGTGTGGTAAGAGCCCGCGGCAATAGCAGTGCAGGCGCCGAGGTCCGACGGGATGGTGCACTGGCCAAAGTCGTTGTAGCCCCACGCTGCGACGGTGCCGTCTGACTTGAGGGCGACGGTGTGGTAAGAGCCCGCGGCAATCGAGGTACACGAGCCAAGGTCTGATGGAATAGTGCACTGGCCATTGTCGTTGTAGCCCCACGCTGCGACGGTGCCGTCTGACTTGAGGGCGACGGTGTGGTAAGAGCCCGCGGCAATAGCAGTGCAGGCGCCGAGGTCCGACGGGATGGTGCACTGGCCATTGTCGTTGCGGCCCCACGCCACAACTTGTCCTACTGGCACTTCAACACAGTCAGCTGTGCCATCATTGTCTGTGTCGGTGTCGGGATTACCGCAGCCACACTGCCCTGGCGACGACTTCATCGAATCGAACGGACAGCCGTCTGAGCTGTCGTCGAATCCGTCGTTGTCGTCGTCGGTGTCACACGCATCTGGCGTGCCGTCACCATCTGTGTCGATCTCACAACTATCTAGAGTGCCGTCGTTGTCACAGTCGTGACCGAAAATCTGTAAGTAGTCCTCGATGCCGTTGGCGTCGCAGTCGGCGGGCTCGGCGACGACCGTGTGAGACCAACCTGCCGCTATCGAGGTGCAGGCGCTCAGACTTGCGGGAATATTGCACTGACCATCGCTGTTCGAGCCCCACGCCTTGACTGTGCCATCGGACTTGATGGCGACCGTGTGGCGATAGCCCGCAGCAATGGCGGTGCAAGTACCAAGTCCAGTTGGAATGTTGCACTGACCTTCAGTGTTGCGACCCCACGCGGCGACCGTTCCGTCGGACTTGATGGTGACCGTGTGCGAACCGCCTGCCGCAATTGAGGTACATGCGCCGAGGCTGGCGGGCACATTGCATTGACCAGCATTGTTGTAGCCCCACGCCTTGACCGTGCCATCAGACTTGAGTGCTACGGTGTGGTAAGAACCCGCTGCAATAGCGATGCATGTACCCAGTCCAGTTGGAATGGTGCACTGACCATCGCTGTTGTAACTCCAAGCCTTGACCGTGCCATCGGTCTTGAGAGCAACGGTGTGGTAATAGCCAGCCGCAATCGCGCTGCAGGTGCCGAGACTTGATGGGATGTTGCACTGACCGTACTGATTCCATCCCCATGCCTTCACCGTGCCATCCGACTTGAGGACGGCGGTATGGCGATACCCCGCCGCAATCGCCATGCAACTACCAAGATCAACGGGGATGCTGCACTGCCCTTCATTGTTCCGACCCCACGCTGCGACAGTGCCGTCAAACTTGAGAGCAACGGTGTGCTCGCCGCCACCCGCAATCGCGGTGCATGTGCCAAGGCTTGCTGGAACACTGCACTGGCCAACGCCGTTGCTGCCCCACGCCACAACCGTTCCAGTCCGAACTTCGATGCAGTCTGCTGTGCCATCCGAGTCGGTGTCGGTGTCTGGCACGCCGCAACCACAAACACCAGGTGCAATCTTTGCTGGGTCATTCGGGCAGCCATCTTCACCATCGGGCACACCATCACCGTCGGAGTCACTTCCGCCGCCCACGTAACAGTGTGGGCTAGGAGTTGCTGAAGCCAAAGTGTTCGTCATCACTCCAGCGCATCCAGCGATGCACAATCGTGTCGCGACAGCAAACACTCGCGGCGAATACAATGAGGTTTCGATGGTCTGAATGAGCCGACGAAGTGCCACAAGTTTTTTCATAGATCATGCTCCCCGGGGCCCAGGAATGACCGCCGTTACGCGCAGGATACCTTTGCATCAATTCGAGTCAACATGCGAAATCGGTGATCGGGCGCGCAAAGTCGGCGCGATCAGGTTGCCCCAGTCGAAATGAACGCATCGACTTCACCGGCGACCATCGTCGCGATGTGAGCCCGCTTCGATTTCGTGGACACCTAAACTGGCGAGGATTCTCGCAAGGAGTGTTTCATGGACAAGCATCACAAGACAGACAAACGTCGGACACGTCGGACGTTTACACCCGAGTTCAAGGCTGACGCCGTTCGCCTCTGCAAGGTTGGCGACCGCAGCATTGCGAGAGTCGCGATGGACCTCGACCTGATCGAGACATCCCTGCGCGAATGGGTGCAGCGCGCCAACATCGACGCAGGAAAGGGTCCGGCTGGATCCCTGACAATGGACGAGCGCTCTGAGCTCGCACGGTTGCGTCGCGAGAACAAACAGCTCCTCATGGAGCGCGAAATTATAAAGAAGGCGGCAAAGTTCTTCGCGAGGGAAAGCCCATGAGATTCGCATTTATCCATTGCGAGCGCGACGAATTCCCGATCACGGCGCTCTGCCGCGCAATGCGAGTCGCGCGCAGCGGATATCACGCATGGGTCGTGCGCAAAGAATGCGAGCGCCTGCGCGAGGATCGCGTTCTCGCAGTGCATGTTGCCGCCGCATTCGAGCGCAGTCGTCGCACCTACGGAAGTCCGCGCATCCAGGCGGACCTGCGAGATGACGGCGTGCGGATCGGTCGGTCAAGGACTGCACGAATCATGCGTGAAAACGGCTTGTTTGCTCGCAGGAAGAAAGCATTTCGTCTCGCGAAACGTTCGTGCGGACGCGAGCAAGTCGCGCCGAACAGGCTCGCTCGAATGTTTCGTGCGCGCAAACCCAACCGCAAGTGGGTCACCGACGTGAAGTACATCCCATCGAATGCGGGCTGGCTGTATCTCGCACCCGTGATCGATCTCTTCTCGCGCCGAGTCGTCGGCTGCGCGATGTCGACCGAACAGGATGGAAACTCAGCATCGCGGCACTTGCGAGTGCAGTCGAAACTCGCGGCGCTTCGAAGTGCATCATGATCCACTCGGACCGTGGCGGGATCTACGGCGGCGCGGAGTACCTCGACACGCTCGACAAGACCGGGATCAAGCGAAGCATGAGTCGCACCAGCAATCCTTGGGACAACGCAGTGATCGAGAGTTTCTTCAGCACGCTGCACTTCGAATTGCTCGCGCGCACACGCTTCGACAATCAAGAAGACGCGCAGCAATCCATCACTGACTGGATCGACAACTTCTACAACCCACAACCGAGGCACGCGACGATCGGAAATACCAGCCCCATCAAGTACGAATTGGCTTGCCAAGTGCGCAAGCAAAGGACATAATCAACCTGTCCACGAAAGTCGAGCAAGCCCAGGCGCCCATTGGACTGGGCACGGGGGACAATCGTATACAATGATTCCAGATACTCCCCCGGCGATGAACTGACGACAGCGCCTCGGCCGCTAGTGCCTCAAGATGTGGTTTCATCCAAATGCCAAGAAAACTGTTCGAGTCCGCTGCTTTCCTTGTCGCCAACCATCTTCCGAGGATGCAGTGGTTTGACCGCCACAGATGGATCGTGCTACGAATGGGGGGAGGCAGATTTGAAAGCTCCACGATTTGGGCTCCCATCGATGTGCGACCTATCGGGGGATTGCGCAACCTCTCTATCGGCGCGGGCACGTTCGTGAATGCGGGACTGCGCTGCGGCGTCCCAGATGGCGCGAGAATCTCGATTGGGCGCAACTGTGCGATCGGCCCCAATGTGTCTTTTGAGACCGTCAACCACAATTTTTCCTATGATTCATCGGTTGGTTGGGGAGGGAGCGCAAAGAGCATCGAAGTTCAGGATCGGGTTTGGATCGGCAGCGGCTCCATCGTTCTGCAAGGAGTGGTGATAGGACACGACACGGTCATCGCCGCGGGCTCTGTCGTGACCAAGTCGGTGCCTCCCAACAGCGTGTATGGGGGGATCCCAGCCAAGTCTCTCAGGCCGTTGATGGTGTCATGAAGGCCGCATTCCATAGATTCTTGACAATTCACCCGACGTTACAGCCTTTGTTGTACTCGTTTCTGGGTGCAGTTCCGTCCCGCCGAGGCAAGAGTTCGCCAAGCTCAATTGGTTTTCCAGGTTCCAATGTGCTGATCGTCGCTGGTGCTGGTAGGTCGGGAAACACGCTGCTGCGTCGGCTGTTGATCGAGCGAGCGGAGATCTACATCCCACCTGAGACGTATGTCCTCGGCGGCATCGTGTCAACATTGCTGAAGAATAATAGACTTTGTTGGGATTCGCAGGTCAATCTCGCGCTAGGTTCACTGGAGTATCACCCAGAATTCACGACCTTTGGCGTGGATTCTTTGAGAGACTTCGCATTGAGCGCTAAGCAATGGCCGCTCGCTCGTCGGCAGGTGGGAACCTTGGTTTATGAACTCTATGGGTGGTTTGCTGCCCGACTGCAAATCAGGGCGAGTTGGATTGGCGACAAGACTCCGCTGAACACCATGCATCTCGGGCTGATCGACGGGCTTTTTCCGTTCGGACGATACGTTTACATGGAGCGCGACCCCTTCGATGTTGTGGCTTCCTATGTGAAGATTGGAGCTTGCGGCAACTACCATGAAGCTGCTGAGCGGTGGATCCTTTCCAGGAAGGCATGGAGTTCTTTTCGCTGGAGTGCACAATCCGACAGGGCGGTAAAGGTCAGGTACGAAGACCTAATTCGGTTCCCTGATCAAACCATCTCTTCCATCTTGGACAGGTTTGGTATTCCAGAGCGAACTTGTCCGCTGGACGCAACGCTCGTGTTAGGTGATGTCGGGTCTCGACAACATCATGATCAAGTGCTGGGCAGAATAACGACAAACGCCGTGGGTGTAGGCCGCGCCAATCTTCCACCTGAGGTGCGTTCCACGCTCGGGCGGAAGTTAAACAAGGCGGCTGTCGCAGCCGGGTACTCGCCGCTATGAAAGAAGTCGGTTGTTCGTCGCCACAAAATGTTGCTCTTCGTGGCGACGGCCTTGGACTTCGCCAACTGTCCGCGAGCGCTGCCGCAACGCTGGCGCGTCAAGTTCTATCTTCGCTCCTAGGGCTTGCGACTAGCGCAGTCATCGCTCGCGCATTCGGACCGTCCGGAAATGGCGCGCTAGCTATTGCGCTGTTGTTGCCAACGGCGTTAACCACGTTATTGAACTTGGGGCTAGTGTCCGCCAACGTGTTTTTTCTCGGCTCATCGCAGGTATCCATCCGCCAACTCCTACTGAGTAACCTGCGAGTGTTCTGTGTGATTAGTTGCGCGGGCCTGCTGGGGGGGGGTGCCATCCTCACGGGCGCAGCGAGCAGCGTCTTTCCCGGGGTCGAAGCACCTGTCCTATGGCTAGCGCTCAGTATGTTCCCACTCAGTCTCCTTAACTCATTGTTGCAAAGCGTGTTTCAGGGGCTCCAGTTGTTTCGGGCATACAACACTATCGCTATTAGCCAATCCTTGTTGTCCTGCATCTTCGTAGCAGCATTAGCGATTTTGGACCGCTCGGAAATCGCGTTTCTCGTTGGTATTCAGGTGTTGGTCCAGTTCATCGTGCTCGTTGTCTCAATAGCGCTGCTCCGCCCGACTCTGAGCAAATCCGATGATCCAGATTGGAAGTCCAGTGGGTTTGAAAGGCGATTGCTTGGCTACGGATGGAAAGCACATGCAAGCAACGTCGTGGCATTCTTCAATTACAAAGCCGACATGTTTCTCGCGAACATGTTCCTAGGACCTGGTGCGGTTGGCATCTATGCGATTGCTGTCGCGCTAGGTGAGCGCCTTTGGCTGATTCCACAGGCGGTCGGCACGGTGCTCTTTCCACGCCTTTCGCAGTTAGCCGCAGATCCGCTGAGCCGGACAACCCTCACCCCGATCGTCGCGCGCTCGGTGTTTAGTCTTACGCTCGTTGTTGCTGGTGCATTGGCAGCTGTTTCTAAGCCTGCCACGGTGCTGATCTTTGGCGAAGTGTATGTGGCCGCCCTGGTGCCTCTTTGGATCATGATGCCAGGATTTGTCCTCGCGGCAATCTCGCAGGTGCTCGCAAACGACATTGCGGCGCGCGGTAGGCCTGAGTTAAACATGATTACTTCAGTCGTGTCCCTCGCGGTCAACATCTGTGCGAACCTCACGCTGATTCCTCGCCTCGGATTGCAGGGCGCGGCTCTGTCCACAACGATATCGCTCGCGATGAACACATTTTTGAAACTTGTGCTGTACTCCCGCCTCTCTGGCAATACTTGGCGCGAGTGCTTGTTGGTTCAGAGAGTCGATTTTGTTCGGATGAAGCGGGCGTTCGCGAGTCGGATCAAGAGCCCAGCAGACTGATTGTTCAAATGCACGTCCTGTTGATTCCTTCGTGGTTCCCCAAAGACGCATTTGACGCCAGTGGCGTTTTCTTCTTGGATCAAGCGGCGGCGCTCGCACGGGCTGGTAACCGAGTCGGTGTACTCGCGCAGTATCCGGTGAGCCTGAAGGACATCCTTCGAATGCGACCGAGTCTTGAATCCGCGGAAGTTGATGGTGTATCGGTTCGCCGGACGCGGTTCATCGCTGCGCTTCCAAAGATCCCTTACGGGACTTTTTTGCTTTGGAAGCGTGCGGCTGCTCGTCAATTCACCGCATATCTTTGTCGTTACGGTCGACCCGATGTGATTCACGCCCACTCAGCGTTGTATGCCGGCGCAATCGCAGTTCGCCTGGGGCAGAAGTTTGGAATTCCAGTCGTAGTCACCGAGCACAGTAGCGCGTTCGCCCTAAACCTGCTTACCCAGTGGGAACTCCGACTAGCGAGAGCCGCGTTCGTGGGCGCCGACGCGTGCGTCGCAGTGAGTGGAGCGTTGGCGGGGGAGGTACGTCGGCTGCTTGGCGACCCATGCCGAGAAGTTTCGATTGTTCCAAATGTTGTGGGCAGGAGGTTCAGTGCGCGGCCAGCGTCGAGCCGTGGCAAACAGTCGGAGATCAACCGAGTCCTGAGTGTAGGCTCGCTCGACGTCAACAAGGCACACTGCGACCTCATAGTTGCATTCGCCGCTATGTTGCGCAGGATTAGTAGCGCAGAACTCTGGATCATTGGCGATGGACCAGAACGGAGTAGCCTCGTGGCATTGTCGGCGTCACTTGGGATAGCGGATCGGATTAGGTTTCTTGGTTACAGGCCACCTAGCGAGTTACCAGGGCTGATTGCCGAGGCTGATCTACTCGCGATTTCGAGCCAGTACGAAACGTTTGGGGTTGTGGCAGCCGAGGCTCTAGTTATGGGAAAGCCAGTCGTGGCAACCCGCTGCGGTGGGCCTGAAGAAATCGTGACCGAGCGGGATGGAGTGTTGGTTCCCGTCAACGCTCCTATGGAATTGGCGGTCGCGTTAGAGGATGTTATTCGAAATCTTGACTCGTTTGACCCCGGCGACATCGCGTTGCGGGCGCGCGACAGGTTTGGTGAAGAAGCTGTTGCGAGACAACTCAGCAGAATCTACAGCACGCTCCAACCCGAATGATAAAAATCTGGATTTCCATGCTCGTGCTGGCTCTGGCACTCTTTGTCCCCTTTGAGTACTCGTTGCTTGCGCGGGTGGCAACACCCATCGCAGTCCTCTACTTCGGGGTTGCATGGCTAGTTGACGTCGCCGCTGCACCGTGGTGCCTTCGAACCATCGGGTCATTCGGCACATTGGTGGTGCTGTTCGTGTGTATTCAACTTGTATCAATCGCGTCAAACGCGCGTCTGTTTGTCTATCAGGATTATGTGGAGGTAATCATGATGCTCACTTGCATTGGTTCAGCACAACTATTTTTTTCCATCGGCAAGAGTGATCTGCTGTATGGTCGGTTTGCTTGCGCCTTTTCCTGGTTTTGCGTGCTATATGTCGCAGTAAATCTCGGACAGCTCTATGACTACTACGCGGGAGACGATCTCCGTTGGTTTTACTCGGCTTACGCCCCATTGCACACGGCGGATGTGGGGGTGGTCCTGGCGGAGAGGGGCGAGTTCAATCGGTATACAGGGCTCTCGGCGAACCCAAACTCGCATGCCGCAGTGCTCTGCTTGCTGCTGTTAACCACTGTTTACTTGGCCCGCCAAGTCAACTGGCGAAGATATCTGAGCGCGGCATTATTGCTGTTGATCGTGCTAACCCAGTCACGCACGGCACTGGTTGCGATTGGCGTCCTGTTCACCCCCATCGTCTGCGCGAGTGCGATGCGGGCAAGAAAACGCTTGAGATACGTTGCGATCTTGGTCTTGGCGGCGGCGATGTCTGCTTGGCTCATTGACCGCCTGAACCTTTCTTTTGTTTCGTCGATTGTGAAGGAGAGCCCGTTTGAGCAGCAAACACTGCTGACCAGGGTGGAGCGATGGGGCCCGATCCTTGAAATGACTTGGGCAAGTCCTCTGTTCGGAAACGCGCCGAGCCAAGATTGGTTTGCGCGGGAGGGGATTCATGCGGATAGCGAGTACGTACTTGTGATGTGGCGGTACGGACTAGTTGGGTTGCTTATCTTCGGGTGCATCCTCGCATTTCCCATGGCAACGGCATGGAGACTTCAGGCGAAGCACCAAGGTCTAAGGCAATTGCTAGTCAGTCTCACTGTGGTGGTGGCGGTGTTAAGTTGCACTAATGTAACTCTCACCGACTACCGCGCTTGCACTGTCTATGCCATGGTCTGCGGTCTCGCCTGTGGGCGAATCCACGCTTTGCGCCGCGTCGACATCTCAAGACAACTCGAGGTTGGTGCTCGCGACGGACTCTCGAATCGGGCTCGCTGACCAACCTGCTGGTCTTCTCCCTGATTCCTGAGCCAGACGGATCGCGAGTTATTTCGGACAATACGGCCTCCAACATTGATGGAGGATTTCGTGAAGAAGAAGCGATTTACAGAAGAGCAGATTGCGTACGCCCTGGTGATGCTTGTCCATGGAACACTCCTTGCGAGAATCCTCGCCATTTTAGGTGTCCACGAAATCGAGGCAGGCTCAGTCTGCTCAGGGCGTGCCGCGCGCCACACTAAGTGGCGACGAAATCGAACGCGCGCAGCCGCAGTTCACATGCAAGCCGCGGAATCGAGTTGACGACGGGAACAACCTCGCTGAAGTCCAGTCCCACCGCATCGAGGTACCACTTGATATTCGGATAGCGAGGACGGTTCTCGTCCTCCACCAATCGCAGAGCTACTTCGCGCGACATGTCGCCTTCTCGGATCTGATTACTTCTGAAGGTGTCATGCTCAGTAAACCCAGCGACTGTGTAGTAAATGTAGTTGTAGAAAGCCGCTGTCCCGTCACCGATGCGCCACGTGGTGGTTGTATCGGGCGCCCTCTCCCAGTCATACATTGCCAGCGTTTCATCGACGATGCGCTCGTCCCACCGCCAATAGTCAAAGATGTGGAAGTAATCGTTCTTCTGGGTAAAACTTCGGTAATACTCCCCAGAGATTGTGTCCCACAGCGAACGATTGAAGTACCTGGGGCTCTGTGTCATGGCTCTGAACCTCAACCACTGGTACCGCAGTTGCTTCATCACCCCGTGCGAGTAAACACGTTTCTCCTCGAAGTCAGGAGGCACACCAAGAAATCCCGCCTTGAAGTGAGTGACCTCTAGAGGATTCACCCCCCAAAGGTTGAGTTGGACACCAGTCTGCTGCTTCACGGTCTCAACGTATCGAAAAAAGTGCTTGTCCCCTGCAGTCAAGATGCTCACCATGCCGAGGTGTGGTGACTTGAGCCACGCCCGCAGGTTCATGCGGATGTACTCGCGCTTCTTCGCGATGTCCTCAGCAATGATGATGTTCTCGACGCCAAGTTCGCCACACATACGGCTAATGTTGCGGCGCCCTAGGTCTGTCACCATTCCCCAGTCGTATGTGTATGTCACTGGACGCATCTTCAACTCGTTCACGATCAGATGCAGCCCGTAGCAACTGTCCCGACCACCGGAGAATGGAACGATGCACTCGGTGCCCGAGGGGCGACGGTACGGCTCGGCCAGTTTGAAGAGTTCTTCTCTAGGGCGAGGAACATTGCGTGGCTTGTAGTGGCGACAGTAGTTACACACGCCCGTCGCATCGAACGAAATGAATGGCATCGTGTGAGGCAAGATGCACTTGGTGCAGCGGCGCAAGTCATGCTGAGGGAACGCCAACAACCGCTCTTCGGCGCTCGTACCCGAACCGAGGGCAGGAATGAGATCCATGCGGTGCTCGCGAGATTCTCGGATACCAATCTCGTCGGCGACCAATGGAATGTCGAACACCTCAGCCTCGCGCACCTGACGAATCTGTGCGCAATGGATCTGTTGGAGCGCATACTCTTCAGAAGCAAAGAGCGTCGCACCATCCTTCAAACCGGCGTACAAACTGCCATTGTTGGAGAACAAGCAAAGCTTGCCGAGCCTCGGAATCGCGAGGGCACATGCCACCACGCCCTCACATAACGTGAGGACACGCGCTCCGATTGCTTCAACTTCACCACCTTCTGCGAGGTGCTTCGCCGCGATTGACGCGATGACTTCAGTATCGATCTGCTGTCGGGGTTGGTTGCCTATCTGATTCCAAATCTCAGCATGGTTCACAACGATGCCGTTGTGGAAGACGCAGATGCCATCTCTCACCACTGGTTGATTGTCTGCGAGCCCGTTCGTGATGAGCCGACTGTGACCGAGGACGGCGGAAAAGCCGACTAGTGTGGCTCGTCCGAGCAACTTCATGATGGAGTAGTCGGCGCGATGAACGGTCGCCCCAGTCGGATTCACGCACAATAGGCCGCTCGAGTCCCGCCCGCGTTGTTGCGCGTGCGCTGCCAACGCGAGCAAGTCTGGCACACAGACACTTGTAGTTGAAACAACGCCAAAGATTCCACACATGGATTTAATCCTTTACATCGACGGCCGGAATTCTTCGGACGGGTTCCGCCAACAAGTCATGGTAGGCCTCTTGCAGCCTCCTCGCCTGACGCTCCCACGAGAGTTCGCTTAGGTCGGCCAATGGCAGCGGAAGCCGCTCTAACTCGATCTGCTGCACGGCCACCCTGATGCTACCAGCATCATTGTCGCAGCAAAGGCCGAGACCATACTCCGTCACCACCCTTTCAATCTCAGGAAGCCTCGATGCGAGGATGGGAATGCCTGCAAATGCGTACTCGAACAACTTGTTTGGCAAGCACAGTCGGTCACTCAATGAAACATCTTCAATCATGCACAATCCGCAATCTGCTTCGCGAACAAGTTGGACGACCTGATCATGCGGAACTGGCGCGTGAAGGTGAATGTTCGGAAACTCCTCAGCGTGTCGACCCACGCCAACGGAATCGCCAGATCCCATAAACACAACATGGGACAGAATGTCGGTTCGGCGAAACACATCAAGCAGTGGCTCGATCCCACGACCAGACACGAGATAACCGAGATAGACGAACACCGGCGCACCTTCGGGAATCTCGAACCGTTCATGGAAATACCCACCTGCCCCAAACGCCCGCTTCCTGCTTCGCCTCAGATCCTCGGACGACAGTTGCATGACGGGTGAGTTGAGAATCAGCAACGACTGCTTAGGGCCCAAATTCGCACGGTACCAGTCGAGGATCGAAGGGCTCACGGAGACGAGGAGCGAGATCCGCCTCCAACACCAGCGCTCGATCAGGAGCGTTCCTCTGGCCATACGCTTGGTTTGACCTGACTTTTGACTTTCCAGTTCATGCGCATCGTAGATGACTGCGCATCCAGTCAAGATGCTCACCATGACTCCGAGCGGCAACACTAGCGTGTCGTGGCAGTGCACTATCCGCGGCCTACTCCAGACCGCTCTCGGAAACATCCGCAGGGTCAATTCCATGAGGTTCAGGAAATATCTGGCGAGTCGCGGCAGTCGCGTGAGACGGCGCGTCAACAATCGCAGGGCACTCACCCCGACAAAAAGAGTATTCGGCGCTGCCACTACGCCCTCATCGGATTCGACGCCGATTGCCTTCACATCGAACTCCCGAAGTCTTCGGAGAGCCTCCACCTGCCGCAGGATTCTGGCGTCGCACCTGACATCTGTGTGCGACAGGTGGAGAACGATGTATGGGTTTGACATTCAGCGGTCCTCCGGCGACGTCAACGTCCGCCGAGAATCACTTGCTGGGCTTCCTAGCCCTTCAAGGATGGATCGGTACTGCAATGCCAGAACTCGGTAGCTCCGATTCGCAAGCACCCAAGCACGACCGCGGCGACCGAGTCTATCACGAGCATCGGCGCTGAGCTCCACGAACCGCAACAACTCCGCTCGTAGTGCTTCCACATCCTCAGCCGGCACCACACTGCCACATTGCGCCTCATTCACCATCGATAAGTACCCCGTGAACGAACCGACAATCGGCTTGCTGGCCAGCATGTAATCCACCAGCTTGTTGAGGGATTGTCCAAACTTCCAAACTCGTGACGCTTGGGTTGCGAAGTAGAGGACGTCGCAACCGCTCAGCACCGCTGGGACATCACCGCGAGGCACCGTCTGCAGAAATGTCACATTCGAGAGATGCCCGAACCGAGACTGGTACCGCCCCCGTAAGTCACCCTCCCCCATTAACACGAATTGGATCCGCGAATCATGAGAAAGTTCTGCGGCACAGGCGAACAACGTCTCAAGTGCATTCGACACGCCCATCGAACCTGCGTAACCCACAACGAACTTCCCTGCCGGAATACCAAAGCGATCGTTTGAAAGCCCCGCCTCAATCTCGACCCGAAGAGATTGTTCATCATATCCCATTGGAACGCAATGAACTGGGGGACTAGCACCAACCACAGCCCGCACATGCTCTGCCAGATTCGGCATAGTCCCGACGATCACATCTGCGGATCGATAGCCGAACCACTCGATCCACGACAGCAGGACAATGACTGGACTCCACGGGCTGAATCCGCCCTCCTCCACGAGCGTGAGCGGCCAGATATCCCGCACCTCAAAGACCAACTTGCACCGGTACCGAATGCTCAGCATGAGACCGCTCAACACCGTCAGAAGGGACAAACTCGACGCGACGATCACGTCAGGCTTCGGCAGCCTGCTCTTCGACAACATCAAGAGGCGAATCTCAAAGTCGAGCCAACTCAGGATCCTTCTCAGAGAGCGCTGCTTGTGATACTTCAGCGTTCGAATCCGTATCAATCGCATCCCTATGGCGCTTGTGCCCCACTGCTCGCCATGGCTGTCTGCGCCACTTCTGCCAAAGAAGTGATGCCCAGAGTCCGCACAGAAGACTGTGACCTTGGTCCCAAGGCGCGCCAACTCGGCCATGAGGTGATAACCACGACTCCCTGGACCTGCTGTTCCTGGTTCGGACAGGTACTTACAGAGGTACCAAACACTCCCTATCGAAGGCTTGTCGATCTAACACTCCTAGTGGAATCCCCAGATTCCTCGCACATTTCAATGATCCGAACTAGTTCACAACCCACCCGACTGTCCCACTCTCAGCGGGCAAGAGATCTTACCAACAAACTCTCCTGCCCGCCTCGAAGTGTTTGGGGCCGAGATAACCACGAGGAAGCAAGCGAGCTGTGCGCTCATCCGCGCTGATACCAAACTTCAATCCATTCAAAGATCGCGCTTCGCGCCTTGGCGCGAGTCGTGAATTTTTGCTGCTGAATCAATTCCTTCTTGAGTGTCGCCCAAAGACTTTCCATCATCGCGTTGTCGTAGCAATCGCCAGCACGACTCATGCTTTGCTGCATGCCGTGCTCTGCAAGAAGTTCTCGACATGCGCGGCACGCGTACTGCACGCCGCGATCGCTGTGATGCACAAGACCTGTCGGTGGCGACCTGCGCTTCACGGCCATCGTGAGCGCGTCCATCGCGATCGTTGCATGCAGCGTGTTGGACATGCTCCATCCAACGATGCCTCGGCTCCACACATCCATGACGCCGGCGAGATAGAGAAATCCTTCGTCGGTCGGGATGTACGTGATGTCGCAGAGCCACTTCTTGTTGGGACCGTCGGCAGTGAAGTCGCGCTCGATGACGTTGGGAGATGGCGCGATCGCGTGATTGCTTTGCGTCGTGCGCGGATGCCATTTCTTGACGGTCTTTGCGCGGATATTCGCATCAATCATGACTTGAGCAACCGTCTTCACATTGACGTGAATCTGCCGCTTACACAATTGGGATGGATGCGGGGCGATCCATACACACGGTGGTTCACTCACGCTCGGAACGGTGCGCGACAGCAATCGCGCACCGCAAAGACGTGTTGCAATCTGTCGCGGATGCATGCGAACTTCATGGATGCTCCTTGGCGAAGAGCAACCGCCATAATTCTAAGAGATTCGTGCTGACAACAGGTGCTGACCACGACCACCTACCAACACGGTTATTGCGACTGCGTGCACCCCGTTACGATCGTGGGTGGACAAGGCTTAGTAAGACACTAAATCCGCCAAGCAAGAAATGCCATCAACGCTCAGTTTGACCCGCCTCCGCGACATTCTCGTCTCACTCTTGGGTCTCACGATCCTGCTGCCAGTGTTCGCGGTCGCTGCGATCGCGATTCGCCTGAGCCTTGGCTCGCCCGTGCTCTTCTGTCAATCGCGTCCAGGGGTGCATGGCAAGCCATTCATGCTTCGCAAGTTTCGCACGATGCGCGCGCCGCGCGCCGGCGAGGATCTGCTCACCACGGACGCTGCACGGCTTACCCGCCTCGGTCGCTTTCTGCGCGCGACCAGCCTCGACGAACTGCCCACCTTGTGGAATGTGCTGCGAGGCGACATGCGACTGGTCGGCCCACGTCCCCTGCTGCCCGAATACTTGCCGCTCTACACTCGAAAGCAGATGCGGCGACACGAAGTGAAACCTGGGATCACTGGATGGGCGCAAGTCAACGGACGCAACGCGATTTCGTGGGAAGACAAGTTTGAACTTGATGTCTGGTATGTAGACCACAGGAGTTTCTTGCTCGACATGAAGATTGTGTGGATGACCCTTTGGCAGGTGGTGGCACGGCGCAACATTTCTGCCGACGGACACGCGACGATGCCGCCTTTTCGGGGATCCGCGAAGTGACATCGCGGACGCTCGTGATCGTTGGCGCGAGTGGTCACGGACGTGAGGTCGCCCACACTTTCTTGCTCAACCACGATTCGCGCGACTTTCTTGGTTTCCTTGACGATGGTCGCACTGGCATGACCGCTGAAGGCTGGCCGATTCTGGGGCAGACTTTGGACTGGACTCGCTGGAAACAGTGCGATTTTGTGGTTGGCATCAACGACCCACGAACCCGCCGTCGGGTCGTTAGTTGCATGCAGTCACTGGGCGATCCGAACTGGGGGTCTGTGATTCATCCAAGTGTTTCTGTTCACACCTCGACGAGATTCGGCCATGGCGTGATGATCTTGGGTGGGGTGGAAATGACGGTGAATATCACGATTGGAAGTTTCGCCAGTATCAACCGTCTCGTCGCGCTCGGCCACGACTGCGTTCTTGGCGAATACACATCAATCGCGCCACTTGCTTCTATCTCTGGAAATGTTGTCGTTGGCAATGGCGTTGACATTGGAACATCAGCATCTATTCGTCAAGGTTTATCGCTGGCGAATGGCTGCGGCATCGGGATGGGCTCTGTCGTCGTGAGAGATGTGCCAGCCAATACACTCGTGGTCGGCAATCCTGCCAAACCGCTCCGGGAGCTCGAACCTTGGTAAATCATCATCAACCAACTGTCCTTCCCCACTGGCCCATCTTCGAGGCCGATGAACTTGCGGCCGTTGAAGCGGTGCTGCGTTCTGGCCTGGTGAACTATTGGACGGGCGAGCAGTGCAAATTGTTTGAGCGCGCGTGGAGCGATTATCACGGTGGCATCCACTCGCTTGCGATGGCCAATGGTTCGCTCACCCTTGACACCGCGCTTCGTGTGCTTGGCATCGGTGCGGGCGATGAGGTGATCGTGAGCCCGCGCAGTTATGTTGCGAGCGCCATGTGCGCCGTGCTCGTGGGGGCGAAGCCTGTCTTTGCGGATGTCGACACCAACAGCGGAAACATGACTGTGGCGAGCATGGAAGCGGTTCGTACATCGCGCACCAAGGCCTGCATACCCGTGCACATTGCGGGTTGGCCCTGCGACATGCCTGCCATCAGCGCGTGGGCAGCGAAGCATGGCATACACGTCATTGAAGATTGCGCTCAAGCGCACGGCGCCCAGATTGGCGGACGATCGGTTGGAACGTGGGGAGTGTTCTCGAGTTGGAGTTTCTGCCAAGACAAGATCATGACCACCGGCGGCGAAGGTGGAATGCTCTGCACGCCAGACCTTCGCCTTTGGAAACAAGCGTGGCAGTATTCACAACATGGCAAGGATTACGACCTGTCACACGCCAAGGTCTCTCACCCAGGATTCCGCTGGCTTGTCGAACATGAAGGCACCAATCTTCGCATGACAGAAATGCAGGCGGCGATTGGCCTCTGTCAGTTGCGCAAACTTGATGAGTGGGTTGCGAGGCGCGCGCGCAATTCGGCGATCATGCAAGAGGCGCTGCGCGGCGTTCGCAGTATGCGCGTGCCCGTTACGCCGATTGGTCATGCGCACTACCGATGTATGGCGTATGCACACAGCGCGGCTGATCGACCAGCGCTGCTTGCTGCGTTGGAACAGGCTGGACTTGCTGCGAATACTGGTTCATGCTCAGAGATCTATCGCGAACCCATCTTTATCCAGCGCGGACTGGCGCCAGCCCATGCGCTGCCAGTCGCGCACGCGCTCGGCGAGACAAGCATTGCCCTCTTGGTGCACCACACCATCGACGAAATGACGATGCATCGCCATGCGGGCGAAGTTCGCCTTGCGCTCGAGTCTATTGATGCGACTCGCGTTGAGGCTGGACGCCGAGGCTGACCGCAATGCTTCGCGAGATACTTCCGCTGTTTTTGATGCCAGTGTTTATTGCTCTAGCGCTGCTCGCGGTGGCGCTGCGTACGCGGCGGCGTTGGCCCGTCGTCATTGCGTTTGCGCTGTTGTGGGCGGCCAGCACTCCAGTGGTCAGCAATCTGCTCATGCGCTCAGTTGAAGGGTGGCGCGTTCGACAAGCGGTTGACGATGCGCCGAACGCCGATGCGATTGTGGTGCTGAGCGGCGGCATTCGCAGTGTGCCAGGCGACTCTGGGGCAATTGAGCTTGAAGACTGCGATCGCTTTTTTGGCGGATTCGACTTGTACAGAGCTGGCAAAGCGCCGCGCCTGATCTTTACCGGTGGATGGTCGCCACGCGAGCCGAACCGTCCGCTCGAGGGTGAGGTTTTCTCGGACCGCGCTCAGGACTTAGGGGTACCCGCTTCGGCACTGGCCACCACGAGCAGGGTCAGCAATACAGAACAAGAAGCAGCGAGCGTTGCGCTGTTGCTCGGTGTGGCGCCCACCTCTCCGTGCATCCTGCTGGTCACATCGGCATTTCACATGAACCGTGCCGAAATGCTCTTTCGCCGCGCTGGACTGCAAGTAATCCCATTTCCCGTGGACTTTCGGGCCAATCTGCGTATCACGCTAGGTTCTTTCATTCCAAGCGCGTACTCCCTGAGCGAAACACAGCAAGCGCTGCACGAACTGTTTGGTCGCGTGTATTACTGGGTTTCGGGCGGGTAGCAGTACGCGGCGGCGCGAAGGACGGTGTGCGAGCCACTTGTGGTTTGTCTGAAAAGGACTTAGTATACTTTGGTCGTTGGTTTATCGCTCACCTGCATCATAGTTACACCACATTCCGGGCAGAATAGGAAACCCCCCAATGCCCTCAAATCTACAAACAGTCATGAAGCAAATCGAAGCGCTCACGAAGCGCGCGCAGGCACTTCGCGCAACCGAGTCGCGCAGGGTTGAGAAGGCGGTCAAATCGATCAAAGCGCAAATGCGCAAGCACGGGTTGACTCTTGCTCACTTGAGCGCAACAGGCACCGCGTTGAAAGCGAGTGTCGGAAAGTCGATGGTGGCTGACGGCAATGCGACGGCGAAGGCTGGATCAACTCTCAAGGCGAATGACAAGCGCCTGAAGGTGAAGCCGAAGTATCGCAACAAGAAGGGCGAAACTTGGGCTGGGCGCGGAAAGCCGCCGAGGTGGCTGGTCGCCGAAATGAAGAGTGGCAAGAAGAAAGAGGACTTTCTGATCAAGTGAGCGCTGCTCTGTAGTCTCTTCGCACCTATGAACAACTTTGCATTGATTGGAATCGGGGGGTTCATCGCACCGCGGCATCTGAAAGCGATCAAGGAAACTGGCAACTGCCTGGTGGCGGCGCTCGATCCGAGCGACTCGGTCGGCATTATTGACAGTTACTTTCCTGAGGCTGACTTCTTTACTGAGTTCGAGCGATTCGACCGCCACGCCGACAAGTTGCGACGCGCGAACGAGGGTCGGCGGATCGATTACGTTTCGATTTGCTCACCGAATTACTTGCATGACTCGCACATTCGATTCGCTTTGCGCTCTGGGGCGAACGCCCTCTGCGAGAAGCCGCTCGTGCTCAACGCGCGCAATATCGACGGACTGCTCGAGGTCGAGCGCGAGAGTGGCAAGCGCGTCTACACGGTCTTGCAGTTGCGGCTGCATCCTGCAATTCTTGCGTTGAAAGAGCGCGTTGCGCGTGCGCCGCAGAACCAGCGCTTTGAACTCGATCTGACCTATATCACCAGTCGCGGGCATTGGTATTTTCAGTCGTGGAAGGGCGACGAGAGTAAGTCGGGTGGAGTCGCGACCAATATTGGCGTGCACTTCTATGACATGCTGCACTTTGTCTTTGGAAAGGTGGTCGCAAATCGAGTGCACCATCGAAGCCCGACGAAGGCCGCGGGATACCTCGAGTATGGACGGGCGCGCGTGCGTTGGTTCTTGTCGGTTGATGCGAAAGACCTTCCAGCCGAGGCACGCGCGAAGGGACAGCGCACATACCGTTCGATTCAGATGAGCGGCGAAGAGATTGAATTCTCTGATGGATTCGGCGATCTGCACACCCGCGTTTACGAAGACATGCTCGCTGGCGGCGGATTCGGACTCGAAGAGAATCGGGTCGCGATCGAGACTGTCGGCGACATTCGCGCCGCGCAACCACTTGGTTTACAGGGCGATTACCACCCCTACCTGCGCGAGGCGGCACTCACATGAGTTTTACGAAACACGAGAGCGCAATCATCGATGCGGGGGCGACGATTGGTGCAGGCACGCGCGTCTGGCACTGGGTGCACATTTGCGCCGGCGCGAAAATCGGCGAGCGCTGTTCGATCGGGCAGAATGTCTTCGTCGGAAACAAGGTTGTCCTGGGCAACAACGTGAAGGTTCAGAACAATGTCTCGATCTATGACAATGTGACGATCGAGGATGATGTGTTTTGCGGTCCGAGTATGGTCTTTACGAATGTCTATAACCCGCGCAGCGCCGTGACTCGCAAGGATGAGTACCGCGACACGATTGTTCGACGCGGTGCGACTCTGGGCGCAAACTGCACGATCGTCTGCGGCGTGACGATTGGCGCGTACGCGTTCATCGGCGCTGGAGCTGTTGTGAACAAGAGTGTCAAGCCGTACGCGCTGATGGTTGGCGTGCCCGCGAAACAGATTGGATGGATGAGCGAGTTCGGCGAACAATTGAAGTTGCCGCTCTCGGGATGCGGCGAAACAAAGTGCGAGAAGACGGGCACTCTCTATCGGCTCGTTGATGGAACCGTGCAGCGTTGAGCCTGTCGAATGGGAGCGCACGAATGAAACTCCCCCGCTCACTTCGAAAACCGCTGCTTCCTCGATTCATCCGGATGCCGCTGCGCAAACTGCTCAGGATGCCGCCCCTCGTGCGCGACTATGCGGTCGTCGGCGCGGGCACCTACGGCGAGCCGATTGTGCACTTTCGAAAGTGCGCGAATCTTCGCATTGGTGCGTACTGTTCGATTGGCGGCGATGTGCACATCTTTCTCGGTGGAAACCATCCTGTTGATTGGGTGACGACTTATCCGTTTGGAGTGCTTCGCGCCGATGCATCACACCTTGCGCGTGCCCCTGAGTCGAAGGGTGACGTCACCATTGGAAACGATGTCTGGATCGGCGATGGCGCCGCGATTCTCTCGGGAGTCACGATCGGCAACGGCGCTGTGATCGGCGCGCGCGCGGTCATCGCGAAAGATGTGCCGCCATATGCGATTGTGGTGGGCAATCCCGCGAAAGTCGTGCGCTATCGATTCGAGCCAGAGCAGATCGAGGCGCTCGAGCGGATCGCGTGGTGGAACTGGCCAGAGCAGAAACTCGCGCGCGCGCTGCCGCTGCTGCTGAGCGGTGACATCGCAGGATTCATCGCCGCGGCAGCTAGACTTTGCTGATGGCACAAGCTGCGGCGAACTCACAGAAGATTTACGCCGCGGGACCATCGATCACGTCGCTTGAAGTCGACACAGTCTTGGATGCTGTGCGCGATGGCTGGTACGAACATGCCTACGACTACTGCGAACGCTTTCAGAAAGACTTCGCCGCCTATCACGGACGCCGCTTCGCGTTGATGACACCCAACTGCACGACTGCGATTCACCTCTTGCTCGCAGGACTTGGAATCTGCGACAACGATGAGGTCATCGTGCCAGAGTGCACATGGATCGGCAGCACTGCTGGCATCACGTATTGCCGCGCGACGCCAGTGTTTTGCGACATTGAGCGGGATTCGTGGTGCCTTGACCCCGAGTCTGTTGAGCGCGCGATCACACCGAAAACCAAGGCGATTCTTGCGGTTGATCTCTATGGAAACATGCCGCGCATGGGGGCGCTTCAAGAGATTGCAGATCGCCATGGCCTTCCGCTCATTGAAGATGCGGCTGAGGCGATTGGAAGCGTGTACCGCTGTCGCAAGGCTGGCGGGTTTGGCATCGCAAGCACATTCAGCTTTCACCGCACCAAGACGATCACGACCGGCGAGGGTGGAATGTTGCTGACCGACGATGCGAAGTTGTTTGAACGCTGTGCATTCTTGCGCGACCACGGACGGCGCGCGGATGGCCCCGCCTACTACAACTATGAAGTGACCTTCAAATACATGCCGTTCAATGTGCAGGCGGCACTTGGATGGGCGCAGCTGCAACGCATCGAAGAACTTGTCGCTATCAAGCGTCATCAAATCGAAACCTATCGCGCGCGGCTCGCGGACATTGCAGATCTGCAACTGAATCATGAGCCCGAAGGGGGTCGCAACGGCGCGTGGATCACCGCGCTGGTCTTTGGACCATCGCACGCAATCACGAAGGCGCAAGCGATCGAGCAACTGACAGCACGCGGCATTCCAGCGCGTCCGTTTTTCTATCCGCTCTCGTCGATGCCGGCGTACGGATCGCGCGAAGTTGAGATGCGCCCTCGCAATCCCGTTGCCTATGACATTTCGTCGCGCGCGATCAATTTGCCTGGAGCGATGAACATGACTGACGAACAACTCGAGCGCACCTGCGATGCAGTGCATGACATCTTGCGATGAGCGCGACGATGCAAGCGATTTTGTATGGCGGAACGGGGCAAGCGAAAGTCCTGCGACCGATCTTGCAAGCGGCAGCGATCGAGGTTGTGCTCGTCGTCGATGACACCCCCGAACTTGCGTCGCCCTTTGATGACATCGAGATTGTGCAGGGGCTCGATGGGCTACGTGGGTGGCTCGCGAGCAGAAGGAGCGCCGCACCGCTTGGATTTTGCGTGACAATCGGAAACCCATTCGGGCGCGCGCGGCTGCGCATCGCCGATGCGTTGCTTGCACTGGGGATGATTGAACTGAGCGCCGTTCACGAGAGCGCGATCATCGCGTCGAGCGCGCAGATCGGCGCAGGCGCGCAGGTGATGGCTGGAGCGATCATTCAGCCGCACGCGGTAGTCGGGCGACAGTGCATCATCAACACGCGCGCTTCTGTCGATCACGATTGCGTTCTCGGTGACGCATGCGGAGTTGCTCCTGGTGCAACTCTGTGCGGATCGGTGCACTGCGGCGAGAATGTCTGGATCGCCGCGGGCGCAACCGTTGGACCGCGTGTCACGATCGGCGCCGATGCGATCGTTGGCGCGGGTGCAGTCGTGCTGAGTGATGTCGCTGCCTCAACGACCGTCGTTGGGGTTCCGGCGCGAGCAATTGCCCGTCACGCGAAAACCTCTGCCTGAGTGAGCAGAGCGCCGCGCGCGTCTTTCTCTGAGAGATTGGGCGCCCCTTTGAGAGGCCACGCGATGTTGAGCGTTGGATCGTCCCAGCGAATGCACCTCTGATGCTCTGGCGCCCAGAAGTCTGTCACCTTGTAGAGAACATCCGCTGAGTCTGAGAGCACGAGAAAACCGTGGGCAAAGCCAGGGGGAATCCAAAGCGATTGATGGCGCTCGGCGGCGAGGGTGATGGCGATGTGTCGGCCGAAGGTTGGCGAACTCTTGCGGATATCGACGACGACATCACAAATCTCGCCTGCGGTCACGCGCACAATCTTTCCTTGAGGCTGGCAGATCTGGTAGTGCAATCCGCGAAGCACTCCGTTGTTGGAGCGCGAGTGATCATCTTGCACAAAGGTCGGGTCGATGCCGACACCAGCGCGAAAGTCGCGCGCGTTGTAACTCTCGTAGAAGAATCCGCGCGAATCGGCGAATGATTCTGCTTCGATCAGCACCACCTCAGTCAATGCAGTCGGCGTGAACTTCATCGCGGCTCACTCAGACTGCAGCATCTGCAAGAGGTACTTGCCGTACTCGTTCTTCGCCATCGGCGCCGCAATGCGCTCGACCTGCGCGCGATCGATGAACCCCTGCCGATATGCGATCTCTTCGGGGCACGCGATCTTGAGACCCTGCCGGTGTTCGAGCGTTTGAATGAACTGACTCGCTTCGAGCAGCGATTCATGCGTGCCAGTATCGAGCCATGCGTAACCGCGTCCCATGATCTCAACATGCAACTTCTTGCGCTCGAGGTATGCGCGGTTGACATCGGTGATTTCGAGTTCGCCGCGCGCGCTCGGCCGAACTGCCGCCGCGATCTCAAGCACATCGTTGTCGTAAAAGTAAAGCCCCGTCACGGCGTAGTTCGACTTCGGCACGCTCGGCTTCTCTTCGAGCGACGTCGCGCGGTGCGCTGAGTCGAATGCGACGACTCCATACCGCTGCGGATCGCGCACGTGATAGGCGAAGACCGTCGCGCCATCGCTGCGGCTTGAGACGCGCTGCACGAGATTCTGAAACTCATGCCCGAAGAAAATGTTGTCGCCCAGAATCAACGCGCTTGGAGCGGTGCCGACGAACTCTCGGCCGATGATGAACGCCTGCGCGAGTCCATCGGGAGAGGGTTGCTCTGCGTATTGCAATTGAAGCCCCCACTGCGATCCACTTCCGAGAAGTTGCCGAAAGAGCGGTAGATCTTGAGGGGTCGAGATGATCAAGATCTCGCGAATACCCGCCAACATCAGCGTCGTCAGCGGGTAATAGATCATCGGCTTGTCGTAGACAGGCAGCAACTGCTTCGAGACTGCAAGCGTCACCGGATGCAGCCGCGTGCCAGAGCCTCCGGCAAGAATGATGCCTCGCCGCGCTTGCTGGGTACTCATCGCACAACCTCAGCGCGTGCGTTGTAATTCGTCGCGACCCACTGGCGGTACGCGCCGCTCGTGACATGCGAGACCCACTCTTGATTGTCGAGATACCAATGCACAGTCTTTGCAAGCCCCGTCGCGAAACTCTCGCGGGGAATCCAGTTGAGTTCGCGCTCGATCTTGGCGTTGTCAATCGCGTACCTGCGATCGTGGCCTGGGCGGTCGTTCACAAACGTGATCAGCGAGCGATAGGACGATCCATCGCTGCGCGGACGCGCTGCATCAAGTGCATCGCAGAGAGTGTGCACGACATCGATGTTCTTCATCTCACTGCGTCCACCAATGTTGTATGTCTCGCCGACTCGGCCTCGCGCAAGTACCTCGCGCACTGCATCGCAGTGATCGGTGACGTGAATCCAATCTCGCACGTTCTGTCCGTCGCCATAGACCGGCAGCGGCTTGCCAGCGAGTGCGTTATGGATCATGAGCGGAATGAGTTTCTCTGGAAACTGAAATGCCCCGTAGTTATTCGAGCAATTGGTCGTGAGCACGGGCAGTCCGTAGGTGTGATGGAATGCGCGCACGAGGTGGTCGGACGAGGCCTTCGACGCTGAATAGGGACTGTTTGGCTCGTAGGGATGGCTCTCAGTGAAGGCGGGGTCGTTCGCGCCGAGTGATCCGTAGACCTCGTCGGTTGAGACGTGCAGAAATCGGAAGGCGCTCTTGGCACTCTTGGCGCGCGTGTCGAGCGTGTTGAAGTATGCGCGCGTTGCTTCGAGCAGCCGAAACGTTCCGACGATGTTTGTCTGGATGAACGCCTCGGGACCATGAATCGAACGATCGACATGCGATTCGGCCGCGAAGTTGATCACGGCGCGCGGCGCGTGTTGACGAAAGAGCTCACTGACGAGCGCTGCGTTTGCGATGTCGCCGTGCGCAAAGATGTATCGACCATCGCCCTGCAGCGATGCGAGATTCTCGGGATTGCCCGCGTAGGTCAGCGAGTCGAGCCCGACGATGGGTTCACTGGATGTGCGCAGCCACTCGAGCACAAAGTTCGACCCGATGAAGCCCGCACTGCCTGTCACGATCAACATGATTGAGAGGGTATCGCGTGCAGCGGAGTGACTCGAATCGATGGCATCATCGTCACACATTGCCCGCGGTAATGACCGCGCAGCGACTCGATGATGTGCTCACTGAAATTGTGGGCGAGAATCACGAGAAAGTCTGGCTGATCAGCGATCAGTTTCGCGCGGGGCACAACCTCAAGGGCGGTGCCGGGGATGAATTTGCCCTGCTTCTGCACAGTGTCATCGACGACATAGCGAAATCTCTTGTGGCATGCGAGGGCGTTGAGATAGACGACTCCCTTGGCCGCGGCGCCGAATGCTGCGATAGATGCCCCCGCTGGAAGTGCGTCGAAGAACGCGCGTCCATCTTGGATGTGTTTCGCCGTGCGCGCAGCAGCACCGCTGTAGTCGTAGCGCTCCTCGCGTTCAACGAACGGTGCGTACACGCGATTGTCGACGACGGGCTTGTTGGTCGAGATGATTCGCAAACTGCCGCCGTGCATGGCGAGTTCGCGAATGTTGACGATTGTGAGTCCATACTTTCGAAAGAGTTCGACGAGTGGAGTCACCAGCCAATAAAAGTAATGCTCGTGATAAATCTGATCAAATTGATTCGTCTCGAGCGTCGTCAAGAAGTATGGAAATTCTAAGATCCACACCCCGTCGAGGTGCTTCTGAATGCCCGCAAGAAACTTCTCGACATCAGCCGTGTGCTGAAAGACATTCGTCGAGACGATCACCTCGGCGCGACCAACGTCGACATCTCCCCAGAGCGCATTGTGAAACTCGATTCCGGTCGATTCATTCTCTTGACGAACGGAGGTCGATGCGTCGACATTGACGAGTTGCAGCGGGCCTGCGGCCTGCGACTGAAATGCGCGCAGTAATGTGCCATCGTTGCCGCCGATATCAATGATGCGCTTGGGGGCGAGATGTGCGACTTCGCCAAACATCTCTTTGCAATGCTGCACGAATGGAAGGCTCACCCCAGACCGATAGAAGTATGAGTCGTACATCTCGGCTGGAGGCACTTGGTAGTTGAGATGTGCGATGAGGTCGCTGCCCATCACGACATGCAGCGGGTACCTCTTCGCCGAGAGCGCGCCTTGCGCGGTGTCATGCAGGTTGTTGACGAGTGGCATCAGGCCGAGATCAATCATTGGGGAGTTGCCTTGCGATGCAATCTAGTCGAACTCATACACTCAGGCGCGCGACCTAATCATGAGTTCATCGAGTGCGCCATCCTTCGCGATCATCATTCCGACGTGGAACAACCTTGCCTACTTGCGCCTCTGCATCGAGAGCGTGCGCAAGAACTCTTCGCGCGCTCATGAAATCACTGTGCATGTGAATGAAGGGGCGGATGGCACACGCGAGTACCTCGACCAAGAACGAATTCGATACACCCACTCACCGACCAACGTCGGCGTCTGCCACGCAGTGAACATCGCTGCCCGCGCTTCAGATTCGCCGCTCGTCTGCCTGCTCAATGACGACATGTATTGCCTGCCAGGGTGGGACGCAGCCCTTGAAGCGAGAATTGCCGCACTCGAGAGCGATTGCTACTGCATCTCTGGAACGATGATCGAGCCTGTTTTCTCGCGCAATCCATGTGCATTTGTGGCAGACTTCGGCACGTCGCTCGAGACCTTTCGTGAAGTTGATCTGCTCGCTGCGCAGCGCGATTTTCAACTCACCGACTGGTATGGATCGTGTTTCTGCCCCCTCATCATGCCCCGCCCCCTCTGGGACAAGATCGGCGGCCTCAGCGAAGAGTTTTCGCCTGGGATGAGCAGTGATCCAGACATGGCGATGAAACTGTGGAAGGTGGGCTGTCGCGTGTTTCTTGGAATTGGCGAATCGCGCGTCTATCACTTTCAGTGCAAGTCGACTGGACGCGTCGAGAAAAACCCTGGTCCACAGCAGTTTCTTGCGAAGTGGCGAATCACCCAAGCCTCGTTCAATCGACACTACCTGCGCAAGGGTGAACGGGCGACGAGCGTGCGACTTCCTGAGCCGAGGGTGACTCTGATGTTTCTGCTTGACCACGCCCGCAGCAAGCTCAAGCTCGCGGCGTGCGCACTGCGGCCATCGGCGGCATCACGCTCATCGCAATCATGATCGTGCCGAGCGAGAGGAACACGCCGCGCGCTGTAAATGTGTCGAATGCTGCCGCCGAGAACCAGATGATTGTTCCACCGAAGGCTCCGACGCGAACTGGCTCGAGCCGAAGGCAGGCGATGCTTCGCACGAAAAATGCTGCGGCCCAAGCGAGAAAGAGGGCGAGCCCGATGGCGCCGCTCTCGGTGAGAATTGTGACATAGGTCGAGTGCGGCGTCTTGTAGACGTGCAGGTCGATTTGATCGTGCCTGACTTCGATATTCGCAGTCGCCCGCTGATATCCGCCGAGCCCGACACCGCAGAGCGGTTGTTGCTGCCACGCTAGAAGAGAGAGCTTCCACATTGCGAGACGCTCCTCGGCGATTCTTGGCGCATCCCCCCGCAACGACTGTGTCGTGTCCATCGCCGCCTGCACCACTCTCGCGCGCAAGTGCGCGCCGGCGACCAAGTGCACTAAGAACAGAAGCACGATGCCGACCGCGAAGCGTGTGAGTGCCTTGCGCATCCAATTTCGCGCGACGAACGCCAGCACCGTGTTTGCCACTGCGAGTTCGACGAGAATTCCGAAGAGTGCTGCACGTTGCGCCGCCCAGAAAAATCCAAACGCGCTGAGGATCGCCATCGGCACTGAGAGGAGCAGCGATCGCCATCCCCCCGCAACCGAGAGAAACAACCAACAACTCAACGCGACGGCATCCCACATGCCTGTCATCGTTGGATGGCGCGACCCTCGCTCTAGACTCTGACCCTTGTAGGTGCGCCCGAAGAACTCGCCAGAGACCTGGATGCCTTGCAGCACCAGGGTCGCGAAAAGAAATCCGCCCAGCAGCCACCTCCATTGACGATGCAATGGCCACAAGAGCGGAATCCATGCGAAAAACTTGAGATTCCAGAGGCGGTCAACACCCGTAATTGGGTCGGGGGACCATGCAATTGAGAGCGCGGTCCAAGCAAGCCAGACAAGCAGCAACTTGATCCAGAGAAACGAAAGCATGCGCTTCCAGATTGGCAGCAGCACAGGCGACCGCAGCAATCCGACGACGACGAGGGAAGTGAAGCCGATGCTTGCTGTCGCGGTCGAGATCGGCTCCATCACGAGCGCGAAGATCGCCGCGATCAAGTGTGCGGGTTCACCGATGAGATCACGCGTGCCGCGCAGTTCATTGCGCCAGTCGTGCTCAACCGCCCACGGGTGAACGCTTAAGTTCGACATCCAAGAAAATCTTACACAGCGACGGCGGTCTTGCTTGCTGCTTCAACGAACTTCACGACCTGTTCGGCGACATGCCGCAGCTGATCTTGCGAGAGATCTGGAAAGATCGGTAGCGCAATCGTCTCGAGAGATGCCGCTTCGGTGTGTGGAAGCGTGCCCTTCTTGACATTGAGGTACTCAAAGCACTCTTGCAAGTGCAAGGGAACGGGGTAATAAATCTCAGTACCGATTTTTTGTTCAGCGAGATGCGCGCGCAAGTCATCACGCAACCCCTGCGGCACGCGCAGCACATACTGGTTGTAGATGTGACGCGCTGGCGCGGGCATTTTGTATGGGAATCGCAGGGCGAATCCGCCAGTCGCGAGGGGGTTGCGCGAATCGACCGCGCCTGCCTTGGTGAATGCTTGGTCGTAGTAGGCGGCGTTTCGCTGTCGGCCTGCATGCCACGATTCAAGGTGTCGCAATTTGACGCGCAGCACCGCTGCTTGCAGTGCATCGAGGCGGCCGTTCATTCCGACGACCTTATGGATGTACTTGACCTTGCTTCCGTGCACTCGCAGCATCTTCATCGACTCTGCAAGGTCGGGGCAGTTTGCGGTGCACATACCGCCGTCACCGAATCCGCCGAGGTTCTTCGATGGAAAGAAACTCCATGTCGCGATCGCTCCGCGCACGCCGACGCCGGTTCCTTGCGCGTCGCGCGATCCAATTGCTTGGGCTGCATCTTCGACAATTGGAACATTGAGCTTCGTGCCGAGCGCCGAGAAGGCGGCCATGTCAGCGGCTTGCCCGTAGAGATGCACTGGCATGATCGCGCGCAGTCGCGTGCACGATTTCGCAGCCTCGGCAGTGAGCGTTGGGCACATGTTGTAAGTCACAGGATCGATGTCGACCCAGACCGGCTTGAGCCCGATGCGGGCAACTGCGCCGCCAGTTGCGAAGAATGTGAACGACGGGCAGAGCACTTCATCGCCAGGCTTGCCGCCGAGCGCCATGAGCGCGAGCACAATTGCGTCTGATCCGCTGGTGCATCCCACAGCGTGGTTGATGCCGCAGTACTGGGCGATTTCTTTCTCGAATGCTTCGACTTCGGGGCCCAGGATGAAAATCTGGCTCGCGACGACGCGCGCGATCGCCTCGTCAATCTCACTCTTGATGGCGTTGTACTGGGGCTTGAGATCGAGAAGTGGAACGACTGGATTCGTGCTCATGGTTGCCACCGAGAGTAGCACGGCAGACCGTAGACTCCCAACCCTCATGACTGCTGTCTGCTTTTACTTTCAGGTGCATCAACCCTATCGGCTGCGTCAATATTCGGTTTTTGACAGCGATCCGTTTTACTTCGATAACGATGCCAATGCGTCGATCCTGCGAAAGGTGGCCGACAAGTGCTACCGCCCAGCGACGAAACGAATTCTTGATTTGGTGAAGCGCCACGAAGGTCGGTTTCGCGTCTCGTATTCATTCTCTGGAACGGTGCTCGATCAACTCGAGGCGTGGGCTCCTGATGTCATCGATTTGATGCGGCAGCTCAACGAAACTGGGGCGTGCGAGTTCATCGGCGAAACAAGCCACCACTCGCTTTCGTTCTTGTTTTCGAAGGATGAGTTCAACGCGCAGATTGCAGCGCAAGAGGCGCGGCTCAAGCGAATCTTTGGCGTGACGCCATCGATCTTTCGAAACACCGAACTTATTTATAACAACGAACTCGCAGGGCACATTTCGTGGCTCGGCAAGCACAAGGCGATTCTCTGCGAGGGAGTCGATCGTTTGCTCGGTCAGCGCTCGCCGAATTTTCTCTACAGCCCTCCTGCGCGTGCGATTCCTGAAGGCTGCACGCCAGTCAAGTTGCTCTTGAAAAACTATCGCCTCTCAGATGATGTTGCTTTTCGATTCTCTGACCGCAACTGGGCAGATTGGCCGCTTTCTGCCGAGAAGTTTGCGAAGTGGGTGAACCAAATCAACGGCAATGGATTTCTCTGCAACCTCTTCATGGATTACGAGACTTTCGGCGAGCATCAATGGGCAGAGACTGGCATCTTTGAGTTCATCGATGCGATGCCAGAGAAGATCTTCGATGTGAACCCAGGTCACAACACATTCCTCACGCCGAATCAAGTCGCCGACATTCACCAACCAGTTGGCGAGTACGACGTTGATCGACCGATTTCATGGGCAGACACTGAACGCGACATTACCGCGTGGCTTGGAAACCCACTGCAAGACAATGCAGCGGCTGAGCTCTACCGCCTCGAAGCAGCGGTGAAGCGCCACCACAGCGCGGGTGACGAACATGTGCTCGAGGATTGGCGCAAACTCACGACCAGCGACCATCTCTATTACATGTGCACGAAGTATTGGTCGGACGGCGATGTACACAAGTATTTCAGCCCCTACGAGAGCCCATACGACGCCTACATCAACTTTATGAATGTGCTCGACAACCTGCGCTCACGCGTTGGTGGATGATCGCACCGCGCGACGCGCGGTCGTTCGCAATTGGCGCAATCTGAAGTGTTTGTCCCATGTTCCGCGTGCAGTGAGCAGACTCAGTTGCCATCCGAGCACGCCATCAAGCACTCCGCGCTGGATGATCCCGTGTTTGACGAACGCCGCAGCGGGACGCACCAGCAAGTCGATGATTCCGCCACCGCGGCGCGTCTGCGAGAACATTGTGCGCGCTGAAATTTCGGAGTAGCGCGCCGTGCGCGCGCGCGCGTCGGCAAGGTCGCGGTACGACTCGTGCAAGCAAGTTCCCGCGAGGTCAGCGGTCGGGCCATCGACCACGAGCGCCTCGTGCGGCGAGCCGCCGTCCATCCTCCATGTTCCCCTGCGCACGAGACGCAGCACGCGATCGGGATATCCGAAGTGATTCAACCATCGACCTTGCATCCAGATTTTGCGCACGATGAAGTACCCCTCGTAGCGCGCATCGTTTCGCTCGACTGCGGCGCGAATCGCGTGAGCGAGTTCTTCGTCGATCGACTCGTCGGAATCCATCATCAAGATCCACGCGCAACTTTCAGCCAATCGGTTGGATGCTCCCTTGTTCTCTTTGTGGTTGTCAAAGGTGCGGTGGATCGGTTCGATGCCGAATTCACGGCAGATTTCGATCGTTTTGTCAGTCGACCCTGAGTCAACGACCGCGACCATGTGGGCGATTGGCCGCACACTTTCGAGCAGGCGACGAATCGAGCGTTCGCTGTTGAAGGTCGTGATTGAAACGCCCAGACTCGGGGCTGCTCGGTCGGTCATCCCTTCGCGCTCGGCGCCGATGCGAACTCGGGAACGAGATCGGCGACGGTGAAGAGACTCTCGAACACGATGCCTGCCCCTTCGATGTTTTCGCGCGCCCCTTCCATTCGATCAATCGTCGCGATGATGTGCGTGACGACTCCGCCGAGAGCCTGAATCACCTTCGCCGCCTCGAGCGCTTGGCCTCCGGTAGTCGCGACATCTTCGACGATCACGACCTTGTCGCCAGCGACGAGCACTCCCTCGAGTTGCTTCGCTGTGCCGTAGTCCTTCTTCTGATTGCGAATGAAGAGACATGGGATTCCACTCGCCATGCTCGCAGCGCTCACAAGCGGGATGCCGCCGAGTTCAGCCCCCGCGAGTCGCGTCGTTCCCGCAGCGACGCGCGCGGCGAACATCTGTCCGAGTTCGGCGAGCACATCGGGCTGGGTGCTGAAGAGATACTTGTCGAGGTAATAGTTGCTTGTTCTTCCGCTGCGAAGCGTGAATTGTCCACGCAGGAGTGCGACTGATGCGATGCGCGTGGCGAGTTCTGCTCTGTTCATGAGGCGATCGTACTTCGTGGTTGGTTCGCGGTTGCTGTGCGCATTGCGCGGGCGATCGAAGGCAGCGATGCGCAGCCGATGGGCACGACGACGACGAGGTCGATTGCCCGATTGAGCAGTTCGGCGGCGAGCCCGATGTCGGTTGTCCAAGTTGCGAGGGCGGGCCCGGCGAGCCCGATCGCCCACTCGCGCACACCGAGTCCATTGCCAACGAATGGAATCATGTTGGCGCTCGCTGCGATGCATGCTGCCGCGGCGGCACTTTCGGGGGTGAGATCGATGCCGAGCAGCGCGAAGACTGCGGCGTAACGAACCGTCCATGCGAGCAGGTCGATCCAACGCCAGAAGAGCGCTTCGCAGTAGACGCGCCACGGGGCTTCGCTCGGCCATGCATAGGCAAGCGCGGCGAACACTGGCAGTGCTGCGACGACTCCGCCAATCACACGCGCTTGCGTGAACTGCACGAGTGCGACTGCGAACGCAAGCCACACGATCGACACCGCACAGAGAACGGCAGCTTCAACGATCGAAAGCGTCGAGCGGCGCAGCGGAATCTCGCACACAACCTGCTGATAGGCAATTCGTCCAACGAGTCCTGGGCGCAGCGGCAGGTAGTTCAACACAGACGAAGCAGCGATGAGCCGCTGCATCTCGAACAGCGAGATGCGCCCATGTCGACGAACGAGTGCGTGAAACATGCCTCCACCTGCGACGACACTTGCGAGTGCCGCGCACGCGGCCGCCGTGATGACCATCCAATCTGGGTGAACGATGACCGCACGCAGATGGTCAAGTGTCGGCGCGCTGCGCGCAATGGCGATGATCGCGGCGATGATGAGCGCGAGTCCGACTGTGAATCCGCAGACTTTCGCAGATTTCTTGAGGGATGGGCTCATGCTCGTGCGCATGCGCTACGGCGCAACTGGTTCGGCTGGCGGAGCAATCTCTGGTCGCTCACCCTGACCAGGAACGACGATCGTGTCGCTGCGCTCCTTGCGCTTCTCATCGACTGCCGCCTTGTCGCGCACTCCCATTTTCGCTTGCGACCGCTCACCACGCATCCGTTCATCCGCGCGCGCAGCTTCACGTTGAAAGCGCGCCGCGATGACTGCATGCGCCATCTTGGCGAACGGATCGTCGGACCGAATCGCTGCTGCCAACTGTGGATCGTCTGGAGAAATGCAATAGTTCAGCAGGTACGCACCGCGCACATCACCCGATGTTGTTGCGCGGGCGATTTCGAGCACGGGTTCAAACTCAGGAACATTGCGCGGTCCAGCCAACAAGACCCAGGCTTGTCCATTTGGCGGCAACTTCGCAAATCCGTCGGCGATTGCCTTCCATGCTTGAGACGCCTGCTCTTCGGAAAGCAGCTTCTTTTTCGCGGCGTACGCGAGCAGCACGAGCGTACGAAGGTCTTCGTCTGACGCTGGAGCGGCCGCGCGCGCGATTGCCGAACTGATCCACTCCGCGTTCACTCGCACGCCGAGAACTTCAATGTTCTCGACCGCTGGAGTCGTGCCGAGCGTTCCGGCGTTGAAGGATCCAGCCTCTGCGATGTAATTCAGCGCGCCTCGAACCGAAACACCCGTACCAGCAATGGGATCTTGGTTGAGCCGATATCCAACTTCGGTCATTGCCATGTCCCACACCATCTCCATCGACTCGGCGGGAGCGAGCTCGATCGCACGATCGAACGGAATGATTTGCGGGAGAAGTCGCTCAACACCAACATTCGCGGGCGAATTGAGTCGCGGCTGCAAGAGAACGTTCTGCTTGATCGGACCACCAATCGCAACCGCCATCGTCAATTCAGATCGGTTGGTCACGATGAGGCGATAGCGGATCGGGTCGAGCGCCTCGACTATGGTCTTCTCGGGAATGACCCGAAAGGAAAATGCATTGCTCGATCCCGCGAGATACTGCTCGAGCACTGGCGGGATCGACGCGACGATTCCGTCGAGAGATCGAACGATTTCTGGAGAAGGAATATCCACGCCCACGAGTTGCTTGAGTTCGTGCGCGGCCAGCATGCCGATGAGATTTCCACGCTCGCTCGTTGCGATCGCCAGAAAACTGCGCGCGGCATCTTTGAGATTTCCACTCGCCGCGAGCGCCTGTGCGCGCATGAGGCTCGTCGCGGCAGCGACCGATGTCGATTGTTCGAGCAGCACAAGCGCACCTGCGCCATCCCCCGCCATCAATTTTTGCCATGCACTGAAGCGCAGCTTGGCATCATCACTGAGCGGCGCCTTTTTCTCAGCTGCATCGACGAGCCCTTGCACGAGCGGAGCGTCGACGCGCATGAGTGCAGCGGTCATCGCTGTATCGAGAAGACCAGCCGCTGCGAATTCTGCGTTCCCGCGGCGCGCGTTGGGAGGCGGAGTTTCGCCAAGCCGAACAGGAGGCGGAGGCGGATCATCAGCGGCAGCTTGCTCGTTCGCTGCTTCGATCATGCGGGTAACTGCCTCGGCTGCTTTGGGTTGCTTGGTTGAGACTTGGATCGCTGCTTCGACGACCGCAACGAGCGGCGGCATCGGAAACGGAACCGCTTCGCACTCAACGCGTGTCAACGTCGGGTTGTACGACTGATATTGCGTGGCTTGCCGCTCCTTGGCGATCGCAATATGCCGCTGCAAGAGTGCGATGGCGTCGGCGGCGCGACCAGAGCCCCAGAGCGCAAGCGCTTGGTCGGTGGTGATCACATCGAGAACCGAATCGTTCACCTTCTTTGAACGCCCTGCAAGCGCGGCGAGTTGGTAGACGCGCGCCGCTGATCCGTAGGCACCTTCTTGCAAGAGAAGCGCGCCGAGTCTTGCCCACATCCTCTCTTCAATGGGGTTCGCAAGGATGGCGGTCACGAGCAACTCTGCTTCGCCGATTGGATCGTCAAGTTTTTCATTGACGAATCCTGCGGCGGTTTCAGCGGCTGCTGGAAACGCGGGAGAGAGCGCGAGCGCTTGCGCGAGGTCGCGACCGAACCCATCGACATCGCCCATTCGCAACTCGAGCAGCGCGAGATCGAATGAAAGGCGCGATGCAACGGGAAGTCCGATGACCTTGATCGCTTCGGGGGTGAGGTATCGCTTGAATACTTCGACCTGTTCTTCGGCCTTCTGAAATCGACCGATTTCCTGCAGCAATCTGCGCAATCGAATCACCTGATCACCAGGCTCGAGTTTCGAGAGGCGTTCGAGCGCGACTTGTCCCGTCTCGACCGCCATGGGCATGATGTCGCCGGCGAATCCGCACAATCCCAAGAGCGTTCGCCATCGAATGGGATCGTCTGGCGCAAGAAGCGCCGACTTTGTCGCAAAGAAAATCGCCGCTTCGAGTTCTGCGGGCGCGAGATCTGTCGGGGTTACAGTCGTGTACGCCTCGCGCATGAGAATCTGCCCGAAGCGCAGGGCTGCGCCATCCTCGAGAGAACGCGCGGGGGTCGTCTCGGCTTGGCCGCACAGGCACAGAGTCAGGACGATGGACAACATGCAAAAAGTGTAGCGGTTTGGGTTACACTCCCCCACCCCAATGACTGCCCCTCGCATCATTTCGACGCTGCTCTCGCTGATGATTCCACTCGCGGCGTCTGCGCAAACTGCGCTCACGCTTTCAGACAAGATTGTGATGAGCACCACGCTCGACGCTGCAGGGACGGCCGAGGTCGCGGCTTTCATCAAGGCGAGTTCAACACTGATGCGCAGCGGCGATGCTGCCCAAGTGCGAAGAGGCCGCGAGGCGATTGTCAGCTCGATCGGTAAGGCGCAGGCAAACTCTCCTTTTCGGACGCTCTTTGCGTCGATGGCGCTGCCGAGTCTGAAGGAGGTCATCAAGACGGGCACGCAAATGCAAGGGGTGAACGCGCTCGAAGCGATTCGCGCGCTCAATTCGCCAGACTCTCTGTCGGCGCTTGTCGAACAGTGCGCGCCCGCGACCCAGCCACAGCCCTCGCTGCGCCTCGTTGCAAGCGGATGCTTGGCGAACTCGATCCTCTTTACTGATCTGAATACTGCGCAGGCCGATGGAATCGTTCGAGCACTTGGCGCCTGTATCGATCGTGAGAGCGACTGGATGGTTACTGCGTACAACTTGCAGTCGCTGAAGGCCCTTGCTTCATCGCCGCGCGTGCCAAAGGCGAGTCAGGGCACTGCGCGTGTCGTTGAGTCGAGCGCACTTTCGACATTGGTGAGCAAGATTCGCAAGAAAACAATCGACCCAGTGATGATTCGCGCCGTCAATCGAACACTTGATTCGATTCTCTCGGGACAGGTTGAGGCGACCGATCCAACTGCGATGGCAGACTTTGGAAAGTCACTCGAACCTGCGCTTCGATCGTTGATCGCGATGGCGAAGGACCCCCCGACAACCGATCATGCGGCTGCGTTCGCGCAGTCGGCAAAGTTGGCTGAGACACTCTTGCGCAACCTTGGGGGCGACAAGAAGCCCTCGAAGAGTTCTTCGGGCACTGCGGGCAACAAGCCCGCCACAGCGCAGCGCTGAGTGCGCTGGCCTTCGCACGACTCAACCTTGCGCACGCAATGACTGCGTACGCTGTGCCGCGATGCGATGGATCTTCAGTGCGCTCTTGATACTGGTGACCGCTGGGGCACTTTTCACATTTGAAGGATCGCGGTCGCGCGCTGACATCACGTTTTCAAGCGCGGACGTCTTCACGATGGATCCGCAGCGGATGAGTTACATGCAAGACTTGCGTATTGCGCGCGCACTCTTCGAAGGACTCTGCGCGCGCGACAACACGCGCGGAGCTGCGATTCCTGGAGTTGCGCTGAATTGGGATCTCTCTGCCGATGGCAAGACGTGGACATTTCACTTGCGCCCCGATGCGCGGTGGACCAATGGCGACCGAGTGACGAGCGGTGACTTTCGCGCTGCGTGGAGACGGCTGCTGCTGCCTGATACCGCAGCGGATTACACCGAGTTGCTCTTTTCAGTGCGGGGGGCGCGTGAATTCTTTGCGTGGAGAGCGAATGCGCTCGCGCAGTATGTCGCCGGGGCGCAACACGACGATACGACTGCGCAGGCACTCTGGCAGAAGACGCTCGAGAAATTCGACTCGATGGTTGCGATTCACGCCCCAGATGATCAGACGTTGGTCGTTGAGCTTGAGAATCCGGTGCCCTATTGGCCCGACCTCTGCGCGTTTCCGACGCTGGCACCACTCAACGAACGCTCACTCGCGAAGTGGACGCGCATCGATCGTGCAACAGGCATGCTTCGATCAGATGCGGGATGGACGAAGCCGGGAGTGCTCATCACAAACGGTCCGATGAAACTCGTGGAGTGGCGATACAAGCGCGGCATGCGCCTCGAAGCTAATGAGCTTTATGTGGGGGCGAATCCGGCGACCGCAGGCAGCATTGAAGTTGTGCCGATCGAGGATGCCAACACTGCAGTGCTGGCCTATGAGTCGGGAAGCATCGACTGGATCAGTGATCTCACTGCTGAGTTTCGCGCAGACCTCGCGCAGGCATCGCGCGGCTGGAGAGAATCGCATCAGGTCGAGTTCGACCTTCGGGTCGCCGCGGGTGCGACGGTTGACGAGGCGCTTGCGGCGCTTCCAGCCCCAGATGCAGCGCGCGGCGAGCGACGCGACGTGCACGTATTGAGCGCATTTGGAACGGACTTTTGGAGTTTCAATTGCCGTCCACTGCTTTCGAATGGACGGGCGAATCCCTTCGCCGACGCGCGCGTTCGCCGCGCATTTGCGCAAGCAGTCGACAAACGCGCGCTGACGCATGTTGTGACCCGCCTCGACGAACCCGTCGCAACAACGCTTGTGCCTGTTGGATCGATTGCGGGTTACACATCGCCGACAGGTTTACCGTTCGACATTGCGCGCGCGCGCCAAGAGATGGCCGACGCGGGATGGATCGACCGCGATGGAGATGGCATCGTCGAGAACGCGCACTCGGAACCCTTTCCCACCGTCGACATGCTCTATATGACTGGCAATCCTCGCGTCAAGAACATTGCGACTGCGCTCGCGGCGATGTGGCGCGATGGGCTTGGAGTGCAGTGCGAGCTGCGCGGCAAGGACGGCAAGTTTGCGAAAGAAGATTTGCGACGCGGCAACTTCATGATTGCGCGCGGTGGTTGGTACGGCGACTATGCCGATCCAACAACGTTTCTCGATCTCTCGCGCACGGGCAATGGCAACAACGACCGCGCATTCTCAAATGCAAAGTTTGATGCGCTGCTCGGTGACGCTGAGCGCGAACTCGATCCGGCCAAACGCATGGCGATCTTGTCTGAGGCGGAACGCGTGTTGGTCGAAGAAGAGATGCCAATTCTGCCCCTCTGCCAATACGTCACGCTCTACATGTACGACCCCGCGACTGTGCGGGGTCTCACGCGCCATCCGCGACTTGATCAACAACTCGCGCATGTGCGACGGGCGCGCGAGAGTTCAACGAGCGTGCAACCATGATGCACATGATCGCGCGCAGATTGCTGCAGTTGCCATTCGTGCTGCTCGCGGTCGTCGTCGTGACATTCGCGCTCGTCTGGTTGATTCCAGGAAACCCCATGCAAAACGAGGGACGGCAACCGCCACCTGAAGTTGCTGAAGCGATGAACCGGCAATATTCGCTCGACAGCCCTATGACGTTTCTCGGTGAATATCTCGCGCGCGTGAGTGGCGTGGGATGGGTGCTCGGCAAGACCACGACACCGTTCGACTTTGGACCGAGCATGCGCCATCCTGATTGGACCGTGAACGAGATCATCGCCGCAGGATTTCCGGTCTCGGCAACAATTGGCCTCGGCGCGATTGCGATCGCACTCGTCATCGGCACATGCGCGGGGCTCGTCGGCGGATTGAGACCAGGATCATGGTGGGATGCATCGACCCAGGCGATCGCGCTCGTTGGAATCAGCCTGCCATCGTTTGTTACGGGCTCGCTCTTGATTGTTCTTCTCGCGGCGAAGTTGCGCCTCTTTCCAATTGGCGGTTGGGGATCGCCCGCGCAAGCGATTCTGCCGATGGTCACGCTGTCGTTGCCCTTCGCCGCGTACATCGCGCGACTGCTTCGCTTTGGACTGATCGAGCAGATGCACACCGACCACCTGCGCACTGCGCGCGCGAAGGGACTCTCACGCCGACAAGCTGCTTGGCGACACGCGCTGAAGAACGCATTCTTGCCCGTGCTCTCGTATCTCGGACCAGCAACGGCGGCGGCAATGACTGGATCGTTCGTTGTCGAGAAGGTCTTTGCGGTGCCCGGGCTTGGACGGCACTTCGTCGAAGGGGTGCTCGGAAAGGACATCACGCTCGTAATGGGGATCGTGCTTGTTTATGCGGCACTTTTGGTCGTTTTCAACCTCCTAGTCGATGTGCTGTACGTCTGGATCGACCCGCGCATCGAACTCACAAGCGCCGCATCGCGATAGACTTCGCCGATGCGAATCGTCGCACATCTTGCCGCCGCTTGCGCCCTCACAATGAGTGGATGCATGGGCGCGCTCTCGACGAGTGAACAACAGCAACTCACGATCGCTCCAGCGCAGTACCGCGATGCATTCGATGCTGCGGCGCGCATCGTGCGCGAGATGGGTTACAAGGTTGTGGTGGTCGATCGATCGAACGGAATCATCGAAACCGACGCGCGTCATGCAGGCAGCGCACTCGAACCTTGGCGGCTCGACAATGCGTCGGTGAGCGAGGTCACCGCGAACACCGTCGCAAACCGCCGCCGCCGAATTCGTTTTGAGTTCATTCCAGCATCGGCACAAATGGCGAGCGTTGGCGCAGATGATGTGCTTCGTGGTGCGGCGATCCCTGGAAGCACCGCGGCACAGGAACGGTTCGATGTGCAGAGCTGCGTCGGTCCAATTGATGTTGAGATTTGGGTCTATGTTGAACGATCGTTCCTCGAAGGCAACAAGCCCTCGACCTATTCAGGCTCGCTTGCATCACGGTGGAGCAACCCGCTCAATGCCAAGCCTCTCGACGCGGCCGACGACTCGATTCGCGAAAACCCGCAGTGGGTTCCGGTCGGGCGCGACGTTGCCTACGAGCAGACGATTGAAGAGCGGCTCGCGGCGAGTGTTGGAGTCCGATAATATTGCTCCGCAGCTCTTTTTTTTATTTTTTTGACTTATTCCTGTTCGATGGCACCTTGAATGCAGATGAGTAGCAACATGAAGAACCGACGCGGTCTATCTATCGTCCTGCTTGCATCCGCCGGCCTCGCGGGTGTCGGACTTTTTGTCGGATCGGTGCAGGGACTTCCCGGCACTGGAGACCAAGTGCAGGTGCCAGCAACCGCCGCTGACTTCTTTCTGAACGGCACCCAACCGAACACGGACAGTCTCGCATTCGAACCAGTTCAGGCGTCGAACAACTGCTCCTATTGCCACGGCGAATACAACGCGACAGTCGCTCCGTTTGATACGTGGGTTGTGAGCATGATGGGACAGTCGGCGCGCGATCCTGTCTGGCACGCGGCGCTCGCGATTGCAAATCAAGATGTCAACATGTCAGGCGGATTGTGTATTCGCTGCCATGCTCCAGGCGGTTGGCTCGCGGGCCACAGCGAAGCGGCTGATCTTTCACAGTTGACCCCCGATGATTTCGATGGAGTCAACTGCCACTTCTGTCACCGTGTTGTCAATCCTGTTGAAGGATCGTTGAGCGCGGTGGGCTATCCAGCGAACAACGACCCAACCCCCGATCCAGAAGTGCTCGCACCGTTGATCGCTGCGGGAATTCTTCCAAGCCCATCGCTTGGAAGCGCGAGCTATGTTGTTGATCCCAAGGACGTGCGACGCGGTCCATTCAATGATGTGCCGATGAATTTTCACGGTGGACCAGAGCTGATCTACTCGCCCTACCACTCGAATGGTGCGATGTGTGGAACCTGCCACGATGTGAATAACCCTGCGTACAGCAGACTTGCCGATGGTTCGCTCGCGCTGAACGCACTTGGCACGCCGCATCCAACGATGCAGGGCGGCGACATGTTTGGTGAGCAACGAACATATTCAGAGTGGCTGAAGAGTTCGTTTCCGACGACGGGCGTCTCATATCCAGATGGTCGCTTCGGCGGCAACCATGCGACGGGCGTGATGAAGAGTTGTCAGGATTGCCACATGCCCGACCAACAGGGCGGCGGATGCGTTTTCTATGACGGCGACATCACCACTGAGCGCCCGAATGTTCCGCAGCACTCGTTCGCTGGCGCCAACACATGGGTCTTGCGTGCGGTGCAGACGCAGATGGGTGCCGATGCGGAGTACTTCGGGCTCACGCAGTCGCGCGTCGACGATGCGGTCGCGCGCAACGTGCAAATGTTGCGCGACGCGTCTGACATGGAACTCTCGCAGGTCGGCGCGAACCTGCGCGTGAAGATCATCAATCAGTCGGGGCACAAGTTGCCGACTGGCTATCCCGAGGGTCGGCGCGCCTGGATCAATGTGAAATTCATGAATGCCACTGGCGGCGTAATCGCTGAGCGTGGCGCATACAACTACGACACCGCGACGCTGACGGAAGGCGACACGAAGATCTATCACTCTCATCAGACGATCAGCCCAGAAATTGCTGCGGCAACACACCTTCCTGAAGGCACTGACATGCATCTCGCGCTTGCGAATGTGATCGCGTTCGACAATCGAATTCCGCCGCGCGGATTCACCAACGCAGGCTTTGCGTCGGTGCAGGCTGCGCCCGTTGGATATTCGTACGCCGATGGTCAGTACTGGGACTTCACCAGTTACGCGATTCCTGCTGGCGCAACGAGTGCCGTTGCCACTTTCTACTACCAAACATCGACGCGGCAGTACATGGAGTTCTTGCGCGACACCGCGGCGAATGGCGCCGGATTGACTGCGTACAACCTCTGGGTCTTGCACGGTCGAAGCGCGCCAGTCGACATGGATTCGATGACGCTTCAGTTGACCGCGGCGAATCCTGCTGACTTCAACGGCGACGGAATTGTCAACGGAGTCGACCTGTCGATCTTGCTTGGCAACTGGAGCGGCACTGGACAGGGTGATGCAAACGGCGACGGTGCTGTGAACGGGACCGATCTTTCGATCCTGCTCGCAAGTTGGGGAACGTAAGTCCCCCGCTACGCGTTTGATTTCACGCAGGCGAGACGATCACACACCACCGAGAGGTTTTGGGGCAGGGTCTGGATAGACCGCGACGTAATCCGCCATCGCGGCTTCAACAACCTTCGCAGCGCGGTCGTAGCCGTAGACATCGCGAATCGAACTCGTGCTCGGCTCGCCGATGCGCTGCTTGTAAGTCGAAAAATAGTGCTGCAGTCGTTCGATGATCAGCGGCGGAAGTTCAGAGAGTTCGCGCGCGCCATCCCAGACCGGATCGCCCACGAGCACAGCGATGATCTTGTCGTCGGCCTCGCCATCATCGAGCATCTGCAATCCGCCGACCACGCGCACATCGAGCACGATGTCGCTCTTGTTGATCGGTCGTTCTGAGAGCACACAGATATCGAGTGGATCGCCGTCGGCTTTCTTCGCATGCGGGCTCAACGCGGCGACACGATCAGCGCAGAGTGTGCGCGGAACAAATCCGTAGAGCATCGGCGGAGTCGCGCTCGTGCGCTGTGGCCGATCAACATGCAGGTATCCCGAGGCTTTGTCGACTTCGTACTTCACAAGATCAAATGGTGTGATCTCGATAAATGCCTGCAAGATGCGCGGTGGCGCCGTGCCGCAGTGCAATCCATGCCAGGGATGCGGTCGACTGATGTGATAGCGAATGGGGTCCATGAGAGATGCCTCGAGGCGTTCAGAGAGTAACCGCTGCGACTCGTGGGGCTACTTCGCGAGACGCTGCATGAGATTGTCGACCGCGGCGCGAAGTTGCTGATCTGAATCTGCTGCTTCATCTTGCGGCGTTTGCGGCACAAGAATGTCTGGGACCGCGCCGTTGAGTTCCATGTCAGTACCGTCGAGCAGATACCAGCCACGTGTCGGCAGGCGCACAGATGTCCCATCGAGAAGCGATGTGCCACCAGTCGAGATCACTCCGCCGTAGGTCGGTGCGCCAACGAGCGTGCCGCGGTGCAGTGTCTTGAACGCATGCGCGACGATTTCAGCGTTCGAGAAACTTTTCTCGTTGCACAGCATGTTGATCGGTCCGGTGAATCGCTGAATGAAGAGCCGATCTTGTGGATAGCCATCGGTGTGCGCAGGATCGCCGCCGCGTGGAACGGTGTAGGCATGAATCGGAGAGCAGATCGAGGCGAGCAATCGATCGGCGGTCCATCCGCCACCGTTGTTGCGCACATCGATGAGGAGTCCATCTTTTGCGTCGCATGCGGCGAAGAGATCGCGCTCGAATTCATCGAGTGATGGTTGTGCCATTCCAGCAATATGGATGTAGCCCAGACGCCCCTGCGACCACTCGCTCACGCGCGCTGCGTTTGAATTCTGCGTCGCCTGATATGCGAGCGTGCCGATTGCGCCATCCGAGACTGGAGTGATCGTCTCGTCGAACGTGACTTCGCGTCCATCTTCAAGCGTGCGCATGATTGTCAGCACAACTTCTTTGCCAATCGTGCCTGCCATGCGCGACGCGAGTGTGTCACCCGGAAGCACCGCGGTGAAATCGAGCGCCGCGATCACATCGCCAACCTTGAGTGGCGTCTTGAGTGTCGCTGCGGGGCTCTCTGGAATGATGCGGTCGATGCGCAATCCTTGCGAAACCGACGCGACCGTGACGCCGATGCGACCTTGCGGAAGAATCGTGCGCGCCCCCGATGGCGGCGTGCGAATTCCGAGATGGCTCGCGTTGAGTTCACCCAGAAACCGATTTGCGACGTGATCGAACTCGCTTGCGGTGCGCGCGTGCGTTGCGAGCTCTGCATAGCGCTGGGTCAGTGCATCCCAATCGAGATTCTTCATCGTTGGGTGATAGAAGTTTTCGCCAATCACTCGCGCGGCCTCTGCGAATTTCTGAGAAGAGAGCGCTGCACGATCAATGATGATCGATGAGTCGACCTCGAATGACGTACCACCGCCGCTGCTCTCGCTCGACGATGAAGACGAAGATGAGGTCGCCGTTGAACTCGCCGCGCCGCCGCCAGACGCTGAGAGCAACTGACCCTTTCCGCCTGAGACGACAACGAGCTTGTCGCCTGTGAGTGAGAGCCCGAGCACTTGCGCTCTGCTGCCCATTTTTCGTTGGCCTGTTCCATCCCAACCGATCGAGAAGAGTCCCCCTTCGAGGCCGTCGCCGCCTGTGAAGAACATGCGATCGCCTGCGGGAGCGAGTTCGAGATTGTTCTCGTTTCCGGGCAGCGAACTCACGCGGCGCACGCGGCGATATGCGTCATCGAGCGAGAGCGTTGTGGGCGACGAAGCTTTGTCCGACTTCTCTGACTTCTCGTCTTTCTCGGCCTTTTCTGCTTTCTCTCCAGTGTCTGCGCCATCATCTTTCGCGACCGTCTCGTCGCTCTCTGCCTTCTCGTCTTTCTTCTTCGCTGCAGCGACTGCGCCGAGCGGCTTTCGTTTCTTCGCCGCATCGCCAGCATCCTTGAAATACTTCTCGAGTTCGAACTTCGGCAGCGCCTCGAGCGACTTGTCGAGAAAGACCATCCACACATCTTCCTCTTCATTTGTGCGCTCAGACACAAAGCTCAGGATGCGGCTGTCCCCCGACCAGCGCGGCGAGTGATCGTTGTCTGGATGCCGCGTCACATTGATCGCAGGTGTTGCGCCATCCGCAGGAGCGATGAAGATGTCCGAATTGAAATCGCGGTCGACGCTGGTGAATGCGATCCATGCGCTATCGGGGCTCCAACGAAACTCAACATCGGGATCCCAACCAGTGTTGACGAGGCGCACCGCATTTGTTGTGAGGTCGAGCACCATGATCTCTCCGCGACCTCTGCGAAACGCGAGATACTTTCCGTCGGGCGATGGATGCGCGAACCGATCATTTGTCGCATCGGCGAGAATGGGCTTGACGTCGAAGCGAACTGCTTGCGTCCAGCGTTCGCTCTTGGATTTTTCTTTTTCGACGGGCTTTTTCGGCGACTTCGCGGGCGCAACTGCGGCTGCAGGCGCAGGCGCGGGCTCGACTGTTGTCGTTGCAGGGACCGCTGCTGGCGTGGGCGCGGGTTCAACCGCTGTCGGCGCTGGTGTCGGCGCTGGTGTCGGCGCGGGTGCGGGCGCGGCGTCAGGTGTGGGAACAACCGCAGGGGGCGCGAGAGCTTCGACAACTGGCTCAGGAACAACTTCCGCAGGTTTCGTTTCAAGCACCTTCACCGTCGCCGCGACATCTTCGCGCGTTGTTGCGACGGTGGCCGCCATGATCGATTCGCCTCCACCCGCATCGCTCGTGAAGTACAGCGTCTGTCCATCTGGACTCCACGCGATTTCATACTCGCGGGCAATGGCGCTCGTCACACGCCGCGCTGAGTGCTTGCCTTCGACAGGTTTGATCCAGACGTCTCCAAACGCGACAAGCGCGACGCTCTTTCCGTCGGGATTCAATGCGATTTCGCTCACGGATCCAGCGAGCGACTTCGTCTCTTCACGATCAAGAGTGTCATCGGGAGCAGTGAGCGCGAGCGCGACAGGCAGCGCTCCTGTGGCGTTGAGGTCGAGCCGGTACAGCGTGTTCCACACCGTGAAGAATGCGCGACTTCCATCGCGACTCACTGTGAGATCTTTCACATCTTGCCCTTCGAACGCAGTCAATCTGCGTGCGGTCGCTGAAGGCTTTGCCTCTTGCGTGAAGACGTTGACCGTATTGAGATCACGGTCGCTGAGAAAGAGAAAGTTCGAATCGCCGCGCCACTGTGCCCATCCATCATTGCCCTGAAAACTCGTGAGTTGCGTGAACGCGCTCGGCGCGGGCGCCTTCAAGTCAAACATCCAAACATCGCAATTGTCGCTGCCCCGGTATCCACGGCGCGACCAGTCGCTTCCACCACGTTCGAAGAGAAAGCGCGTTCCATCTGGCGAGAGCACCGCTGCGCGCCCGAATGCGCCGTGTCTGCGAATGGGCTCGCCCCCAGACAGCCCGACGAAGTACGGACGCGGGGCACGAAAGAGGTCGTAATCAACCGATGCAGAGAACTCAAGTGTGGGCTCACCCGTTGCGGTGCGACCGAACCCTGAGAGACTCAACACCTCATCCGAATTGGTGACGCGGCGAAGCGATCCACCCATTGGATCGACCGTGTAGAGATTGCGACCTCCATCGCGCGTGCTCTCGAATGCGATCATCGATCCATCGTCACTCCACACACTGCGCGACTCGTCGGCGGCATGCGCGGTCAGCCGAAGCGCCGCGCCTCCATTGGCCGAGGCCTTCCACAAGTCGCCGCGCCAAGTGAATGTGACAAACGCTCCGTCGGGGCTTGCGGCAGGAAGGCGCGGTAAGTCGATGTCGGCAGCGCAAACGACTTGGGCGCACGTGGCAAACGCACAGAGAACCTGGATGCATTTCATCCCACCACTCTAGCCGCATCTGCATGCGCCGCCCCCTGTCCTGCGCGGTGATTGGGGCTATTCTGCGGGACTCATGCGAACTGAATCACTCTCGTTCTTGCGCACATTGCTCGATACTCCAAGCCCATCCGGATTTGAACACGATGGCCAACGACTCTGGATGGAGTACGTCAAACCCCTTGCGAGCAAGACATGGTCGGACGCCTACGGAAACTGCTTCGCCGAACTCTTGCCCGCGCGTGCTGCAACCGAACCCATGCGCACGATTGCTGTGTGCGGTCACGCAGACGAGATTGGATTGATGGTGAACCATGTCGACGCGCAGGGATTCGTCTACTGCAAGTCGATCGGCGGCATCGACTCAGGTTCAATCGTTGGCAAGCGCATCCAGTTTCGTTCATCGGTTGCTGGCGTGACCGAGCCCGTCATCGGACTCGTCGGCGCGACTGCGATTCACTTGCAGGACAAGGATGCCGGGACGAAAGTTCGCAAGGTGCACGAACTCTTCATCGACATCGGATCGAAGGATCAAGCCGCAACGATGGCGCGGCTGAACTACGGTGATCCAGGGGTTTTTCTCGACACGAGCATGATGCTGAGCGATGAACTCATCGTCGCGCGTGCGCTCGACAACCGCATCGGCACATTCGTTGCAGCAGAGACTCTTCGTCTCGTTGCCGAGCAGCGCGCGTCACTCAATGTGCGCGTCGTTGCGGTGAGCACTGTGCAAGAAGAAGTTGGATTGAATGGTGCATCGATGATTGCCGAGAGTCTGCGCCCAGACATCGCGCTCGTCACCGATGTTGGACACGCAACCGACAGTCCTGGCATCTCGCACGCGCAGCACGGGCAGTTCAAGATGGGCGAAGGTCCAAAGCTTGCCGTCGGCGGAGCGCTTCATCCCGCCGTTGTCGCGCGGTTGATTGCGGCGGCTGCAGCGAAATCAATTCCACTGCAGCGTGCAGCGACGCCTGGCCGCAGCGGCACCGACACCGATGCGATCTTTCTGCGGGCAGGTGGAATTCCGTGCGGCTTGCTGAGTCTGCCGATTCGGTACATGCACACGACCGTCGAACTCGGAAACATTCGCGACTTGCGACAGATTTCTGAGGTGTTCGCTGCGATGATTCTCGACCTCAAAGGCGGCGAGTGCATCACAAGCGGCATCTAACGAGCTGCTGAAACAGTCTCGAGTCTCGCGAGTTTCGAGAGGCCGCTCTTGCGCTCTGCGCGATTCTCTCTTGCAAGCAGTTGAGTGAAGTTTGCGAAACCGTTCTTTGGAAAGAATGCGCAGCTCGGCGAGGGCTGTTTGAGCCCCAAGTGAAGCATTCCGCCGCGATAGCGCTGCCTTGCTGTCTTGCCATCTCTCGCTTGCGCCCCAGCGGCGGAATCTTCGCTCGCGGCGAGTTCCCGAGCCGAGCAAGTCTGCGCAGCTCGGCGAGGGCTGTTTGAGCCCCGAGTGAAGATTCCGCCGCGATCGCGCTGGCTTGGTGCCTTCATGCCCAGCGCTCGCGCTGGATTGGTTGCTGTTGCTGACTTGGCGCCTGACTGCCTGCGGTCCTGCGCTGACTTGCACTACAATTCCTCACCCCAATGTTGAAGTTTGTTCATCAAGCGATTCGTGATATTCGAACGACTGGATCGGTCTTTCCGAGTTCGCCGCTGCTTGCGCGCGCGATGACAAACTCGCTGCGTGAGCATCGGGGCGAGAAGAAGATTCTCGAGGTCGGGCCAGGCACGGGGCCATTCACCGAGGCGATTCTTGCATCAATGCGCGGACACGACACATTCGACCTCGTCGAAGTCAATCCCGTTTTCTGCCAACACCTCGAGACTCGCCTGCTGAAACCATTTCGTGCGCGTCACTCGAGCATGGCGATCAAATTGCATTGCGCACCGATCGAAGCGGCAGCGCTCGAAGGCGGGTACGACTTTGTGATCTGCGGGTTGCCGTTCAACAACTTTCCACTCGCATTGACCGAATCGATTTTCGCACGCATGCTGCAGTTGATGCGCGATGGCGGCGAGTTGACATACTTCGAGTACGCCGGAGTTCGCGAACTCAAGCGTCCATTCGTTGGGGCGCATGGTCGCGACCACATTTCGAAGTACAAGGCATTCGCGAAGAAGACGGCCTCGGCACACAACGTCACGCGCAAACTCGTTGTTGCGAATATCCCCCCCGCACTCGCCGTGCGACTCACCAAGCGACACGGAGTACTCGAATCATGTTCCGCATCAATGAAAATTTCCTAAAACTTACGGCTGGCTATCTCTTTCCTGAAATCGCACGCCGGGTCGCGCTCTTCGCTTCGGAAAATCCAGATGTTGCAAAGCGGATCATTCGCTGTGGCATCGGCGACGTGACCGAGCCCCTTCCTGCGGCTGCCGCCGAGGCGATGCACAAGGCTGTCGACGATCTCACCGCCCGCGAGACATTTCACGGCTATCCACCCCCTGCGGGTTATGACTTCGTGCGCGCAGCGATCGCACAGGGAGATTTTCGCTCGCGTGGATGCGCGATCGCCGATGACGAGATTTTTCTCAGCGATGGATCGAAGCCCGATGCGAGTGCGATCCTCGAGATTCTTGGAAGCGGAAATCGAATTGCGATTACTGACCCTGTCTATCCGGTCTATGCAGATACGAATGTCATGGCGGGAAATTCTGGCGGCGCGCTCGAGGGAGGCGGCTACGCGGGGTTCACCTATCTGCCGTGCACACCCGCGAATGATTTTTCGCCTGCGCTGCCGACGAGTGATGTTGATGTGATCTACCTCTGCTCGCCGAACAATCCAACGGGCGTTGTCCTGGACCGCGCCGCGCTCACACGTTGGGTGCAGTATGCGCGCGAACGTGGCGCGGTGATCTTGTTTGATGCCGCCTACGAGGCGTTCATTCGCACCGATGGAATTCCGCACTCGATCTACGAGATCGATGGCGCGCATGAGTGCGCGATTGAGTTTCGATCATTCTCGAAAGTCGGCGGATTCACCGGCGTGCGCTGCGGATACACCGTAATGCCGAAGGCACTGCATGCGACAACGAGCACCGGCGAGCGCGTCGGACTGCACGCGCTCTGGATGCGTCGGTGGGCAACATGTTCGAACGGCGTTTCGTGGCCGGTGCAGTGTGCGACGGCCGCGCTCTATTCACCAGCGGGCCGCGCGCAGACGCGTGCGCTGACTGACTTCTACCTCGAGAATGCGAAGTTGCTTTCGGCAGCATGCGAGGCGATGGGACTCAAGACGTATGGCGCGCAGAATTCGCCGTATGTGTGGATGACTTGTCCAAAGGGTGTTGGATCGTGGGAAGCCTTTGATCTTCTCTTGCGCACGGCGCACGTTGTGACAACTCCTGGCGCTGGATTCGGTCGCTATGGCGAAGGATTCATTCGCATCAGCGCGTTCAATTCGCGTGCGAATGTTGAAGAGGTCGCGCGGCGGCTCGCGGTGCTTGCGCCGACACCTGTGCGGTAACGCGCTGCAGTATCGCGCGCAGAAACCCGCACTACGAAGCGTCTGAATCTCCCCATCCGCGCGGTTTCGCTTCGCGCACGCGCACCGCTTCTGCTGGAGCGCCGCGATACCCGTGGCCGACGATGAACATCTCAACACTTTCACGGCGTGATGATTTGGGTTTGACTCCCTTCACATCACTGAACAGTTGTTGGGTGCGTTTGAGCAGCGCTGGATATCCGCCCCCCTCATACACCTTCATCACAACGTGTCCGCCAAGCTTGAGCCAGACTGGCAATCGGTCGAGCAGTGTGTTGCAAAGCGCGATCGATCGAATGCTGTCGCCCGAGGCATCGCCCGAAGTATCAGGACCGATGTCGCTGATGACGACATTGAAAAACTCTCCGTTGAACGCCTCGGTTGTGAGTTGGTTCAAGTCTGCTTGCATCACGCGCACATTGTCTGGAAGTCCGCGAGGATCGATCACCTTGAGATCGAACGCGCAGACGAATCCTGTGGGACCAACGCGCGCGGATGCGACTTGCGTCCACGATCCAGGCGCCGCGCCAACATCGAGCACGCGGTCACCCTTGCGCAAGATGCGTCGCCGCTCTTCGATCTCGATCAACTTGTACGCACTGCGCGCGCGGTATCCCTCTTCCTTTGCCTTTCGAAAATAGTGATCCTGAACTTCGCGCATGGCAGAGATTAGTCGTGGTGTCGGCCCGCATGAAAGAACGCGCGAATCTCGCGGTTGAATCGCAGTTGGGCAGGCTGGTAGACGCTGTCGTGTGTCGCGCCCGGAACAATCTCGATGTAGCCAGGGCCAGTTGGAAAGGCCACCCCCGCGACCGACTGCCGCAGCACATGCTCATCGATTGCATCGCGCAGACGAATCGCAGCGCGCTCGAGATAGAACGAGTCACGCTCACCGACGATGACGCGCACGCGCTCAACAAAGAGTTTGCCCATCCCGTTCCAGTCGTTGCGAATTCGCCGCGCGATGTCGAAGCGACTCCACGACTCGACCGTCACAGGATCGATCACTCCCGAGTGCGCATCGCAGAGTCGACGCGGCTCGCGCCCGCTCTCTGCGAGGGGACTGAACATCGCGGTCCACGCATCCCATTGTTGGCCGGACGTACCGCGCGGGGCGAGCGCGTACTCCATGCCGAGCTCATCGCGCACGAGCATCGAAACAAGGTCATGGTTTCGACCGATGTCCTGTCGAAAACTCGGTCGCTCGTTGCCATCATCGCCCGTATAGAGGTTGGCATCGCGGTAGAGATCGCACATCTGGAAGGCCGAAAAGTCGAGCGGATCGGGGCTGCTCGCGAATGCCGCTCCAAAGGTTGCAGGATGATTGATCGTGAGCCAGGCGCTCGTCCATCCACCCGATGAGTGGCCCGTCACAACGCGCGCCGAGGGGTCGCGAATCAGCCGAAACCGTTCTTCGAGGTATGGGATGAGTTCGCTCACGAGGGCAGTCGCCCGCGGCCCGTTCGTCGGACTGTCGACAAATCCGTGGTGTCCAAATGCACTTTCGGGATCAAGAATCACATAAACCGCCTGCGGCAAAAGCTCGACGAGCGCTGGCTTGCCCGACTGCGCGGCGATTTCGATCGCGTCGGTGAAGCGGCCACCAAATCCTGGCACGACGTAGACGGTCGGCCAGATGCGGCGCTTGGCGCGAATGTCGTGGTACTGCGCCGGAAAGATCACCGCGGCTCTGTGGGCGATTGGTCGGTCCGCCGCGGCAGAGAGCAGCGGGCTTGGGCAATCGATCCACGTCACATTCTTGAGTTCTGGCAAAGTCGGCGCGGCAATCTTCTGTGATAGTTCGAGCGCAACGAGATCGGGGGCCTCGCGATTGAAAGTGACCGTGATGGGTTTCGACGTGAGATTGCCAGCAGCAAGGTGACCGCGCTCATTCGCGTTGATGTCGAGTACTGCTTGCACCTCGTACGCCCCTTCGAAAAGTTCTGGCCCCCCTGGCCACCAGACGCTCGACGCCCCCAGTTCGATGGGCTCTGCGGGCACCACCGCATCGACTTCGACCGATCCGATCGGTTGTGGGTCTTCAAAGAACGGACCCATCGATGGATCGCCGCTGGCACGACTGTCGAGCGCTCGAAAGAAAACGATGAGGCGTCCTGAGCGGTTTTTTGGATCGAGCAATTCCGCCTGCGCGCGCGGAAGCACGACCGTGATTGTGTCGGCGGGCAGCACAACTCCAGGCTGTGCGGGTCGCACACGCCGCCCCTTGTCGACGCGCGTTCGTTCAGGAGCAGGCGCGGATGGCGCGCGCGCGGCCGAAGGTTGATCGCTGAGGTCACGCGTTGGTTGCGGCAGTGGCGCAACGCGCTGTTGCTGCTGCGCGCAGAACAGTGTCAGCGATGTGAGCAGTTCGAGTGCGAAGGTCACAAAGCGATCGTAGTCACTGGTCGATCGTTAGACTTCATGCGTGCGATGCGCCCACTCAATTCTCTGCCTGTTTGTTTCGCTCATTGCGGGTTGCACTGCGAATCCCCGTCCTGGCATCGCATACGGCGTGGTTCGCACATGGAACAGCACTGTGGGTGGACATGTGCATGAGAATGAATCATTTCTTGTGCCCGCCGCTGGCGTTCTCAATGTTGACGTCGACAACTTCGCCGGCAACGTTGTCTTGCACGCCTCGGGTGACGGCGCGACAGCATCGATCGACGTCGTTCGACGAGGAACGCATGGACTCGGACGGCAAGGCGAATCTGAAGAATCGCTCAAGCAGCTCGCGGTGACATACGGCGTCGAAGAGCGCAATGGTCGCGCAACACTCGTCGTCAAATCGACCACCACACATGTCGAGCCCTGGTTTCAAGCGGTCGACATCGACATCGCCGTTCCACGACTCGGCGTCGTGATCGTGCGCACCAGCCGGGGCCATGTCATGGTCACCAACTTTGAGGATGGCGTCGACATCGAGACGACGCACGGCGATGTGCGTGTTGCGACCAACGCTGTGATCGATTCGCCGTCGACCATCCTGAACAAAGAAGGATCGATTGATTGGCGCGTGCCACCACGAAGCATCGGCGCATTTCAAATGGAGGCGGTCAACGGGCAGGCGCAAGTTCGTGTGCGCGATGGCATCTGGCTTGCGACCGATCGCCGCAACGACAATGATTCGAGTTATGGCGTTCTCAACAAGGGAACGAATCTCGTGATCTTGCGCACTGTCGATGGCGACATTCGCATGTATGTCGGTGCGAATCCCACTGAAATGGGCACGTTTATCGACTAACGCATCGACTGATTCATCGGCTCACTCATCCACGCGCCCACGCGGCTGGAACGTTTCCACTGCTCGCAAGAATGCGCGAGCGAATTCCTCCGCGACCCCGCCAATCTGTCACGACTTGCAGCCACGCTGGGCTCATCGCCTGCACAAGATCGTCGCGAATGCGATTGGTCACCGCCTCATAGAAGATGCCTTCATTGCGAAATGACTGGTAGTACAACTTGAGCGCCTTCAATTCGACGCAGACCGCGCGCGGTTCATATCGCACTGTGATCGTTCCAAAATCTGGATGCCCCGTCTTTGGGCAGACCGATGTGAACTCTTCGTTGATGTGCTCGATGAGGAACGGTTGGTCGGTGGGCGAATCGAAGAATTCAAGCAAGTGTGGTTGTGGCATGGTTCGTTTCAGAGTCCGTAGGTTGTGTAGAGCTTGAGCACCTTGGGTTGATTTGGATTCGCTTGCATCGACGACCGAAACGCGCGGCGTGCTTCAGATGCCGCGACGCCATCCTTCTTTTCTGAGAGCAGCCAACGATTGAGTGCGTTGACTCCAATTCCGTTCCATGCAGGCCAGTAGTTTGGATCGAGCACCACCGCTTGTCGGTATGCGACGCTCGACGAGTCATAGTTGCCCGCGCGAAACTCTGCCCAACCAAGTCGCTCGTATGTCTCGGGGCCTGATGCGAGTTTCGTCAACGCGATGGCCGTGTTGACCGCCTCGGGGTATCGCCCATCGGCAACATACGCATTCACCATGTTTGTCAGCAACTGCGGAGTCTGCGGCAACAACTCTGCGGCTGCCTGGTACTGCATGAGCGCGTCGGCCGGCCGTCCCAATCTCTCGTACGCGACGCCGAGATTGACGTGTGCTGCACCATTGCGCGGTTCGAGTTGCACCGCGCGCTCTGCGAACTGTGCAGCCACACGCGGATCGCCGAGCGACAAGTACGCCGTCGCCATGTTGAGGTTGACTTCGGCGCTCTTTGGATTCGCCACGAGCGCGCGCTGGTATGCACCGATCGATTCAGCGAGCCTTCCAAGCATCTGCAGCGATCTTCCGTGCCCGTACTGCGCCTGAAAATCTGCAGGATCAAGCGTGACCGCACGCTTGTACGAGGGCTCTGCCTCAGTGAAACGACCTTGCGCAAATCGCACATCGCCAATCCCAACATACGCCTCGGGTAAGAGCGGATTCTTATCGAGCAATTCTTGAAAGAGAGCGAGAGCAGCTTCGTTGTCACCAGCCGTGCGCAATTGAGTTGCGGCGCTCAGCGTCGCTTGCTCTTGCACAGTGGGTTCGACTGGCGCTGTGCGCTGAGTCGTCGTTGTGCCCTTTGCACTGCCCGACCCTTGCGAAAACAACTGACAGCCAACCGTCGAAGCGCAGCTCAGGGCGACTAGCGCGATCACCGCCAACGACTTGAGTGCACGAATCGCTTCGAGTCGTTCAATGTTCACAAGATCCCACACTTTCGACTCATCTTTCTTGCCATCTCGACCATCGCTCTCATCTTCCTCTTTGGGCGTCTCGAGAATCATCGGCACGTCACGCAGCGCCTTCGCATTGAGAATAGCGTGAAAGCATGCGTCGCCGCAGCATCCATCGCCGATGTGCGCGTGACGATCTTTGCGCGATCCCATCGCACCTTCCGAATCGTTGACATGCACAACGCGAACTGCATCGAGCCCACACACCGCATCGAGTTCTTCAAGAACGGCACGCGCCTTTGACTTTGTCGAGAGGTCATAGCCCGCTGCGACAATGTGGCACGTGTCGACGCAGATACCGACACGCTCAGGATCGCGCACAAGTGAACGAACACGCGCGAGATGCGCAAAGTCGTATCCGAGATTTGTTCCTGAGCCAGTCGTCGTCTCGAGACAGGTGATCACCTTGAAACCTGCGAGTTCACTGTGCAATTGGTCGAGTGCCGACGCGATGCGCTCGAGTCCACCCGCTTCGTCGGCATTGGGCTCAGCACGCAAGACATTTGGATCGCTCGGCCGCCGCGCCGCGCCGAGGTGTGCGCCGGGATGCATCACACACCACGCAATGCCGAGCGCCTCGCAACGCTCAAGTTCATCGCGCTGAAGCGCGATGCTTCGGGCGCGCGCAGCCGGATCGGGCGATGCGAGATTCACCAGATACGAATTGTGGCTCACGATGCGCGTGCGCGCGTCGGTCCATCCTGTCGCGGCGACCGCGTCACGCCAGAGCGCGATTTGCTCATCACGCAGCGGCGGCGCAGTCCACTGCCTTTGGTTTTTCGTGAACACCTGCACCGAGTCGAGGCGCAGTCGAACCGCTTCTTGCAGTGCAAAATGACCACCGCCCGCAACCGAAAGATGGCTGCCGTACCGCGGTCGATGTTGCTTTGCTTGTGGGCTCACACCATCCGCGCGCCAGCGCGGCGCGCGCACTCAACGATGCGTTGTGCGGTGCGAACTGCTGCGAATCCAGCCTGCGCATCGACGAATGGTCGAGTGCCTGCGCGCACGGATGCGAGAAAGTTCTCGAGTTGAAGTTTCAGCGGCTCGCCTTGTCCAACATCAAGTGCCTCGACTTTGACGAGTTCGAGGTAGTTCAATCCCGAGAGATCTTCGCCGCTCTGAAAGCGCGCGCGAATGTCTGCGAGCTGCTCTGCGTTGACCGCCTTGCGCACAACAGTGCCGCGCCGCTCGCCGAAGTCTGCCGAGACATATGTGTCTTCGCTGATGATGCGCATCTTGCGTTCGGTCTTGAGTGCAAGGCGGCTCGCCGTGACGTTTGCTGTGCAGCGAATGCCATCGGGCCCAGCGGGAAAGACGAGCCGCGCGTTGCAGACATCTTCGGCTTCGCCCAGCACGCTCACCGCGTTGGCATGAATCTCTTCGGGTTCGCTTCCCATCAGCATGATGAGCACATCGAGGTCGTGAATCATCATGTCGAGTACGACTCCAACATCGACCGACCGAAAGGTCATCGGTGAGACGCGGTCGACCTCGACAAATCGCGGCCTCAGGTCTGGGATGTTTCGAATCGCAACCATGACTGGATCGAATCGCACGACGTGACCGACCTGCAAGATCGCGGTGCCTCGCGCGGCAGCATCGGCCATCGCGCGCGCTTCGGTTTCGTCTGGCGCGAGCGGCTTCTCGACCAAGCAATGCACGCCAGCGGCAAGCAGTTGCTCGACGACTGCTCGGTGGGTCACAGTAGGCGTTGCGACCACGCACGCGTCAACACCGGCAGCGATCAGAGCGTCAACACTCGCGAATGCCCCACAACCATATTGCTCAACCATGTCGTTGCGGCGCGATTCGCTCGCGTCGACGACTCCTACGAGGTCGGCCCCTTCGACTTGTGCGCAAAGCCGTGCGTGGTGGCGTCCCATACGACCGACGCCAATCACGCCGCAGCGGATGGTTGCCGTCGATGAAAACACGGATGCTGCGTTCGTCATTGTTGTGGGCTCTTTCGAAATGTCATTTCAAGATGGTTGCCTGCGCCGTGGTATGAGGCCTCGCTCATGTACGCGCGAATGAGCATGAGACCGCGACCCGATGGAATCTCAAGATTCTCGTCGAGCGTTGGATCAGGAACAGAATCGGGATCGAACCCCTCTCCCTCATCGATCACATGAAAGTTCGCAACTTCGCCTGCGATGCGCCAGCGCACTTCAACGAATTTGCTCGAGTCTTGTCTGTTGCCGTGACGAAAACCATTCATCATCGCCTCTTCGAGCGAGAGTCGGATGGCAAACCGTGCAGCATCGGAGTACTCAAAGCGCACAAGCGCGCTTTCGATGCGCGCTTGCAATTGCTCAATCTCTGTTGAGATTTCTTTGAGCCGCGCCGTCCCGTGGTCGAGACTGTCGTTCGACGAGGTCATCCGTTTGACCCCAAGAAAATCATCCTCTGCCAAAGCCTTCGAGCGCCTTTTCGGCGGTGTCGGAGATGTGGAAGAGCTTGTTGAGTTTCGTGATGACGAAGACTTCGAGGATCGTTGGCTTGATATCGGAGAGGCGCAATTGCCCCCCCCGCTTCTTCGCCAAACTATTGAGCGTGATCAACGTTCCAAGAGCCGCAGACGAAAGATGCTCGACACCTCGAAAGCAAATCAGCACATGGGGATTGGCCGCTGCTTCGATGCGTTGGATCAGCTCGCTGCTGATCTTGCGAATGGTTGCTTCGTCGAGAATGTCGCGATCGACAAACTCAACGCGCATCACACCATTGAGGTCGGTCACCCGAATGCGAGAGTTCTCGTGTGCCATACGTTTAGCGGCTTCCCGCACCTGCGCCACTCAACTGATCGCCAAGACCTGGGAAAAGCAGATCTTCAGCTTCTTGTTGAATGATGACTTCGGGACGAATGAGGAGCAGCGTGGTTGTCTCGATCTTGCTCGTCACAGAGTTCGTGAAGAACCGATTGACGAATGGAACCTTTGAGAGCACTGGCACACCGACTTCGATTTCAGTTTCAGCCACTTCGCGGCGACCGCCGAGAAGAATCGTTCCCTTATCTGGAACAGAAACTGCTGTGTTGATCTGAGTCACCGCAACGTCTGGCAACTGGATCGTTGCGCTGAAGTTGCCTGCACGACCGAATGCGTCTCCACCACCTGCAGCTCCAGAAACGCTCTGCTGATCAAACTTGATCAGGATGTTCTGAGCAAACTGCACGGTCATCGAGACATACCGGCGATCGGCACTTGTCACTGCTTCGATGTCGAGCACGAATCCAGTGCGAAGGTTCTGGATGTTGGGCTGGAATGCGCCAGCAGCATCACCCGTGACAGCCTGCACGTTTGCGACGTACGCCTGCGATGCACCGAACGAAATCCACGAACGCGATCCGTTGAAGAGCGTCAGTCGAGGAGCCGTCAGAGTCATTGCACGCTGGTCAGCCTGCGTGGCTTGCACCAACAGGTCGACTTGCACGTCATCGAGGTAGGTGAATCCAACGCTCAATGCTGGATTTGCGAGCGCGGCCGATGCGACCGTTCCCTTCAGACCTGCGCCGAGCAACTGAATCAGCGGCAGTCCTTCTTGCTGAACGTTCACGGGAGACATTCCGTTGGAGTCGTAGAGTCCACCGTAGCTCTCACCATTGCGGCGCACGCCCACTGGGTTGTAGAAGCCGCCGTTGGTTGGTCCTGATTGTCCGTAGGTCAGTCCGCCACCTGCTGGGTTTGGAGGCGCAATCGACGTTCCAGTCGCCGTTGAGTTTGCGCTCGCGAGGTTTTGCCCCAGTCCCTGGAACACCACTGGATTCTTCAAGTGGCCGACGCGTGGGTCGCCTGTGTTGGTCGCTGGGCCAGGGGGGCGCTGAAAGAAGAAGTCGCGCAACTGAAAGTTTGGATCTTGATCGACCGCGTAGTCGAACATGCCAGGATTCGAATTGAAATACAAGTCGAAGTCGATTCCGATCTGCTCGAACCACTGCACTTCGACTGAGATGAGACGCGATTCGATGTTGATCTGAATTGCACGCACGGCGCGAAGCTGTGAGAGCAGATTCATGATGTCGCGGTGCGTCTTTGGAGTCGCAGTCACGATGAGATTTCCGCTGAAGTCGTCGAGACGACTCTCTGTCATATCGCCCTTGTCCCAGAACGCTTCTGGAACGAGGAACTTGATGAGTTCTTTCAGGCGAGTCAAGATCTGTTCGCGCTGGTCTTCGATGCCGAGGCTCGTGCCGCTTCCGAAGAGCGATCCGCCGCCTCCGCCACCGCCACCACCACCGCTTCCACCTCCACCGCCTCCACCGAATCCACCACCACCGCCACCACCACCGCCGCCACCGCCACCACCGCCGCCGCCTTGGGCGCCTTGGTTGAGTGCAGCATCGATGTTGAAGTTCGGCGCGTTGTCGAAGTAAGGCACGAGATACAGAAGATCGCGAACGTCGTACACAATTGTCACGCGGCGAAGCGAGAGCGCTTCGGTCGACGCGACGACGACGATTCCGTCTTCCATTGCCCAATCTGCTCGATTTGCCTGTGAATCAGCAGGATTTGCGCTATCTCCGCTCGCAGACTCAAGCACCATGTCGAGCGCTTTGTCGGCGCGGATGCTCGGGAACGCAAGCGAGACCATTGATTGTTTCGTCACACCTGTGGTCTCGAGCGACTTCCAGTCGACATAAAAGTCGAGCCCAGTGACTTCTTTGAAATAGTTGATCGCTGCTTCGAACTCAGTCTCAGCAAAGTCAACATTGATCTTCTCGCGCATCTTGGCGAGCGCGGCTTGGTCGGTCTGCGAATCGGTGAATCCTGCAGCTCCACCGCGGCGGGTCGAGATCTGCGGCCAATCTTCTGGATAGGACATCACCGCATCGGCGCTGCGTGGTCCTGGGCCGCTGAAATTCTTCTTTGGGGGAACAAACGCTGCCTGCGCATCGACCGCAAACTCTTGGAAGGCGACCGAGCGTGCGCGCTGCAGATTTGTGTATCGACGATAGAGAATGCCCGATTCGATCGTGTCGCGAAGTGCGAGCGCCGCAGGATTGGTTGGATCGATGAACAGAATTTCCTGAACAACTTCGAGCGCTTCTGTGTACTTCAACTCCGCCTGAAGTTGGCGAATGCGCATCATGTCTTCGTTGATCGTGCGCTGACGCTGCTCAAGCAACTGTTGCTTCTGCAGGGCGGTTGACGCAGAGGCATCCTTCGATGCCAAGATCTTCTTCGACTCGTCACTCGCCGTTTGTGCGCCTGTGATGCGCACAAGTTCTGCCTCAGCGCGCGACATGCGATTGTCATAGTCCGCAGGAGAAAAGAGCGACTTATTGCGCTGCAACGCGACTTTCGCCTGAACCACGGTGTTGTTGGCGGCCGCGAAATTGCCCTGCGTAAAGAGCTCGCTCGCGCGGATCAGCGAACTGTCGAACTCGACTTGCGCTTGCTCGCGAAGAACAGCATCATCGCCAGCGACCTTGTCAACGGACGAGGCTTGGTTGAGAGCCGCCTGCGCATCTGAAAGACCCTTGGCCGCTTCAGCGTCGCCCGGAACTTGTGCCATGACTGCTGACCAGAGGTCTGCCGCCGAAGCCCACTGACTGCGCGACATCGCTTGGCGCGCCTGGGCGCGAAGCATCGGCACGCTCGCGTTCGATGCGCCGGCAGCCGCTGGTTCATCGCCCGCAGGCGTTGGCTCTGCAGGAATTGGCTCAGAAGCTGGAGGATTGTTGCCGCCGGCTGGTTCAGATTGAGCCAAAGAAATGGATGCTGTGATCGAAAGACAAAGAGCAGCAACGATGAGCGGCGACTGCTCAGACTTCATATGGGCGAACTTCATGTTGGTGGCGATCGTGTGGCGAAGGAGGGGCGAAAACAGGTTCATGCAGTACTCCGTGGGCACTCAATCGGTGAGGGCCCTCTCGATTCAACTTCTGATCCGACGTACGTGGGTTGGCAACCATGCCTCTGGCGGATTTGAATCGCCTCGCCTCAAGGCGAACGGAAAGACTAAACGGCATTCAGCGCATCCGCAAGCGCACGCTCGTTACAATCGGGACATGCCGAACTCGAAGAGCACTTATGCACCCGCACAGCACCCCTGTCGGCTGGTCTTGGCGGATGGCTCGCTCTTCAGCGGCCTCGGATTTGGTGCAGTCGGCACGACGGTGCTCAGTTTGGGCGAAGTCGTCTTCAACACGGCGCTCACGGGATACCAAGAAGCGCTCACAGACCCGAGTTATTGCGGACAGATCTTGACGTTTTCGGCGACTCAGATTGGAAACTACGGCATCACGACGGATGACATCGAAAGCGCGCGTCCAACCGTGCAGGGCGTGGTCGTTCGTGAACTCAGCCGCATCTGGTCGAATCAACGCGCCGTCGAGGGACTCTCAGAGTGGCTCGCCCGCTTTGGAGTTGCAGGGATTCACGAGATTGACACCCGCGCGTTGGTGCGCAAACTTCGAAACTCAGGCTCGATGAACGGCGTGATCTGCGGCGATCCATCGCGCGAGACGGACGAACTCATCAAGTTGGCGCAATCGAGCGCTTCGATGTCAGGAAAAGATCTCGCGAGTGGAGTGAGCCCCAAGGATGCCTGCCAGTGGGAGGAATCGCTCGGTGACTGGGCTCCGCGCAAGCGCGAGGGGATGCAAGTCGCTCGGCGCACGCTGAAGGTTGTCGCGATCGACTGCGGGGCGAAACGCAACATCTACCGCAACCTGACCGAACGCAATTGTGAAGTGCACGCAGTGCCGCACGATGTCTCTGCTGCCGCGATTCGCGCGCTGAAGCCCGATGGACTTTTCATCTCGAATGGCCCGGGTGATCCTGCGGCAGTCACGGCGACGGTGAAGACATTGCGTGAAATTGCGGGAGAAATACCGACTTTTGGCATTTGTCTTGGACACCAACTGCTTGCCCTCGCGCTTGGTGCAACGACGTACAAACTCAAGTTTGGGCACCGTGGATCGAACCAACCCGTGCGCAACTTGCTCAGCGGGCAGATCGAAATCACGAGCCAGAACCATGGTTTCTGCGTCGACGAACTCAGCCTGCGCGCAGCAGGCGGCGAACCAACGCACGTGCATCTCAACGATGGCACCATCGCTGGATTCCGCCACGCGACGAAGCCGATCTTCAGTGTTCAGTACCACCCAGAAGCTTCGCCAGGTCCGCACGATTCGGACTACTTGTTCGACTGCTTCATCACATTGATGGAGAGTGGCGGAGTCTTGACTGAAGCGTCGATGCGGACGGCACAGACACGCGCCGCAGTTCTCGCTCGTGGCGAACTCGCCGCGCGATGACTGACTCTGTTGCCGAGACAATTGCCTACGTGCGAATCGCCGTCGCGCGGGGAATTGATCGATATCCCGATGGACTGACCTACCGCGTACCCGCGCAACTCGGCGCAATTTCACTCGGAGATCACGTCATCGTTCCGCTCGGTCGGGGCGATTCGCCCGTGCACGGCGTTGTTGTTGCCCTCGGTGGACCCGAGTTGCTCGAAGCGGGCGTGAGCGCGAGCCGAATCAAGGCGATCACAAGCGTTGACCGAACGAGTGATCCGATGCCGAGCATCGTTGTGCGACTCGCTCAGTGGATCTCGTCGTATTACTGCGCTCCAATTGGCGTCACGATTGCTGCGATCACCCCGAGCGCGGTGCGCAAGGGAGTTGGGCGTGTCGAGAAACTCGCGGTCGATCTCGCACCCGCGCCGTTGGCAGAGTCGAAGGTGCATCCCAAGCGGCAGGCGGTGCTCGACCGACTTGCGCAGTGGCCCGCGCAAGAGCGTCCTGTTGATGTTGATGCGCTGCGCGATGCGTGTGCGCTCGCGACGCGCGCGCCGATCATGGCGCTCATCGAGAGCGGACACCTCGTCGCGCATGCGCGCACATCGGTGCAGGCGAAGTGGCGTGCGACCGCGCAGGCGTCGGGGATTGCTCCAGTGCTGACCGCGCAACAGCGCACCGTTGTTGGGGCGATCGAAAAGACTATAAATCAAGGCTTTTCACAGCATTTGCTGCTCGGCGTCACGGGGTCGGGAAAGACCGAGGTCTATCTGCAGCTTGCGCAACAAGTGCTCGATGCCGGTCGATCGGTGCTCTACCTCGTTCCTGAAATTTCGTTGACTCCACAGACTGGTGGACGCATTGCCGCGCGACTGCCAACGCATCGCATGGCGATCCTGCACTCGGGTCTCACCGCGGCGCAACGGCATGAACAATGGATTGTTGCTGCGCAGCCCGGCGCCAAGATTGTCATCGGCGCGCGCAGTGCAGTCTTCGCACCAATCGCCGATGGTGAACTCGGGCTCATCATCGTCGATGAAGAGCACGATCAGTCATACAAGCAAGACCAAGCTCCGCGTTACAACGGACGCGACGTCGCGATTCGCCGTGCGCAACTTGCGAACTGTCCCATCGTGATGGGCAGTGCGACGCCGAGTATGGAGAGTTGGTTCAACGCCACCAAGCGCGGCATCTCGGTGTTGCACCAGTTGCCAGAGCGCGCGCCAGGATTGCGCACTCCACGCGTTGAAATTGTCGATTTTCGCAAGGAGACAACCCTGCATAAGGATCGCCGCGTGCATCTGATCGGACCCACGCTCGAGCATGCGCTGCGGCAATGTTTCGACCGCGGCGGGCAGGCCATCGTGCTGTTGAATCGGCGCGGATATGCGAATTGGATCGCGTGCCCAGATCAGGCGTGCGGGTGGACGATGCAGTGCGATCACTGCGAGGCTGGAATGGTTGTGCATCACCTCTCGACAGATGCAAAGTTGACGAAGTTCACGCGCTGCCATCACTGCCAGACTGAGCAACGCGTTCCTGTGCGCTGTCCGCGGTGTGCAAAGAATGTTGTGATCTTCGGATTGGGCACGCAACGCGTCGAAGAAGAACTCGACCGGCTCTTTCCTGAATTCGCTGAACACAAGAGGATCGCGCGCGTTGATAGTGACTCGATGAGCCAAGCGAGTGACTTTCATGAGACGCTCGAGCGATTCGCGCGCGGCGAGATTCGCCTGCTGCTCGGGACCCAAATGATCGCAAAAGGGCTTGATTTTCCGAACGTTCAGGTGGTTGGCGTCATCAGCGCTGACACGGCGCTCAACCTTCCAGACTTTCGCGCGAGCGAGCGCACCTTTCAGTTGGTCGCGCAAGTTTCAGGAAGGTGCGGGCGCGGCGACCACGCGGGACGGGCGATCATTCAGACCTTTCAGCCCGATGCCGAACCGATTCTCGCAGCCGCGAGACAAGACTTTGTTGGATTCGCACGCGGAGAGATCGAGATGCGCGAACGCTACGGATTGCCGCCATCCCATCGGCTCGCTCGCATCATTGTTCGTCACGAAGTTCAACGCGAAGCACAGCAGATCGCCGATCGCTTGCGCGGCGCACTCGCAACTCTTGACGCGGCGCGCGGCGTGACGATTCGTGATGCTGCCCCGTGCGCGATCGCGCGCATTGCTGACCGGTGGCGTGTGCACATCGAGATCCTTGCACCGACACCTGCGCACATTCAGAAACTGCTTGCGACGGCCAGAAGCCGCGGCATCCTTGTGCCAGGCGAGTGTGTCGCGGTCGATGTCGATCCTGTGGCGTTGCTCTAAGCGACGGCGGCGCGACGATCACCCCAAAGTGCGCAGCGTTTGGGCGCCGTTTTCTGCCTCGCTTGCTACACTCGCCCTTCGGTGTTGAGATGCCTCTTCACCCTTCATTTCAGCCCTCATTTGGAGCAAGTTCGTGACCCAAAACGGCCACGCCAATTCAGATTCAGCGCCTCCCGCACGCCAGTCGATCAATGGCTGGGATGCGGACTTCTTGGATGGGCTCTTCGCGCAGTGGAGCCGCGATCCAAACTCTGTCGACGCGACGTGGCAGCAGTTTTTTGCGGGATTCGAACTCGGGCTCGCCCGCCCAGCGCCAGCGACTGCAGCCGAAGCCGCGGCCCCCACCGGCGCACCCACAACAGGCGCGCTTTCGCAAGCACAGCGCAGTGTCGATCAACTCATCGCGCGCTACCGCGAGTTTGGGCACCTCGCGGCGCAACTCGATCCGCTTGCTGCGCCTCGGCCATTTCCCGACGCACTCACTCTCGAGAGTGTTGAGTTGGGTGACGCCCACCTTGGGCTGCCCTTCGATGCGGGCTCGCTGCCAATCGCCTCGCCATCGACGCTCGCGGAGATTGTCAGCCAACTCGAACAGACATACTGCGGATCGACTGGCGTCGAATTCGTACACATCACAACTCTTGAACAGCGCGCGTGGATTCAACAGCGCGTTGAACAAGCGCGTGGCAAGCCAAACTTCTCTGCGCAACAACAACGCCACATCTTGAGCCGCCTCGTTGACTCGGATGCTTTTGAAGGTTTCTTGGCGATGCGTTACGTCGGCAAGAAACGGTTTGGTCTCGAGGGGGCAGACACAATCATTCCGATGCTCGACAGCGCAATCGAAACGGGCGCAGCGCTCGGAGCGCGCGAGTTTTGCTTTGCGTTCGCGCACCGCGGCCGAGTGAACTTGCTCACCAACATCGTGGGCAAGAAGTACGAACAGGTTCTCACTGAGTTCGAAGAGAATTGGACCGCTGCGTTCGCAGAGGGTGGCGGCGACGTGAAGTATCACCAGGGCTACAGCTCTGATCGCACGACGAGTTCGGGAGTGGTGCATCTCACTGCCTCGGCCAACGCATCCCATCTCGAATACATCAACGGCATCGCGCTCGGGCGCACCCGTGCGAAGCAAGATCTTCGCGGCGACAGCGAACGACGTGAAGTGATTCCGATTCTTGTGCACGGCGACTCGTCGTTCCCTGGACAAGGTTCGGTTTCAGAATGCTTCAATTTCATGAAGCTCGCTGGATATGACGTTGGTGGCACGCTGCATGTGATCATCAACAATCAAGTTGGATTCACAACGAACCCTGAAGATGTCTGGGGGGGGCAGTATTGCTCTGACTTGGCCAAGGCATACGACGTACCGATCTTTCATGTGAACAGCGATGATCCAGATGCGTGCGTTTGGGCGATGCAGACTGCGATCGAGTTTCGCCAAGCATTCGGACGGGATGCGCTTGTCGAACTCTGGTGCTACCGCAAGAACGGTCACAACGAGACAGACGAACCATCGTTCACACAGCCGATCCTCTATCGCCGCGTGCGCGACCATCAACCCATCGCCGCTGTCTATCGCGACCGGCTCGTTGCGCGTGAGGTGATTTCACGCGCCGATGCCGACGCGCTTGTTCAGAGCGTGCATGATCGAATGGACCGCGCTCAGAGTGCAGCGAAGGCGAAGGCTGTTTTTCCAGCGGTCGCTGCATTTGAAGGGCGATGGAAGGGGCTCGACAATCCCTACCACGCGCAAAGTGAAGACACGGGCGTCGCGCTCTCGACAATCGCGAAACTTGCGTCGGTGATCTCGACGATTCCTGATCACATCACTCCGCACCGAACAATCGCTCGAACGGTCACGGCGCGTGGCGCGATTGATGCTGACTCAAAGGTCGATTGGGCGACTGCTGAGTTGCTCGCGTACGGATCGCTGCTCTTGGATGGATGCCGCGTACGAATCAGTGGGCAAGATGTCGAGCGCGGAACATTTAGCCATCGACACGCTGTGGTGACCTGCCAAGACACAGGCGGCAAGTACAACGCGCTTGCGTCGATTGCGAAAAGCCCCGGAGACCTCGGCGTCTGGAACAGCCCACTCACCGAGAACTCAATCGTCGCATTCGAATTGGGCTATTCGCAGACCGATCCCAATGCGCTCGTCATTTGGGAGGGACAGTTCGGCGACTTCGCCAACGGCGCACAAGTGATCTTCGATCAGTTCCTCACGAGCGGCGAAGTGAAGTGGCACCGCGCCGCGGCACTCGTCTTGCTCTTGCCTCACGGATATGAGGGACAGGGTCCTGAGCATTCGTCTGCGCGCATCGAGCGTTTCTTGCAGCTCTATGCCAACAACAGTTTCGAGGCGGTCTATCCATCGACGACTGCGCAGATGTTTCATGTTCTGCGTCGACAGCTCAAGCGTGATTTCAGAAAGCCGCTGGTGGTCTTTACCCCCAAGAGCATGCTGCGACTTCCTGCCGCGCAGAGTTGTGGATCGGAGTTCGTTCAGGGAGAGTTCGCGCGCGTTATTGATGATGCGAGCGTGAAGAACGCGAACGACATCACGCGCCTCTATTTGTGCAGCGGAAAGTATTTTCATGAATTGAACGCGCAGCGCGAGACGCTCGCTGACACAACCTGCGCGTTCGTGCGCATCGAACAACTCGCGCCATTTCCAGCCGAAGAGGTTGAGGCGATCGTGCGGCGCTATCCGCAGGCGCAGTTGCACTGGGTGCAAGAAGAACCGCGCAACATGGGTGCCTATCGATTTGTGCAGGCGAACATGCTCGATCGATTTAATCTGAATCCCAAGTATGTCGGACGCCCCGACTCAGCGACCCCTGCAGTTGGCTCGACCAAGGCTCATGAGAAGCAAGCGCACGCGCTGCTCGCTGAAGTCTTCGCGACGCTCGACGCTGTGTCGACTGGCGTCTCGAGTGGCGTCTCGACTGCGGTCAAGGCAAATGCGACTCATGGCGGTGCAGCCGCGAGTGAGTCAGATGGTGAGTCGGTCAAGAGCGAGAAGAAAACGAGCAGCCGAAAGCCGGCCGCGAACAAACGCTAATGCGAGGATGCAATCATGGTTGAAATCGTTGTCCCAAGTCCAGGCGAGTCGATCACTGAGGTCACACTTGGCACATGGCGCAAGAATGACGGCGATTGGGTTGAGAAGGATGAACTGCTCAACGAGATTGATTCTGATAAGGCGACTCTTGAGTTGCTCGCTCCAGCATCTGGCGCTCTGCGACTCGCCGTGAAGTCCGGAACCGAACAGAAAGTCGGGACGCTCGTTGCGAAGATCGATGAGAGCGCGACCCGCCCAGCGAACAGTGCGCCTGCGCCAAAGCAGCCCGCCGCAGAGTCAAAAGCCCCCGCGCAAGCAAAGGCTGCCCCCGCTGCAGCCAAGCCGAGCAATGAGAGTCCAACACGCGTTTCTGGCGTCGCGAAGAAAGTTGCCGCCGAGCGTGGCATTGATACGGGCGCGCTTGCAGGAAGCGGTCCATCAGGTCGCGTGATGAAGATCGATGTTGAAGGCGCCGCCAAGGCGAGTGGGCCAGCGGCAAGCGCGGCTCCGGTAGCCACTGGCACACGCACCGTGCGCCGTGAAAAGATGACGCGCTTGCGACAGCGCATCGCCGAACGCCTCGTGAGTGCGCAACACAACGCCGCAATGCTCACGACCTTCAACGAGGTCGACATGAGCGAGGTGATTCGCCTGCGCACTGAGCACAAGGCCGACTTCGAGAAGCAACATGGAGTCTCGCTCGGCTTCATGGGATTCTTCATTCGTTCATGCGTCTCTGCACTGCAGCACTATCCGCGCGCGAATGCCTACCTCGCAGGTGATGAGATTGAGTTTCACGACTACGTCGACATCGGCGTCGCCGTCGGAACAGACCGTGGGCTCGTCGTGCCAGTGCTTCGCAACACAGAGGCGCTCGCGCTGCCTGCGATTGAAAAGACTCTCCGCGCGTGCGCTGTGCGTGCACGCGACGGAAAACTCACCGTCGACGAGATGACTGGTGGCACATTCACGATTTCGAACGGCGGGGTCTATGGATCGCTGATGTCGACTCCGATCTTGAATCCACCGCAGTCGGCGATTCTTGGAATGCATGCGATCAAGAAGCGTGCTGTTGAGGATCCTCACAACCCAGGACAGATTGCCCTGCGCCCGATGATGTACCTCGCGCTTTCGTATGACCACCGCATCATCGACGGTGCCGAAGCCGTCGGATTTCTTGTGCACGTGAAAGATTGCATCGAAAACCCCGGACGCCTGCTGCTCGGCGTCTAAGAGAGGATCGCTATGAAAACATCTGCGCTTTGGATTGCCCTGTCGCTCACGCTCACGGGTTGTGGCGGAGGCGATGACGCATCGTCATCGTCGGATTCATCGACGCCTGCCCCAAAGGCGACGAGCCAGAAACCTGCAGGCGCGGTTGCAACTCCTGCTCCGCCGATCACCGTTGACATCAACAAGATCGCGAGCAATTTGGGAGCGGCCTACAAGACGCGCGCCACGTGCTACGCGCAGATGACGAAGGGACAGAGCCTCGACGCGGCGCAGTCCACCGAGTTTTATGTCGCGATGGAAACCTGCGCGCAGATCTCTCAGGACATCTGCGACCTCATGAAGAAGAATCCGCGCTGGCAGCGACAGATCACTGAGGCGCTCGAAAAGAACACCAAGAGTTCGATCATCGCGCTCACGAAAGCCGAAAAGGCATATTCCAAAGCGAAGTCGTCTGGAAGCGTTGGAAAAGTCGGCGCCCCCTGCCCAGCAAACATCGCGTCGACTATCGAGAAGTACTCGATGTCAGAGATGCGCGTGAAGGGTTTGATGCCTTATACAAAAAGCGAAATGGAGTGATGTGGGAAGTCGGACCGCGCCATGCTTCTCAGCGCGCGGGCTTCGTCTGACTCACGCGTCGACTCGCGCCGCCGGTTTGCACTGCGGGCGCGCTCGCAGCAACACGGTTCTTTGCCCGCACTGGCAGTGACTCAGGGGCGTCAGGACTTGATTCGGCGGCGAGATCTTCATCCCCTGCCAATCCAGTAAAGATCAGCGCTGCAGAGACGCGCTCACTTGCATCTGCGGGCAGGTCTTGCCCTGTCGCGAGAATTGCCTTGCGCCGTTCAGGAAGTTGATCGGGCTTGACTCCTAGATACTGCAGCGACTCGTCGATGACATCGCGCACGACGGGTCCGGCGATCGATCCGCCGAAGTGACCCTTCTTCTTGTCTGGATCATCAATCACGCAGAGAACAACGACGCGCGGCTGATCGAATGGCGCTCCTGCGATGAAATTGGCAACGTAGCGATCTTCGAAGTATCCCTTGCCTTGTCCGGCGGGCTTTGGAAGTTGCGCCGTGCCAGACTTGCCGAACATTCGGTAGACAGCGCTCTGTGCGCGGCGACCAGTTCCTTCGGTGAGCACGCCCTCCATCGCTGCGCGCGTCTCGTGGGCGATCGATGATGGAATGACATTTGTGTGGGGCGATGCGAGCACGCGTCCATCACTGCCGACAGGAAGTTCGATGCGAGGTTGTGGCATCCACCCATCGGTGCAGAATGCGCTGAATGCTCGCACCATCTGCACGGGTGTCACGCCGATTTCGTGGCCCATCGCGACCGATGTCTGTGTGTACTTCGACCATGCGCTCGGCGAGGTCACGAGTCCTGCAGTCTCGCCTGGTACGCCGAGATGCGTGAGCTTTCCGAATCCAAATCGTTCAACCACTTTCTCTTGCATGTCAGCGAATGACATGCGCTCTCCAGCGATCGCCATGCCGCTGTTGAGACTCTTGACGAGCACAGTCTTCCACGTCACGGGACCGTAATACTTCACATCGCGAATCGCACGGCCAAACGCGGTGCGGTACGGACCATTGGTGGGGGTTGGCACGCGCGACGATGGTGTGAATATGCCAACTTCTGTCGCGGCTGCCCACACGAAAGGCTTGAAAGTTGATCCTGGTTCAAATGGATCGGTGAGGCAGCGATTGCGGCCGAGCGCAGGATCGATGCGACGGCTTGGATCATCGGTGACTTCTTTCCATCCCGATCGCCTCTGCAAGATGTCGACCATCGCGAGCACATCGCCCGATTGTGGGTCAAACACGACGAGACGCCCACCACCCGCGTTGTAGTGGCGCACCGCTTCAGCGAGTCGTCGCTCTGCGATGTCTTGCAAGACAAGATCGATCGAGAGTCGCACATCACTGCCGTCATCTGCGGGAACATAGTTTCCGTCTTCGATGTGCAAGACATTGCGCTGCACATCGCGCAAGTAGGTGAGTTTTCCGTTCTTTGCCGAGAGTTTCTTCTCGAATGCGAGTTCAGCACCTGCGAGACCCTTGTGTTCGAATCCAACCTTGCCAACGACTGCTGCGCCGACCGTTCCCTGTGGATATTGACGAACGAGTTTGGATTCGATGCCGAGCCCCTCAATCGCGAGTGTCTTGATGCCATCGAGTTCGGACTCAGTCAGATCTGAATCGATCACGACATACCGATCGTCGGCGCGCGAGCGAAGGATGCCTTCGAGATCTGCTTGGGGACGTCCGAGCACCGACGCGAGCATCGCCGCCACCTCTTCAAATGGATCGCTCGCCACAGATGCTTGTGGATCACTCTTGAGTCCATCGCGAATCTTGTCGTTGCCGCGCTTCCAGATTGTTGCTGGATCTGCGAAGAGTCGGTATCCGACAACGCTCGTTGCCAAGATGCGTCCGCGTCGATCGAGAATGCGTCCGCGCGCAGCGAGTTCAGTTGATGTCGAGGTGCGCGATCCCATTGCTGGAAGCAGTTGGGATGGTGGCAGCGTCTTCAATTGCGCCACGCGAAAGAGTGTTCCACCGAGTGCCGCGATTGTGACGATCACGATGCCGCGCGACCACGAACGGATGCCTTGCATCGATCTCATCCGCCGAACTCCACGCGCTCGGTGGAGTTTGCGGTGTCACCCTCGCCACCGTACGGTTGAACTGCTCCCTCTTCGATGCGGTATGGGATCGCCCGCCATCGACGGTCGAGCCGATCGACTGCAGTGCGAATCTCTTGTGGGCGCGTGCGGCGTGCGATCTCTGCGCGAAGCGACCAGAGCGTGCGTTCTTGTTCGAGCATGCGCCAGTGCGCGCGCGAGATATCGCGTGCGAGCTCGTATCGCTGCTGTCTTTGCACGAGTACTCCGCAGGCGAGTACGCCGATTCCGATGATGATTGCTGTGACTTTCGCGAACAACGGCGCGCTCTTACTGGGCGTCGCTTGGAATTCGCAGAGCCGCGCCGATCTTGAGAGCCGTTGGGCTCTTGAGACGATCACGATTTGCGTCGAAGATTGATTCCCATTTCTTCGCTGAGCCGAGTTCGCGCGCTGCGATCGTGCCCAACGTGTCGCCCTTCTGCACAACATATTCGCGCTGCGTTGGCGTGGCTTGTGGAAGCGCCGCGCCTCCGCCTTGAGGCTGTTGTTGTTGCTGTTGTGAAACTGCAACTGCTTGTGCACTCGGCTGCGCCGCGGGTTGGTCTCCGCGAAGCACGCTCGCCGAAGGCAAACGAATGGTCGTTCCCTTGCGCAGTCGCGTCGGATTCGAGATCGTTCCCTTGTTGAACTCAGCGAGTTTCTGCCAGAGATTGCCGTTGCCGTAACGCGACTGACAAATCTTGTAGAGCGTTTCGCCATCCTTGAGTGTGTAGAGCTCTGCTGGCACGCCCACTGGAGGCGCGATCGCCGCGCCTTGCGGCACGACACCCACAGGAAGTGCGACGCCTTCGACAAGATCGTGCGGTTGCTGCCCAGCGAGTGGACCGCCCAGCGTTGTGCGGTTGCCTACTTGCAGAGGCTGAATCGAGACGGGGCTTCTCGGCTGAATGACACGCATCTGCGTGTTCGCGACGAGGTCAGCAGGATTTCTGCGTTGGGTTGCTGAGAAATGGTCGGAGACGAGGATGCCCACAAAAAGGAGCAGTCCAAATCCGAGTACGACGGCGAGTTTGTGTTCACGTGTCATGGTGCAACTTCCTTGTTGACTGGCTGACTGGCTGGCTGACTGCTTACGGGTTTCGAGCGATGCGTCCAACGGTGCGAAGCTTTGCTGAGCGAGACCTCGTATTGCTTGCGACCTCAGAGTCGCCCGCAATAACGGGCTTGCGATTCACCCTCTCGACGAGTCCTTCGTCTGCGAGGGTGGCGAAAGTGCGCTTGACCTGGCGATCCTCCAATGAATGGAAGGAAATCACCGCCACACGTGCTGACCGAGAGAGCCACCCATCACCCGTCGATCGGACCGCTTGCGCGACCGACTTCAGGAAATCTTCAAGGGCTCTCAGTTCGTCGTTGACGGCGATCCGAAGGGCCATGAAGGTCCGGGTGGCAGGGTGCAATCTGGAAGCACGGGCGCGCGAGCCATAGGCCTCGCGCACGAGTCGAGCCAAATGCGCCGTCGTAAGAATCGGCTCGTGCGCTCGAGTTTGTGCAACTTTCCGCGCGATCAATCGTGCGAATGGATCTTCGCCAAAGTTGTAGATCAGATCTGCAATATCGGACTCGCGCAGGTCGCGGATGAGGTCGGCCGCTGAGTACGCAGACGACTGATCGAGGCGCATGTCGAGTGGCCCATCGTGCTGAATGCCAAAGCCGCGCTGCGCGTCATCGAGTTGAGTCGAAGAGATACCGAGGTCGGCGAGCACAATGTCCGCTGAAATCCCGTGCTTTCGAGCGATTTCTGCGATTGAGCGGAAGTCGCTGTGCACTCCCTCAACCTGCGACTGCGGTGCTGCTTCGCGCACGCGCGCCAGTGCATATTGCAGATTGCCCGCATCGCGGTCGAGCAAGAGGATGCGTCCTGGATTGATCGCCGCCGCAATCGCGCTGGCGTGTCCACCGCGTCCCGCCGTTGCGTCGATGAAGACATCTCCTCGCTTCGGAGCAAGCGACGCGAGAACCTCTTCAAGCAAGACAGGGATGTGACCCGAATCAGCACTGCTCACGCTGGGCGATCCAGTGAATCATGCGCGGTCGAGTCGTGTGTCGCCGCTTCCCATCGCTGCAAGAGCGCAATCTTGATTGCGACTGAGATCACGAAACCGAAGAGTGCCATTCCCACACAGTAGATAACGAGCACCCGAGTCGAGGTGAGCAGCACGACCGCGGCGATGGCGACGCCGAGCGCAGTAAAAGTGCCCGTGATGAAATAGAGGGCGAAGACGGTCTTCTTCACCGATCCAAGAGCGCGCTTGAGTTGGTGGTGCAGGTGGTTGGCATCTGCTGTGTTCATGGGCACGCCCGCGAGTTTGCGCCGAATGATCGCGAGGGTGGTGTCAATAATCGGAAGGCCGAAGATGATGAAGCCCGCAACCACCATGCTTGGGGATCCCTGCTCGCCGAAGAGCAAGATCGTCGTCACGCAGAGATAGCCAATGAGCAGGCTGCCGCAATCCCCAAGAAAGATCACTGCGGGATTGAAGTTCCACGGCAGGAAGCCGAGCATCGATCCAAGTAGAGCGAGTGCAAGGATGACGCGCACTCCGACCAGACTTGTCGTTGGATCTTCGACCATCGCGGTTGAGGCCAAGAGCAGCGCGATGGCGAGAAATCCAGCTGACATGATTGCGGTTGACCCAGACAAGAGCCCATCGAGTCCATCAATCAGGTTGGCCGAATTGCAACCAGCGATGATGACGAAGCCAAGAAATGCAGTGCCGATCCAGTAATACAGACCCGAATTCAGCACGACATACCCCGCGACAGAAAACAGAGTCTCATCAGGCGCGCCGATGAGCGGCTGCAATACTCCAGTCACGACACCAATGCCGATCTCGGAGTAACTCAGTGCAGCCGCAGCGACGAGTTGCCCAGCGATCTTGAGTCGCGCATCCCACTTCCAAATGTCGTCGGCAAGGCCTGTCAATGCGATTGCACTCGCCCCGACCAAGATTGAGATCGGCACTGGGGCAAAGTCCGCTGCGTCGCCATCAATCAAGAGAAAACTCGCGACCATTGCAGACATGAATCCGATGAAGACCGCGAGTCCGCCGAGATACGCCACGGGCGCCTTGTGATGCTTGCGGTGCGCGTCGGGTTTGTCGATCACTCCGACCGTCACTGCCACATGACGCACGACGGGTGTCGCAACGAGCGTGATCAAAAAGCCCGCGACGAAGACTGGCGAATAGACATTGAGCATCTCCACCGCATCAACCAACACCTCATGTGCAGGGGCTGGCGCCGGAGCGAGCTGCTCGATCTGTGCGGTCACAGCTTGCCACATCATCGCGTTATGCGGCTCCTGCGGCGGGCGTTGGCGTGGATTGATTCGCGCCGTACTCACTCATGATGCGAGCGTTCTTCTTGTAGTACCCGCCCGCGGTCTGTTGAGGACGGTTGAGAATTGCGCCGGCGAATTGCGCGCGCTGCGCCTGCAATTGCCCGAGCAATCGCGCAATGAGACCCCGCTGATCGCTCATTGCGCGCACAACGAGAACTGATGCATCGACGCGATTTGCGATGACGATCGACTCTGCTGCGATCGCTGCTGGCGCAGTGTCAACGAAAATGAGGTCGTACTGCGCACGCGCGAGATTGAAGACTTCGGTCGCCTTCAGCGTGTCGAGCAACTCTAGCGTGCGCGTCGTGCCCGCGGTCATGACATCAACTCCACGTTCTGCGTGCTGAATCGCGGCGGCGAACTCGATGTTTCCTGCGAGCACGTCACCAAACCCTTGTGACTGTTCGGGCAGCGAGAAGTACCGCGCGATTGCTGGCCTTCGAAAATTTGCATCGATGACGAGGACGCGCTTTCCGATGACTGCGGCACTCGAAGCAAGGTTGCTGATGAGCGACGTGACGCCCGCCTCAGGCATCGCTGAAAAGACGCCGACAATCTTGGCGTCGTTCTCACCGATGGCCTTCGACACATTGGTCGAAATCTGCCGCAGCGCCTCGGCCATCGCAGACTGTGGAGCATCTCGCACGACGAACTCAACCTTCTCTGGGTTGGACTCATCATCTGCAAGGTCAGGGACCACACCAAGCATCTTGCCACCGACAAGTCCTGCCAATTCAGGCGCAAATCGCACGCGCTGGTCGAGAAACTCTCGCAAGAAAACGAAGCCGACTCCCATCGCGATCACCGCGAACCAGACGCCTGGCAGCACGACCTTCCAATTCGGAAAGGCGAGTTCTCGCGGAGTCAGCGCCTTTTGTGAGACTTCAACTGGGATGGCGTCTTTTCGCACACTCGCGAGACGCAGGTCGCCGATGGTCTTGGTGATTTCGTTGCGCTCTTGTTCGAGTTGCAACTGCTGGTCTTTCATCGCCTCAAGTTCGGCGACACGCGACGCGAGTTCTTGAACGCGTTTCGACTCGGTTTCGTGATCGCCCGTCTGTTGCTTGAGCAGATCTTCAAGCCCACCGAGGCGATCACTGACGGTCTTGAACTGCGCGTTCAAATCGCGCTTGACGATATCGCCGAGCACCTTTTCCTTCTGCGCAAGACCCGAGTTGAGCAGATTCGTGCTCGCGCGAATCTCTGGGTGGTCGGGTCCAAACCGTTGCTTCTTGCTCTCAAGAGCAACAGTCATGTCGTTGATGTCTCGGCCCAACTGCAGAAGCACTGGATCGCCTTCCGCCCGTCGAACATCGTCTTCAGATGCTTCAAGACGCCCTTCCAATTTTGCGTTGAGTTGATGGCGCTGGCTCTTGACGAGACTGAGGTCCATCGTCGTCTCTGCGATTCTGCGCGCAAGTTCTTCGACACCGCGCTGTGTTTGGCTCGAGTCCTCTTCAAACGATGGGATGTTCTGCTCAGTGATGAATCGGCGCACCGTCGACTTCAACTCGCTGATGCGCTTGTCGAGTTCTTCTTGCTGGCGCACGAAGACTTCTTCGGTCGAATTGAACTTTCGCTCGCTATCGGACTTCAACTCTTTCAGATATGTCTCAACGACGGTGTTGAGCACCGTAGGAACATCACTCGCAACATGCGCTGCCCAGTACAGAGCAAAGAACTGTGTTCCACGGCGATGGCCTGCCGAAATCTCATCTTCAAGATCATCGACGGCCTCTTCAACAATGAACTTCCCCTCGGCATCGAGATAGCCCTCATGCCACTTCGTCGTCAGGATGTCGCGGTGCGACATCGCACGAACAAGGATGTCGCGCGAAATCATCTGCTGCGCTTCAGTCTGTGCCAGTCGCGCGACCGTTTCTTCTTGTGGTGTGGTCTCGCCGAAAATCTCCTTCGCATCGCCAAGTTGTGGGCGCAAGCGCAGCACAACCCTGCCGCTATAGATCGGGTAGAGGTATGTTGCGACAACCTGAAATGCGCCTGAGACGAAGATGCCTGCCACCGCCCAAATGAGGATGGTCTTCCAGTGCTGTCGAAGCACGCGCACCGGATCGATCGCGGCAGCACGACTCGGCGCGCGATTGGGTGATGAACGTTGAGACGCAGGCTGCTTGGATGGGGTTGGTGGCATGGGTGACCTCGTGATTCTTTCAGCGTGGTGGTGCGGCGAGCAACTTCTCGACGATGGCGAGCTCGGCCTCTGCTTCAGCGTCGCGTGGGAGCGCCTTCGCGCGCTTCATTGAGGCGGTCGCATCACCCACGCGCCCTGCGGCGAATTGAGCTGCGGCGAGATGGGCGAAGACCATCGCACTTGGTTGGATTCGCCCCGCACGCCCCAGCAGCGTGATCGCCTCTGGATACTCGCCAGCCTTTGTCAGCGCGTAACCAAGCGTGTCCATCAAGTCTGTGCTTGCTGGGTGATCGACGAGCCCCGCTCGCGCGCGCTCGATCGCTTTCGCGGCCTTGTTCAATTCGCGCGCTTCGATGTATGCAAGGTTGTTGAGCGATGCCATATCTGTTGCGATATATGCGAGTGACTTCTCAAACGCATCCGCTGCAGCGGCAAAATTGCCTAGCCGATACTCGAGTCCGCCAAAGACACGCAAAGCGTTAAATCTCTGCGCGTCGTCTTCGCCGAGCTCGAACGACTTGGTCACATAGACGCGTGCCTTTTCGTATCCAGTAGGACCAGATTCGAGAAACCGCTGCGCCATGGCGCGACAGAGTGAACTGTCGGGTTTATCTGCGCTCGCTTCGAGCACAAACTTCTCAAACTCAGTCGTCTTCGCGTAAGGGAAGAGCGTTGAGACACTCAAAACCCATGGGTCGGTCAATTCACCATGTGACGCGCCGACCAACTTGTACATGTCGCGCAATTGCGCCATCCCTTGGGCTCGCTGTCGGTCGCTGTCTGCAGAACCCGCGATCGCCGCAGCGCCGATCATCTGAAAGAACGGCACCGTTGCAGTGCTGTCGACGGCACTTCGAAGTGATGCGAGGATTCCCTCAAAGTCAGGCGGAATGTTGGTCGACCTCATCACAACAGACTTGGTGAGTGCACCCTGATCCTTTGTGATCTCAAAAATCTGTCCGTAGTCGGCAGCGGCATCGAGCGGCATTCCTGCCGCGATATGCGCCTCAGCGAGTGCCTGCCACCATGTTGGGTTCTTTGGTTCAGCGACCAAGACTTCTTCAACGGCGCCGATCGCCCCTTTGAAGTCGCCTGCCGCAAGCAGGTAACCAATGAGTGAGCGACGTGCATCAGCAATGCGCGGGTTCTTTCCTGTGAATTGGCGCACAGTCTGAGTCGCGGCTACAAGATCTCCCTCTTCGAGTTGGACGGCTGCGAGCAATCGCGCCGCAGGCCAGTAACTGCCCTGCAACTCGACACCGCGCAAGGCGTCTGTCTTCGCTTTCTTCAGGAGCGCAACATCACCCGTGCGCTGATAGCGACGCTGTTCTGATCCACCGCGCACAATGAATGGCAGCCCGCTGGATGGATCGAGACGGATGGCTTGTTCGATTGCATCTGAAAACTCTGCGACCTTCTTTGCCGACTCTTCGGGCGATGCAGTCGAGTAGGTCTCTTCAAGTTCGGCGTTGGCGATGTCGGCGGCGAGCAAACGGTCGCCGAAGTTTTCGCCTGCTGGCGCGAGCTTCTTGAGTTGCTCGATCGCTGCGCGCGCGCCAGCGAAGTCGCGCACCTCAGTGCACAGCGCCGCAAGCTGGCGGGTCATATCGACCGATGGAGCTTTGGCGGACTCGGTCGTCAACACTGCGATTGCGCGCTTGGGTTGGCGACGCTCGGACCACTGGCGCGCAACGAGAAGCGCTGCAGATTGTGAATCGCCCTGCGCACTCGCGACCGCACGAACAAAACTCTTGTCGGCATCGTCCATGCGACCCATTTCGAGTTGAAGTTCGCCGAGATCTACCCACGACGCCCATGCTCCTGCTCCCGTTGCCTTTTCTGCGACCGATGTCAGAATTGCGACGCCGTCTGCCCCGCGCCCAGTGCGCTGCAGTCCTGCGGCATAGGTTCTGATCGATGCGCGATCTGCTGGATTGATCTTCATCAAACTCTCGAAGATCTTCTGTGCTTCGGCCATGTGTCTTTGCTCAACCAAGTTGAGTTCCTGCACTTGGCGTTCGCGTCCGAGCGCGCTCCACTCCTTGGCTGGAAATGATTGCGTGCCATCATTGTTCAAGATGAATTCACGGCTTGGAGGGGTGCTCACCAGAATGCGCATCAACTGCCGGGCATTCTCAGCATCTGCGGGGCGGATTGTGTACATACGCCGGCGTTGATTCAAACTTTCAGCGATGTTTCCAAACTGCCCTTCAAGTTCGAGGTATGCACTTCGCACCGCCGCCGATTCAGGCAATGCCTGCATCGCCGAACGCAGTACCTCGCGCGCTTCTTCAAGTTTTCCGTGCCGACTGAGCAGCGCTGAATACAACTGGATCGTGATCAGATCGTTTGGGCGGCGTTGATACGACTTTGCGTACGCCTCTTCAGCACCAGCGACATCGCCGAGGCGTTCGCGTGCATATCCCAGCAGTCGATAGGTCACAGCGCTCGCGCTTGGCAGTTCGGACGCTTGTTCGAAGAACTCATTCGCACTCTTGAAGTCCTGCTTCTCTGCGGCGACTCGCCCCTTGAGCATGAGCGGCACGGTCGGATCGGCGCTGTGCTTCGCTGCAAGTTCGATCAACTGGTCGTACTGAGTTTGACTCTTCGCAGCGACCGCTTCGACAAAGAGACGATCGAGGAGACCCGTGTCGCCAGGAGCGACTTGAATTGCCTTTGCGACAGCACTCTTTGAGGCGGTCTCGGCTTCGGCGATCTCGGCGGTCAGCCCTGCGGTTTCGCTGGGCAAGCAGACTGCGAGACGCTTCTTCAGGTTGTCGCGCAAGTTGAGCAACGCAATTGCAAGGTCGACTGACTTGTCTGCCGCTGAACGTTGCGAGAGATCAACGAATGCGGTGACGCGACCGACTGGCGTTCCTGCTCCTGAGATGACCTGAAGACGCTTGAGCGCTTCATCGGTCGGATTGGCCAAGAGAAACTCACCAACGAGTTTGTTTGCTTGTGCCGCATCGCCCTTAAAGAGGATCCACTGGACGAGTGTTCGCTGCAGACGAATGTCGCCCGGAAACTGTGCGAGGGCTGTGCGAATCTGCGAGAGTGCTTCGTCAATGTTTCCTTCATTGGCGACAAGTTCAGCATCTCCCAAGATCTTGATCACTGGATCAGCGAGATTGACTGCACCATCTGCGTTGACCTTGTTGAGCATCGCCATCATCTCGAGCGCACCCGCATTGTTCGGATCTTTGCTCAGGATGAATGCAAGCGTGCGCTTCGCATCAGTGATGCGCCCAAGCTGACCTTGGATTCGCGCACGAACAAGCAAGAATTGTCCGATGCCTGGGTGCTCCTCAAGCGCACGCTCAACCTTGATGAGCGCAGCTCCAGGTTCGCCGCGCTCGAGCAGACTAATCGTCGCGATGAGATAGAGCTCGGGAGAGATGCTCTTCTGCCGAATGAACACCTCTTCGAGTTTGGTCACCGCTGTCAGGTAATCGCGTTCTGCAAAGGCCAACTTTGCATCGGCGCGAATCAATGCGAGTTCACCTTCGCGTCCTTGGATGACCTGATTGATGCGCACGCGATCTTCTTTGAGGCGTGCCAATGCGGATGCCTTCTGAGCATCGGTCGTGGCACTCTCCCACTGCGCAAAGTCGAGTTCGAAGATCTGCTCAATCGCGGTGACCTTGACATCATCGGAATATGCCGCGAGTATCGAAACTCTTGGTGGTGGAACGCTCAGCAACTGTTCGAACGATTTGCGGGCGGCGTCGAACTGGTCGGCGCTGCGTTGCAGGCGTCCGAGCGCACCGAGTTCAAGCATCGCAGACGGATTTCGAACGATGTACGCCTGCAAGATTTCGATCGCCCGTGCAGTCATCGCTTCGTCGTCAAGCGCGCTCACGACTCCGACGAGACTTTGCAAGTCCTCATCCGCGAGATCTCCGCCAGTACCAAACTCTTTCGCATTTCGATCGGCCCCCTTCCAGAGCAGTCCGTCAGCGATCGCTGCGATTGCTGCTGGTGTCGCCATCGGATTGCGCGCCTTCCGTTGGCCGACCAAGTGTTCGAGCTCTGTGATGTTGAGTATCACATTCTGGGAGTGAAGGGCGCGCGCCTGCGCAAGCGCCTTTTCGTACTCGTTGGCTCGTGCAGCCGACTCGGTCGCTCGATCTGCATCACTCAGGCGTCGTGAATCTTCTGAAATCGATCGCAGATACTCCGACCAGAGCAATGCATCCGCTGGAAATTCTTTCAGATACGCGCGTGCGAGATCTTCGCCTGCTGTGCGCTCTGACAACGAGAGCGTGCCTCCCTGTCGCAGCGTCGCGCGAATCGCGATTGCGCGAATTGCCGCAACCTCTGGCGCGGTTGGCGCAATTCGTTCGAGCGCCTCGTTCGCGACCTTCGCAACCTCAACCCAGAGTTCTGCCTGGCCGAAAAGTTGTGCGCGCTCATTCAGCGCAGAGAGCAGATTCACCCACTGCGCTCCATCAAGGGGCGCTGAGCGCGTACGACGACGCAGCAATGCTTCGCGGCGCTGATAGAGCTCTTGTGCATCGCCCGAAGTCTTTGGGGTGATCAGCGCGAGCGTGTCGAGAATCTTTTGGTTGTACTCCAGGCTGTTTGGCTTCTTGCTCACCGCGCGGCCGTAGCGACTGATGGCTTCTTGATACTTCTTATATGCCTCCTCAGCATTGCCCGAAGTCTCTGCTGCCTTCGCTGCAATGATGCACTCATCACCGAGTCGAATGTTGCGCTCAGGCGCACCCGAAACTTGGTAGTAAAAGATGCCTCCGAGCACGAGCGCGACGAACAGTGAGAATCCGCCGACGAGCGTGAGAAACTTGCGATTCAACTTTGATTTCTTTGCGGGAGTAGCCATGTCTTAGGATTCCTTCTTTTGAGCAGATTCGATCGCAGCCCAATCGGGCAGGCGACGCATGAGAGGCGGAAGCAATTCGGTCAGCAGCTCAGATGCGAACTGAGTCCAGACTTCGAGAGAGTCGTCGCCGTTGTGAAGCAGCGCGCTGAACTGAACCTTACAGTAATAAGCTGAGCGACTCGACAAGTCGAATGCGTATGTTCGCACGACATAGGGCGATGGGGTCATTCGGCCATTTGCAATGAAGAGATACCCGCCAACAAGCCTTGTGGTGGGCGACTTTTCATCTTGAAACACAGTCACCGACATCGTGGTTTCGCCCACTGGAAGATGCACTTCTTCTTCGACCCGTGTGACTGAATCGACCACGCGCGCGATGGGATAGGGCGTGTCAGTCGCATCGTTCTTGGGTCCTGATGTGAGATCCCACTGCGTGCGATCGACTGCGACCGCCACATTCTCGGGCTGGCTCACCATCACGAGCCCCGCCGCGCCCCAACAGCGTTCTGGCACGTGCGGCACGGCATCCACCATCCCTGTGTAGTAGGCGATGTGCACAGTGACGAGCCCCTTCGATGCATCTCCATCAAGCGCGTACTGACGATCGAGATAGAGCTTCGTGCCGAGGCTCTCGGTCATCGCCTCGCCCATGCGCGAGTCGACGCCGACGCGCTTCCATCGTCCAAGTTTCGTTGGAATCGTGTCGAGTGCTTCTCGAAGCGCGACGGGCTCTTTGCGAAGATAGAGATTGAGTTGCGAGACGCCCGCGCGAAATCCGATCGCCGAAACGATGAATAGCACGACAAGCGCGATGAAGGCAGCCCGAACCGATGGATTAAATCGCATCGGATGCCTCTGAGGGCTGAACAGTCAATCCGCGAATTGCCCAAAGCGTGCCCATATAAAGGAAGAGCGCAGGCAACATCCAGACCACGCCAACGAGTTCATGAAACTCGCCATCGACGAAGTTCTGATCGAACTGCGTGAGCACTCCAAGCGAGGCGACCCGAATGATGTTCACCGCGATTGCAATTGGAACTCCCAGCGCAACGAGCAAGACTCTCTGCCAGGCGATGGTGAGGTTCGTGCGCGCGAGAAAGACTCCAAGCGCAACGAATGCGACGAGCATGCGCATTCCTGAGCACGCTTCGGCAACGTTCAATGGATGAGCGATCCCATCTGACCAGATGGTCAGCGTGTTTCCGCTGCGCTCGACCTCGGTGCCGATGATGACGAGCACGACCTGCGCCCCTACTGCAGCAATGTCTTGCAGTTGAAATGTGATCTTGTTGAGTAGCACTTCTGACACCGTCTGTCCGAAGACGCATGTGAAGGCGATCGGAAACCAAAGCCAGCGCATCGCCGAACTTCCAAAGAGCAACCACGCGGTGCCGAAGATTGCGAGAGCCGGTCCAAGAGACATGATGTTGTGGTGGTAGAGCGGCTTTGGGCCAAAGACGCAGAGCACGTACCACGCGACGCCGAAGAAGACTGGCACGAGGCCCCACCAGCACTGGGCGAATGGCTGAAGCGCACGCAACTCGTTTCGCCGCAACCAGACGAAGTAGCCAGAGACGAATGGAATGAGGAGGGTGTGCCCCCAGTCGCTGGGCTGTGCCCATGCGAACCGCACTTGCTGCGCGAAAAAATCAGAGAAGACGAACCCGAAAAGCGCGAGCAGGATGAGCGCGCCACCAATCATCAGAGCATCGGACGCAACGATCACCTTCGTGCCGGCGAGTCTCGATTCTGCGGATGGAGGGGCAGTAGTCAAATGAATGGGCCTATTGTGACAAACGCGGGAGACCTTCAGAGTGTTCGGCGTTTTCGCCCAGAGCCATGAAGGGGATCGCGATCAGAAGTTGATCGTTTCCTGCTGCGGCGGAGGTCCGAAGACGTCATTTCCCCAATTTCTGTCGAGGAGGAATCCAAAGCCGTAGGTCATGCGAAGCCCATTTCGGAAGACCGCGAGTGGGGTCGCCCAGAAATTGGTTCCGATAACGATGTAGTCATCCTTTTTCAGGATGACGTCGGGCTCGCCGCGATTGCGAATCGCCGCGAGGTTGAGTCGGATCGCGGCCTCTCGTCCACCTGGCAGTCGTCGAACGAGGTCAACTCGTTCTGGGATCGCGATTTGTGAGAGTCCGCCCGCAGTTGCGACGAGTCGGCTCAGGGTCAACCGTCCATAGGAGGGCAGCTGAAATACTCCTGGGCGGTTGACTTCACCATCGATGTAGACCATGCCGATTGGTGGGAATTGCAGGTAGATGTCATCGCCTGGGCGAATCACGATGTTCTGCGAGGCATCGCCGCGTACGAGTCGGTCGTAGTCGACTTCGATGATGCGGGTCTTGAGGAAGGCGTTGGAATTCTTCGATCGTGGTGCAGTCACCGATGGCAGCGCCGCTCGTGCAGCATCGCCCGTCAACGCAGCTCCGGGTGGAACTGGCACGTTGGGAACTGAGACAGTGACTGGCGCGGGGGCTGGCTGACCACCGCCTCGAATGCGAACCCACTGCTGACTGTTCACATCGAAGATGAACGAGTCGCCCTCATTGGCAAGTTGTGCGGCTGGTGTTTTCTGAGTCGCGGTCTGCACATTGACGCTCGGACCATCGGTCACTGAGATTGGTTCAAGCGTGTCGATGTCGATGGGCGGGACACTCTGCGTTCCACTCACTGCCCCTGGGCTCGGTGCAGGAGTCGGCGCTGGTGCGGGATCTGGAGCCCCGGGGGGAGTTGGATCGGGCGTTGGCGCGGGAGTTGGCGCGCCACTCAACTTGTTGATCAGCGCGTCGAGGTCGACTGGCTGCGCGGTCGTATTTTGGCTTGAAACAGGCGGATTTTGTGGTGCCGCGGGAGCCGGGGGGGCTGATGGTGGCGCAGTCGTATCTCCGCCAGCGTTCGCTGAGTTGGCAGCATTGATGTCATCATTGGTCGCCTCTTCGGTCGACATCGCGCGCACAATCAGCACGCGTTCGGTGACGACATCTGCGCCTCCAGCAAGTGCGATTGCTTGCGTCAGGCGAAAGTTGGGCTTGTTGAGAGCGAAGACTCCAGCGTTCTGAATCGCTCCTTGAATCGTGAACTCGAAACTGCGTCCCTCTTGAATGTCAACCGTGACGGTTGGATTCTTGATGAACACTTGCAGTTTCGTGCGGATCGCCTCGCGCAACTCTTCGAGGGTGAGTCCTGCTGCTTTGACTTCATTGATACTCGGAAGTCGGATGTAACCACCCTGGTCAACGCTGCGAACGGCCGCTTCGGTCTTGCCCTGCGAGATCAGTTCGTAGATTTCGACGATGACGACATCGCCAGCCGCGAGCCGATACTGCAATGCGTTTGCAATGAGATCTTGCGCTTCGGGCGGACCAGTGACGCCGAGCGGCTCTTCTGCTGGCTCGATCACATCAATGCGGTCGAGCACTGGCATCGTTGTGGGAGTGTGCTCGTAGTAGCCCGTGACACTCGGATTCATGTACGAATCGGTCTCGCAACCCGTCAACGCGACAATCGCCGCTGCCACAATGGTGGCAAGAGCGGCCCGGCATGGGCGAGTCGAGTTGAGTCGAGGGGAATCCATCAGGTCGGTTCTAGATCTATCGGAATACGAACGGTGGAGGATAACGAAATCCAACTCGCACAACGCGCTTGCGCAGCGTTGTGTTCGCAAAACCGTCACAAAGTTTTGATCAATTTGGGATGAGGTCTTCAAGCACCGCCATGCGCGCGGCGACACCATGGGTGACTTGGCGCAATATGCGACTGCGCTTCGGGTCATCCGCCACACGATCATCGATTTCGATGCCACGGTTGATCGGGCCAGGATGAAGGATGACAACATGAGGAGCGAGTCTCGTGATTCGTTCTGAGGTGAGTCCAAACATCTGCCTGTAGTCACTCGAAATGGCCCCGCCAGCGGCTCGTTCGAACTGGACTCGCAACATCATGACAGCATCGACCCCTTCGAGGGCCGTATCTAGATTGGTCATCGTCGAAACACTGCCGGGTCCTTGCGTTATTCGTTCGAAACTCTTCGACACGAGAGTTGGCGGACCGACGAGCCGAACATGTGCGCCGAGCGTCGAGAGCGCGTGGGTCGTCGAACGGGCGACGCGACTATTTGTGATGTCCCCGACGATTGCGATTGTGCGATCTTCGACTGATCCGAATTCTTCGATCAGGGTCGAGACGTCGAGCAACCCCTGCGTTGGGTGTTCGTGGCGGCCATCCCCTGCATTGATGACCGGGCACTTCACGCCGTCCGCGATCATTTGTGCTCCGCCTGAAATCGCACAGCGCACAACGATCGCAGCGACGCCCATGCACTCAATGTTCCTGGCCGTGTCGACGAGCGTCTCGCCCTTGTTCAGACTCGAACCGCTCGGGGTGAGGTTGAACACCTGTCCGCCGAGCCGGTGCACGGCTGTTTCGAAACTGCAGCGTGTTCGCGTCGAATCTTCGAAAAACAGGTTGGCGATCACGCGACCATTGAGAGATGTGCGGTTGGGGGCTCGTCCCTCGGCAACGGCCACATTCTTGCTCGTTGCATCGAGCAGTCGCATGAGTTCTTGGCGGGGCATTCCCGCGATCTTGAGAAAGTCTGCCACAGTTCAGTTCACACGTTTCACTGGCGATAGTAGTTCAAGCGCATGAGCAATGTTTCGAATCGCAACGACTTCACCGACGCGCCTCTTGATCGTGTCGACCTGAGCAGCTGGAACGAGCACGGTGTTGCATCCACGGCGCACTGCCTCTGCGACGCGCTGTTCAAGCATTCGCACTGGACGGATTTCGCCTGAGAGTCCGACTTCACCGATGATTGCGGTCGCTGGCGCGAGTGCGCGCGAAAGATGCGCCCCCGCAATTGCGAGACAGAGCGCGAGATCGGCTGCGGGTTCGACGATGCGAAGCCCGCCTGCGACGCTGGTGTAGATGTCTTGATCTGCGAGGCGCAATCCACCATGCTTCTCGAGAACAGCGATCATCATCGAGAGTCGACCGCTGTCCATGCCGCTCGCCTTTCGCTTGGCGCTGCCGAGAAAACCAGCGGCCGCGAGCGCTTGAATCTCTGCGAGCAAGACGCGGCTGCCTGCCATGACTGGAACGACGGCCGTTCCGGGGCGCGGCTCTGTTGCATTCGCTGCGGCGAGCGCGCTCTCATCGACCTCTGTGAGTCCTGCGCCGGTCATTTCGAAGAGACCGATCTCGTGGGTTGAGCCAAACCGATTCTTTGTGGCGCGCACGAGTCGGTAGGCGTGATGGCGCTCGCCTTCAAATGAAAGAACAACATCGACGAGATGCTCGAGCAATTTCGGACCGGCGAGATCGCCCTCTTTTGTGACATGCCCCACGATGATGACGACCGTTCCAGTTGTCTTGGCGAACTGCACAAGTTCGAGGCAGCAGCGACGCAATTGCGTCATCGATCCTGGGAGCGCGTCGGCATCGTGGCGGTGAACGAGTTGAATACTGTCAACAGCGAGCAAGGTCGCCTGCACACGCCGCGCTTCATTGGTGATGCGCGCGACTGAACTCTCGGCAAGCAAGAAGAGGTTCGCGTCGCGCTGCGCGCTCTCGTTCTCTCCGAGAATGCGCTGCGCGCGCAGTTTGACTTGCTGCGCACTCTCTTCGCTGCTGGCATAGAGCACACGCTGCCCGCCCTGCGCGAGCGCTGAAAACGCCTGCAAAAGCAGTGTGCTTTTGCCGATTCCAGGATCGCCGCCGACCAGCACCGCGCTGCCTGGCACGAGCCCGCCGCCGAGCGTGCGGTCGAACTCGCTGATGCCTGTAGGCAGGCGTGGCACTTCGAGCGGCGAGATGTCTGCCATCGGCGCAGCGGATGGCGGAGTGCCATCGATCGAGGCGCGCGGCGAGTCATCCTCGGCGGTTGCGTCTGTGCGAAATGGCTCGACTGTGTCCCATGCGCCGCACTCGAGACAACGACCCGACCAGCGTGGTGCGACCGCGCCGCAGTCTCGGCAGAGAAAACTTGTCTTGAGTTTGGACACTGAGCGCAGTGTAGAGATGACTTTCGCACACTCGCCAAAGACCGAAATTCGGGGGGCCAAAAAGAACGCAGGCGCCGGTCGAGTCGGAGTTCGGTCGGCGCCCGCGAGGGGAAAGACTGCGTGTTGTCACGGCGCGCGATGTCGCCGCGCGTGAACTCTAACCGAACACTACGAATCGATGCAAGTTCTTCGCGCGCGAGATCACTTCATCCAGCGACGCATGCGTGCGACCCAAGCGCCATACTCGAGCACCGCATGGCAGTGGTCGCGCAATGAAATGCGTTTGTCGCGTGCGAAGTCTGCGTCGTGTGATCCAAATGCTGTTTCGTTGCGCCACGACCAATACGCGCCTTTGAAACGAAATCGCGTCGTCACGCCAAGTCGCGCGAGAGCGAAGATGGCGCGAACTTTGTCGAGAAGGGTGAGTTGCACGGAGTGGATGGGCTCAGTGGATCGAAATGATCCCTTGACGCGCGTCTTGAATCGGAGCGTCGCTCAGCGCGACGGGATGGGTCGACGCCGATGCGACTGTTTCATCGGTCAGGGGCGAAAATCGGCTTCCTTCGAGGGGAAGTTTGTGATTCGGATTCGCCTGGCGAGGCATCAATGGTCGCGCGATGCAGATGATCGCGACGCATGCGATGGATGCAATCCACATGTACTGCGTCGCACCCAAGAAAGTCATCGTCGCGGCGGCGGTGACCAACAAGAGCGCTGCTGGAATCATTCCTTCCCAAGCGAGTTTCATGAGCTGATCGAAACGGAAGCGTGGAAGGGTCCAGCGAATCGCCATTGTGAAGGCGACGACGAGACCTGTCTTGCCAAGCATGATTGCCATCTGCGCAACGATGACTGGCAGCGATCCAACAATGGGCAACTCGAAGTTCCATGCCGTTGGCGTGAGCCCGCCGAGTGGATTGATGCTGAATCCGCCGAGAAAGAGCAGAGCGAAGAACGCCGAGCCGGTGATGACGTGGAAGTATTCGGCGAGAAAAAACATCGCGAAGCGCATCGACGAGTACTCAGTGTGGAATCCGCCCACGAGTTCGCTTTCGGCTTCGGCCAAGTCGAACGGCGCGCGGTTCGATTCGGCGAGCATGCATGTGTAGAAGAGGATCGCCACGACGGGTTGCTGGATCAGGTTCCAACTGTATTGCTGCTGGTGGGCGATGATGACATATGGGTCGAGCGATCCTGCAACAAGGATGATGCAGAGCAGGCAGAGTCCCATTGGAATTTCGTACGAAATCATCTGTGCGCTTGCGCGCAATCCGCCGAGGAACGAGAACTTGCTGCCGCTGGCCCATCCGCCGAGTGCAACGCCATAGACCCCGAGGCTTGTGACTGCGATGAGGTAGATCACGCCGACATTGAGGTTGGCTCCGATGACTTTGACGAGCGAGCCCTCGTAGCCGAAGGTCGATGACAAGAACGATGTCACAAACGATGGAAGAGTTGAGAGGTCGAGCACCCCTCCCCATGGAATGATGACGAATGCGGCCATCGCTGGAATAATCGCAAGCCCGGGACCGAGCGTGAAGAGCACCGCATCGGCGCCGCGTGGCGTGTGCTCTTCTTTCATGATGAACTTGAGTCCGTCGGCAAGTGGCTGCAGAAGCCCCTTGGGTCCGACGCGGTTTGGCCCGACGCGATCTTGCATCCACGCGCTGAGTTTTCGCTCGAGCATGACTCCGTATGCGCAGCCGCCGAGCAACACGTGCACCATCAAGACAATGACGATCACGCTTGCGATCAGTTGTGGAATGCCGCCCGTGACGGGGATCAGGGTGGGCAGACTCGCGAGAGTGTGCGTTGGAATCATGAGAGTCGAAGTCTAGCGTTCAGGCGATGCAGGGTGCGCATGCGGTCGACTGCGGGGTCGCCGCGGGTCGCGCGAGGTGGGGAAAATAATCTTGAATCGCACAAACATCCCATGCGCCTGCTTGCAGCGCAGTGATTGCCTGAACCGCAGCGCGTGCGCCAGAAACGGTCGTCATGATCGGCGTGCCTGAGCGAACCGATCCTGCGCGAATGCGCCCTTCGTCGGTGTTCGCACCTTTGCGCGTTGGAGTATTGATGATGAGCGCGATCTCGCCCGATCGCACAAGATCGAGCACGTTTGGGCGCTGCCCCTCGGCGATCTTTGGAACGAGTTGAGAGGCGACTCCATTGGCCGCGAGCAAGTCGTGCGTACCGCGCGTGCAGACGAGGGTGAATCCAATGGCGATCAGGCTGCGCGCGATTTCGATCGACGCGCGTTTGTCACTCTCGCGCACTGACAGGAAGACCTTGCCACTCGTTGGAAGCTTGACTCCCGCAGCCATCTGCGCCTTGGCGAATGCGACGGGCAGCGAGCGATCAGCGCCCATGACCTCGCCAGTCGAACGCATTTCTGGGCCGAGCACGATGTCGACGCCAGGAAACTTCGCGAATGGAAAGACAGATTCTTTCACAGAGAAGAATCCGGTGTCGGGAGTTTCTTGAATCTTCAGTTGATCGAGCGAAGCACCCATCATGACCTTTGCCGCGATGCGCGCCCACGAAATGCCCTTCGCCTTACTCACGAAAGGTGCCGTGCGCGATGCGCGCGGGTTCACTTCAAGGATGTAAAGAACATCATCCTTCACAGCCATTTGGATGTTCATGAGCCCACGCACACGCAGGCGCTGCGCGAGCGCGCGCGCTTGTGTGCGAACGAGATCGACCATCGCCGCGCTGAGTGAATAGGGCGGAATCGTGCAAGTTGAATCGCCTGAGTGGATTCCCGCCTCTTCGATGTGTTCCATCACGCCGCACACAACTGCGCGTGATGCGCACGATGGCAGCCTGATCGCCGAAGAGCTGCTCTCTTCATTGGGAATGAAGTCTGCAACGATGTCGACATCGATCTCGATCGCATCGGAGAGAAACCGATCGATAAGAATTGGACGATGCGCAAGTTCGCTGGCATCGACTGCCTCGCTCATGTATCGGCGAAGACTCGTCTCGTCGAAGCAAGTCTCCATGCCGCGACCACCGAGCACATACGAGGGGCGAACGAGCACTGGATACCCGATGCGCGCTGCGATTGCGAGTGCGTCATCGAGGCTGCGTGCGATGCCGCTCGCAGGCTGGTTGAGCCCGAGTTCTTCGAGCATCGCCTTGAATCGGTCGCGATCTTCTGCGAGATCGATCGAGTCGATGCCTGTGCCGATGAGTGGAACGCCTGCAGCGTGCAACCCGTGCGCGAGATTCAGCGGAGTCTGTCCACCAAACTGCACGATGACTCCGGCCACACCACCAGTGCGATCCTGCACATCGATGCCGCCGCCGTTGAGGCGCTCAATGACATTGAGCACATCTTCGAGCGTGAGTGGCTCGAAGAAAAGCAGATCACTCGTGTCGTAGTCAGTCGAAACCGTTTCAGGATTCGAATTGATCATCACGCTCTCGAAAGCCATGTCTTCGCACGCGAACGCGGCTTGACAACAGCAATAATCGAACTCGATCCCCTGCCCGATTCGATTGGGTCCGCCGCCGAGAATGATGATCTTTGGGCGGGCTGAGATGCGAATCTCATCTTCGGTCGTGCGAACTCCGTTGACCGTGACTGGCGATTCATACGTTGAGTAGTAGTAAGGCGTGACCGCCTCGAACTCAGCGGCGCATGTGTCGACGAGCTTGTACACCGGCTCGATCTTGAGTCGCTTGCGATGCGCACGCACCGCGAGAATCGTGCGCGATGAAATCTCGCCCATGTAGAGGAAGGCCAACTGCGCGTCTGAGTAGCCGTGTTGTTTGGCGCGAAAGAGTGTCTCGGCCGGGAGATCTTCGAGTCGATCGACCGCGCACAACACATCTTCGAATTCGACGAGCTGTTGAATCTGGTCGAGGTACCAACGGTCATATCCGGTGGACTGCGCAACTTGTTCGATCGTCCATCCCATCTTGAGCGCGTAGCGCACGAAGTAGAGGCGACCTTGGCTTGGCACCGTCAGTTTGCGGCGCAAGAGTTCTTCTGGGATTGGCCACACTGGCAGCGACCCATCAGCGAGTTCATTTCGCGCCGCGCGACGACCTGCGAGCCACTTGTCGTTCGCATCGAGGCCGAGTCCGAATCGTTTGACTTCCATCGATCGAATCGACTTCTGAAGTGCTTCCTTGAATGTGCGACCGATTGACATCGCTTCGCCGACGCTTTTCATTTGCGTCGTGAGAGTTTCGTCGGCTTCGGGGAATTTTTCGAACGTCCACCGCGGCATCTTCACCACGACGTAGTCAATCGATGGCTCAAAGCAGGCGCTGGTCGATCCTGTGATGTCATTGCGAAGTTCATCGAGCGAATAGCCAACGGCCAACTTTGCCGCGATGCGCGCGATCGGAAACCCTGTCGCCTTCGATGCGAGCGCCGATGATCGCGAGACGCGTGGGTTCATTTCAACCACGACCATCTGTCCGTTGACAGGATTGATCGCGAATTGCACGTTGCTTCCGCCGGTGTCGACGCCGACTGCGCGCATGATGGCGAACGCTGCGTCGCGCATGCGCTGATACTCACGGTCGGTCAGCGTCTGAATGGGGGCAACAGTGATCGAATCGCCCGTATGCACTCCCATCGCGTCGATGTTCTCGATGCCGCAGATGACGATGCAATTGTCATTGTGGTCGCGCACGACCTCAAGTTCATATTCCTTCCATCCCAGTGCGCTCTGATCGATCAACACCTGACCGATCATGCTTGCCGAGAGACCGCGGCGGATGATGTCGTCGAACTCCTCAACGTTGTAGGCAATTCCTCCACCACTTCCACCAAGTGTGAAAGCAGGGCGGATGATCGCGGGCAATCCAATCTCTGCGAGAAACGTGCGCGCATCTTCGATGTTGGTCACGGTGCGCGAGTGTGGTTGATGCAATCCGAGTCGCTTGACGATCTCACGAAATGCCTCGCGATCTTCAGCGCGGCGGATCGCCTCGCGTGATGCGCCGATCATGGCGACGCCGTGCCGCTCGAGCACGCCAGTGTCGACGAGTGCGCATGCGCAGTTCAACGCGGTCTGTCCGCCGATCGTTGGCAAGAGTGCGTCGATTGGAAATCCAAGTTCGCGCTCACGCACCAAGATGCGCTCAACAGCCTCTGGCGTGATCGGCTCGATGTAGGTGCGATCACTCATCGCGGGATCGGTCATGATCGTCGCAGGATTCGAATTGACGAGCACCACGCGGTACCCCTCTTCGCGCAGTGCTTTGCACGCTTGCGTTCCCGAGTAATCAAACTCGCAACCTTGACCGATGACGATCGGACCAGAGCCGATCAGGAGGATGTTGTGTATATCGTTTCGGCGTGGCATTGCGTGTTCAATCCAAATTCGCTCCACTATAACGGGGAAACCCACCTGCGATGCTCGACTTTCTACGAAGACGAATTCAGTCGGGCGCGACGATGGGGGCGATGCATTTGGCGGCCTGTTGGTTTGTGCGCATCGTGCATCGACTGCGCGTCGAAGGGCTGCCCGCGGGACTCGATTGGGGAAATCGCGCGCCGGGCACTGGAGCGCTCGTGGTGGCAAATCATGTCTCTGGAATCGATCCTGTGCTGCTTCAGTGTGTGTTTCCGCGCGAGATTCGTTGGATGATGGACCGCGCAATGATGGTGCGCTTGCTCGCGCCGCTCTGGAGGTTTCTGCGGATCATTCCTGTCGATACCGAATGCGCACGCACGAGCGTCGGCGCGATTCGCGACTCGCTGAGGCATGTGCAAGGTGGCGGCGTGCTCGGAATTTTTCCAGAAGGACAGATCGCACGACCGCAAGGGCAACTGCATCCATTTCTTCCAGGGTTGGGGGCAATCGCCGCGCGGTCGCAAGCGCCGACTTATCTCTTCGTGATCGACGGCGTTCGAGAGAGCAGGAGCGCGTTCGTGGGCCTCATTCGACCGAGTCGCGCGCGCGTGCGATTTGTTGCGGTGGTTGCTCCGCCTGCGCGCGGTGGCGAAGCCGCGTGGACCGACGCGATTCGATCGAAGATGGCGCAGGCGCTTGGGTATCCGATGACGGCTTTCGACCCCAAGGCAAGATAGCCTTGCACCGGAATGATTCACAGCATCAACGGAACGTTGGAGTCGCTTCACGATTCATCCGCGCTGTTGCGTGTGGGAGAAATCGTCTACGAGATCTCTGTGCCTGCTGCTGATCTCGCGGCGCTCTACGCAGAGGTCGATCGCGCCGTCACATTTCACACGCTGCACTATCTCGAATCGCAAGGGCAAGGATCGAGTTTCTGGCCAAAGCTGATTGGATTTCGTTCGCCGAGTGATCGCGCGTTCTTTCTGCTCGTGACTTCGGTCAAGGGCATTGGCACTCGCCGCGCACTGCGTGCACTCACGATTCCGTTCGCCCGCGTTGCCGAGGCGATCGTGATGAAAGACCTCGCGCTGCTGATGAGTCTTCCTGAGATTGGCCGCAAGACCGCAGAGACGATGGTGCTCGAACTGCGCGAGAAAGTCGCCCCTTTTGCTGCCCCCGCTGTTCGTGTGCAATCGGCGGCGCCAGCTGCGAGGGGCAAGCGTGCGGAGAAGGCCGCCGAGCCCAGTGCTCTGCCAACCGCCTCATCGCTCACTTCATCTGAGGTGATGGATGCAATGACTGTGCTTGTGCAACTCGGCGAGAGTCGACTTGATGCGCGCGCGATGATCGACCGCGCACTCGAGCGCGAACCCGAGCTCACGAGTGCCAACACCCTCGTCGCCGCGGCGCTTGCATCAAAAGGGATCGCAGGAAACTCATGACTTCGCACACCACTCATCCACATCGATACGCGCTCATCATGGCGGGCGGATCAGGCACGCGACTCTGGCCGATGAGCCGCGTCACGCGACCGAAGCAACTCTTGCCCTTCATCGGCGGCAAGTCAATGCTGCAACTGAGCAGCGAGCGACTCGAAGGATTGGTCGCGCCAGACAAGCGACTCGTCTGTGCTTCGTGCGCGTACGCGTCTGACGTCTTGGCATCGATCGGCGGGCTCTCGCCGCATTGTTTTCTCGGCGAGCCTGTAGGACGCGACACACTTAATGCGATCGGATTCGCTGCCGCGGTGCTCTTCGCACGCGACCCAGACGCGGTCTTCGCCGTGATGACGAGCGATCATGTGATCGAACCGCACGCCGCATTCTGCAAGGCCGTCGAGAGTGGATTTCGTCTGGTCGAGGAAGACGCGCGCCGACTCGTCACGTTTTCGGTGCCTCCGACTTTTCCTGCGACGGGCTATGGATACGTCGAGCGCGGCGATGCGATTTCTGGATTTGATCACGCCTACCGCGCCAAGCGGTTCATCGAGAAGCCAGACCTTGCGCGGGCAACAGAGTTCATCGCCAACAAGGCGTTTGGATGGAACACCGGCATGTTTGTCTTTCACGCGCGCACGGTGCTTGAGGCGATCGGCTGGTTCATGCCACAGAACGCACCAGGTCTCGCGCGTATCGGCGCTGCATGGGGATCGCACGAAGAAGATGCGGTCATTACAGAGGTCTATCCAACGCTGACAAAGATCAGCGTTGACTTCGGATTGATGGAGCCCGCCGCGCGCGACGAGCGACTTTCGATTTGCGTCGTGCCGATGGAAGTCTCTTGGCGCGATGTCGGAAACTGGAAGAGTTTCGGCGCGGTTGTGGCAGCGGATGACGCTGGCAATAGCACCGTTGGCAGTGCGGTCCACCTCGACTCACGGGAGATGATTGTTGTGAGTGACGATCCACAACATCTGATCACGACGATCGGCGTTGAGGGGTTGGTCGTCGTGCACACGCGCGATGCGACCCTGATTTGCCCCGCGGCGATGGCAGAACGAGTGAAGGAACTCGCGGGGCGCGTGCCCAGCGACTACCAGTAACCACATGCGCTACCTCGCCATTGATCTCGGTGATCGAAGAACTGGCGTGGCGTGCGGCGATGACATCTTGCGATTGCCAGCGCCCGTTGGAATGATCGAGGCGAGCGACCGCGAAGTGCTCATGAAGGGAATCGAAAGGTTCATTCGCGAGTATGGGCCTGACGCGCTCATCATCGGACTGCCCGTAAACATGGACGGCACCGAGGGTCCGCGCGCGGCGATGTCGCGCGAGTTTGCGGCGCAGTGCACTGCTCGATTTTCGATCGCGTGCGAAATGCAAGATGAACGGCTCACGAGCTTCGGCGCCGAAGAGCACCTCAAGCAAAGTGGACGCACCCACGCACAAAAGAAGAGGTTGCGCGACGCGCTTGCTGCGTGCGAAGTGCTGAAGGACTTTTTCGGCCGCGCGCGGTGAACAGCGGCGAATCGCACGCGCGGCGAGGTACAATCGCGCTCAATGACGGATCGAGATCACGCAAGAGATTGGCCGGTCGTCGTCCGACCACTCAACGATCCCGAGGCCTACGCAAGAGATCGTGCGTACTGGATGAGCCGGTCAGCCGACGAGCGCGTCGAGGCAGTCGAAATTCTCCGGAGACAGTTTTATGGAACTATCCCTCGGCTGGAAAGGGTTGCTCGAGCTTTTCAACGCCCACCGCGTTGAGTACATGGTGGTCGGCGCACACGCGCTCGCCCATCACGGAGCACCGCGGATGACTGGAGACCTTGACTTGCTCGTGCGACCGACGGACGAGAATGCTCAGCGGATTCTCGACGCCCTCATAGCCTTCGGCTTCGGCTCGCTCACACTCACCGCCGCGGTTTTCTCTCGAGCAGACCGAGTGGTGCAACTTGGCTTTCCGCCCGCGCGAATCGACCTGATCACCACGCTCTCGGGAGTCACTTGGGAAGAAGCTGAGGCGGGTTGCGCGACTGCGCGGTTTGGCGGCGTGGCTGCGCGATTCTTGGGACGGGCCGAACTCATCCGCAACAAGCGCGCATGCGGACGAGCGCAGGATCTCGCTGACATCGAACGGCTTGAGGGGTAGCGATTCCCGTCAGAATTGCTTGATGAGGATCACGCCTGCCACGATCAACGCGACGCCGCCTACGCGATAGATATTGATCGATTGCTGCGGAGCGTCGAGGATGCCAAAGTGTTCGAGAACGACTGAGATGGCCATTTGTCCCGCGACAAGGAGCGCGAATGTGAGTCCAGGGCCGATCTTTGGATATGCCAACAAGATCACCGTCACGACGAATGCGCCAATCACTCCTCCAACCCACGCGTGCGCGGGAGCAGACTTGATGCCCGAGAACGACATGGATTGCCGGGTCAGAAACACATACGCAGCGATCGCGAGCGCGCCGACGATGAACGAAAACAGCGATGCATGAATTGGACTCTCTGCGTGCTTTCCAAGCTTCGCATTGATGCCGCCCTGCAGCGGAAAGAGCATTCCCGCAATCAACGCCAGCAGAATCCAGATGAAACTCGTCACAAGGGAGAGGCTACTGCGATCGCGTACGTGGCAGCGGCATTACTTGGATGGCGGAGTGGCCTGCGCGTTTCGCGCCGCTGCCGCCTCGTCGGGAGTCGCTGCGATGTAGAGCGTTGATCGCTCGATCGCAAGGATGTACTGACGATTCAGATTGAACATGTACGTCTTGGTTGCTGCGGAATTCGCGTCATTGAGAAGTTGCATCGAAAAGTCAAACTGCCCCTGCGCATACGCCTTTGACTTTTCATCGGTGGCAGCATCGGCCTTGGCCTTGAGGTCGGCCGCCTGCTGACGCATTCCTTGAAGGCGAGTCACAGTGTCTTGAAAGGACTGATTTGCCTGCGCGTCATTCAATGAGCAGACCGTGACTGTCTTGGCTACCGCGCTTCCATCGGTTGGCGCGGGCTGCTGCGCAATCTCTTCGTCGGTGAGCACGAGAAGGACTTCACTCTTCTCAGGCACCTGTACGAAGTTGCGAAGGACTGAATATCCGTAGCTCTTCATCATCACCTGATTGTCACCCTCGAGTCGCTTCACAGCAGCATCGAGTTGCGTCTGAAGCGCGTCGCGCTCTGGTCCGGCGGCAGCGGCAGCGATCGATTCATTCAACTTCACGATCGCGCCGCGTTGTCCCTGGATGACCTGCACATTTCGGGTGAACTCTTCGTTTGCCGCTCGCCCGTCGATCGATGCGATCTTGACGAGTTCAGTTTGTTGTTGGGCAGGCGCCGCGGGTGGCTGCGCAGGAGTCGGCGCGGCGGGTGCAGGAGCCTGCGCGGCTGGCGCGGCTGGCGCGGCTGGCGCGGCTGGCGCAGTTGGCGCGGCTGGCGCAGTTGGCGCGGCTGGCGCAGTCGGCGCAGTTGGCTTCGCAGGTGCGGCGTTGCCCTGCGTGCATCCTGCAAGAGCCGAAACAACTGTGAGCACGACGCCGAGCGAGAGGTTGATGTGGAAGGAGGAAGTCATTGGATTAGAAATTGTAGGGATTGGGGGCAACCACCGCAGACGGTCACGACTCAAAACGGAATCACGACTTTCAATTGCACATTGCTCGACGATGTGTTCTGCGAGAACTGGCCCGCATAGATCGCCTGAATGAGAATCGAGTTTGAAAGTTTCAAGTCCACACCGCCAGCGGCGTTGATGAAGTTCTGGTCGTTGAGTCCTGAGACATTGAAAGTTGGAACTCCGATCGGCGCTCCTTCAAGAGCCGCTGAGATCGATGGTGCCGCAGACGAGTACCAGCTGTATCCAACCGAACCGTAAGGACTGATCGTGCAACTTCCAGCCTTGAACTCATGACCAAACTGCAGAGTCGGAGAGACTGAGAAGACGTTGTACGTTGCAGACGAGACCATCAAGTCCATTGCGCCAGCACCTGTCTCATTGAAACTCTGACTGTTGATTCCAGAGAACGCCGCATCGACGAATGGTCGCACGTACCAGTCTGTGAACTTGAAGTCGTGCGATGCGCGAAAGCGCGCCGCGTAGTAACTCGCGTTGAATTCGCCTGTCGCGGGCGTCGGCGATCCGAAGATGTTCGAGCGCGTGACATCGAACTCGCTGTATCCGCCTCCCACTGCGAGCGCCAACTTTGTTGATCCAAAGAACTTCGTGATCGATGCGCCGATCTCTCCCACTGATCCATCGCTCTGCGCTGTCGCGCCGTCGGTGAGGTTTGTCGAGATCGTTGCGAAACCAAGTCCGACGCCAGCGAACCACTGATCGCCCAGATCGAACTGCACTCCCGCAGCGACATCGAATGACGTCGATCGGAAGCCGAAATACTCGCTGGTTGGATCGCTGTTGTAGAAGCCTCCGACTGAGTCGAACCAGACGAAGTGACCCTTCTGCATCGCCGCGGCGGTACCAGCCCCTGACCCATCATCATCGGTGAGATAGGAAGTTCGGTTCGACGCAACCCAATCGCCATCGTCATTGAACTTGTACGCAGAGTCGAGCTGACTGCATCCCAACATGCTTTGCAAGAATCGATTTGACGAGAGATCGAGCGATCGTTGCGCAGATGTGTAGACCTCGGGCGACATCGAGTCGTAGGCGCTCGCAACATCGCTTGCAGTTGGGAGCGCGATCAGGGCAGCAATCATTGGAGCAAGGTCGGGTGAACCGCCTGCGAGCTGGATTTCGTTGATGTATTCGCCGGTCGAAGTCTGATTGCGATTGAATGTGCCGCCACCGACTCCAGCAAAGTTCACGACCATATTGAGCGGAATGAAGTTTGGAGGCGCCACCGCGAAGAGCGCACCTTCTGGAGCTGCTTCCAATGGAAGTGCCGAACCAAGCGAGAACTGTGCGACAGCCGATTCGGGAGCGACGAGTGTCAGCCCGTCGTAACTGACCCCTTCGTCTGCAAGCAAGAAGATGAGCTCGCGCTCACCGGGCTTGAAGTACCCAGAGTCTTTGAACAAAAGATTCATCGTTCCTTCGACTGTCGCGGTGCGCGAGACATGCAAGAGGTCGATGGAGTCGTCGATGCCATCGACTGTGATGTCCATCTGTCCGGTGGGACCCTGCACATACGAGCCATTGAGTTGGGTGGTGTAGGTCGATGTGTCACCGAGGGCGAGCCGCCCATGATTTTCGAAGACTTCGTCGGCACTCTCACCGACGAAGAGCGTCGCTCCTGCGTACATGTTCGCCCCCACCTGGTTCACAACCGAGTTGTTGCCCGCGCCGAGATCGAGACTGCCGTAGAGCGTCCCCCAGTTGCTGACGCTGTCGTTCCCCTCAGTGGCCATGACCGAGAATCCGTCTGGACTCGCTGCGGTCGAGTCGGCGTACACGATGCCCTCGTTGAGGAAGTAGTTGTCGGTGCCGCCTGACAAGACGACGCCCACGCCGCTATCGCCGACGACGATCTGGTTCTCCCAGGCGAGAGAGACACCGATGTTGCCCTGACCAGTGGATCCACGCGATTGCGCGAATATGCCGATGCCATCCTCACCTCTTGCCGCAATGTTTCCTTGAACCCCAATGTTCACAGACCCGGACGAGCCGACGCCACCCGCAGTATCCATGAACTCTCGATTGACGAATCCACCGCCGCCACCAAGGCTCTGAGCAAGGATGCCGATTGCGCCCGCCCCTTGGGTGGTTATGTCGCCGGTTTGATAGAGGGTGATGCTTTCGCCATCACCAGTGTTGTCGGCGCTCGCCGTCACGGTGGGCGCAGTCGCATCGCTCCACAGCGCTCCACCGCCGCCACCGACGCTCTGAAGGATGATGCCGTGGGAGAACTCTCCAGTCGTTGCGACTGAGCTTCCGTTGTTCACAAGGATCGGCGCACCGTTTCCAGCCGCGCCGTTCTGGCCACCGACGACCACATCGAGCGAATCGAAACCCGTCATCGTCGCTTGGCCGCCACCGGCACCGATGCTCTGCAGCAGCAGCCCTGGCGAACGGTCGCCAGCCGTTGACACACCGCCGACGTACACCGCGTTGATCGCTCCGCCGTCGCTGTCGATCGTCGCGTTTCCACCCAGAGTGCTCTGCGCCACAGAGAATCCGCCTGTGTGCTCTGGAAGCAAGATCGTGGTGACTTCGATCAGTGCGCTTCCACCGCCACCGCCGATGGATTGCACGAGCGCGCCCATCGAATCGCTGCCCAGAGTCGCCACATCGCCATGCCGAGAATCGGTGATATCCCCGCCATCGCCGTTGTTGACATTCGATCCGCCGACCTCAAGGTTGAAGTCGCCCTCCGCGAGCGTGTCGACGAGTATCACTTCATTCGCGGTGCCACCACCTCCGCCGATCGACTGAACCTCACTCGCGGTTGAGCCGTTGCCGGTTGTTGCAACCGATCCTTGAAACTGGTTCATCACAGTACCGCCCGAAACATCGGTCAGTGGATCGGCGGCAGCGGCAACAGCGGAGATGTCGGATGGTTCAACATCGGCACCCAAGCCAACCAAGATCAACCAACCTGCAATGGCGGGATTGGTCGGGATGATGATTCCGTCTTGGCCAATCCTGACAGCTTGCTTGCTCGCATCGAGGAGCAGATCGACATTACCGCCGCCGCCAGCAACACTCTGCGTGAACACCGCATTGCTTCGATCACCAGACATCACGATGTTGCCCTGGCCCGTCACGGTCACATCGCCTGCTCGTCCCAACGTCCCGCCGCCGATCGTCTGTTGAATCAGAAGGTTCGCAAGGGACCACGCTGGCGAACCGACTGCCCATCCCATCTTGCCGCCACCACCGCCGACGGACTGCGCGAACACTCCAATCGAATCGTCGCCGTGGGATTGGAGTGAACCGACTGCGTTGTTCACAGTGACATTGCCCCCCGCGCCACCATCGCCTCCGACTCCACCGAGCCCGACATTCGCCAACAGGTTGCTTGGGTTGAGCGACAGCACGTTTGGAGTCGCTGTCACTGCGAAGTTGCCATCTCCACCGCCTCCACCAACGCTCTGTGCATAGACGCCGTATGACGAATTGCCCCAAACTTCGATGTTTCCAGTGTTTGTCACCGTGACTGGAGCTGCTGTGTTTCCTGAACCGCCTGCTCCACCGACTGCGATCACCAATGGTGGAGGTTCATCCCCGAACGCAGAGCCACCCAATTGAATGTTGCCGGAGATTGCGTATCCACCGCTTCCACCACCACCGCCGATGCTCTGTGCGATGATGCCGTGCGCCTGCGACCCACTCGTGGTGATCGTTCCCTGATTGAGAACATCGACGATGCCAGAGCGACCACCGACACCACCCGAGCCACCAAGGCCGAAGGTGATCCCAGATTGGACCGCGGTATCACTCGATGGCTCATAGCTGAGATCTGCGGTAATCACGTTGCTTCCAATTCCACCGCCGCCACCGATGCTCATCGCGTAGATGCCGTGCGACGAGTCGCCACTTGTCACAATCAAAGAATCCCGCGACTCGTTTCTTACAACCACGCTTTCGCCGACCCCACCCTCTCCGCCATCTCCGCCAACGGCGAACGAGAAGATGTTGGTGTCGGTCGTTCGGGTGATCATCCCTGAGTACACATTGCCGGCGTTGCCGCCGCCGCCACCGATGGACTGTGCCAACACTCCAATCGAGTTTGACTTTCTCGTCACCACCGCACCAGTGTTGATCACGCTGACACTGCCGGAGGTGGCGCCATCACCACCGCTCCCGCCGACCTGAACCGCGAAGACCGTCGCGCCCGGAGTTACAGTCGGAGCCGTGACCGGAATTGGAATGGGTATGAGGAAGTTGATCGTCATTCCACCGTTTCCGCCGCCGCCGCCGATGCTCTGCGCGAGGATGCCGTGTGAAAAATCCCCGTCTGTATCGACGATTCCACCGCTGGTGATTCCGACAACTCCGCTGGTGTTTCCTGATCCACCATCGCCTCCAACCCCGACGCTGAGAGTCCCCTTTCCGTATCCGGCGCCACCCGTCACCGAATATCCGCCCGTTCCGCCGCCACCGCCGACTGATTGAGCAAGGATTCCAATCGAGTTGTCCGTTGCCGTTCTCAAGTCAGCGAAACTGGTGACTGTGACATCGCCACCCACGCCGCCCTCTCCACCATTGCCGCCAACCGAAATGCCGACGCTTGGTGCGTTGGTGAGGAAATTCGCCGCAATCTTCCCGCCGCCGCTTCCGCCGCCGCCGCCAACACTTTGAGCGAAGATTGCATGCGCCGCTTGACCGGTCGTGCGCACTTCACCGATGGCATTCACGGTCACATTGCCCGCGCCACCTCCAATTCCACCGGTGCGTCCGACCGCCACGTTGCCCTCGATCGATGTCTTCTTCCCGTCCGAAGTAGTGTCCTGTGCGAGCGAGACCGATGTTGTCGAACTCGTTCCACCGCCTGCGCCAATCGACTGCGCCAACAATCCAAAGGAACCATTCGCGTGAGTACGAATCGATCCCGTTGAACTCAGGGTGACGCTTCCACTCGCTCCTCCGGTGCCTCCGACCTTTCCAAGGGTCATCGTGAGCGTGGTCTTGTTTTTCACGCCCGCGTTCACCGCCTTGTTGAAGTCAAGGCCCACATTGCCACCGCCCCCGCCGATGGACTGTGCGAGGATTCCGAATGAATTGACGCCAGAGGTCTCGACATTGCCGACCTGTGTCACAACGACAGCTGCCGCAACTCCGCCATCGCCGGGTTGGCCTCCAACCAGCAGAGATCCGGTGTATCCATTCTCTGCATCAGGCGCATACGAGCCGGTCACGGCCATGTTGTAATTGCCATTGCCTCCGCCCGCGCCGATGGACTGCGCAAGGATTCCATGGCTGCCTGCCAAGTTTGTCTCGATATCGCTGTAGTTGCGCACTGTCGCGATCCCAGCTGATCCTGACTGGCCTCCACCACCGCCCACTGCGATTGAACCGACATAGGAAGTGTCTTTCACCCCGAGCGCAGCGCCAACAACAAAGTTCATCCCCGCATCGCCACCGCCGCCGCCGATACTGGACGCTTCGATTCCATACGCGTTCGCGCCCGTGGTTGAGATGCGTCCTGTGGTTGCCTCGGCGCTCCCGCGCACGACGAGAACACTGCCCGCGTTGCCGCCGGCTTCTCCGCTTCCACCAACCCCAAGTGTGATCGGCGATGCGCCGTAACTCAGCAGCCCCGTCACATTCATGCCGCCCATGCCGCCGCCGCCGCCAACGCTCTGCGCCACAATTCCCCGCGCATTGTCACCGATCGTCGTCACGGACCCCGTGTGACTGACTTGGACAACTCCAGCATTGTCGCCCGTTCCGCCGTTGCCACCGACGCCGGCTATGACGGCGAGGTCGGTTCCACCTGCAAGTGTCACCTGCCCGCTCACATTGAGGCCGCCATTGCCGCCGCCGCCGGCGATGCTCTGCGCCAAGATCCCATGCACCCAACGGCCAGTTGTGTTTGCATCGCCGTCGAGGGTGACACTCACGGCACCACTCGCCGCCCCCGCTCCGCCGAAGCCACCGAGACCAAATGTCAAGGAGTTTGCGGGGTCTGAGAAGGTGATGCCACCCGTGACATTGATGCCGCCGTTGCCGCCGCCGCCGCCAACGCTCTGGGCAAACACGCCGGCGGCCGAGTACACACTCTCTGTATCGCCAGGACCGACGGGCGTTGCCTCACGCTGAAATGCGTTGACATCGGTGGTGGCATTGACGGCGACATCGCGACCAATCCCTGCGTCGCCGCCGAAACCGCCGAAACCGAAGAGGAGCGATGCGTTGGAGGTGAGCCCGGCTGTCACATTGATGCCGCCTTCGCCGCCGCCGCCACCCTCGCTCTGTGCGAAGATCGCAGACTTGCCCTGGCCGTAGGCCGTGATGCTCTCACCCGTCACCGTGACACCGACCGCGCCCGCATTACCGCCGCCGCCGCCGAAGCCGCCGAGACCGAACACCGCCCCGACCGCAGTGCCTGCGTTGCTCAAGATGTTGACTCCTGCACTCACATTGATTCCGCCGCTGCCGCCTCCGCCACCAGCCGATTGCGCGAAGATGCCGTGTCCGCCCGCGCCCACGGCGCTCTCGTCGGCGAGCAACCCAGCCGCGATGAGGGTTCCCTGGTAGGCGAGCGTCACCGACCCCGCGCTTCCACCACCACCGCCGAAGCCGCCGATTCCGACGGAGATTGCGGAGGACTGCCCGCTCGTGGTGCTCAGGGCGAGTGATCCGGTGATGTTGATTCCACCATCGCCACCCGAACCACCAAGCGACTGGGCGAAGAGGCCATGGGAGGTGTTCCCCAGAGTCTGCACATCACCCACAACGGCCAGAGTGACAGCATCCGCATTGCCGCTCCCGCCGCCGAAGCCTCCGACGCCGACTCCGAGTGCGACATTTGTGCCGCCTGAGAGCGACACCGCGCCGGTGTAATTCAGTGCGCCGACTCCTCCAGCGCCGCCGATGCTCTGTGCGGTGATGGCTGTGGAAGCGTTGCCCGATGTCCTGAAGTACTGCGTGGCGTCGGTTGTCCTCACTGTGCTCTCAACCCGTCCGCCGTTTCCGCCGCCGCCGCCGAAGCCGCCCACTCCGAGCCCCAGTGTTCCCCCACTTGCCTTGCCGATGTTGACGGTGCCCGTGATGTTGACTCCGCCGTCTCCGCCGGCGCCGCCGACACTTTGCGCGAGGATCGCCTTGGAATTCGTGCTCCCGGTCGTCACCACGCCACCAGTGACACGATTCACGACCAGGCTCCCATGACCGCCCCCGCCACCGAAACCGCCGACTCCGATGCCCACACCGCCACTGCTCGCCGACGACGCAGTCACGAGGCCCGTGATATTCAGTCCGCCCTTGCCACCCGCGCCGCCGATGGACTGTGCGAGCACGCCGACCGCATTGTCGCCCCGGGTGAGCACAATTCCATCGAGCGTATTCACCGTGTTGTGAACCTCATTGCCATTGCCACCGCCGCCGCCGAATCCGCCGAGCCCAAAGGCCAGCGCGCCGCTGCCCGAGCTTCCCGCAGTGACCGCTCCCGTGAAGTTCACTCCGCCCACTCCGCCACCGCCACCGAGCGATTGCGCGATGACTCCGAATCCACCGTCGCGGGAGTTTTCAATGGTGCCAGTGAAATTGTTTGTGACCCTCGAGGATGAGCCGCCGTCGCCACCCATGCCGCCAATCCCGACGGCTGCCGCGCCAGCGCCGGTGCTCCCGAGCGAAAGGACTCCTGTCAGATTGAACGATCCACTTCCACCTCCACCACCGACACTCTGTGCGAGCACGCCGCCCGACGCTGTCTCGTGATCGACTGACTCGGCAGTTGCGAGGAGGAGAAGTTCGCGCGCGTTGACAATGTTCGCGAAGAGTGTCGAGTTGACGGCGCCAGCGTTTCCGCCTGCGCCACCACTCCCTCCGATTCCAACTCCGACAGCCCCCGCACCCACTCCACCACCCGCGAGCGTGGCCGAGACGTTGAATCCGCCATTGCCGCCTCCGCCACCGATGGACTGCGCCACGATGCCCATCGATTCGGCACCGCGAATGAGCACATCACTTGAGGCGACTTCGCTGCCGACGAACAGTGTGACCGCGCTGCCGGCGCCGCCGCCACCGGCTGTGCCGCCAAGACCGACGCTGAGTGCACCCCCGCCAGTGCCTCCATACGCCCCAGCCACATCGACATTGAATCCACCGTCTCCACCGGCGCCACCGACTGATTGCGCGAGCACGCCGATTGAGTTCTTCCCCTCAGTCCAGATGTCACCGAGCACTGTCGCGTGAACAAGCCCACCGTTGCCGGCGACCGCTCCTGATCCGCCGAGCCCAACACTCGCCGCGCCGTTCCCGATCGCGCCGACGCTAGCCCCAACCGAGACATTGAATCCACCCGTGCCACCTCCACCACCAATTGACTGTGCCGTGAATGCGTTGGACTTGTCCCCGCGTGTGTGAATCGACCCTGTTGATGTAGCCACGACTGCGCCGCCATGACCGCCGCCAGCACCGGATCCGCCAAGGCCGACTGCGACGGCTCCACCTATCCCTACGAAGGAACCAGCAACCGAGACATTGAAGCCGCCGTTTCCACCACCCTTGCCGAGGCTTTGCGCGAGGACTCCGCCAGAATTGTTGCCCGTCGTATCGACATCATTGCTCACCGAGAGTGCAACCGCCGCGCCATTGCCTCCACCGCCACCGCTTCCGCCGAGACCAACCGCAACGCCAGCGCTGCCGACGCCCGCGCCGGTTCCTGTGATGACAACGTTGTAGCCACCATCACCGCCTCCGCCGCCGACACTCTGCGCGAGCACGCCGACCGAGTTTTCGCCGAGCGTTCGGATCAACCCACCGGACGATTGCGCGAGGACCACTCCGCCGTGACTGGCGGTGCCACCAGATCCGCCGAGTCCGACTGTGAGTGCCCCGCTGCCAATGGCAGCTCCAGCCACACCCACCGTGACGTTGTATCCACCGGTGCCGCCACCTCCACCAATGGATTGGGCTGTGAAGCCGTTGGACTTGAATCCGTCGGTCGCGATGAAGCCCGAAGAAGTTGCCGTCACCTGCCCACCATTGCCACCACCGCCTCCCGAGCCTCCTAGGCCAATTCCAACCGAGACTCCGACGCCCACGGCCCCTGCCCCAACGACAGAAACGTTGTATCCACCGACTCCGCCAGCGCCGCCTGTCGACTGCGCAATGACTCCCGCTGATGTATCGCCGCGCGTCACGACATCCGACTCGAGGTGGGCGATCACAACTCCACCCCGTCCACCGGATCCGCCAGATCCACCGATGCCGATGCTGAGCCCGCCGGTGCCAACGAAAGCGATGCCCCCGCCAGCAGCGACCGTGTATCCACCTGTGCCGCCGCCACCGCCGGTTGACTGAGCGATGATTCCGGCTGAGTGCTCGCCGCTCGTCTGCACGAGACTTGAGCGCGTTGCGAGGGTCACATTTCCGCCGTTCCCGCCTTCGCCTCCGGAGCCACCCATGGCGAGTTGCACGGAGAGTCCGTAACCAACGGTGCCAGTGAACGCCGCTGCGATCGCTGCGCCTCCATTTCCGCCGCCGCCGCCAACCGACTGCGCGAGCACTCCGATTGACTTGTCCTGCAGCGTCGTGATGTCGCCATCGATGCCGACCTGCACCGTGCCGCCGTGGCCAGCCCCACCACCCTCGCCACCGAGTCCGATCGCCAGGGCGCCGGCGAATCCACTGCCTACTGCACCAGCGGCCGAGACCGCCAACCCGCCGTTGCCGCCTCCCCCGCCCACGGCGTGCGCAAGAAAGCCTGTAGAGAACTCTCCGTCGGTCAGAATTCTGCCGTTGAAACCAGCGGTGATCATGTTGCCGAGCTCATCGAACACGCCCGCACGCACCGCTCCCGCGTCGCCTCCGAATCCTCCTCGCCCACCTTGTGCGACACTGATCGATCCGGCAACTGGTCCAACTGAGGCTGTGAGGGCGACCGAGAGTCCTCCATCGCCGCCCGTTCCACCAACGCTTTGGAGCTCAACGCCTTCTGAAAACTCTCCCTGCGTCGCGATGTTGCTGCGTCCTTCGCCGGCGGCGAGGGTGACGGCGCCACCTCTTGCCGCCAAGCCTCCAGAACCCCCGAGGCTGATCGTTGCGGCACCGACAGCGCCGGCGTTGACGAGAACCGATCCGCCGCCCGTGCCACCTCCTCCACCGACGGACTGCGCGAAGATGCCCTTCGACTTGTGGCCCGTGGTTGAAATTGTGGATGGAGCGAACGGCGCGCCGCCCTGTAGCGTGACATTGACATCACCTCCGTGTCCGCCGCCACCACCGTCTCCGCCGATTGAAAACCCAAAAAACTGTGCGACCCCGCCTGAACTCCCTCCGTTTCCACCGCCGCCCCCGACCGACTGCGCGAAGACCGCTCCAGAGTTGGCACCGCCAGTCGTGATGTTGCCGCCATTGATGACTTGCACGAGGCCACTCGATCCGCCGGCACCGCCACGACCGCCGACAGAGACCATGCCTCTCGCGTTGCCGCCATCGCCGCCCGCACCACCGATGCTCTGAGCGAAGATGCCCATCGACCCTGCTTGCATCGTGACGATGTCCCCGTAGTTTTCGATCGTCACCGCACCGCCATGACCTGCGACGGCGCCATTGCCGCCAAGTCCGACAACACCGAACGCATCCGTCGCACTTCCACCGCTTCCGCCGATTGACTGTGCGTAGAGCGCGTCTGACTCGTCACCGCGCGTGTCGATGCGACCGGTCGGACCACTCCTGATTGAGACGGACGATCCACTTCCACCTTGGCCGGGGATCGACTGTCCGCCAAGCGCGAAGAGGCTGTGGACGCTGCCCGAATCTCCGCCTCCGCCACCCATGCTCTGCGCCATAATTCCGCGCGACTGGCTGGCCAACGTCAAGACTGATCCATCATTGAAGACACTCACGCTTCCGCCATTGCCACCCGCACCACCTGCGCCTGGAACCGCAAACAGCAATTGCACATTGCTTCCCGCGCTTCCACCACTGCCGCCGATGCTTGCGCGACAATTCCGTGGCTGGCACGACTGTTGGTAATCACGCGTGCGCCCAGTGAATTCGTGACGATGACGGTGCCGCCGCTGCCGGATGGCGCGCCGGCACCCGAACTGCTGCGCCCTCCAGCCAATCCCCAATTCGAGCCGCCGCCTCCACCGTCTCCAGTCACGCTCAGTGCATGAATGCCGACGCCTTCGACGCTGGTCGTGTGAATGGTCCCATTGTTCACCACCGTGACATTGCCGCCATTTGGAGAGGCTCCGCCTGCTCCACCAACTGGTGCGAGAGCGCCGGTGCCCGCATCGCCTCCGCGTCCACTCTGGCTGTAGGCAAAAATCCCATTCAGCCCGGTGATTGTCGAACTTGATGTGACGATCTGCGCGTTGTTTGTGACGACGACCGATCCGCCGACTCCTCCGGGGCCGCCAGAGCCTGGAGGAAAAATCGAGAGAGCCGAATCGCCTCCTCGGCCCCCATTGCCGCCGCGGAGTCCGACCTCGAACCCGATCCTAGTGGTGGCGAGAATGTTGTCGTTGTTCGTTGGGAGCAAGCCCATCAGGTCTGGGGCGGGTTGGCCTTGCCAACCGTTAGTCGCTCGCCAGAAGAGTGTTCCAAAGTTCCCGCCTCGACCAGGCAGGCCAAAGAACACGATCTGCTTTCCATCGACTCCGCCTTCGATGATTGGCGCTTCGGGAGTGCCTCCGGGCGATTCGCCACCATTCCAGAGCAGATCAAACTCACTGGTGGTCTGCCAGAGCGCGAGGTCCATGACTTCACCGAGCTCGTTTTGGATAATCGCGATCGGGGTTGTGTAAGGATCCGCGCCTGGAGTAATGCTGAGGATCTCGAAGAAGTAGTCCGCGCTCTTGTAGATCGTGACGCCGACGGGTTGCACCATGAATGCAAAGTCGTCCAGCGTGAAGACGAACTGCGTGAGCGAGACGCCCGAGAGGTCTGAAGTGTCCAATCCAGAAACTTCTGTGACATTGTCGCCCACCTGCGGATCGATCGCTGGATTCGTGACAACTTCGCCAACGAACGAAGTGTCAGTTGGCGATGGCGGTGGTGGCGGAGGCGGAGGTGGCGGTGGCGGTGGCGGATCTTGAGCAAATGCATGCGCTGCTATGAGACATGAGGTCACGATGGAGGCCCGCAGCACAGTGCAGGCGCGTTCGAAAGAACTGTTCGTCATGTTGTTCTGCCGCGCGCAACTGGGGGCGAGATCAGCCGCGCATCCTTCTGGTGTGAGGATAAAAGAGAAGCGTTCTGGAATGCCGCTTTTCGGCGCAGATGTCGACAATTGTGCCTCTGAAGGCATGCCCGTTCCGAGCCGTGTCACTCACTCGGAGGGGATGGCAACTTCCAACGCGCGAACAGGTACGCGTTGGTCGGCGGATAGGCGATGGCGAAGCGATGCAACCGGTAGTCGTCGATCGTTGTGGCGAGTGCTGACGCGCCTCGCCGGACAAGTTCGCCGTAGGTCGCTGAGTGTGCCGAAATCGGTGCTGGCAAGGCGAGAGAATCGATCTCCACAAGTCTTGCCTCGGTGCGAATGCGCTGATCGAACTTCGGTCGATCCCCATCGCGGCGAGGCGGGCGAGAATCTGTCACTCCTGCCTCGATGGACCCACTCATCGGGATCGATCGGTGCACGCAAACATCGAACACCAGCAAGTCGATCGGTTCTTCGATTGGAATCCCAAGCGAAGCCGAACTGTCATTCATTGTGCCGTACATCGATCCAACTTCCAACTGCAACTCTGCAAAGCACAGCGAGAGGGGTTCGGTGCGATCTTGCCGCCTGCCGAAAAAGTAAATCGCCTTGCGCTTGTCTTCTGCATCTCGCTTCAATTCATCGGCAGTGAGGCCACGCGACGAGAGATCGATGACGAGAGGCTCGAGGGCATTCCCTGTGGCGGCGTTGGTCGGCAGGCTGCCACCTTGAGTCTCGATGGCCGCGCTCGACTCCGACCACGCGAGCAGCGGGACATAGAGCTGAAGCGGTGCGCGGCTTGAGAGAAACTCAGGCGCATGGATCATCGTCAAGCCCGCAAGGTCGACCATGCCATGCGTCGTTGACGGCGCCACGAGAAAACACGCAACACGTGCTTCGATGCGGACACCGAAGATGCTGTTTGCAGTGCGCGTTGCATCTCTGCGAATTCGCAGCAGATGACGTCCCGACGATTGTGAGACGGTGCCGTTCAAGAAGAGCTCGGGGATCGAGCCGCGTTTGATTTTGTTCGACACCAGCGCGGACTCAAGCGAGTCGATGGCGCTTCGAAGATTCTTTGCAGCGACCATGTTCACTTGCCGTTGCTCGAGCGCGCTGAAGAGTTTCTCCCACGCGCGTACGCCGGGGATGTGGCTGGCAGCGGTCTCTTCATCAGCCGCGAACGCAAGCTGGAACACTTTCCATCCAAGGCTCTTGTCGAGGCCAAGTTTGCGCGCTGCTGCGCGACCACCGAGTGTTCGCCGCACATGAGGCTCGAGTGCAGCGCGCAGCGCAAGCCTGAGGTTTGCGAAACGCGCCTGAATCTCTCCTGCTGATGGATTGACTGGGCTGCGAGCGTCGGACATTGCGGGGTTGCCAGACTACTGCACAGCGAATGGCAAGCACTCGATGCGGAAGAGATTCGGATCAGCAACCGTGCAACGACGGCGACGAGCACTGCCCGCTCGCGGCCTTGTCGAGATACCAGACGAGTTCGCCGCGCGAGGCATGCGCGGCATGCGCGGAGTGTGCGGCCTGCGCATCGCCTGCGTTCGTGTCGCTCGGGCGAATGCCCTTGATGGGCAGCGCATGAAAGTCGTCGCTGCCAGTCGCGATGCGCGTGATCATCTCTGCTTTGTTCTCGCCGAGCACAAGCACTGCGATGTGCCTTGCAGCGTTGATGAGTGGATACGTCATCGTCACGCGCGCAGGCGGCGTGACGGTCGGTCCATCGCAATCACCCACCCACTTCACACGCTCGTCGAGTACGGCAGTTTGTGGAAAGAGGCTCGCAGTGTGTCCGTTGTCGCCCATGCCAAGCAAGACAAAGTCGAGCCGGGCTTCGCCGCGCGGTCGCGCCGCAAGCGCTGCGCGCAGTGCGCTCTCATACTGCGCGGCGGCATCGGGCGCAGTCGCCATCATCGGGTGCATCTGCGCGGCGGGGATGCCAGAGTGGTCGGCAAAAATCTCGCTGATCTGCCGCCAATTGCTGAGTGCATTGTCGAATGCAACGCGGCGCTCGTCGACGATCCACAGGTGCGTCTGCGACCAAGGAAACATTCTGTAGTGCGGATCGGTCATCAACTGCTCGTAGAACGGAAATGGTGTCGAGCCTCCTGAGAGTGCGATGTGAAAGTCGCCGTACTTTTCAACGCACTGCGCGGCGCACACCATCAACTCTGCGCCAAGCGCGTCGTACACACTGTGCCGATCGGCGCGCACAACAACGCGACCAGGCAAGTTGGGTCCCTTCAAATCGTCGCCGTCAGGAGCAAGCGGAATCGGATCAGTCATTGTGCCACTGCCTTCCATCGCGCTGCATCATCGCGTCGGCTGCGGCAGGACCCCACGACCCCGGCGCGTAGTTCGCCGCGATCGATTGTCGAATCGCCGCCGAACCAGCGCCGAGGAATGGCATCACCGAGGCCCATCCACTTTCGACTTCGCGCCCGTGCTTGAAGAGCGATTGATCGCCGCGCATCGCGTCGACGAGAAGTGGTCCATACGCCTCGAGTGCGACGACGCCGAACTGTTTGTCGAAGTCGACCTGCATCTCGGCGCTTGCGATGCGAAATGGAGTGCCGGGCAACTTGCTCTCGAACCGAAGTCGCGTGCATTCGTTGGGAGCGATCTCAATGACGAGTCGATTGCCGACTGCCCCCGCGCTATCTGCAACGCCGCGAAAAATGTTCGCAGTCGGCGGCTTGAATTGCACGACCACCTCGGTGCGTTTCTTTGCCATGCGCTTGCCTGTGCGCAAATAGAAAGGCGTGCCAGCCCATCGCCAATTGTCGACGTGCAACTTGATCGCTGCGTATGTCTCGGTGGTCGATCCCTTGGGGACTCCGGCGAGTTCGTGGTACGCACCTTCTTGATCGCCCGCGGCGTATTGGCCGAGTACCGCGTGACTTGCGATCTCGCTTGCAGGAGTCGCGCGAAGCGCCTTCACAACTTTGATCTTCTCGATGCGAATGTCATCGGCGCTATAGACCGTCGGTGGTTCCATCGCAGCGAATGCGAAGATCTGCAACAAGTGCGATTGAATCATGTCGCGGATCGCTCCAGTGCTATCGAAAAATGCAGTTCGATTGCCAACGCCGACGGTTTCTGCCGCTGTGATCTGCACATGATCGATGTAGCGGTGATTCCAGACTGGTTCGAAGATTGTGTTTGCGAATCGCAGCACCAACATCGCCTGCACGACTTCTTTGCCGAGGTAGTGGTCGATGCGGTAGATCGCCTCTTCTTCAAAGACGCGACCGAGTGTGCGGTTGAGACTCGCGGCACTCTCTTCGTCATGACCGAATGGTTTTTCGACAATGATGCGCTGCCACGATCGCACATCGCGGTCGATCGAACACCAGCGCTTTCCTTCGGTGACGAGTGAGGCATCTTCGATGCGCTGCACGATCGACTCGTAGAGTTCGGGTCCGACTGAGAGATAGAAGAGGCGATTGCCCCGCGTTCCATACTGCTCGTCGAATTGGCTCAGGCGTTCTTGCAACGCGCCGTACATCTCTGCTTGCGCTGCGTCGCCTGCGAAGTAGTGAATGCACTTCGCGAACTCATTCCAGCGCGCGGGGTCCCATCCCTTTGCGTGTGCCTTGACTGATGCTGCGAGTTCGTCGCGCCACGACTCGTCTGACTTCTCGCGGCGCGAAACGCCGAGTACGCGAAACTTCGGCGAGAGCGCGTTGGCGAGGTGCATCTCATAGAGCGCGGGAATGAGTTTTCGCGCAGTGAGATCGCCTGATGCACCGAAGATGACGAGAACACACGGATCTGGCTTGCGCATGCGCGCAGTTTTACCAACAAGCGATCACAAGATCAGCGTGTGCGCGGCGGCAGCAACTTCGACGATGCGCTTGCCTGCGGGATCGATCAGCCAGAGCCAATCGTCGAAGAGAAACTCGATTCGTGCCGCGAGCAGTGCAACGCGACCCATCACCGTGAAGCCGAACGCCGCGCCGAATGTGATCATCAGGTACATCACTCCGGTGCGGGCGGCGCGACCGACGACTCCCTTGTGCTCGACCGAGAAGAAGAAGTAGGTCAGGCAGCAGAGCACGCCCACGACGAGCAAGATGTTTGCGAGGCTTCCCCAAATCGAAGCCATCACATCAACGGCGCCTGCTGGGTCACTCTTGAGATTCACCAGTGGCTTGAACGTTGCGACGGTTTGCGCAACGAGGTCGCCTTCGATGTGGCTGACGATCTTGAGTCCTGCGGTGACTCCGATGATGAACGCCATTGGCCAGAGGCTGATCCACGCGCCTGCTGGTGCGAGACGCATGAGCAACATCGCGCCAAGAACAACCGCGAATGCCATCGCAATAACGGTCGTCGTCGATGGGTCAGTGAGGCTCGGGATGAAATTTGTTTGCACGAACGTCGGCGTGAGCGCGCCGAAGAGTTTTGGAACGAGCGTGTCCCAGAATCCGATCACTCCCCAGTACGCGGCAGAGACACCAATGATGACCGCTTCGGCGAGTCGATAGCCGGCATTGTCGCGGTAGAGAAACGAGAAGACCGCGAGCGTGAAGAATGCGCCGATCCAGAGCCCGATCGTGTCAGACCAACTGAATGCGACTTGTGTTTGCTTGGCGTCGGCGAGTTGCGCGGCTTCGTAGATCTTGGGCTGCACGACGTGCCACTCGGTCCATGTCACCGTTGTCGCGGCGGTGCCAGTCTTCTCGTTCGCTGGCACTTCGACGCGCTGATCGAGTCGCTGCGAATAGACGCGGCCCATCCCCTGCCCGATCGACATGCGAATGCCGACGAGCGCGATGATGACGGCGATGATGATCGCCCATGTTCGTGTTGGACCGCTCATGTGGTCACTCTCGAGTTCGCCTTGCGCGATGCGAAGTATGCGATGTTGCCCAAGATGATGAGCGCCACCATGAGCAAGTGCGCGCCCAGCTGCGGACCCATGCGCCGCTGCGCTTCAAGGTATTTCGCTGCGGGTGGGGCGGCGGCGGCGTCTTTGGGAGCGAGGCTCTCGTTCACAAGCGCTTCATATTCGGCAGCACCCTTGATGGCGCCGAGCATTCCACTCAATTGCGTTGGGTAATACGGAAAGAGCTGCGGAGTCTGCACGCCTGTGCATCCTGTGACCATCTTGATCTTGCCGCCACTCGAAGAGACGACGTATTGAATCCACTCTTTCGCGCCGGGGTATCCAGCGCTGATGGTGATGAGCAGCGGAAAGTCGCTGACGCGTTCGATGCCCTTCATCGCCGCAACGTCGCGCACTGAAGTGCCAGACTTGGTGATGGGAAAGGCTTTGCGAAAGTCTGTAAGAATGACTTTCATCACAGACTCGTTGCCTGATTGGAAGCCGAGGTTGACGTAGTCGACACCTTCTTTGAGATGCGGGTAATCGGCTTGGATCACGCGCTTGATCGTCTGGTCGATGAGCGTTGGCCCAAGCGGCCAGAGCGCGATGAAGATCATGCGGTGGCCGCGCGCGGCGCATTGATGAATCAGGCTCGTCGCCATCGGTAGCAATTCGCCCGCACTGCCCGGATCGAAGTCGAACGAGATGAGCACGGGGCTGCCTGGTGGAAGCGCATCGATCGCGCTGTACACCGCGCGCGCGGCGGGTGTTGGAACCTCGGGCAATGTGCGGCCAGTGATGCCGATGATGAGGATCGGCCCTGCAACTGAAATCGCCATCGCGAGGAAGATCCAGCGGCGATCAAGTTTCTCGAGGATTGCGACGAGTGCTTTCATTGGTTAGTCGCCCGATCCCATCCATGAGCGGTCGATGCCGAGCAAGATGCGCATGCTTGTCGCAGAGACTCCAAGCGCGATGCCGATGATGATCGCGCGATTGCCTGCGGTGTTGAAGACCTGCATGATGTAGACCGAGAGGTTTTCGAGGCGCAGTCCGCTCGCCCAGTCGGGCAGCCATCCTGTGAGTACGACGCCTGCAAATGTGCGGCCCAGCAGAATGATGAATGCGGTCGAGAGCAGCAGGATCGCCTCAATATTCTTCGCGCGAAATGCACGAAACGCAGCGCTTGCAACGTAGAAGGCGAGCAACGCGAACATCGTTGCCGTGATTGGCACAAGCGCGTAGGCGTAGATCCATGCGAATGCGCCGCCTTCTGCTTCTTTCTCGCCCGACCACGGCAGCGCGGCGAACTGTGCATTCGGTGGCACGCCGATCTTGCCGAGTCCGACAACGAGTGTGATCGCGAAACAGACCAGCGTGACGACTGCGAAGCCCCATCCTGGATCGCGCCGCGAGACTTTCGCGAGATTCACCTTTGCGAGACTGCCTGCGCCGAGAATGAACGCGATCGCGGCGACGACATTGAAGACGTCGCCGAAAGTTTCGCCCAGCGATTCGGTGAACGGAAAGAATGCAGAGAGCAGCATCGCGAAGCCCGCGATGATTGCGATCCACATTGGAATCATGCGCTTCATGAGCCGAGTACTCCACGCAGCCAACCGAGTGCGGTTGTTGCGAAACTCGCCGGTGCGATTGAGGCGACGGTTGCCAAGAGCACGCCAGCAATGATGAGCACTGCTGCGATCGCCTTGCCTGCGTCTTGGCCCTTGAGCGATCCCATTTGGTCTGGTTCTCCCGAGAGATATGCGCTTGCGGCCATGAACTCTTCGCCGATCAGCGTGTAGTCACAGGCCGCGACGAAGAATGGCAACTGCGAACTCTCGGCGGTGCCGGCGATTTGAATCGCGCCAATCGCGTTGCCTGTTTCGGCGAGGATGAGACTCTCTGCGAAGAAGCATCCCATATAGAAACATGTTGCTGGCTTTTCGCGCACCATGCGTCCAGAGACATATGCGACGAAACCGAATTGTTCGTCGGTGATGTAACGAATGAGGTCTGCGTTGTACGCATCGGGGCGACCCGCCGCGAGGTACGAGGCTTGCACCGTTTCGCGCGCGGCTTCCATGACGAGCGAGCGACTTGTTGGCACTTCGATCGTCGCGTCATATTCGGCGGCGGTTTTTGAGACGTGACCGAGCACGGTGATTCCGGCGACGGTCTGAATGTTGTCCATGTCTTGGATGCCTGCAACGAAGAGAATCGGGCGTCCCATTTCTGTCGCGCGGCCGACCGCGTTGTCGATCGCCTCGAGTGCTGCGATGCGCCGCACCTTCATCGGACGACCCCGACGCGCGGCGAGGATGTAATAGATCACGCATCCGCAAACTGTCAGAATCGCGCCAAAAAGAGGCAGTTTTGCGCCGATGAAGAAGTTGCGGTGGGCGGTTGTGTGTGCGGTCGTGGTGGTTGGCGAACTCGAGCCATCTGGCGAGACGGCGGTCACGCGAAAGTGATGCGCAGCTGAGTCGGAGAGTTTCGCGGCGACAACGCTGCGGTCTTTGACAGCGACTTCGGCGACGGTGATCCACGCGGACTGTTTGCCATCGGCGGCGAGCTCGCTTCGCTCAACGATCCACTTTGTTGTTGTTGCGGTGTCTGCGGGCGGGACCCACGTGACCAAGATCGATCCACCGGCGTCCCACGAGACATCGGCGGCCGAGACTGATACGGGTGCTGGTGGTGGTGAGGCCGGTGGTGGAGGAGGCGGCGGTGGCGAGGGCGGCGGCGAGGAATCAGCCGCAGCGGCGAGTGCTGTCGCGCCAAGCGTGATCGCCGCGGCACACAACGAGAGTCTGCAATGACGAAGCGCGATCTGCACCACAGGCGAAAGGTAACGGTTTCTGTTGAAGTGTGTGGGGGTGAGGTCAAGGATGCGCAAGCGCAGACTCCATGTGAGCGCGGGTTTCTTCGTCCTCGAACCAAACGTAGGTGCCTCGCATGGCCCGACTGAGAAGGATGCGATAGCCGCGCTGCAACCGCCGGATGACCTCGGCCTCGCCGCCCGCACGACCGGTGCGCGCGGATGCTTTCGCCAGCCGCCATGCCGATTCGTGTACATGCTCGAGGTTCACCGCCCAGCGGTTGCCGCGCCAGACAAGGTCGCTCATCCAGAGCAGACCGACATAGTCAAAGTCGAATCCGCGCAATACGTACGGGCATCCGACCTCGCAGAGCTGGTCGCGGGCGATGGCGCTGCCCTCTGGTGCTTGAATGAAGATCGAGTAGTTCTCTTCTGGGGTGTAGTTCCATACGCGCGACCAGGTCCTAACGCCACCTTTGCCATCCACTGGGATGCAGAAGTCTTGGTTGGCGGGTGCAAGTGCATGGGGGCGTGCCTTTCCTTTCGTGACCCACTTTCGTGAGTACGACGCGACAAGGCGAGCCGACCTTCCGTCGCACACTTTTGGACGAAGCGCCGACTCCAGTTCAAACGGCGTGTTGAAAATCTGAAACTCGTAGGGGCCACCCTGCCCTTTCCGCCAAGGGGCCACACGCGGCGAAGCCGACCCCGGTTGCCGAGCGACTGAGACGGACAACAGTCGATCGATCCACTCGACGTATTCGGTGGACCCGCTGCAACGGAACTGTGATCCTGCAAGGCTGATGCGCGTGAAGTCTGCTCCGTAGTCCGCGGCAAACTCTTGCAGTTGGTCGATCGATGTCGTCTCATTATCGCGGTAACTCTGCTCGGGATCCATAAGGAAGACTGACACCCGCGAGGCGCGAATGACATGCCACGCCTGAGGTCCCGCGTGGAGGAGCCAGCCCGATGCCGACATCCCCTTGCGATCCTTGGCGGTCGGATCGATGAGCGCATGCGCTTCGTCGACGATCGATACTGCGAAGCAATCATCTTCGCACCTCAACTCTGGATGTTCTGCTCGGTATCGCTTTACATTCTTTCGCCACGTTTCGATTGTCGTGGGATGCCCTGCGTTACGCTCACTCTTCAGCCACGCTTGGTTGAGTCCGGGGTTGTATCGATTCGAGCCCATCACAACGCCCGCAGCGGCGTCGTCGCGCACCGCGCGATGAAAGAGTTCTTCCCAGTTCCTGCGCTGAGACATCGACGTTGTGGTGAGCACGACACTTCCGTCGATGAACTCATTGCCCGCCACCGTCGCCCACAACTGCGCAGCGATCACCGATTTTCCCGACCCCGGAGGACCTTCGATCACCACCACGCTTTTTCCAGCGCTAGCCCTCCGTGAGGACCTGGCGGAGACTTTCGCTGGTTTGAGGCGACGCTGAATGCATGCCATGCAGAGTTCGAAGCCTCGTCGTTGTTCATCAAGCAGGACAAATGGTGTCTCGGCGGATCGCTGAATCGCCTTGGAAATCTGCACCACGAATCCACGATCCTGTTTGTAAGTTCCCGATTCAAACGCCGTTGCGAATTCTGGATCTGGCGCACGAAGGCGCTCAGATAGATAACGCGGGAAGCGCTCCTCGACATCCGCTGCATTTCGTGCGAACACGGGGAATGCATCAGCGAGAGCTCGGTGCGGCTCGCCCGTATAGACGTGGGCCGATGAAGCGAAGGTGAAGTACACGCAACCCTCGACTAGGGCGTTTCGCTCCTGAACGGCACTGTGAAACCGTCGGCAGTATTCGACATAGCCCTTGACCTGATCGGAAGGGTGCAGCGCTTCTCCGTGCAAGCGCTGCACAAGAGTTGGTCGGTCGCCTGGTTTATCGCGACTCACATTCCAGTCCTTGAGCTCTACGACGATTGCAGTCGGACCACCAGGCCCGCGCCCTAGGAGCACCAGGTCTGCCCAAGACGGAGATGCTGGCAACCGGTACTCCACCGCGAGTCCGCCCCGCTGTCCGATGTGCACATGAAAGTCGGCCAGAGATGGATGACCTATGACCTCGGCGAACGCTGGCAGCGACGCGCGCCACGCCGTGCGCTCGGACGGAGTCGACCGGTGCGTTTCAAGCGCTAAGTCGTCTACAAACCTATCGAGTTCGTAACTCGTCTTCTTGCGGAATGTCGCGACGTCTAGCAGCATGCGTATGTGCCGATGGCACTATAGCCCCCCCTACTCCCCCACAAGCTCAACGTTTGCTCTGGGCACGATCACGCGCTGGCCGCTCTCGAGAGCAACTTCGAGCACGCGCGCTTTCGAGCCTGATCCGAGCACAGCGGGTTGTTCGGGCAACGCACTCACGGTGCCGAGAAGTCCGAAGTGTGGATCGCGAATGATGCGCACTGGGGTGCCGATGTCGAGCACGCCGGCAGTCGCTCCGCCGGTGAAGACTTCGGCGCTTGATCCAGCACCGCCCATCGCATTGGCGGCTTCGAGCGGCACTGCAATCTCTGGGCGCATCACACCCGCGCGAATCTGCGTCGCGCCATTTGCGCTTGCCATCTTGCCTGCGTGCGCGAGCAACAACTGAAATGTGCGCGTTGCCATCGCGATGTCGCCGAAGCCCTCGGTCACAAGCAGCGTGATGCCGATCTTTTCGCTTCCGGTGACTGCGACACCGAGGTCGTAGCCGAGCACATCGCGCAAGTCGGCGTCGTCGATCCCGCCGCAAATGAGCGCGGCGACTCCGACTTCGCGTGCGCGGCGGATCGCACCCGCAGTCATCCGCGCGCCACCCACGACGACTGCGCCTTTCATCGCCGGCTCGATGTGCTCTTGACTCAAGTCTTCTGCGTGCGATTTCACTGCGATCACCAGCGGACCCCACGTCTCGCCGCCCACGCCGAAAATGCCCTGCACGAAGAGCGCATCGGTCTCGATGATGACGCCTTCGCCTGCGATCACTTCGACAACTTTTCCAGCGACGTACGCGCGCACTTGCACTGGAGTCTTCGCGCCGCGCACGATCACCATTCCAGTTGAATCAGAAACACTCTCGAGCGTGCCAGCGGCGGTCGACTTTGCTTCGGTCTTGCCGAGCCCAAAAATGCCCTTGCTGCGCGCGAGTGCATCGCCCACTTGCACTGTGTCTCCGACGCGCTTGAGCATCAGCGATGCGAGTTCGCTCGGATTCGCTCCGAGCATTCCAGCAACCTTGATCGGAAAGACATCGCCTTCGAGAAATGTCTCTGCGACCACACTGTCGGCCGTGACGCGCTCGCCGAGTTGCACGCGCACATCACCCGCAACGGGCAATGTTCGTCGCACGCGATAGGTCGTGCGCGCAGTCACTTTCAATCCTGGTGTGTATGCCTTTGCCATGGTGTTGCTCGATTACGCGTAAACCTCGAGTGCTTTGAGCCACCTCTCGACGGCCGCGCGACGCTCGGCTTGCGTACTTGGCAACTTGAGTGGACGCCCTCTGCCATCGAAGATGATCCCGACTGTTCCGCCGCGCACTTCGCGTGTGATGGGTTTGCCGGGTCCTGCACCCATGTCGAGTGGTTTCTCTGGCCGCACTTCGAGCGTGCCCGTTTCGCCTGGCGCAAAGCGCACGAGTCGCATCTCGCCGCCGACGAGTTGACCCTGCGTGACGACGGTCGATCCGCGGCGCAGCGTGTAATCAAAGACAGGCTTTCCTGCGCGCACTTCGCCGCGCGGAGCAACGCACCATCCAAGAATCACGAGACAGTCTTTCTCGAAAACTTCCATCGCGGCGCGCGCGTTCACCGATGCGAGCACGCCGAGGTGTGGCATCATGAAGATCGAGTCCTTGGCAATCTCGGTGAATCCCTCGGGCTCGAATGCGTCGATCATCATGAGCGCAGTCTGCTCCATGCGCGGAGCGTGACTCAACACGCCACCTGACGCGACCATCAAGTCGAGCGCCATGTTGTCGACGAGTGACTTTCCCGCTTCTTCTTGTTTGAACGCATCGCCGACCGTGCGCTGTTGTTGCACACCCTTGAGCGTCGTCGCGAATGCCTTGTGCTGCACATACGCCAATCGCAGCGCCTCGCGCGAGACAGCCTGTTCGAAAACGAGCGCTTCGAGTGTTTGTGGAATCGTCGTCGGGCGAATCATCTTGTTCTTCACACGATTGCGAAGTTCGCGTTCGTCCATGTCGAGATGCACCCAGCGCAGCACGCTGTCCATGCCTGCCTCGGCGCAGACATTCGAGATCGAATAGCTCATGCCGAGATTTGCACTGACAGTTCGATTGAACACTCCACCGAAGACGCTGAACATGTCAGTCGTTGCGCCGCCGATATCAACGCCGACAACATTGATGCCGCGCCCCTTGGCAATCGTTTGCAGAATGTCACCGACCGCACCTGGCGTCGGCATGATTGGCGCGTTCGCCCACACCATGAGCTTGTCGTAACCCGGCGCATGCGCCATCACATGTTCAAGAAAGACATCATGGATACGTTCGCGCGCTGGCCCGAGATTTTCTTGCTCAAGTGTTGGACGGAGGTTGTCAACGACCGAGAGGGCGAATCCATCGCCGCTGAAGATGCGCTCGATCGCAGGTCGCGCCTCTTTGTTGCCGGCGAAGATCATCGGCAGGCAGAACTCCGATCCAAATCGAGGACGGGGCCGCGCGGGAGCGATGAGCTCTGCGATCTCGATGACTTTCTTTGTGTCTCCGCCGTCGGTTCCGCCCGAGACGAGCACCATGTCAGGGCGCAATTCGCGAATGCGCTGAATCTGCTCGTGCGGCTTGCGTCGATCGTTGCTCGCGATGGTGTCCATCACGATTGCCCCTGCGCCGAGTGCTGCGCGCTTGGCGCTTTCTGCGGTCATTTCGCGCACAACACCGGCGACCATCATTTGCAATCCGCCGCCAGCGCTCGAGGTCGAGATGTAGAGATCGCATCCATCGGGATCGCTCGTTGAAGTGCGGCGAATGATCGTGCCATCGTCGGCGATGAGTTTGTAACCCGAGAGCTCTTGCAACTCGGTGACTGAGTTGGCGACTCCGAGCGTCACATCGGCGAACGGCTCTTCGACTGTCGTTGGCGCTTCACCGCGAAACGTTTGGCGAAAGACTCCGTCGCGCTCTTCGATCAAGATCGCTTTCGTGGTCGTGCTTCCGCAATCAGTGGCGACGATTCGCATGGGGAGCGAAGATTAGCAGGCTGCTGAAATGCCCCGCGAACTTCGCTCGACCGCTTGAATTGGTGGGCGCGTGTCGAAATCCGACACTCGTCACCATTTCAAGAGCGAATCGCGCAGAGTGCAACGGCGGGCTGTCGCAACCCCTGAGACTCGAGGACAGTTTTAGCAGCCTGTTCGAGTCGAGCTAACCTTAGCCGTCCAATCATTGGGCGGCACCGAGTCAGTGATGGCCAGAACACCACGATCAGTTGACGAGTTGGGGGCGACCCAGAAACCATTCACTCGTCGCGCCGCGCGAGTTGCCGGAGTCATGAGCCTCGGCGGTGTGGTGGTGGCGCTCGCCGTTGGTTTTTTTCTGTGGATGGCGGGTCCACCAATGATTCGGGAAGTCGCCGCCCCCCCGGTGTGGGGCGATGTTCCAATTGGATATCCGGTCTACCCGCACTCCCCGCGCGCACCTGGCGCTGGATACAGAACCGACGGCGCATCCGGGATGGCTTACTCCGCCGATCGAGCTGGGCGGTCCTATCACAGGACATCTGTCGTCGTCATGGAGCAGAAAGTTCAAACCATCTTCCGGCGAGAACAAACGCGCTTCGGCTGGCCATGGCACTGCATCGAGGTCGTTCGATTCACGCAGTTGCAGCAAGGTCTGGCAGGAAATGCTCCGCTCGAGAAGGGCACTGCCTTTCGCTTGCTCGTCCCCACCGTCTTTGCAGACGCCGGTTTGTATTCGCTGGTGGGTGTGATGTGTTGGGCGGTCGGCGGCAGCATGCGCCGAGAGCATCGGCGGTCGCACGGACTCTGCACCAATTGCGCATACCCCCTTCGCCACGCCTCGCGATGCCCAGAGTGCGGCGCATCGGCTTGAGGTTCGCACGATTCGTGATTGGACTGACCGCGAGCGTTCGGCAGAGAAAGAGCCCATCTACACTCGCCGAGTGCACGAACCGCGCCAAGATGCAAACTCATTGAAGTCAAAGCGGGGATTTGAGCGACTCTTCAACGCCCTCAGATACAGCATTGCAGGATTGCGCGCAGCGGCGAAGCATGAAGAGGCCTTCAAACAAGAATTGTGCGTCGTTGTGCCGCTCTCGATCGCGGCGTGGTTCGTTCCAGTACCGCTCGTGCAACGGGCGCTGCTCTTCGCAGTGCTGCAAGTCATTCTCATCGTCGAACTCTTGAACTCTGCGATCGAGGCAAACACAGATCACATCTCGCTCGAACTCCATCCGCTCGCCAAGCGGGCCAAGGACATGGGAAGCGCCGCAGTCTTGCTCTCGATCGTGATCTCTGCGGCGATTTGGTTTGCCGTGCTTTGGCAGAGATTCGGGTGATTCATTACCGATTTCCCTGTTTGCGGGCACATCTCGACTTCTAGCGGTCGACATCTGCCCGTAAACAGGGAATTTTGCGCTCAGATTCGACGTCGTGCGATATCGAAGTAGGTTGTGTCGATGCTTCCTGCCATTCTTGCCGTCGCTGCATCCCTCGCAACCGCTGGGCAGGCCAGCGAAACTTCCCGCGCGATGTGGATCGAACTCGCTGTGAAAGCGAGTCCAAGGGATGGCATCAAGCCATGCGACACCCCGCTCACGCCTCGCGCACTTGCACGCCGCGCTGCCCATCGCACACTCGCTGGACTCGTCGACGAACGCGACCTGCCGATTGCTGCCGATCGCATCGCGGCGATCTCAGCAACAGGCGCTGACCTGCGCGCGCGAAGTCGTTGGCTCAACGCGGTCTCGGTCAACGCCACGGATGCCGAGATTCGCGCAATCGCGCGATTGCCATTCGTGGTGAAGGTCTCGCCGCTGCACCGTTCGCATTCGCGTGAGCAGCTCAAGCAACAACCCGTCGAGGCGCAGGGCGGCGTTGCAGCGCTCGAGTACGGCGCGATGACTGAGCAATTGATGCAGATCAATGCTCCATCAATGCACGTGCGCGGATTTCACGGCGAAGGCATGGTGATCGGCATTCTCGACACTGGTTTCAATCGAGTGCACGAAGCTTTCCACTCGGCTGATCACCCGCTCGATGTAATCGCCGAGTGGGACTTTGTCTCGAACGATGCGAACACTGGCATAGAGACTGGCGACGATCCCAACCAGCACAAACATGGCACTTGGATTCTTGGCACGATCGCTGCCTATCTTCCGGGCAGCGCGATCGGCGCTGCGTTCGACGCAAAGTTCGTCCTTGCAAAGACCGAGGTCTATGCGACCGAGACCATCATTGAAGAGGACTACTACGTCGCTGGCCTTGAGTTCATCGAAGCGCACGGAGCAGACCTCGCGACGAGTTCGCTCGGATACATCGATTGGTACACCCCCGAGATGCTCGACGGCCTCACCGCGATCACAACGCGTGGCGTCAACATCGCCACCGCCAATGGACTCGTCTGCCTCACTGCTGCGGGAAATTCTGGCAATGACGCTGACAGCGCAACGCATTCGATCATCGCTCCCAGCGACGCATTCAATGTGATCACATGCGGCGCGGCGAACGGCGACGGCACGATCGCGAGTTTTTCATCGGATGGACCAACTGCAGATGGGCGAGTCAAACCCGAGGTGCTCGCGCGAGGGGTTGCTGTGGCGACGGTCCACTCGACCAACACCACCGGGCTCAGCGCCGTGAGCGGGACGAGTCTCTCGACCCCACTCATTGCAGGCGCAACTGCACTCTTGATGCAGGCGCGCGGCGATCTCGGCGTGGCTGGAATTCGAAGTGCGCTCTTTACAACAGCGTCCGACTTCGTTGCAAACGGCGTGACCGATCCACTCTTCGTTCGGGGATACGGCGTGATCTCAACGATTGACGCAGCCCGCACAGGACGCCACATCGCTGACCTGAATCTCGATGGCATAGTCGATGCAGCAGACCTCACCGCGGTGCTCGCAGGTTGGGGGGTGTGCGCTGATGCAGATCCCGCAACAGGATTCTGCCCGAGCGACTTCGACCACGATGGCGAGATTGCGGGCAGCGATCTTGCGACCATCTTGAGTGCGTGGGGGAACTGATCGGTCGCAGCTTGCCGCTGTGTCCCGGTCGTCACTCTCCTTCGCTGCGCGTAGCGCCAAACGCCATGTTTACGGTCACTGCGTCTCGGGCGGCTCGCTCGCAAGCGCTTCGATGCGCAAGCAGAGGTACTCGATCGCGCCTGAGCGTTCAAGAAAAGTCGCGAGGGTCGCCCATGTCGCGGGCTTGATCACGACCGCAACGAATGGCTGCAAGAAGTGCATCGCAGCGGCGCCGACTCCAGAAAGTGGACGGCTCGACTCGAAGAACAGCAGCGCGGGTTGTGTCATCTGCCGACGAACGATTTCTCGCGCAACGTGTTCAACGAGCGCCGCCTCTTCTGGCGTCGGCTTCGCAGGACCCGCTGGCTCGACATGAAACGCCCGCGCCGCCGCCGCGCGAATCTTCTGCCAGCGTGTTTGCGAATCGTCGCTCACTGCCAGACCTCGGGTTTCGTGCGCGACGCGACAAATACGCGCAGTTGCGCAACGGCGACTGCGTCAAGCGTCGCGAAATCGAGCGCGAGTGCCCGGTGAAGTTCGCGGCGAGAGTTGCTTCGCGCGATACGCGCCCGCGTCGCGGTGCACTGTATGAACCCCACTTCACTCCACTGCAACCGACTCGTTGAGAGCGGATAGATCACCGACGCACCTTCGTTGTCGATGCGGTAACGCGTGGGCAAGAAGAATCGACTCAACGAAAGAAAGAGGGCAAGCGATGCGAGCGCACCCCACAACCACTCACCTGCGAGTTGTGAAACAGCGACTCCCATGACGCTCATCGCGGCGACTGCGCAGACCGCAGCGATCGGTCGCGCGCGCGCAGGATGGGTGGTCCATTGAATTGGTGTGACGCTCACGCGAGCAGAATAGGCGCTGATTTTGGCGGAATCGCCCACTGAGCGCACTTTGGTTTTCGCGCGATCGAGATACGCTTGCGTGCATGACGACGATCAATCCAACTGCTGTTGTTGCTGCGCCGACTCCTGCGACTGATGCGCTGGGAGATCCAACAGGATGGGATGGCGTCGGCGGCGTCGCGAGCGCGATCAATTTGTCTGAGTGGACTGAGGCGAATCGGCACTTGATGGTGCCGCCGGTCTCGAACAAGTACCTCTTCAGCGGCCAAGACTTCTTTGTGATGCTCATCGCCGGCCCCAACGCGCGCAACGACTATCACATGACGAACTCTGAGGAGTACTTCATGCAGTTGAAGGGCGATGTCTCGGTGCGCGTGCGCGACGCGCATGGCATCCGCGATATTCAATTGCGCGAGGGCGAAGCGATGTTCATTCCTGGTGGCGTGCCACATCGGCCGCAGCGCGGTCCAAACACCCTCGGACTCGTCGTCGAGAGGCGGCGTCCACCACACGAGACCGAACACATGATCTTCTACTGCGAGAAGTGTGATGCGCTGGTCTACGACAAAGAATTCACTTGCTCAGACATCGTGATGCACTTTCGCCAAGAGATGGAAGCATTCTGGGCCGACCCGAAACTCTGCACCTGCCCATCGTGCGGCACGCGCGTTCCAAAGCCCGCACCGCGCACGAAGTGAGCGCTCAGCAAGCGCAAGCGTCGATCATCTGCGATGGCGTCCATCGCTAGACTCTCTTCATGCGCCCGCTGCGCACCATCGATCTTCATACTCACATGCTGCCCGAGCGGTGGCCAGATCTGCGCGAGCGGTACGGTTGCGGTGGATGGGTTTCGCTCGAACACTGCGCAGATTGCCGCGCGCGGATGATGATTGACGGTGCGCTCTTTCGCGAAATCGAATCGAATTGTTGGGACGCCACACGCCGCATCGCCGACTGCGACCGTGCGCACGTCGACATGCAGGTGCTCTCGACGGTGCCTGTGATGTTTTCGTACGGCGCGAAGGCAGAGCACGCGCACGACCTCTCGCAGATTCTCAATGATCACCTCGCATCGGTCGTACGCGACTACCCGACGCGCTTCTCGGCGCTCGGCATGGTGCCGATGCAAGACGCAACGCTCGCCGTGCGCGAACTCGAACGGTGCATGCGCGATCTCGCGATGCCGGGAGTGCAGATCGGCACGAATGTTGCAGGACGCGATCTCGACGACCCAGCCTTTGCTGACTTCTTCGCTGCTGCTGAGTCGCTGCAGGCAGCGGTCTTCGTTCATCCGTGGGATGTGCTCGGCCGCTTCGAGACCCCCCGCTTCTGGATGCCGTGGCTTGTGGGAATGCCCGCCGAGAGTTCGCGCGCAATCTGTGCGCTCGCGTTTGGTGGCGTGCTCGATCGCCATCCTCGCCTCAAACTCTGTTTTGCACACGGCGGTGGATCGTTTCCATACACGCTCGGTCGCATCGAGCATGGATTTCAGGCGCGGCCAGATCTCTGCGCGACGCACTCAAAGACTCCGCCGCGCGAGCACCTCACACGTCTTTACTTCGACAGCATCGTGCACGATGAAGAGGCGCTGCGATATCTCGTTCGCACAGTCGGCGCAGATCGCATCGCAATGGGATCGGACTATCCATTTCCGCTCGGCGAGAATCCTCCCGGGCGACTGCTGCATGGCGCGCAGTGGCTCAGCCACGCTGAGCGCACACGCATGCTCGCAGGAACTGCAATCGAGTTTCTCGCACTTCAACACCGCACACAGTGACACAATGACACACGCCGCAGCGCAATCGATTTTCGACCTCACCGCCGCTGACATCGAGCCCACGCACGCCTTCGCGCAGTGGTGCGATTCGCACGATCCGCTCGCAGCGTTTCGCAGTGAGTTTGCGATTCCATCCGACTCGCAGGGCAAACCTCTTGCGTATCTCGTCGGAAACTCACTCGGCGTGATGCCGCATGCGGCGCGCACCCGAATCAATGAAGAGCTCGACGATTGGGCGCGGCTTGGCGTCGAGGGACACGTGCATGGACGGCGCCCGTGGGTGCAGTACCACGAGTTTTTTCGCGCCGGGCTTGCTGAGTTGACGGGGGCACACACGCACGAAGTGGTGGCGATGAACACGCTCACTGCCAATCTGCACTTGCTGCTGCTGAGTTTCTATCAACCAACTGCGACGCGGCGAAAGATCATCGTCGAACGCGGCGCGTTTCCGAGTGATCGATTTGCGGTGCACTCGCTCGTGCGCATGGTCGGAGGCGATCCGCACACAGATGTGATTGAAGTTGGCCCACGCACTGGCGAAGAGTGTTTGCGCAACGAAGACATCGAAGCGACGATCGATCACACCGGTGGCGCACTCGCGCTGGTGATTCTCGGCGGCGTGCAGTACTACACAGGACAGGTGCTCGACATGCAGCGCATCACGCGCGCCGCACACCGCGCGGGGGCGCGCTGCGGATGGGATCTGGCGCACGCGATTGGCAACGTTCCTCTCGCGCTGCACGCATGGGGAGCAGACTTTGCATGCTGGTGCTCGTACAAATATCTCAACGGCGGCCCAGGCGCCGTTGCAGGTGCGTTCATTCATGAGCGGCATCACGCGAATCCTCCACCGCGACTCGAAGGATGGTGGGGAACAAATCTCGCGACGCGGTTCGAGATGGGGCCGACCTTTGATCCTGCACTCGGCGCCGATGCGTGGCAACTCTCGAACCCGCCAATTTTTTCGCTCGCGCCGCTCTTGGCGAGTTTCGACATCTTTCACCGCGCCGGACTCGATCGCTTGCAATCAAAGTCGCGCGCGATGAGTGGTTTCATCGAGATCGCACTTCGCAAATGCCCCGCTGCACATGTTCGAGTGCTCACTCCGTCCGCGACCCACGAACGTGGATGCCAACTCTCGCTCATCGTTGATGGCGGCACCGCGGTTGCACGCGCGGCATACGACCGACTGCTTCCGCAAGGCATCGTCTGCGACTTTCGATACCCCAGTGTGATTCGCATCGCGCCTGTGCCGCTCTACAACACCTTCAATGATTGCTGGCGATTGATCGAAGCGCTGACTGTGAGGTAGCGCTCTTCCTACACTTGCCACCGTGTCGAAACGCGTACTCATCATTGGCGCTGGACTCGCTGGCTCACTGCTCGCGGTCTATCTCGCGCGCGCTGGATGGACGGTCGAAGTGCGCGAACGCCGCGGCGATCCGCGCGCTGCAGGACACATCGGCGGTCGTTCGATCAATCTTGCGATCAGCGCGCGGGGACTCAAAGCCTTGCGACGTGTTGGACTTGAAGAGGCAATTCTGCGCGACGCGATTCGCATGCCTGGTCGGATGATTCACGCGCGCGACCAGTCGACGAACTTTCAGCCCTACAGTCGCAATCCTGCGCACGCGATTCAGAGTGTGTCGCGCAGCACGCTGAATCTCACGCTCATTCGCGCTGCCGCTGCTGAAGATCGCGTGACGATTCGATTCGATCAACGCTGCACTGACATTGATGCGGCTGCTGGCACTGCGACCTTTCATGACGACCGCACCGGCGAGAGTTCGACGGCGCAGGCTGACCTCGTCGTCGCAACCGATGGCGCATACAGCGTCGTGCGCGGCGCGATGCAGAAGAATGAGGGGTTTGACTACCAGCAGTCGTGGCTCAGTCACGGGTTCAAAGAATTGCACATTCCGCCAGCGGCGCATGGCGCGCACGCCCCCTTCGCGATGGCTCCGCATGCGCTGCACATTTGGCCGCGCGGTGGATCGATGATGATCGCGCTGCCGAATCCTGATGGCTCATTTACTTGCACGCTCTTCTGGCCGCACAAGACGAGCGACGCCGCGCGCGGATTCGATTCGCTTGCGACGGCGCACGAGGCGCGTGCGCACTTCACGCAGCACTACGCCGATGCGCTTGCGCTGATGCCGACGTTCGACGATGACTTCGCGCGCAATCCTGTTGGATGGATGATGACCGTGCGGTCGCGCCCCTGGTCGATGCGTGGGCGTGTCGTGTTGCTCGGCGACGCTGCGCACGCGATCGTTCCATTCTTTGGGCAAGGCGCCAATGCGAGCTTCGAGGATTGCGAAGCGCTCACCGATGCGCTTGCGGCGTCGAACGACGATCTTGCCCCAGCACTCGCCGCGTACGAACTCGCGCGCAAGCGCAACACCGACGCAATCGCAGATATGGCGCTTGAAAACTTCATCGAGATGCGCGACAAGACTGCCTCGCGACTCTTTCGCTGGCGCAAGAAAGCAGAGCACTTCATCCACGGCGTCGCCCCTCGACTCTTTACTCCGCGTTACGACATGGTGAGTTTCGACACGATTCCATACGCCGATGCGCTCGCCAAGTCGCGCTTGCAAGATCGTGTGATCACAATTTCCGCGAGATTCGCGCTCGTCGTCGCCGTTGCTGCCATCTACGCAATCGTGTCGCTGCTTGCTCGAGGCAGACTGTGATCGGCACGCTCACCGCGCGCGCCGGCGATGCGCAGCGCAAGCTCGGACTCTCGACTGGCGCACTCTGTCTGGGGCTCACGCTCTTCGGTTGGTCGACTGTGCCACTCTTTCTGCGCCACCTCTCGCAGCACGTCGACTTCTGGACAAACAACGGTTGGCGATATGGCGCAAGCGCAATCTTCTGGATGCCCGCGCTCGTGTGGGCGATCAAGAAAGGCCGACTTCCCGCGGCAATCTGGCGTGATGCGATCATTCCAAGTCTCGCGAACATCGGCGGACAAGTTGCGTTCACCGCAGCCTTTCACGAGATGAATCCCGGGCTCGTCACCTTCGGACTTCGCACGCAACTCATCTGGGTCGCGCTGGGCGCGTGGTTTCTCGTTCCATCAGAACGACCCATCATCTCGAGCAGGCGCTACTTGTTGGGCGGGGCAATTCTGCTCGCTGGATTGCTTCCCATTCTGCTCGGCGGCGACATGTCGATGGGACTGCTCAACGCGAAGGGTCTCACGCTCAGCATCCTCTGTGCAATTGGATATGGCATGTACGGCCTCAGCGTGCGCAGATGCATGCATCAATATCACCCAGTGATTGCCTTCGCAGTGATCTGCCAACTCACGGCACTCGGACTCATCGTGCTCATGCTCTTCCTCGGCCGCGACCACGGCATGTATGTGCCACAACTCTCAGGTTCAGTTCTCGCGGCGCTCGGCATCAGTGCCTTCATCGGCATCGCAGCGGGGCATGTCTTTTACTACATCAGCATCGCGCGCATCGGCGTGGTGATCACCAGCGGAGTGCTTCAGTTGCAACCGTTTTTCGTCTCTGCGTGCAGCTTCTTCTTGTTTGGCGAACTCTTCGCGTGGTGGCAGTGGATGGCAGGATTCATCGCTGTGGGCGGTGCCTACCTCATGCTCACCGCCAAAGGAAGCGGAGCGAAACAAATCACGATGGCTTCAACCGAAGGATCAGACTGATGCAACAAACGACCGTTCTCAATCTCATCGATGGTTCGTTCGCCCCCGCGCGCGGAGGCGCGACGATTTCGGTTTACAACCCAGCGACTGGCGAACTCATCGGGACCGCCCCCGACAGCACTGCGCATGACGTCGATGCTGCGGTTGATGCTGCGGCGCGCGCATTCCCCGCTTGGTCGGCACTTGATGCCTCGCAGCGCAGCGCGCATCTGCACGCGCTCGCGGCGCTGATCGAACGCGACGCTGAGGCGTTCGCGCTCGCCGAGTCGCTCGATACAGGCAAACCCCTTTCTCTCGCGCGATCGGTTGACATCCCTCGCGCGATTGCAAACATGCACTTCTTCGCCGATGCGATTTGCGCGCAGCAACCAGAGCGCTATTCGAGCGCGCACGCGCAGTCGGTCGTGCATCGCCGTGCGCTCGGCGTCGCTGCCTGCATTTCGCCGTGGAATCTGCCGCTCTATCTCTTCACTTGGAAGATCGCCCCCGCACTCGCCGCGGGATGCACAGTCGTCGCAAAGCCGAGCGAGATCACTCCCATCACAGCGTCGATGCTTGCACAGCGTTCGGTCGAGGCGGGTCTTCCTCGCGGCGTACTCAACATCATCAATGGTCGCGGCCCGCTCTCTGGATCTGCGCTCGTCTCGCATCCGCGCGTTGCGTGCATCACCTTTACCGGCGGCACAGCAACAGGCGAAACCATCGCGCGCGCAGCGGCGCCAGCGTTCAAACGCACCGCACTCGAACTCGGCGGAAAGAATGCGTCGATCATCTTTGCTGATGCATTGCAGGGCGGCCAACTGGCGAAGACCGTGCATGGCGTCGCACGCGCGGCGTTCACCAATCAAGGACAGGTTTGCCACTGTGGATCACGCATCCTCGTCGAAAGCAGCGCGTGGGAGACTTTCGTTCCCGCGCTCGTCGCGCGCGCGCGTGCACTTCGCGTGGGCGATCCACTTGATGCCGCAACAGACATTGGATCGCTCATCTCAGGACAACATCTCTTGCGCGTCGCAGCGGCAGTCGATGGCGCCGTGCGCGACGGTGGCACATTGCTCTGCGGCGGATCGCGCGTCGACGCATCGCAACTTCAAGAGCAGAACCGAGCAGGCGCGTTTTATCCGCCGACTCTCATCGAAGGGTTGCCTGCGACTGCGAAGGCCAATCAAGAAGAGATCTTTGGCCCAGTCGCGACACTGATTCGATTCTCGAGCGAGAGCGAGGCGGTGGCGATTGCCAACGGCACGCGATTTGGACTCTCAGCAAGCGTCTGGACAAGCGACGCGGCACGCGCGCAGCGCATTGCATCGCAACTTGACTGCGGCACTGTCTGGATCAACTCGTGGATGCTGCGCGATCTACGCGCGCCAATCGGTGGCATGCGTGCAAGCGGACTCGGCCGTGAAGGCGGGCAAGAGGCGCTTCACTTCTTCGCAGAACCTGTCGTGGTCGTCACACATGAGGAACTTCAATGAGTCAAGATTTTCATTCGTCGCGCGCACCCGAACCTGTTGGCCCATATCCCCACGCCAAGCGCGTCGGAGATCTCGTTTTTCTCAGCGGTGTTGGACCGCGCACCCGCGGCAGCAAGATCATCCCTGGCGTCGATCCGCTCAACTTTGAAGTGCAGTGCCGTGCGTGCTTCGACAATGTGCGGGCCGTTGTTGAAGATGCTGGGCTCGCATGGACCACCGTCACCGATGTCACGATCTTTCTGACGAACATGCAGCGTGACTTCGCGACCTACAACCGCATCTACGCCGAGTACTTCGCTGGACCAGGCAACCCCAATCCGACCCGCACAACGCTTGAGATCGGCGCGCTGCCCACACCTATCGCCGTCGAAGTCAAAGCAATCTGTTGGGCTGGTAAGTAGCGGCGGAAACTTCGCTCGCGCGAGTTGGGAAGTCGAGCCAACAACGGTGACCTCCGCAGGTCAACGACCCTGGACTCAAACATGCTGCGCCTCGCCTACGAAGACTCCGGCTCGGCTTGCAAACTCGCCAGGGCCGTCGCCCTGCGGAGGAATCACGCCTGCGAGTTAGCGGCGGAATCTTCGCTCGCGCGAGTTCCCGAGCCGAGCAAGTCTGCGCAGCTCGGTGAGGGCTGTTTGAGCGCCGAGTGAAGGTTTCCGCCGCACTCACGCTTGCCTTTGTGGATTGCCCGGTCGATTGCGCTCGCGCGCGTCAGCTTGCCCGAAGCGCCGCGCGCACAGGACTCGCATCAAATCCTTCGAGCGCGAGCGGCAACGCGCAGAGTTCATACTTTCCTGCGGCAACGCCTGCGAGCACAAGCCCCTCGATGATCGCAACATCGCGCGCGAAGAACCGCTGATGCGCTGGCAAGTCTTTCGAGTCTGCGCAATCAACACTCGGCGTATCGATGCCCACGAGTTGCACTCCCGCATCTGCGAGCGCATCGACAAGTGCGGGCTCGAGCGCGAGAAAGTCTGCCGTCCACTGATCGGCATTCGGATACGAACCCGTCGCGATCAAGAGTCGCCGCGTGGTTGGATGCCATCCCGCAGCAACATCAAGATGCTCCCAACCAACACGCTTCGCCACGCCAATGCACGCGCTGCGCACGCGCACGACTTCGCACTCTCCCCAGTAGAGCTCGAGCGGCTGCTCCTCGATCGTGCGACCATCCCGGCCGTAGTGACTCGGTGCGTCGGCGTGCGATCCAAGATGCACCGTCGCTCGCAGTGTGCTCAGCGTGATTACATCGCCGCGCTTCATGTCCATGAGCACTTCGCGCGTGAGTGGTGTATCGCCAGGAAAGACAGCGAGCTTCGGCGAGATGCGCGGCGAGATGTCGATGATTGCGCCGCGCTCAGCCACGACTAGCTCTGCATCGCCGTACGACCGCCATCGACTGGAAGGTTGACGCCGTTCACATATGCCGCGCCTGCCGAGGCAAGAAACAGCGCGACCGCTGCGATCTCATCCGCTTCGCCAAGGCGTCCCGCGGGAATCGTTGCGATTGCTGCACGTTCGACCTCGTCGATGGTTGATGCGGCGCGGCTCGCGCGCCCACGAAAGATCGCCGCGAGTCGTGCGGTGCGCGTGAACCCAGGAAGAATCGTGTTCACAGTGATTCCAAATGGAGCGAGTTCGCCCGCAAGCGTGCGCGCCCAATTCGAAACCGCTGCGCGAATCGTGTTTGAGATGCCAAGTCCGCGAATGGGTGTGATCACCGAGGTGCTCGTGATGTTGATGATGCGTCCGTACTTTGCCTCGCGCATTCCTGGAGCGCATGCCTGCACGATCGCCTGACCTGTAAGCAAGTGCGACTCGAACGACTTCGCGAAGTCTTCGGGTGCAGCATCGATCGCGAGCCCAGCTGCAGGACCCCCCGTGTTATGCAAGATGATGTGCACAGGACCGTGCGAATGAACATGCGCGCTGACTGCGCCTTGCACTGACCGCCAATCTGCATAATCGACGAGCAACGATTGGTGCGTCTGTCCAGCACTCACTGAGAGTGTCGCAAGCGCTTGTGCAAGACCATCGGGATTGCGTCCCATGATTGTGACCGTTGCCCCCGCACGCGCGAATGCCTCGGCGCACGCGCGACCGATCCCCTGCGTTGCACCTCCCACGAGCGCGTGGCGACCGACGAGCGAGAGCGTAAATGGTGATTCACTCACTGTGTTCATGAGCGAGAGACTAACCAAGTGCGGCGCGTGAGGAAAAGCGATCCAGAAACGGTTGTTGCGGCCGCGCACACCACGAGCGCGACGAACAGATTGCGCGCGTGCAAATGCGCCGCGCCGAGCGCAGCGTCCGCAGCTTCAATCTCAGGCTGACGGCCCGACGGTGCGACTTCCCAAAATGCTTGCGCGCACTCACGCAAGCGAATGCCCGCCTCGAGCGATCCGATCGCGCAGAGAAATGCGAGGGCGAGGGCGATGAGCGCAAACGCCCGCCGCCAGCGAAGTGCCGTCCAATCGATCTTTGCTGATCTGCCGCCGATGAATGAGATAAGCACTGCGGGCATCAGCACGCTTGCCCACGTCACCAAGTCGAAAGGAACTTGCGTGACACTCCCTCCCACGAATCGCGTGAGCAACGCTGCATCGACCGAACGCATCGCTGGATCGCCAACTGCAATCACATCTGCAGAGCGCACTGCGACGAATGTCCATCCAGCGAATGCCCCAACGATGACGAGCGTGACAGTCCACGCAGTCGCGATCACAACGAACCCGACCAGTCGAAACATGGATGGCGTCACTGCCCCCACGTGCCGCTCATCGTGCGTGACATGTCAGGCACTTGGCCCTGCATCGTGTTCATCTGCGCTTGCATTTGTTGGCGCTGCTGCATCATCGCGCTAAGCAACTGCTGATTCTCTGCGGCATTCTGTGGCGGACGCGTCACTGCCAATCCTTGCGGCGTCTGCACGATAAAACTTCCGCTCGACGCACCCGCTGCCCCCTGTCCACCGCCCGACTGTGCGCCACCACTCTGCGCCAACATCGGCGCTCCGAACGGAGTTTGCGGGCTCGAGAGTCCTGGGTTCTTGCTCGTCTGTGTCATGACGAGTTTCACTGTGCCCGCAGGTTGGTCGCCAACGAAGAACGATGTGTTCCATGCGACCGATCCATCCACCTGAAAAATGAACGTCGTCGTGAGCGATCGAGATTGGCCATTCGAAGTCAACAGCGTGTTGGATGTGACGAATGTCAGCGCGTTGGCTGCATCGTCGTAGATTCCGGTTGAGAGAAACATGGATCGATCACCGTTGGTGATCTCGCTGCGCGTGAATCCAACTCCGGGAGTGAATCCCATCACATCGATGGTCTGCAGCGCCGATCCCGATGAATTGAACAGTGCATGATCGCCCGAGAGAAAGTTTCCACCGAGCGTCCAACCGAACTGTGTTGTTCCTTGAAATGGACCGCTCGTCGTGCCATCGACTGCGATCGAAGTTCCTTGCACCGCCCACGACCCAACAAGTTGCGTCAGCAGCGCGAGCGCCTTTGCATCGTCAGCGCCTGCAGGTGCGATCGCTTGAAGCGGCGCTGGCTGCTGTGGTTGGGATGGCTGCGCCTGCGATGGCGATTGTTGCGCGCTCGCCCCCAGAATCACCGCGGCCACGACGCATGCCCCTGCCCCGACGATCGATCCAACAACGAACGACTGCGTATTTGTCTTCATTCTGACGAGGGTACAGAAGCGGCCGCGGGGGCAACCGCAGCAAATGTGCGGTAGCGCACACCAGCTTCTGTGAACAACGCGCGCGCAAGTGCCAACGAGCGTTGCCAATGTTCATCTCCGCCGACCATCTCGTGCGTCACAACTTCGACAATGCCCGACTGGATGATCGCGAGCGAACATTGCACGCACGGACTAAACGTGCAATACATCGTGCATCCCTTGGGGGTGACTCCGTTGCGAGCGCACTGCACAATCGCGTTCAGTTCGGCGTGACAGATGAGGTCATACTTCGTTGGTCGCTCGAGTCGCTCAGGAAGGTCGGCGATTCCTTGGGGCAGCCCGTTGAACCCAGTGCTGATGATCTGCCGCGAGGGCGAGACGATGATCGCCCCCACGCCGCGCGATGGATCTTTACTCCACGTGGCAATGCGCTGCGCGAGGTCGAGAAAGCGAAGGTGCCAGTGGTCGGCAAAGGTTGTCGTTGGATTGCTCATCGTTAGCTCGTCCCTTTCAGTTCGAGTGCATGCAGACTCATGAGTGGACCGCGCAACGTTCCACCCGTCTTGACTTCAATGATCGCGCGACCAGGATGCTCGACATGCACAGAGCCGACGTCGACTCCTTGAAAGTCGCTGCTATCGGCAGTTGCTTGAGTCTTGCCGCGCAGCACGACATCACCCATGCGCACAGAGAACTCTTGTCCCGCAAGTTCAGGCGGACACGCTTGCACCACCTTCACTGCATAGTCGCCCGGCTTTGTGAACTCGACGAGCCACCGAACCGAATCATTCGAGTCGACCCAGCCTTCGAGCGCGCCGAGCGAATCTTCTGCCTGCACGAGTCGCACGGTCGTTCCAACAATCTCTGCTGCCGTTGCGGTGAGACGAATGAGAGCAGCATCTTGCTTCGTCACAATGCCACTCTCGAGCGGATTCACCAGCGCCATGGGCTCAGGATTTTCTTTCGCGTGCGCGACCATGCGCGCGATCGCCTCTTGCACCGTCGATGCGGCGAGTGCGTACGACTTTGTCCGGTCTGTGCGCGCGATGTTCACGCCAACAATCCGCCCCTCGAGATCGACAAGCGGCCCGCCCATCTGGTCTGCGCGCAGCGTCGTGTCATGCTGAATCACTGGGCCGAAACCGCTCGAGCGTCGACTCGCTGGAAACCGCGGCGTCGATGGCGAAGGTCCCTGCTCAATGGGCCGCGGAGTCAGGCGCGCGCGCAACACCTCTTCAGAGCCATTACTGAATCGCACGACATCGATGATCTCGCCCGCGGCATGCCTGCGGACAATCTCACCCAACTGCGGATGGTTTTCGACGGGCGATTCTGCAATGCGCGTGATGAAATCTCCAGCATGCAACCCAATGCGCGCCGCTGGTGTCGCTTGCGAAACGTTCATCACGATGACGCCCGACTTGCCGCCATGCGCTGCGCGCTCTTCATCGGTCGCAGGTCGCACACGCACTCCCAAGTACGGAGTCGAGATGTCGTTGCGTCCTGGTTGGTAGATGCCAAGACTGCGCACTCCAAAGGCGATTGGACTTCCCTCTCGTCCCACAGTGAAAAGCAACGCACCTGCATCAGCCGCTGCGTCGCTGCCAAAGATCGGTGGCTCGAATGGTTCTGAGACGCGCAACAACATGAGGTCGAGTTTGTGATCGACCGCCATGCGCTTGGCCCCCACCGTCAGTCCATCGGGCAGCGCGACCGAGACATCACTGCTCGTCATGCCGACCTCGGATGCCTTTGTGATGATGAATCCCTGCTCGTCTGCGACGGTTCCCAAGCACACGAGTCGATCATCGACGAACACGCCAACCGTCATCATGATCGCGTCATCGACGACTTCTGCGATCGCCTGCAAAATCTTTGGATCGGCTTTGCGCGGCGCCGATTCGTCGGGAGGACCCGTATCCACAATGCGCTGCGCACTTCCTTTATGCGGCCTTCCTTCGCGCTCGTTCTTGACATCTTCTCCCGATGCCGCTCCTTGCTGCATGTCACTGATGTGCGACTTCACGAAATCAATCGTCGTCGCAGCGTTCATCTCAGGCTCACCACCTGTGGTCGAATTGATTCCGATCAGTCGCCCCTGCAAATCGAAAACTCCACCGCCCGAGTCACCGGGAGAGAGTGGAGCATCCATCCAGATCGCGATTCCATTTGCTCCGTTGAATCGCCCGAGCCGCATGATCGGTGGACGAAATGGATCTTTCTCGATTCCAAATGTGTGACCGAAAGCCAACACCCAATCGCCGGGCGCGGTTGTTGCCATCGATCCGATTTCGGCCTCAGTCAGAGTGAGCCCTGTGGGATCGAACCGCACAACACCGCAATCTTCTGTGCCGTTCCAGTGCAGCCCCGCGGTCTTGCCAATCGTCGTGGTGCCATCCGAAAAATAAATCTTCGCTTCGAGATCGGGTGTGCGGCAGACGTGTCCCGCGGTGAGAATCCATCCATCCTTTGAAATGATTGTTCCGCTGCCAGAGCCTGCCGAAGCCGTGTCCATGATCTCGAGCCCGACACATGACCCGAGCACTTTCGCGCGCACCGCTTGAATCTGCTTCTCGAGCGCCTTGGCACTTTCAACGTCAACGATCTCGAACTTCTCGTGCGCAACCACCTCGGCTGTTTGCCCGAGAGATGCGCACGCAATGGCGTTGGCGACAAGAAGTGAGAGGATCATCGCGCGCCGCACCCAATCAGGGTAGCGCGTGCATCAGATGGTGATGTTCGCGACGGTGTTCTCAAGCGCTCGCAGTCGTGCAGCGATCTGCTCCATCGATCGTGGACGCCGCTCGACTGGCAGTGTGAGACTCTCCATGATGAGATCAGAGAGATCTCCATTGAGACCGGCAACTCGCTCTGCTGGAGGAACTGTTGCAGGAACCGAATCAGGGCTTCGCGACTTGTTCGTACCCGGAACGAGAACCGTCTGTGCGTAATCACGCACGAGTGCGCGGTACATCGTTGCGCCAAAGTTGTAAACGTCGGTGCGCTCGGTGATCGGCTCTTGCGCCGCTTGCTCAGGGGCCATGTACCCAGGCGAGCCTTGCGTGCGCTTCTTCACGGCGCCAAGTGCGCATGATTGCCCGAGGTCAATGATCTTTGATGTCGCGAGTGCACCGTATGCGCCAGGCATCATGATGTTGCCAGTCTTCATGTCGGCGTGAGCGAATCCCTTCGAATGGATGTGCGCAAGACCCTCAGCGACTTCTGCGAAGGTGCGCACATACTCGCGCAGTGTTTGTGGTGGTTCTTCTTCGAGGGTCGCTGTGTCGATCATCTCGAGCACGAGTCCAACTTCAGTGACCTGCATGAGCGGGCGCTCGCGCTTCAGGGCAATCGCCTTGCGAACCGCCGGATGCGAAATGTTGCGAAGCGTGTTGTATTCGTTCTCAACCTGCTTGAGAAAACGGTCATCCTTGTCGCCGCGGCTCTCGTCAAAGATGACGTGCTTCAACGCGTAGGTAGCGCCAGAGTCGCGATCTTTGACCGCGTACAACTTGCTGCGCGCGCCCTCGCCGAGATAGGCGATGATCTTGTAACCGAATAATTCGTCTGCGAACAACTTTGCGCTCACCTGAGGTGCTGCTTTCTAGTCTCGAATCGACTCAATCTATAGATCCCACAGAATGGTGTCTACCCCACACTATTCGACGTCTCGCCCTGCGCCAACGACTGACGCAACCCACGCGCGACGCCCCAGAAGACTCGAAACCCACAGATTGATAATACGAAAGTCGCGCCGCTGCCACCACCAAAAAATATGAATAATCGGTTCAGAAGCAGAGGATGGCAACGCGCTTAGTGCCGCTGCCAATAAGGGGTTGTGTGGTCCCGCTCACTCAGCGGCGAATCTGTGCCTCGAACTCAGCCGCAGGAAAGTGCTTGCCTGGGCTCGCGACCTTCGAGAGGTCAGAGTGCAAGTAGACGGCCGATCCGGGGATGCCAAGCTGAGTCTGAAGCTCGCGCACGAGGGCGACAAGTTCGCGCATTTGGCGATCGGTGAAGGGACGGCGATTGCCGTTTCCAACGAGGCAGATGCCGATTGTGCGTCGATTGAACAGGCTTGCGTCAGCGGCCGAGAGGCTCGTCTGGCTGATGCCGCTTCGCACTTCCGCTGGGCTCGCCGATGCGACATGCGCCCCTGGAAGCTGCTGATTCCATCGATATCCGACATGAACGACGCCGTCGGCGAGTCCCTGCCCGTTGCCGATCACAAAGTGATATCCAAGACCCGAAAGACCAGCGGCAATGTGATCGCGGTCGAGGGTGACGTCATCCCCTGCTGGGGTGGATGAGTGGTGGATGACGATTCCCGTCCACTGTCCCGCGACAACTGGGGCTTCGCGTGGGGCGATAGGCGAGAGGCCAGTTGCCTGCGCCGATCCCTGCACGCCACCATGACTATTGAGTGTGTTGATTGTTGCGAGCAATGCGGGTCGGGCGGCGAGAAACTCGGCCGGCGCACCGCTGTCGCCGAGCAGCAGGACTCCAGTGACTGCCGTCATCGCTCCAACGAAACACGCCCAAATGATCACGCGGCGGCGGGGAGAGCGAATTGAGTTGGTTGTTGCAACAGGCGCCACTGTGTAGTTACTCCGACATTCTCTATCGGAAACACAGCGATGGATCGTTAGTAAATGTTCGTGATCGAACGAGATTTACGTCTGCGGAGTCAGTCGCGCGCGAAGCGCAGGCTGTGGGTTTCCAAACTCATCTGGCACCACGAGGTCTTGATTCTGCTTGCGAAGCGAGTCGTAAGTCTGAAACTGAGATCGCGGATTCTTCTCTGGAAACAAGGGCTTTTGGCAGCCACAAATGAGTGCGCAGCAGAAGAGCACGCTCATCGCTTGCACGATTGCTTGGGTGTGCGTGCGAGAGGGTGCGCTAGAAGTTGTGTGTGTGGCGTGCATGTGATGGTCACTTCTGATGTGCGAGTTCGCTCTGCACTTCGATGCGTTTGGCAGTGAGCCCGTCGGTGAATTGCAACCGCGCGGTCACCCGTCCGCCGCACGTCCAACCATCGGCCGCGAGGGGTAGTTCGAATGTGTAGTGCGATCCCATCAGTCCGCCGCGCCAAGCGTCACGGACCTGCTTGGGCGAGTAGGTCGCGGTGGCGAGTGTGCGCGAGGTTCCATCGGCGTTGAGGTCGAAAATCGAGAGGTTGACCGATCCAACGACTTGGATGAACCGTCCGAGTCCATCGGATGGTGCAACATAGACCCTTGCCATACAGAGACTTGTGCGCTGGTCGGCTTCGAAGTGGCTCACTGGCTCAATCACCATCCGCACGAGCATCGGCGTCGCCGCGAGCACTTCGGGGTCAACCGCGGTCTGCGCTTGCGATTCTTTGGCAAGCGCTGCGAGTTGCAACTCGAGTTGCGCATTCTTCGCCTCGAGCGAAGCAACTTGTTCTTTGAGGTCGCGCACTTGAACGCGCAGCGGATCATCCGAGGTTGGCGTCAGCGCAACTGGATTGCACGACGTGAGTGCGAGCGCGACCGCCAGAAGAATCATTGCTCGCATCATGCCGCTCCAATCTTCGCCAGCGGGGGTTGATCACCGCGTGAAATGTTCATCGCAAGTTGCTCGAGCGCCACGCTGACGTCGACGTTGGTCACACTGACCCCTTCAGTCACAGCGAGGCGCACCGGAGCAAAGTTCAGGATGCCACGAACACCCGCCGCACAGAGTTGCGACGCGACGGCTTGGGCTCCATCGCGCGGCACCGCGAGTATCGCGATCGTGACATGGTGTGCGCGAACACTCTTGCGCAGCGCGCTCATGGATTGCACTTCGAATTGGCCGATGCGCTTGCCGACGACTCGCTCATCTGCATCGAGTACTGCAACGATGCGAAAGCCCTGCGCGGCGAATCCGCCATATCCCAGCAGCGCTCGACCGATGTTTCCTGCGCCGATGAGCAGCGTCGGCCAGCGGCGATCCGTTCCGATGACGCCTCGAATGGCCTCAAGCAATGAAGCGCAGTCGTAACCAACGCCCGACTGTCCGCCCTCGCTCGATCGTCCAACATGCACCACCCACGAGAGGTCTTTGCGCACTTGTGCGCTCGAAACTCCAAGCGCTTCGCCGAGCGCACGCGAGCTGACCGTGACCTCACCTGACGCGATCATCAACTGCATCTCGCGCAGATAGAGGCTCAAACGGTGCGCGGTCGGCCGCGGGATTCGAAGGTCCTTGGATGGCACCTCATGAGTCTAGTGCTAGAGTCTCGCCATGCATCTCGTCGATGTTCTCGCGCGCGACTCGTTCACTGCAAGCTTTGAGTTCTTTCCTCCCAAGCAGCCGGGCGGATGGGATGCGCTCTTCGGTTCGATCGCTGAGTTTGGATTGCTGAAGCCCTCGTTCGTCTCGGTCACCTACGGAGCAGGTGGCTCGACGCGGCAGTTCACACACGACCTCGTTGTACGCATCCAAAAAGAGAGTGGACTCGAGGCGATGCCGCATCTGACCTGTGTCAATCACACGCGCGGCGAGATTGATGAGATTCTCACGCGTTACGCCGAAGCAGGCGTCTCGAACATCCTTGCGCTTCGCGGCGATGCCCCCGCCGGGAGCACCTCGTCATCGAGCGACTTCGCGCACGCGAGCGATCTCGTGCGTGCGGTGCGCGACTTTTCAGCGCGTGGCCAACACCCCGATGCGCGCGGATTTGGAATCGCAGTTGCTGGATATCCCGAGGGACATCCACAAACACCCAACACGCTCTTGCAAATGGACCACCTCAAGGCGAAGTGCGATGCGGGCGCAGATCTCATCATCTCGCAGTTGTTCTTCGACAACCATGCTTTTTTCGATTGGCGTGAACGGTGCGAACTCGCTGGCATCAAGACGCCGATTCTCGCTGGAATCATGCCTGTGACGACGCTTGCGGGGCTCAAGCGAATGGCTGACCTCGCGGGTGGAACGCGCTTTCCTGCTGCGCTTCTGCGCGCGGTGCGACGGGCACAGGATGACGCTGATGCTGTTGGGCGTGTGGGCGTGCACTGGGCGACAGAACAATGCCGCAGCCTGCTCGATCATGGAGTGCGCGGAATTCACTTCTACACACTCAATAAGAGCGATGCCACGCGAAAGATCTATGAGAATCTTGGAGTGCGCACCACCGACGCGCTTCGTCAGTGAATCGTCAGTAACTCACAATTGAACGCTACGGCGCAACTGGCGCAACGGCTGGTGCAGCGGCTGGCGCTTCAACTGGCGCGGCCGCTGGCGTGCGAGGCGCTTCGAGCCAGATCACTCTCAGCGCGTGCGTCAGCACTGCATCACTCGAGTCGCGTTCCATGAGAGCGAGTCCCTTCTCAACGAGCGCGCGATCTCCCAATTGATGGCCCGCATATGCGGCGACGAGCCCGTACTCGCTCGCGTACTTCGACCCCTCACCGCGTTCGAGTGATGTCTTTCCAATCTCAGCGATGCGCGCTTGCGATCCAAGAATGTCCATTCCGTAGCGGGTGTCGATCATCTCAGGCCACTCTGTGAAGAGGCGACGCAACGATGTCGCAGCAGAGAGTTGCAAGCCTGCAGCCATCTGGGCATTTGCCAGCCCCGCCGCTGGAAGGGGATGCGAAGGTGCAATCTGTGCAGCGGTCGTAAAGATTTTCTCTGCAGAGATGTACCTGCCGCTGCGCATCGCCCGATCGGCCGTTTGCAGAATCGTGTCGAGCGCCTCGCGTGTTCCCGCATCGAGTTGATTCAGTACCTCGCCGTGCGCGAGCAACAGATAAGCCTCGTCTGCAGTCAGTTTTCGCAAGAGCTTCGAAGGTTTTTCCTTGGCTGGATCACCTGGAGCAATCTGGGTCGCTGACTTGTTCGCATCGGTTGTCTGCCCCTCCTCTGCGGTGACTGGCAGTTCGGCTGCGCGTTTGTCTGGATCTTCGACCGCGCCGCGTGATCCGAGCAAACGGTCGGTCTCGTCGATGGGAGTGGTCGGACCAAGTTGCATGCGCGCGCGAAGGTCTCCGATGATGCCAAAAGTTGTGCCGAGTGCCTCGGCCTCTTCGATCGCTGCTGCGTCCGCTGATTTTTGAGTTCTGCTGTAGCGCTCAGCGACCGATCCGAAGACGCGGTCGTATGGCGCGCGCACATCGCGTTGCTCGGGAGCAACCGCCGTCGCCCCAGCCGACGATGCGGCGTTCGCAGGCGGATTGTTCGCGGCAGTCTTTCCACTCGAGAGTGGCGAGAGATACGAGCGCAAGATCTTCTCGCCACTCGCCCGACCAGATCGAAAGTCTGATCGAAGCAGTGCGCTTCCGTAAATGCCATGATTGAGCGACTCGATGAAGTCATCGGTCGGCGCCAACACCACCCCACTGAATGGAACCGCGATCAGTCGCGAGGTGCGATTGTCCCCGGTTCGCATCACCCCAACTGTCATCGGTTGATACCCCGTGACGAAATCTGTGTTCGTCGCGCTCTGGCGAGTCATCAAGTCGAGTCGAATGCGGCCATTGTTCTCGAGCGTTCTTGCGGGCTGGACGAGCCCTTGATCTCTGCCAGAGGTCGTCAGCATCGCCGAGTTGACAGCCGTGTTGGTTGCGCCATTCGTCGTCGGATTGTTGCCCACAAAGTCTCGGCGAAATGCCGTGACTCCGATGCCGGTTGCCACGCTGAACCGATCGTTCATCGAAATGTTGGCGAGCGCATCTGCGCTTGTTGTCGAAGAATTCGCGCGAAACGCGCGCGTCGAGTCGCCTGCCGTTGCTCCACGAAAATCTTCAGCCGCTGTGTAGCCGACGCTTCCGCGAAAACCGCGACCCCCTGCCACGTCGCCAGTCACAACGAGGTTGCGCGATCGATAGTCGGGACGCGCAGTTGCTGAATTGGCTGCAGCCGCCTGCTGAACTCCGCGGTCGAGGGTGGTTGCGCTGCCCCGAGCCAGGTTGCCATCGAGGGCATTCTGTGAAATCGTCAGGGAGAGCAGCATCGAACTCAACATTTGCTTCAAGTGTACAACCTGACACATGCCAAAACGCGCGGCATCTTCGAATCGACTCAGTCCAATCGCACTCATTGCGACATTGGCAATGGTCGCAGCGAGTGTTTTCATTGGAGTCTTTGGACCGCGACTCTCTGAGCGATCGCAGAGCGCGCTTGTTCCGCTTGGCGACGTTGCACAACAGGCGCGCGACATCCAAACACGAATGCAGTTCGACGCAGTGCATCGACCAATCGGTTCGCCAAACCCATCGCGCGAAATGCTTGCCGCCCTCTGCGCGCATGCGCTCTTGGGTGCGTGGCGTCCCCCCGACCTCTCAGCCGAGGGCTACCTCTTGGTCGCTGCACAGCCAACATCGCTCATCGCGGACGAGCCCTCGGTCGCACTCTTGTATGAACTCACCGACGAGGGGGCAGACCAATTTCTGACCCTCTTGGCCACCGCCGATCATGCGCAGTTCGCGAGCTTCGACGAGTATGGTCGGATCGAGCCGCTCGCGGTCGGCCGCGCGATTGTTGAGCCCGACGATGTGACCGATCCACTGTCGAGCGCGACGCTCGTCTGGAGTGATGGCACGCTATTGATTCTTGCGCGCGCGGCAAGCGAAGCATCGCTTGAATCGCTGCGCGCAGCGTTGGGTGCCCCATAGCCCCCTACTATTGCGCGACCCATGAGCACGAGTGCATATATCACGACGCCGATCTACTACGTCAACGATCGGCCACACATTGGTCACGCATACACGACCACCATTTGTGATGTGTGGGCGCGCGGCTCGCGACTCATGGGTCGCGATGTGTTTTTTCTCACTGGCACCGATGAGCATGGATCAAAGGTCGAGAAGAGCGCTGCGGCTCGTGGCATCACACCTCAACAACTTGCCGACGAAAATGCTGCGGAGTTTCAGCGCGTGCTCGCAACATTTGCGCTCACAAACTCTGACTTCATTCGCACCACGCAACAGCGGCATGAGCAGCAAGTGCAGGCGATGCTCACGCGACTGGTCGCCTCTGGAAGTGTTTACCTGGGCACCTTCGAAGGTTGGTACGACGAGGGACAAGAGGAGTACCACACCGAAACGCGCGCGCGCGAGATGGATTACAAGAGTCCCATCAGCGGAAAGCCGCTGACTCGCGCGACTGAGCAGAACTATTACTTCAAGCTCAGCGCGTTCGCAGAGCGCCTCGCGAAGCACTTCGCTGATAATCCCACATTTGTTCGCCCAAATGAACGGGCAAATGAAGTACTCGGACGGCTGCGCGACGGACTACAAGATGTTCCGATCACGCGCACCAATTTCACATGGGGCATCGCGATGCCTGATGCGCCAGGCCATGTTGTCTATGTGTGGATCGACGCGCTCTTGAACTACATCACCGCGCTCGGACTCGGCAACGCGAAGGGCGATGCCGACAACCGTGCGCGCTACTGGCCCGCCGACTATCACGTCGTGGGCAAAGAGATTCTCTGGTTTCACGCAGTGATCTGGCCCGCGCTTCTCATGGCCCTTGAATTGCCTCTTCCGAAGTGTGTGTACGCGCACTCTTTCTGGATCGCCAACGGACAGAAGATGAGCAAGTCGCTCGGCAACTTCGTCGACCTTGCAACGATCGAAGGATTCACCGCTCAGTATGGGCTCGATGCGTGGCGTTGGTACATGGCGACGCAGGGTCCAATCGCTTCGGCCGATGCTGATTTCAATGCGCAGCACTTTCATGAGATCTACACCTACGACCTCGTCAACACTGTCGGCAACTGTCCGAGTCGAATCGGAGCGATGATCGCGAAGTATTTCGACGGCAAGTTGCCCGCAGATGCTGACTCACCAGACCACGGCGGATGGCCTGCTCTGTGCGAGGCGAGTGTGCGCGAGTGGCAGCGATGCCTTGCATCATTTGACTTGCACGGCGCGTCGCGCACTGGAATGGATTTGCTGCGCAAACTTGATGCGTTCATCAACGACACGCAGCCATTCAAACTTGCGAAAGATCCCGCCAACACTGCACGACTCGGCTCAATTCTGAATCAGTGCGCGCAGACGGTGCGCATCGCTGGCGTGTTGCTCGAACCCTTCTTGCCACACAAGATGGAAGAACTTGCGCGGGCATTTGGCGGAGTCGCGCCAACGGCAACGCCATGGGCGACGCGCGCGCAGTACGGCACAATCTCGGTGGGGCATCCCATCGAGAAACTCGCGCTCTTTCCGCGCATCGATCGCGCAGCGTCAACTGCGGCGGCGACGTGATTTCGTGAAGAGTCCAGCGAGCCCCATGAGCGCGGCGACTCCAGGTGCTGGCACGGCGTGAATGTCGAGCGCAACTGCATCGAGCGACATGTTCACTGTGGTGCTGCCGAAGTCGACCACAAAACGGTTCGACTGAAGAGCGAGCGGCGCAACGACCCAACGCATCGCCCATGTTTGAATCTGTCCTTGACCGCCAGGTGCTGGGGTATCAGACCGCAGTTCAGTCGAGGTCGGTGCGAGGGCGACAGAACTTCCGTTGTTGTCAAAGATCGAGAAGCGAACCGAACTCAGATTCACTCCCGTTCCGACTGTTGAAAGATTCAGAACGACTTCGCTCACCGCGCCAGTCAGTCCTCCATAGATTGAAATCGAGAGCGGACCGCCTGCGCCGTAGAGGTTTCCCGTGCCAGTGATCAGCGCGCCGCCGCCGAAGTTGAACAGCGCGGCCGCGCTCTCTGTGCCTGCGTAGTTGGGAAGATTTGGACCGCCAAACGCGCTCGTGAATGTTTCCCATCCGTAGAAGTCTGCGCTCGAAGTTCCACGCCAAGTCGGAACATCTGGATTTACAAAGTCTGCAGATGCGACCGCGGTGATGAATGAAGCGCAACCAACGCCAGCGGCGCACAGCCAATTCAGAGTTGTCATGAAACGTCCTTTTCTCTCAACCTTTTTCGAACAACATACGAGTCACTCCCACTGTAGAGGTGCCAAGCCAAAAGTCAAAAGAGACCTCACAAAATGTCCAGATTCGCAGTTTGCGCTTGCGTCCACGCGGCGGAATCTTCGCTCGCGGCGAGTTCTCGAGACGAGCAAGTCTGCGCAGCTCGGCGAGAGCTGTTTGAGCCCCGAGTGAAGATTCCGTCGCGATCACGCTTGTGTGAGCGCACTTCGCGATCACGATTGTGTGAGCGCGCCGCGATCACATTGTCTTGAAACGGTGATCCAATGTCGAAAAACGACACTGTTTCACCGTTTCAAGCAGTTTTAGTACGCCTTCGCCCACACAACACGGCGCGCACTCGGCTGGCCAGTAATCACGCATGTGCCAGTTTCACTTTTCCCGTCAATTGGAATACAGCGAATCGTTACTCCGAGGCGTTCTTTCACTGCCGCTTCAACCTTCGGATCGCCGCAGAAATGCGCCAAAGCAAAGCCTCCGTGAATTGGAGTCGGAATATTTTCTGCCACAACTGGTGCGGTGAAATATTCGTCGAACTCTTTGAGCGTATCGATTACTTTTGTGTGCTCTGCTTGAAACGCTTGCGCCTTCGCAAAGATGCCATCTTGAATCTCTTGCAAGAGTGCGGCGATGCCATCGACGAATTCGCTTCGCTTGACTGCTGACTTCTCTTTGTGCGGTCGATCACGCCGCGCCATGAACACACTCTCTGCCGCAATGTCGCGCGGTCCAACTTCAACGCGCACGGGAACGCCCTTCTTGATCCAGCTCCATGTCTTGTCACCACCGCGCATATCGCGCGTGTCGAGTTCGACCTGCACTGGACGCCCGTCGAATGACTGCTTGCGCAGATCGTCGGCGAGTGTGCGCGTCCAACGATTCACCATCTCGACATCTTCTGCTTTGTGCGCCACAGGAATGATCACCACATGCGCAGGCGCCAACTTCGGAGGAAGCACGAGTCCGTCATCATCGGAGTGCGCCATGATCATTGCACCCACGAGGCGCGTGCTCACACCCCATGAGGTCGTCCATGCGAACTGTCGCTCGCCTTGTGCGTCAAGAAACTGAATCTCGCTCGCCTTCGCGAAGTTCTGTCCCAAGAAGTGGCTCGTTCCGGCTTGCAGTGCGCGGCGATCTTGCATCATGGCTTCGATGCAATAGGTGTCGACCGCTCCAGGAAAACGCTCGCCATCGGTCTTGGTGCCCTGCAAGACAGGCAGCGCCATCCACCCTTCGGCGAAGGCTGCGTAGACCTTGAGCATCTTCAACGTCTCTTCGACCGCTTCTTCGCGCGTCGCGTGGGCGGTGTGCCCCTCTTGCCACAAGAACTCAGTCGTTCGAAGAAAGAGTCGCGTGCGCATTTCCCACCGCACAACATTCGCCCACTGATTGATCAGGATCGGAAGATCGCGATAACTCTGCACCCACTTCGCATAGGTCGCGCCAATGATCGTCTCAGACGTTGGGCGAACGACAAGCGGTTCTTCGAGCTCGCCTGCGGGGATGAGTTTTCCGTCGGGACCTGCCTCGAGGCGATGGTGGGTGACGACTGCGCACTCCTTTGCAAATCCATCGACGTGCGCCGCTTCTTTCTCGAGAAACGAAACAGGAATGAACAGCGGAAAGTATGCGTTGCGATGGCCAGTCTCTTTGAACATGCCATCGAGCACGCGCTGCATGTTCTCCCAGATCGCATACCCCCACGGCTTGATCACCATGCATCCACGCACCGCTGAGTTCTCTGCGAGATCAGCCGCGCGGACGACTTGTTGATACCACTCAGAATAGTTTTCAGAACGCGTAGGAGTGATCGCTGTCGTTGGATTCGCCATGGGTCAAGCCTAGCGAAATCGACGAATCTTTCACGCGCGCGCAATGCGGCGACTCATCGCGAGCGCCATCTGTTGTGGTGTTTCGACGAGCGCCTTGCGTGACTCATCGCGCGCAATGCGAACCGCGCGCGAACGCAGGTTGATTGCGCGCCGTGCGACCGCGCGACCCTCAGGACTTGTTTGGTCAATCATCTCGGCGAGCATTCCCAAGTCGCGTGCACGGCCAAGCTGTTCTGCCGCGGTGCGAAGACGCTTGCGAGCGACCAACTGCTGAGGTGTCGCGCACAGCGCGAGTGCGCCGAGTTGGTCAGCGAGTCGCTGGTAGTGCTTGCGCGTCTCGTGCAACCACGACTCTGCTCGCCCGAGCCACTCTTGACTAGCGCACGTTCTCGCACGAGCCCATGTCAGCGCAAGTTGCTGAGTGATTTCGTGCCAATCGATGGGCGCGCCCGACGCGAGGCGCATCGAACGCTGCGCGGCTGTCACCTCGGAAAGCACATCACGAATCGCCTGAGTATCCAATTCCACCTGCCCACCTGCGATCTGATGAATCGAAGGCGATGTCAGCGGACGCCCCTTCAGCGCGCAGAGTTCTTCGAGCAGCAACGCGAGCGCGTCGCGTTGTCGTGCCTCTGCGAGTCCCGCCTTGGCATTTCGAATCGAGAGTCGCGCTGCACCCTGGCCGCGCACGAATCCAGAGCGCAAGAGATCGCGCAGAGCACGCAGTCGCTTGAGTCCGCGCCGAGCACGGTGAATTCCTTCGAGTCGATCTGCGCTTGCCGCAGTTTGGTCGAGCGCACGATCAATTCCACCGCGAACAACTGCAAACTCTTCAAGAAGCACCGCGCGCGCACTCACCCGTGCATTCTGCTTGGGATCGAGCCGCGCAGCAGGTTGATCGCATGCGCTCAGGGCGCCGCCCGAACCCGCTGCAATCTCTGATGGAGTTGCTTCGCGCGAAGCCTGCTTGTCATCTTGGCGCTTGATCGCATCAAGTGCCTGCCGCGGAGCAACCTTCACGCGACCTCGACGTGCGACATCGTTCATCTGCTTTGATCCCCCGCCGTGAAAGCAAGCATGCAAGACGAACGTGATCTCATTTGCGGTGCCTGTTATTGCGTGGGCTTTGACTCGTCGAGAATGATCTGCGGAGTTGCGCACGCTGGGCTGTCGGTTGGAACAAGCCACAGTTGCAAGATCGATGGATAGAAAGTCTGGCCTGTCGATCCTGTGAAGTGGACCGTGGCGAGCTGCATGATTCCCTGCGTGGGATAGACAACATCGACTTCGGCCTTGCCTCCACTGAGACGAACCTGGCGCACAGTCCATGCGGCGGTGTCGGATGGATTCATCGCACGACCAGTGCCAATGCGCTTGCCGACGAGCCGCCAAACTTGCACGGGCGTCGTCGGTGGAAGGTTGTAAATGAACTCAGAGGACGGCGCGATGTTCTGGTGGGCGAACTTCAGCGCGTCACCCATCAAGTTTGGCATCGGCTGCAAACTTGGGTCTGCCTTTGGCGCACCTGGATACGCGGGATAGGTCATCGTGCTCGCGCACCCTGGAACAACGAACGCAACGGCGGCGCTTGCGGCGGCGAGAGACATTGCGAGAATCACTGTTCGTTTGCGCATGAGATCACCTCTGACTTTCGCGCATTACTTCTCTGCGCGCTGCACGAACCAATACTCCATATCGATCGGTGCTTGCCGGCCGAAGATGGTGACGAGTACCCGAACCTGGCCCTTGTCCGGGAATACTTCGTCGATTGTTCCTTCGTAACCCTGGAATGCACCCTCTTTGATCGTGACGTTGTCGCCCTTGTGCAGATCCATCTTGAGTTGTGGAGCTTCCAGCGCAGGCTTCGAATCGAACAACATCTTTTCGACCTCGGTGACTTGCATCGGCGTTGGCCGTCCTGCAGTTCCGACGAAATCGCCGACTCCGAGAGTCTCTTTGATCAAGAAGAAGATGTCCTGCGGAATGCGACCCTCTGCTTCGAGGCGCATCTCGACGAAGACATATCCGGGGTAGAGCTTCGTCTCGGTCACAGTCTGCTTGCCCTGCTTGCCGAGCACTTTCACCTTTTCGGTCGGCACCATGATGCGACCGATGTGTGATTCCATTCCTTCGATTTGTGCCTTGCGCAAGAGTGTGCTGCGCACAGAATCTTCTTTGTTGCTCGCCACGCGAAGCACGAACCAATCCATTCCTTCTCGGAACATTGGAAGTTCGCCCTCGGCGACCGCGGTCGTTGCTGCGGCATGCGCAGTGATGATGCGCGTGGTCTCAACTCCGAGGCTACGAATCGACTTCGCTGATGGCGCGGCGGTCGGACGCACGGCGCACAAGTTGCGCGGCCCGGCTGGCTCTTCGACAACAACCTCGACCTTGGCTTTGGTCTTGCGCTTGGCCTTTGGCTTGCTTTCGGCAGGCGTGCTTTCACCCGAAGAGGCAGGAGTCTCTTCAGAGTGCGAGAATTCGTTTTCTTCAAATTGGTTCATGTCAGATACCAGGTTCCAAAACGCGCAGTTGAACGAAGAGCAGGAAGAACACCTGATCGAATACGAAACAGCAGAGCGCGATAGCCACACTCGTGAAGATCACGATGATGGTCGAACCAGTGACTTCGCGTCGTGTTGGCCAACTCACCTTCTTCATCTCTGACTCGGTCGCGCACAAGAAGTCGACTGCGGTCACGCTCTTGGCTGTGAAGTAGTAAATGAATGGACAGCAGAGTGCGACGAAGAGTCCGCCGACCGCCCACGAGAGATAGATCGGGTTGATTCCCCAATCGATGGTCTCGAAGATGTCGTGCAACCACCATCCACCAAGCATTGCGATCACGCCGCCCGCTGTCGCGGACAACACTCGCGTCCAATAGCCCTGTCCGAGTTTGTACATGGATCCTGCGATTTATCGTTGAAGGAGAGAAGAACGAACAGAGACAGAACACGCTGCAAAACACGCCGAAGCACACGCCCAAAAACACGCCCAAAAACACGCCGAGAGGGGATCGAACCCACGACCTGCGGATTTGGAATCCGCTGCTCTACCAGCTGAGCTATCGGCGTCTCGGCAGAAACAATCCAATGTCATTTCCGCTTGATTTTGTGCAATGTGTGCCGACGAAGACGGGGACTGAACTTTTTGAAGCCAAGCTTCACCTTCTCAGCGATTCCGCCTTTGACGCGGATCTCTGCTCGGTAGTTCAGGTCACCCGTTTCGGTGCACTGCAGCCAGACATATTCACGATCGAGGCTCTTTTTTGCCATGACTTAGCTCAGAATCTTTGAGACAACTCCCGAACCGACCGTCTTGCCACCCTCACGGACAGCGAAGCGGACTCCTTCTTCCATTGCAACGCCCTTACCTTCGAGATCGACCTTGAGCTTGACGTTGTCGCCAGGCATGCACATCTCGGCGCCGATGAGAGTCAGCTTGCCCGTGATGTCGGTCGTGCGGAAGTAGAACTGTGGCTTGTAGCCCGAGAAGAATGACGTGTGGCGACCGCCTTCGTCCTTCGTGAGCACGTAGACCTGTGCTTCGAATTCGGTGTGTGGCTTGATCGATCCTGGCTTGCAGATGACCTGACCGCGCTCGATTTGCGACTTCTCAACGCCGCGCAAGAGAAGACCAACGTTGTCGCCGGCCATACCTGAGTCGAGCGTCTTCTGGAACATCTCGACGCCAGTGACTGTGGTCTTGATTGGATCTGGACGAAGTCCAACGACTTCGACTTCTTCGCCAACCTTGATCATGCCGCGCTCGATACGACCAGTTGCGACGGTTCCACGACCCTTGATCGAGAAGACGTCTTCAACGGACATAAGGAATGGCTTGTCGACTTCACGCATCGGCTCTGGGATGTATGAATCGATTGCATCCATGAGGTCTGCGATGCACTTGTTCTTCTCTGGATCAGCTGGGTTCTGAAGCGCTGGGAATGCCGCGCCGCGAACGACTGGAATCTCCTTCGATGGGAAGTCGTACTTCTTCAAGAGGTCGCGCACTTCTTCTTCGACGAGATCGATCAGTTCAGGATCATCGACGGTGTCGCACTTGTTCAAGAAGACGACGAGGTATGGCACACCGACCTGACGGGCCAAGAGAACGTGCTCGCGCGTTTGTGGCATGACGCCGTCGTAAGCCGAAACCACGAGGATTGCGCCGTCCATCTGTGCAGCACCAGTGATCATGTTCTTGACATAGTCAGCATGGCCTGGGCAGTCGACGTGTGCGTAGTGACGATTTGCAGTGCCGTACTCAACGTGCGATGTCGCGATGGTCACGATCTTTGTTGGATCGCGACGGCCTTCGCTCTCGGACGCCTTGGCGACTTGGTCGTAGCTCACAGGCTTGCTAAACCCGCGCGCTGCTTGGACAGCGGTGATCGCTGCAGTGAGCGTGGTCTTGCCGTGGTCAATGTGTCCGATTGTTCCGACGTTCACGTGCGGCTTTGAGCGATTAAAATTTTCCTTGGCCATGTCGAGTTACTCCGTTGAGTCGTCAAATTTCTACTGAAGTAAGCACCCAACGCGAGTACTTACGGAAGCCACCGAAGGGGATTGAACCCTCGACCTCACCCTTACCAAGGGTGTGCTCTACCACTGAGCTACGGTGGCATTCCCGAGATGAAAAACCGCCCTCTCGGGCGGCGGGTGGGTAAGTGTAACGAGATTCCTGCATCAAACAAGTCACTTGCTTGCGACCGCGCTTCTCAGCAGTGGATGCGACGGCTGCCGGTGAAGGCGAAGGCTCGCATCGACGTGGTGGTTCGATTACGGTTCTGGATTATCAGACCGATTCAAATTCGTGATGCGCACGCCGCGACCGGTCGGATCTGCCGGTGGGGTCGAACTTGTCCAAAATTGACCCTGAAGTTCTTCAATATCGTCCCATTTCGACTCAGTTTGAATGTGGCCGTCGAGACAGAGCATGATGCATGTACTGCCGGGATAGCGAAAGTCGACTTCGCAAAGCGTGAGATCGTCTGCTTTCCAAGGATTGGCGGTTGGGCTGATGACTTCGCCCGCGCGGCTATCCACAAGGTATACAGATTCTGAGGGGCGCTTGATCTGCCCTGAGGTGTAGTAAACGCCGAGTCGAGCGTCGAAGAAATCGTTCGCGGCGAAGTATCCGGGTTGACCACGCTCGGCGGCTCCAGCGCCAGGGCCCCACGGAGTTGCCTCAGTGACCACAACGTCATCGCCGACGAAGGGTTTTTCCATCGTGACGGTCGAACGCAAGACGTTCTTGCTGAATCCATCGACCTCTGCGTAGACGTAGCGGTCGGGAGAGTCGTATCGATAGTCGTACGGATTGGGGGTTCCGTCGTCGGCCGCCGGCATCTGCACCGAACCGAGCGAATTCAGAGTCCAGAGGATGTCAGCCCATGTTCCAACGAGCGCCGGGCCGATCGGTGGCGATGAGGGGACAGCCGATCGAACGCTGCCCTTGAATCGGGCGGTGCGGTAGTCGACCTGACTTGGCAGGACAGTTTCGCGGTTGTCTGTGATGTACGCCTGCAAATACGTGTGAATCTGCCGAAGATTGTTCTGGCTCGCCGCCCACTCGCTGTTGGCGCGCGCAACGCGCAGCGCTGGCAAGAGAATCGCGATGAGTAGCGCGATGATGCCAACAACTGCAAGAATCTCGACCAATGTCATGCCGCGTGCGAGTGAAAAATGGCGTGTGCGATTCATCGGACTCCTCAGTTGGGACCGCGCGCTGGCAGTCGATTCACATGAATTGATACGCATCGACGGCGAAACTGATGCCTCAACCCATCGACATTGTCATCAAGAACTCTGCATTCGACTTGGTCTTTGTAACGCGGCTGCGCAGAAGTTCCATCGCCTCGACCACGTTCATGTCAGAAACGACCTTGCGCAGACGAACAATGAGTTCGAGTTCTTTCGGATCGAGCAACAGTTCTTCGCGGCGCGTTCCAGAGGCTCCAACGTTGATTGCTGGATAGACGCGCTTCTCGACGAGTTTGCGGTCCAAGTGCAATTCGGCATTGCCCGTGCCTTTGAACTCTTCGAAGATGACTTCGTCTGCGCGGCTGCCAGTGTCGACGAGCGCGGTCGCGATGATGGTGAGCGATCCGCCGCCTTCAATGTTGCGTGCTGACCCGAAGAACTTCTTTGGCTTGATCAGCGCAGAAGTATCAACTCCACCCGATCCAATCTTGCCTGAGTTTGGCATCGCGTTGTTGTAACCACGCGCAAGGCGCGTGATCGAGTCGAGCAAGATCACGACATGCTCGCCACACTCAACCATGCGTCGCGCCTTCTCGATGACCATTTCGGCAACCTGAATGTGTCGCGAAGCCTCTTCGTCGAATGTGCTCGCAACAACTTCGACGCGCGTTGGAGTGTTGCGTTTGAAATCGGTGACTTCTTCAGGGCGCTCATCGATGAGCAACACGATCGTGTTGACATCAGGATGATTCGTCGCGATCGCGTTTGCGATCTGCTGCAAAATCACTGTTTTTCCCGTACGAGGCGGCGCAACGATCAACCCACGCTGTCCGAATCCAAACGGCGTCACCATGTCGATGACGCGTGGCTCGATGCGTGTTGGCTGACTCAAGATCTCGAGGTGAATGCGCTTGTTTGGATGGAGCGGCGTGAGATTCTCAAAGACCGGAAGCGAATGCGCAGTTGCAGGATCGCGACCGTTGACCGCCTCGACCTTGAGCATGACAAAGAACAGTTCTTGGTCCTTTGGAGCGCGAATCAATCCGCGAATTGTTTGCCCTCGGCGCAATCCCCACTTGCGAATCGTTGTCGCGCTGACATAGACGTCGTCCTCGCAGGCGAGATAGGAGTACTCAGCGCTGCGCAGAAAGCCGAACCCATCGGGCATGATGTCGAGCGATCCCTCGGCAAGCATCTGGTCTTCGAGCTTGGCGCGCGCGCGCAGAATCTCAAAGACGAGACGGTGATTTGGAAGCCCTTCTTTGTCTTCGAGTCCGAGTTTCTTCGCCTCTTTGAGCAACTCGTCGGTCGTGAGTTTTTGCAGGCCAGCGATGTCGAGTTCGCCCTTCTTGGTGGGCTTCTTCTTGCCTCCAAGCGTTTCTTCGAGAGCGAGCAGTTCTGCTTCGAGCTGTTCGTCGGTTGGGATCGCTCCTGTGGCCATCTGGACTGCTGCTTGGGCTTGGAATCCACCGCCACCACCACCGCCACCACCGCTCCCGCCACCGCCGCGTCGACGTCGTCGACGACCCTTGCCGTAGTGTTCCTTGCCTCCGCCTTGGTAGTTGCTTTGCGATGTCGATGGCGATTGCGTGTCATTCATGGTGCAGGTTCCCAGTGTGTGAAGCGAGTTTGAAGCGAGTGTGAGGCGAGAGAGTGAAGATGAACGACACGAGCTTTCGCTGCTGTCGTTCGTGGAAGGTGCTCAGCCGAAACAGGAGGTCACGCCCTCTGTCTCTGTTCAAGAATGTGGCTGAGAAGCCGAGCGACTTGCGCCCGCAACGACTGCATATCGCCGTCGTTGATCAGTACATGATCCGCAAACTTGCGCTTCTGGTCAAGAGGCATTTGCGCAGATTCTCGCCGCTCGAGATCGTCTCTTGACCATCCCCGGTTGAGCGAAACCCGTTCAAGTCGCGTGTCGAATGGGGCATCTACGAAGAGAATTGTGTCGCATTCGCCTTGCAGGTGCGACTCGAGCAGCAATGGCGCGTCGATGACGCACGCGACCGCGGGGGATGCGCCAGCAATCGACGCCGCAGCAAATTGTGCCTGTCGGCGTGCGTGAATGAAGGGGTGAATCAGCCCTTCGAGGCGTGTGCGCTCGCGCTCGGCGGCGATTCGAACCTCGAGCGAGGCTGTGGGTGGCGCAAAGACAATCGCCGAGACTTGGCGACGATCGATCGATCCTGCGGGGGTCTCGATCGTGCTCCCCCACCAACGAACAATCTCGCTGTGAATCTTGGGATCGTCAAACGCGGCGCGCGCGAGTTGGTCGGAGTCGCTGACGACGCAGCCCAAGTCAGCAAGTATTCGCGCGACGCTCGACTTGCCCGCGCCAATTGATCCAGTCAATCCGATCACCGGAGGATGGATCGGCGCGCGTGCTCTCACACACGCGTCCATGTTGTGCCAGTTGGCGAGTCTTTGATTTGCACATTGAGCGCGGCGAGCGCATCGCGCACACGGTCGCTTGCGGCCCAGTCCTTTGCGGCGCGGGCGGCGGTGCGCTCGGCGATGAGAGACTCGACTTTGGCGCTGAACTCACTTGCAGCATCATCGCCTTGCGAAGTTGCGTGCGATTGCACGGTGTTGCGCTCAAACACCCCGAGCACACTGTTCATCGCTTCGAGTGCGGCGAGTTCTGCGTGCGGACAACTGCCCGCGAGTGCGCCGTCGGGTGACTCACTGACCGCAGTATTGAGTGCCGCGACCGCGCGTGCGACATTCAAGTCATCGCACATCGCGTTTGTGAATTGTTCGAGCGCACGCGCAAACGCTCCCGCTGCAGCGGATGGCTGCGCGGCCTGCGCTCGCGCCTGCGCTTGCACTGCGGCGTGTGCGCGCGACCACCGATCGATCTGGCGCTGGCCATCGCGCAGACCCTGCCACGTGAAGTTTGCGTTCGTGCGGTAGTGCATGCGCACGAGTTCGAATCGCAGCGCTGCTGGCGTGATGCCGCGCGCAAGAACATCGCGCACCGTGAAGAAATTGCCCTTTGATTTCGACATTTTCTCACCTTCGACGATGAGGTGCCGAGTGTGAAACCACATGCGCGCAAACGAAGGGTGATCGAAGCCGCAGCAACTCTGCGCAATCTCGCACTCGTGGTGGGGAAAGATGTTGTCTTCGCCTCCAGAGTGCAGATCGATCTCTTCGCCCAGAAACGCCGCGGCCATCGCGCTGCATTCGAGATGCCATCCTGGATATCCAGCGCCCCAGGGTGAATCCCATTTCATCACGTGCGCGGCATCAGGCTTCCAGAGCATGAAGTCTGCGGGATGTCGCTTGAATGACTGATTGCTCGCAGAGATGCGCTCGCCCGCCCCTTCGCGCAGCGAATCGAGTGAATTGCCCGAGAGGCGACCGTATGCGGGAAAGGTCTTGATATCGAAATAGACGACGCCATCGCCTGCGACGTACGCATTCTTGCGCGCGATCAGCCGCTCAATGAGCGCGACCATTTGCGGAATGCACTGTGTTGGACGGGGCATCAACTGCGGATCGCGCAGAGCGTCATGCGCGACTTTCAATCCCAGCGTGCGGGCATCTTCGAGAAAGCGATTTGCGTAGAAGTCGGCAATCGCAAGAGGATCGCGCGGATCAACCGTGACACCCTCTGGAAGTCGACCGGCTTTCTTCGCCTCTGCGATGCGCCGTCCCGCGACTGCCATCTTGTCTTCGCCACCGCCGTCGGCATCGCCATCGTCGGTCATGTGGCCGACATCGGTGATGTTCATCACATGGCGCACTGAGTAGCCGATGAGTTCGAGCGTGCGTCGCAAGAGATCGGCATTGAGAAACGAACGAAAGTTTCCGACGTGCGCGTCGTCGTACACCGTCGGTCCGCACGAATAGAAGGTGACAGTGCGACCCGCCGAATCGATTGGGGCAAAGGTCTCAGCCTGTCGGGTGAGTGTGTTGTGGAGAACGAGTGATTTCACCGGAACGATCCTATGAGAACCCACGCCCGTCGATTGATGACCCTGATGAGTTTCAACGAACCGACACCTCGCCGATGGGCAGAATCAAGTGAGCGCTGCATCTTGCCCGATACTATTGGCAGATCACATGCAGACGACGCTTTTGCCAGTCACGGTCGTGATCCCCGTCAAGAACGAAGAGCTCAACTTGCCACTTTGCCTCGCGCGGCTCGCGCGATTCGCGAAAGTGGTTGTCGTCGACTCGGGAAGCACCGACCGAACGCGCGAGATTGCGCTTGCGCACGGCTGTGAGTTTGTCGAGTTTCGTTGGGATGGACACTTTCCGAAGAAACGCAACTGGCTGTTGATGAATCAGCCCCCGAAAACACCGTGGGTGTTCTTTCTGGATGCCGACGAGTACCTCTGCGAAGAATTTGTCAACGAACTCGAGGCAGCGATTGCAACGACCAAACATGTCGGATTTCGCGTCGTCTATTCGAATTACTTTTACGACAAGAAATTGAAGTATGGGGTGCCTCAGATCAAACTGCCGATCTTCAAAGTTGGCAGCGGCCTGTACGAGCGCATCGACGAGCAACATTGGAGCGGGCTCGACATGGAGATTCATGAGCATCCACTGCTCGTTGGCAGCATCGGCCAACTCAAGACAAAGATCGACCATCAGGACTTCAAGGGGCTCGAGGCGTCAATCGCTCGCCACGAGCAGTATTCGACTTGGGAGGCGCGCCGATACCTCAGGCTGCAGCAAACTGGCGAGACGTGGATTCGCTTCACTGGCGCTCAACGTCGCAAGTACCGCGCAGTCACCAAGTGGTGGCTCGCTCCGGGGTATTTCTTTTACTCGTGGATTTGGAAGTTTGGAATTCTCGATGGATGGAGCGGCTTTGAAGTCGCGCGGCTGAAGGCCGGATACTTCGCGCAGATTCGCTCGAAAATCATCGCGTTTTCGAAGGATCTATCGCAGCCATCGCACCGCTAACAGACTGCTGAAGCAGCGTGATCGCTGCGCGCTTAGGCAAGCGTGATCGCTGCGCGCTTAGGCACGCGTGATCGCTGCGCGCTTAGGCAAGCGTGATCGCTGCGCGCTTAGGCAAGCGTGATCGCTGCGCGCTTAGGCAAGCGTGATCGCGGCGGAATGCTTCACTCGGCGCTCAAACAGCCCTCGCCGAGCTGCGCAGACTTGCTCGGCTCGGGAACTCGCGCGAGCGAAGATTCCGCCGCGGGTACGCAAGCGAGAGGCGTCGCGTTCGGTCCCGTTCTATGAAAGGAATGACCGGCTCAGCGCGGCTATTCGTGGTCTCGCACAACTTCGTTGAGCACATCACGCCACTGCTCGCACGCGCGGTCAACTGAGTACTTCGCCTTGTACGCATCGCGTGCGCGCTCACCCATCGCGCGCGCGGCGTCTCGATCGGCGGCGAGTTGCTGAATTGCTTGAACGAGCGCAGTGGAATCTCCTGCTGCGATTTCGAAACCACATTGATTCTCGTGCAGAATCGTCACGCACGCACTCTCACGCGGGCCGACCCACAACACGGGCTTTCCTGCGGCAAGAACGCTGAAGAATTTGCACGGCACGATGAGTCCTTCCCATCCTGGCAGAAGCGAAACGATGTGCACGTCACCCATCTCGAGGAGTTCAGGAAGCAGTTCGCGAGGTTGATAGCCGCCGAGGGTGACGTTGGTCGCGCCGCATTCTTTGACGCGTTGTTCAAGGATGCGCTTCGCCTTTCCGGCACCGATAAAGAGCCAGCGGATTCGATCATCTGACTTGAGTGCTTCAACCGCTCCAGCGATTGCTTGCATGTCGTGACCGAGTCCGAAGTTTCCGACATAGAGAATCGTGAGGCGGCCTTGCGTCTTCCACTGCAATTCAAAGTGATTTTCGCTGCGGGGGCGATCTTGAAATGACTCAGTGCCGCTCCACACGCTGATGATGCGAACATCATCTGGGCGCGCTCCCTTGCTGACAACACTCTTGCGCATGCACTCGCCAAGCACCACGACAGAGTCGCTCGCGCGCAGGCAGAATCGGTCGATCCACTGCAGCACACGCCAGAGAACGCTGCCGCGCCGCATGACACCCGCTGCCCCAGCAACTTCGGGATAGAGATCCATCGTCCAATAGACGAGACGTGATCCCTTGAACCATTTGAGCAGCACCCCCACAAGCGCGATGAACGGCGGAGTCGTGAGGCAGACCACGACATCATGCCGCGGAAGAATGATGCACCGCCAGAGCGCTGCGACATAGAAGAGTGCAAAGTCGACGGCGCGCAGAGCGATGCCGCGTTTTCCGAAAAGTTGCACGCCGACGCGAAAGATCTCGATTCCCTCGTGGTTCTCACGGCGTGGAAGCGTTGCGCCACTTGCCCCGTAGATCGAACGACTCGCCACGACTGTGACGCGGTCTCCGCGCTGCACGAGAAATCGGGCGAGGTCATCGACATGCTGCGAGGTTGCCGCGACGTCAGGCCAAAACGCTTGATTGAGAAACAGCACTCGAAGCGGGGCTGACTTTGATCCGGTTCGGGTGCAGGATGGATCGCTCGTCACTGTGGTTGATTCCGATACCACGCAATCGTGCGCTTCAACCCCTCTTCAAATCCAACTTGCGCGCGCCAATCCAAGAGTTCGGCGGCGCGCGTGACATCGAGGCATCGTCTCGGCTGGCCATCGGGCTTCGTGCTGTCCCAGCGAATCTCGCCTGTGAATCCGCTCAACTTTGCGATCAGCGTGATGAGATCTCGAATCGTGATTTCCATTCCAGTGCCCAAGTTGATCGGCTCTGGAGTATCGAGTACCTCGCCCGCTCGAATCAAACCCTCCGCTGCATCATCGACATACAAGAACTCGCGACTGGCCGATCCGGTTCCCCAGCATTCGATGTAGCTCGCGCGAGCGTTGACCGCCTCGACGCACTTGCGAATCAGCGCTGGGATGACATGCGATGTGTCGGGGTTGAAATTGTCGCCAGGGCCATAGAGGTTCACTGGCAAGACATACGTTGAGCGGAGTCCATACTGCCGGTTGTAGGCATCGAGCATGACCATCGCCGCCTTCTTCGCGATGCCATAGGGGGCATTGGTCTCTTCTGGATAGCCGATCCAAAGGTCGCTCTCGCGAAACGGAACTGGGGTGAACTTTGGATAGGCGCAAATGGTTCCGACTTGGATGAACTGCCCGAGACCCCGCTGCCGCGCTTGCTCGATCAGATGCAGCGCCATGGCCATATTGGCAAAGAAGTACCGCCCTGGATTCTTCATGTTTGCGCCGATTCCGCCGACCTCTGCCGCGAGATGAAAGATGACATCTGGCTTGAGGGTCTCGTACATCCGCGCGACATCGGCCTCCTGTGTGAGGTCGTACTGGGCTCTGCGAGGAATGAACACGTCCGCAACGCCGCGGGCCTTCAGTTTTTCGACAACAACTCGCCCGAGAAAGCCAGCGCCGCCGGTCACGACGACGCGTTGGCCGCGAAAAGACTTGAATGACTTGGGATCCATCGCACGAAAGATACCCATTCGATTTCAGATCAACGCGAGCGTCTGCGCCCTGAGTCAACTCGACATTGCGCTACTCTTGCGAAACACAAATCACTTCCCCAGAGCACTAGGAGTTCGAATTGAAAAAGGCAATCATCACCGGCATCACAGGACAAGACGGAAGCTATCTCGCCGAGCTCTTGCTCGGCAAGGGATATGAAGTGCACGGCATCATTCGGCGCAGTTCGAGTTTCAATACTGAACGACTCGACCATCTCTATCAAGACCCACACGAGAAGGGAGCGCGTCTGCGACTGCACTTTGGCGATTTGAATGATGGCAATGGTCTCGCCGAGATCATGCGAAAGGTGCAGCCTGATGAGGTCTACAACCTCGGCGCGCAGAGTCATGTGCGCGTGAGTTTCGACCAGCCGGTCTACACGGTCGACACCGATGCCACCGGCACAATGCGGTTGCTTGAGGCAGTGCGATCGTTTCAAGAGATCTCTGGACGGCAGATTCGTTTTTATCAAGCGAGCTCAAGCGAGATGTTCGGCAAGGTGCAGGAGGTTCCGCAGCGCGAAACGACGCCGTTCTATCCGCGCTCTCCGTACGGCTGCGCCAAGGTCTTCTCACACTGGATCACCGTCAATTATCGCGAGAGTTACAAGATGCACGCAAGTTGCGGCATCCTGTTCAATCACGAGAGCCCACGTCGTGGTGAGACGTTCGTCACTCGAAAAATCACGCGCGCTGTGGGACGCATCAAACTCGGGATGCAATCCAAGTTGTATCTGGGAAACATTGATTCACTGCGCGACTGGGGATACGCGGGGGATTATGTTGAGGCAATGTGGTTGATGCTGCAACAACCCCAACCCGATGATTACGTGATCGCGACAGGCAAGATGATTTCTGTTCGCCAGTTCTGCGAACTTGCATTTCAGCATGTCGGGCTCGATGCGAATGACTACATCGAGATCGACCCGCGCTACTTCAGACCCGCTGAGGTCGAGCAGTTGCTGGGAGATGCGTCGAAGGCGCGTAAGGTCTTGAACTGGGCACCCACCGTCGGCGTCGAAGAACTTGCGAAGATGATGGTTGAATCTGATCTTGAGATCGCGCGGCGCGAGAAGACCTTGCGCGACGCGGGGCACGCGATGTCCGCTTCGCTCGGACAGGACCAATGATCTCGAAGGATGTGTTTCGACACAACCGCCTTGACTTGATCTGCCCGAGGAAGCATTGATGCGATGGCCCCGACACATCACGGGGCGCCGCGTCACAGGCGCGGCACTCTTCGCTGCGGCGGCGTCATCACTCGCGGTTGCATTCTGGGCTGGGGCAATTGCGCCTCCTGTCCAAGCGCCAACGACCCAGCCGCCTGCGGCCGTGCCAGCGCAGCGCGATCCACTTGTGCTTCTGTACGACACGCTTCCGAATCGCAATGCGCGCGAGCGCGTGGGCGCTCTGGGAGCAACGTCGTTTTACATTCTCTATCAGAGCTGTGACCCGCAGTGCTCAAAGAGTGGCGTGATCGATTCAGAAGCGGTGCTCAAAGCGATCGCGAACGAAACGAAGGACCAAACTCCCGCATGGGGAATGCTTGACTTTGAAGATCCCTTCAACGCCGATCTGCAGAAGGGACCTGACTCTCCCGAGGGAGCACGCGCGATTGCGACGATGATTCAAACTGTTCGAGCGGTGAAGGCGCGATTTCCCCAGACAAAGTGGACCTACTACGGAGTTCCGTGGCTTTCATACTGGCTGGGAAGTCGCGGATGGATGTCTGCCACTCCGTTGGCGAAACGCGAAGCGCTTGAGCGCGCGACTGCCATCTATGGCGCGCTCATCAAAGAGCTCGACTGGGTCAGCCCGACGGTCTATCCAAAGTATGACCCGCGCCTTGCTGCGCCCGGTCAGCGCAGCACCGTCGCAGATGAGGGCAAGGCTTGGCGCACTGCGCAGGTTGGGCTTGCGTCACTGCTCGCACAAGGAAAGCCCGTCATACCGACCGTCGCTCCCTACTGGACCCCTGGCGGCAAGGCGAATTTCTGCCGTGTTGTTTCGGGTGCTGAACTCATCGACGATCAAGTTGCACCATCGGTGGCGGCTGGCGCGACCGGCATCGCGATCTGGACTGCCATCGATTACTTCATCAACATTTCGACAGACTGCACGGGCACCCCGGTAACGAAGGAAGACAACTTCGGCGCTCCAGAGTGGCGTGCGGCCTTTGTCGCGGACTATCTCGACAACCAAGTACCGCCAGATTGGTGCGATCCGAGCCTCAAACAACGATTGCTGCTCAACACATCCGATACGATCGCATCCGCGCTGGCTCGCGTTCGCGATTGGGAGCGCGCGCGAGCTGAGCTTTCAAAGTGATCCAGAATTTTCTCTCTTTCAACCAGGCGCATGCATGAAAATCGGGATTCCCGCTCTGCCCTGTGGCAACTTCTCATCCGTTGCGAAGATCATTGAGAAGGCTGGAGGATCTGCAGAGATCGTGCAGCACCCAAGTGAATTGCGCCGGTTCGACAAACTCGTGCTCGCTGGCGTTGGCGCGTTCGATCATGGAATGTCGAGCCTCAACTCAGCGGGTTGGACCGAGACGCTGAACGAACTCGTCATTGCCAAACGCATGCCGATTCTCGGAATCTGTCTTGGCATGCAACTCATGTGCGACAAGAGTGAAGAGGGAGTGTGCGACGGACTCGGGTGGATCAAGGGTCACGTTCGACGGTTCGCCTTCGAGCCCAATTCGCCACTCAAGATTCCGCACATGGGATGGAACAGTGTTCGAGTTCGCAAGGAGAATCCGCTCATCGCATCCAGTGGCGAAGAGCAGCGCTACTACTTCGTCCACTCGTTTCATGCGGTCTGCCAAGATCCGCAAGATGTGTTGGCGACGACCCATCATGGACTTGATGTCACCGCTGCATTTCAGCGCGAGCAGATTCTTGGAGTTCAGTTTCACCCAGAGAAGAGCCATCGGTACGGGCTCGCACTCATTCGGCGATTCGTGGAGATGCCGTGCTAAAGCCCCGTGTCATTCCATGCTTGTTGCTTCGCGATCAGGGGCTTGTGAAGACGATGCAGTTTCGCAAGCCGGTCTATGTCGGCGATCCGATCAACGCGATTCGGATCTTCAACGATAAAGAGGTCGATGAGCTGATGGTGCTTGACATCGACGCGAGTCGCCAAGGTCACGCACCCAACTATGCCTTGATCGAACAATTCGCGGGCGAGTGTTTCATGCCGCTGTGCTACGGAGGTGGCATCCAAACGGTCGAACAAGCGCGGCAACTCTTTGCGCTCGGCGTCGAAAAAGTCTGCCTTCAAACTGCTGCGCTGAAGAACATGACACTCATTCGTGAGATCGCCGACCGTTTCGGAAGTCAGAGCGTGCTCTTCTCACTCGATGTCAAGAAGGGATGGCTCGGCGGACTTCACGCGTTCGGCGCTGCAGCTGGAAAGACGATTGCGAAACCCTGGCAGACGTTGCTGCAAGAGGCAGTGGCCGCGGGTGCTGGCGAGATCGTCTTGAATGCCGTCGATCGCGACGGCATGATGGCGGGAATGGATGAAGCACTGATTCGCGAGGCGAGCCGTTCGATTCCTGTTCCGCTGATCGCCGTTGGAGGCGTTGGAAGCCTGCAGGACATTCGCACCGCCATTGCCGCAGGTGCGAGCGCCGTCAGCGCGGGGGCGTTTTTCGTTTTCTATGGACCGCACCGCGCAGTCCTCATTACCTATCCTCGTGCAGTTGATCTCGAACTGCTCGTGAATGCGACATGACCACCGCTCCCTATCAAATCTGCTCTCGGTGTGTCATGGACACCACCATTGGAGACATTCAGTTCGACTCGAATGGCGTCTGTAACTACTGTTCTGAATTCGTCGAACATGCGAGCCACGTGCTTGCTCCCGATCTCGAGAAGCAACGCCGTGACCTTGATGCGCTTGTTGCGCGCGTCAAGTCGCAGGGTCGACGCAAGAGATACGACTGCATCGTCGGCGTTTCAGGTGGAGTTGATAGTTCGTGGGTGCTCGTAAAAGCCGTTGAATTGGGCCTGCGTCCGCTCGCGGTGCACATGGACAATGGGTGGAATTCAGAGTTAGCGCAGAACAACATTGCGAACCTTGTCACTGGACTGGGCGTTGACTTGCACACCCATGTGATCGACTGGAGTGAGTATCGCGGCTTGATGCAGGCGTTCTTCGACGCCGATGTGATCGACGTCGAACTTCTTTACGACAATGCGATGCTCGCTGTGAACTATCAACAGGCGGCAAAGCGCGGCGTCCGCTTCATGCTCTCTGGCACGAATCATGCGACCGAGGGAATGCGCATGCCTACAGGGTGGACTTGGAACAAGTTTGACAAGCGAAACATCAAGGCATTGGGCCGTACGGGTGGGGTGAAACTGAAGTCGTTCCCATCGATTGGAACGCTGGGTGCCGCATGGCTTGGTGTTGGCCGCAGAATTCAATGGGTGTGGTTTCTCGACTACTTCCCATTCAACAAGTTTGAGGCACTTGATGTGTTGCAGAAGAAGTTTGCGTACAAGCCCTATCCATACAAACACTACGAATCGATCTTCACGCGCTTCTACCAAGGGCACATTCTTCCAACGAAGTTCGGTGTCGACAAACGCCGCGTGCATCTGAGCACACTCGTCGTTGCGGGCCAGATGACGCGCGACGATGCCCTCGCCGGCATGGCGGGCATCCCCTACCCCAGCCAAGAAGCGCTCGATCAAGACATTGCATACTTCCTCAAGAAGATGGGATGGACGCGTGCGCAACTCGATACCTATCTCAGTCGCCCTGGTCGTTCGCACGCGCTCTATCCATCCGAAGCGCCGCTCTGGCGAGCTGCGATCCGCGTCTTGAATCTGTTTCGCAACAGGTAGCCGCGCGCGAGGCACGGCATCGGAGCCCTTGATGTCGACCTTCATTTTCATCACGAACACGCCGTGGAGTGAGCCTCCACGCCTTCGGCATCAGATCGCGCAGTTGCTTCTCGACGCCGGCCACCGAGTGTTCTTCTTTGAGCGACCGCAACCGTGGTATGCGAAAAGTGGACCGCGCGTCATTGAACTCACAGACCAACTCACACTTGTGAATACCACACGGCTGATGCACTTTCAGTTGCGGGTGCTTCCGTTTCTTTCGTGGATGAATGGGCGGTGGGCACTCAGGCAGATTCGCGCGCGATTGCGCGAGTGCGCAATTGACTCTGAGGCGCGCGTCGTGAATTTCAACCACGACAGTGATTTCTTGGGTGAACTTTTTGATCGATCACGCATCACCACCATCATCCACGATGACTTCGAAGCGCAGTGCCGATTGCCGTGGCGCTCGCACCTGACGCGCATGCTGCGCCGAACTTGCGAGATGAGCGGATCGGTGATGGCGGTCTCGACTCCGCTTGTCGATCGTCTCAGCCTCTGGTGCACGCCGACCCTCTTCCTTCCTTGGGCGGTGAAGCCCTATCGCGCGCCGACTGGAGATGCACAGAACAGAAAGACGCTTCTTTTCTGGGGTTCGATCGACAATGCGGTCGACCTCGGCCTCGTCGCGCGGCTCGCGGAAAATCTGAAAACGCGCGGGCCAGAGTGGAAGTTGCTCTTTGTCGGCCCAACCCAGCACCAGCACCGACGCATCCGAATTCTGAAGGTGCTCGCTGCATACCCAAACATCACTGTGCGCGACTCAACCCCGCTCGAGCAACTTCCGTTGGATGAGATTCTCTGCGGCATCTTGCCCTACGCGAATACTCCAGCGGTCAATGCCGTCACGCTCGCGAACAAATCGATGCAGCTTCTCGCGCATGGGCTTCCGCTGCTCATCAATGCGATGCCCGCGTTCGTTCAGGAGCCATTTATTCTTCGATTTGATCGTGGTGCGACTCTTGATCAGACGATCGACGCGTGCAGCGCGAATTTTCTGAAGTGGCAGCCATTGATCGCGGACTATCTCAAGGCGAACGCCCCCGAGAGTCGACTCAGAGTTCTTGGGGCAACCATCGAAAACGCGCCATAGAAACCGCGATTGATATGATCGCTTCTATGCTCAATATTGCACTTGTTGGCTGTGGTCGCATCTCGAAGCGCCATTCCGAATTGCTCGGTCACGGGCAGATTCGAGGAGCGCGCCTCGCCGCAGTGTGCGACATTCGCATTGAGCGCGCGAAGGCGATCGGCGCACAGTTCAACGTTCCTGCCTACAGCGACATGCATGAGATGATGCGCTCCGAAGCGATCGATGTGGTCGTTGTGCTGACCGAGAGTGGAATGCATGCAGACCACGTCGTCGAGCTTGCGAAACACAAGAAGCACATCCTGGTCGAAAAGCCGATGGCGCTGACTCTCAAAGATGCCGATCGGATGATCGCTGCATGCGACGCAGCGAATGTGAAACTCTTTGTGATCAAGCAGAATCGTTTCAATGTTCCGGTTGTCAAACTGCGGGAGGCAATGGAACGCGGCCGCTTCGGAAAACTCGTCATGGGAACGGTTCGCGTGCGCTGGTGTCGTCCGCAGGAGTATTACGACCAGGATTCGTGGCGTGGCACTTGGGCGCTCGACGGCGGAGTGCTCACGAATCAGGCGAGTCACCACGTCGATCTTCTGGAATGGCTCATGGGCGATGTTGAGAGTGTGTTCGCGATGAGCCGAACCGCGCTCGCTCATATTGAGACGGAAGACACGGCGGTCGTCTTGCTGCGGTTCGCAAATGGGGCTCTTGGAGTGATCGAAGCCACGACTGCAGCGCGTCCCAAAGATCTTGAAGGCTCGATTTCGATTCTCGGCGAGGGTGGCACTGTGGTCATCGGCGGTTTCGCGGTCAATGAGATCAGCACATGGAAGTTCGCCAAGGGCGAGCCGGGCGACGACGATGTCTTGACGAAGTTCTCGGTGAACCCGCCAAGCGTTTACGGCTTCGGACATCAGGCGTACTACGAGCATGTTGTCTCGTGCATCGAGAACGACACACACCAACTTGTCGACGGACTCGCTGGCCGAAAGAGTTTGGAACTCATTTCGGCGATCTATGAGTCGATCGAGACCGGCGCGGAGGTCTCGTTGCGTTTCAAGCCAATGCGCTGCAAACTTGGACAACGACATGGCTGATCCGAATCTCAAGTCTGTCGGAATCAAGGATGTCTGCTTCGGCGAACGGGTCACCGTCGTCCAACCCGCCAATATCTACGGGTGCGCCATTGGCGATGACACCTTCATCGGGCCATTCGTCGAGATCCAGCGAGACGTACGAATTGGCAAGCGCTGCCGAGTGCAATCCCATTCGTTTGTCTGCGAACTTGTCGAACTCGGCGATGATTGCGTTGTCGCGCACGGCGTCATGTTCATCAATGACCTCTTCAGTACGGGTGGACCAGCGCGGGGAGATCGTTCTCTCTGGAAGTCGACCCGCATCGGATCGCGCGTTTCGATTGGATCGAATGCGACCATTTTGCCGATTACGATTTGCGATGATGTGGTCATCGGCGCTGGGTCGGTTGTCACCAAGGACATCACCCAACCTGGCGTATACGCAGGCAATCCTGCAAAGTTGATGAGAACCCTTCGAGGCAAGACTTCATGAACATTCCCTTTGTCGATCTTTACGCGCAATATCTCTCGATTCAAGATGGCATCGATGGTGCAATTCGCACGGTGATCACCGAGTCGGCGTTCATTCGCAGCAGATTTGTCACCACTTTCGAGAATGAGTTTGCCGCGGCGGTCGGCGTCAAACACTGCGTCTCGTGTGCGAACGGCACCGATGCGATCTACATCGCGATGAAGGGGCTGAACATCAAGCCCGGCGATGAAGTCATCACGACCGCACACTCGTGGATCTCAACGACCGAGACGATCACTCAGGCGGGCGGCAAGGTCGTGTTCTGCGACACCGATCCAGAGACTTTCACGATTGATCCAAAGCAGATTGCATCGAAGATCACCGCGCGCACCGTGGGAATCATTCCAGTGCATCTCTGCGGTCAAGCCGCAGACATGGATCCCATCTTGGCGCTCGCGGCAAAACACAAACTGTGGGTCATCGAAGATTGTGCGCAGGCCGTCATGGCTGAGTACAAAGGCAAGAAGGTTGGAACGATGGGCGTTGCTGCGACTTTTTCGTTCTATCCAGGCAAGAACTTGGGGGCGATGGGAGACGCTGGATGCCTCGTCACCAACGACAGCAAGCTCGCCGCTTGGTGCGAGCTCTATGCGCGACATGGCGGCAAAGGCGAGCATCAGATGGAAGGAATCAACAGTCGACTCGATGGCATTCAAGCGGCGATTCTGTCGGTCAAGTTGCCACACTTGAATGCATGGACCCACGCACGCCAGCGCGTCGCGTCTGTGTACGACCGGCATTTCGCCGGAGTCTCGACCGTTCGCACGCCAAAGGTCGCCGATGGCAGAACCCACGTCTTTCATCTGTACATGATTCGCACTGCGAAGCGCGATGCGCTGCAGAAGCACCTCACCGAACTAGGAATCACGACGATGCTCAACTACTCACGCGCGCTGCCGTTTTATCCGGCGTACGCGAGTTTGAAGCACACGCCCAGTGACTTTCCCAATGCGTTTCGCGATCAGAACGAGATCCTCTCGCTTCCGATCTATCCCGAAATGTCGGACGAAGCGATCGCGTACGTCGCCAAGAGCACGATTGCGTTTCTTGCGAAGTGACCTCGCGCGCGAGTTCCCGAGTCGAGCCAACAACGGTGACCTCCGCAGGTCAACGACCCTGGACTCAAACATGCTGCGCCTCGCCTACGAAGACTCCGGCTCGGCTTGCAAACTCGCCAGGGCCGTCGCCCTGCGGAGGAAATGCGCTTGCGTCAGCTCGGCGGAATCTTCGCTCGCGGCGAGTTCTCGAGACGAGCAAGTCTGCGCAGCTCGGCGAGAGCTGTTTGAGCCCCGAGTGAAGCATTCCGCCGCGTCCGCGCTGGATTGGTGGATCGCCTTCGCGTTCGCACCCGTTCTTTGGAAAGAATGCATCATTAAGAGGGTCATTCATT
>CAYHFW010000004.1:0-170456 GCA_964355975.1 uncultured Singulisphaera sp.
TTCACTCGGGGCTCAAACAACTCTCGCCGAGCTGCGCAGACTTGCTCGTCTCGAGCTCTCGCCGCGAGCGAAGATTCCGCCGCGCGCGCGCAAACGAACGGAATGTGTGCTCGCAGCCGACTAAGGCGTTGGCGTAGTCGCGCTCGGCAGTGGGCCCAAGCAACTCTTCCAATCGGAATCAGTCGCGCAGACGACTCGCCCAGCTTCGACGACAACAACAGTGGGTGGCTTGAGGATGTACGTCTTGCCAGGGGGAAGAGAGAGTCGCTCACATCCCGCGCAGGGAATCGGTCCGAGGTTGTCGCCTGCGAGTGCGAGGGTTCCGGGCGCTGGAGGAATCTCAACCGCGATCACTTTGACGTTCTCACGCGCAGTCGTGAAGTACTGCTCGAAGACTTCACGGCAGTGGCCACATTCGGGGCTGTAGAGCACAACGATGCTGCGCCCTTCGAGTGTGAGCGCCGTGAGCTGCGGAAGCAAACGAGAGAGCCCAGTATCGGGAAGTGTGCGACCTTGCCACTGCACATAATCGAGGATCACACTCTCGCCGTTCGTTGCCGCACCCGTGCGAAGCGGCGAATTGTTTTCAATTGGGATGCGCACCGCGACGCCAATCGAAATGATCCACAGTGCGAGCACTGCAGCGCCGCGCCAGACACCGCCCAATCGCGCGGGAGTTGCTGGTGCGCTGGTCGGACGACTCGCAACCGTATAAAACCAGAGAGAAAGCACAAGCCCAATGATGGGGAAGGCCAGTGGTGAAGTTGCAGAGCCTGCTGCAGCGGGGGTGGCGACGAGCGATGCAAGGGTCGCGACGCAGCAGAAGGCAAATGCCAGCAGAATAAGGCGCGCAGTGAGTCGCCCAAGGACGGGGCGCCGTCCAAACAAGAGCAGTGACAACGCTGCACCAGAGAGAATTCCCACGGTGAGTTGCGCCGTCGCGCTCGCATCGAGCGCTGCGCGTGTGCCGAGGTTGATGAGCCATGCGGGAGTCCACTCTGTCCCGCCGCGCACCCATGCGAGCGCGGTCGCAAGAAGGAGTAATGGAGTGAGAATTCGAATGATGAGTGTTTGCATCGGCGTCGTGTACCTCGATTACTTGGTGCCCGAGATGCATCGTTCGACCGCAGCGTGGTCCTCTGAGTCGGTCACGATGTCTGTAATCACACCATCGACGACTCGCATCAGCACTGGAGTTGTCAGCACATAATCAGGTCCCTTGAGGAGCGTGCGATTCTGACACTCTGAGCAAGGCATCTCGAGCGAGGCAGCAGGATCGGTATCTGGAATCGCAACGGTCAAAGTGGGGATCTTGAGCGGTCCAGAAAAATAGGTTTGCAGCAGTTCATGGCAGTGCTCGCAATCCTCTCGGTAAAACATCACGAACCATGTTCCAGTGTTGATCGTCGCAGGAGGGGCAGGAGCCATCAGGCGCGCGAGTTCTTGACCATCGAGTCGCGCGCCACGCCATGTGGCGAAATCTGGGACGTAGTACGGTGCGGCAGCAGCAGGCATTCCTGGCCACAGAGCGGCAACGGGTGCCACAGGGGCGGGCGCAACCGTGGGGTTGTCGACCGGTGGCACTGGCGCTGGCTGAACTGGCTGCGGATCGGGCACTGGCACAACGATCGTGATGCCACTGCGTGCTGGAAGCGCCAATGCGATCGCCGCGGTGATGAGCGTGAATGCAATCGCCGATGGCATCCCGAATGTTGCGGGCAGCGGCGTTGGCCGCGCGGCACGCGGCTTCGAAATGAGAGCGAGCACCAAGAGCGTGAAGTCGATCGCAAGCATGATCAACGGATTGGGTCCGCCCGATCCAAAGCATCCGCACGATCCCTTCCACGCCCCCTCAAATCCTTTGTCGAGAAATGCCGGAACGATGCCGCTGAGCAAGATCACGCAGAAGAGTGAAAGGACCGCGATGGCGACACGCCGCGCGAAGTGAGGCATGCAGAGCATCACGGCGACGAGTGCGCATTCGAGAATCACGATCAGTCGCATCGAGAGATCGAGCCACGCGGTGCCGCTCGCGCCAAACCATCCATCGAAAAATTGCACGACGGTCAAAATCGACGGTGGCAAGAGCTTTGGATTGCGCTCGGTCAGTTTGACGATCGCCCCAGCGAGCAACCACAAGGGAATCACGAGACGGCACACGATGTAAAAGAGGCGATGTCTGCTCATAGGAAGATGTCAAACGGGTTCGAGACTCTCGCAAAGAATATGCACGATCACCTGATGCATCTCTTGAACTGCTGCGCTATCTGCGCCGCCAACGATGAGCGCGTGGTCACAGAGTGCGCGCGCCTTTCCTCCGTCGCTTCCGAGCAGTCCGATCGTGCCAGCGCCAAGGCGCCGCGCGGATTCGAGCGCACGCAGCACATTTGGGCTGTTTCCTGAGGTCGAGAGCACGATGAGTTGGTCGCCCGCAGAGGCGAGCGCGTCGACTTGGCGTGCGAAGACTTCGTTGAATCCAAAGTCGTTTGCGATACAGGTGAGTGCGGTTGTGTCTGCGCACAAACAAAGTGACTTCAGCGGCGGGCGCGAGGATCGATATCGACCGATGAGTTCTTCCGAGAGGTGCAGCGCTTCAGCGGCGCTGCCCCCATTGCCGCAGGTCAGGATCATCTTGCCATCCGAGAGCGCACGGCGAACCGTGTCGATCACGGCGCGAAGTTCGCCCTGCATGCTGCTGAGATGTGTGAGCGCGCTCTGTGTTTGCGCGAGTCGAGCGACGATGCATTCTTCAGCATTCCGTGCGAAAGTTGGCATCAACCTAGTCTAGTGAGAATGTCGACGAGCGACCGTGAGTTCAGCGAACGACCGCGCACAATTGCAGTGACTGGATCGACTGGCGGCATTGGGCAAGCGCTCTGCGCTGCGTTAAGTCACTCTGGACAGCGTGTGATTCGACTCGTGCGTCGTGATGCAGATGTTGCTCGCGGTGAAGTGCGGTGGAATCCAACCGGCGCGTGGGATGCCTCTGCGCTCGAGGGCATCGATGCAGTCGTTCATCTCGCGGGAGAGAACATCGCCGCAGGTCGCTGGAATGCTGGGCGCAAACAAGCGATTCTGCAGAGCCGCGCGGTCGGAACACGTTCGCTCGCCGAGAAACTCTCGGCGCTCGCGCGTCCGCCGGCGGTCGTGGTGAGTGCATCCGCGACTGGGTACTACGGCAACAGTGCGCTGCCTGTGCTCGACGAGTCGGCACCAGCAGGCGCGGGCTTTCTTGCAGAGGTCGCCTGCGCATGGGAGGGCGCTCTCTCACCGCTCGCACAGCGCGACATTCGCACTGTGCGCATGCGCATCGGAGTTGTTGTGAGTTGCCACTTTGGCGCTGCGGCCAAGATGCGTCTTCCATTTCTCTTGGGACTTGGAGGGCGAGTCGGTTCTGGCGGGCAGGGGATGAGTTGGATTCACATCGACGACCTCGTTGCGGCAATTCGTTTCGCGCTTGATCGCACAGACATCTCTGGCGCTGTCAATGCAGTCGCTCCCAATCCAGTCACGCAATACGAGTTCGCGAAAGCGCTCGCTCGCGCACTGCACCGTCCGTGCCTTGCGCCGCTTCCCCCCTTCGCCGTGAAACTGTTGTTCCGTGAGATGGGAGAGGCGCTCTTGCTCGGTGGACAGTTCGTCCATCCAACACTGCTGTTGTCGCGGGGATTTCGATTTCAGTGCGTGAACGTCGAAGATGCGATGGCGTGTGCTTTTCGATGACGGATGAACGGAAGCGCCGCAGGAACGGCAGCAAACGCGAGAATCCCGCAGACAACTGCGACTGTCCACAGGCCCCCTCCGAGCGCGTAGCCCGCGAGCCCAGCGGCAGGACCCACGACATAACCCAATCCGATGAGTGCCTCGTGTGTTCCACCCGCATCGATGCTCGCGCTGCCAACGCGCAGCGCGTAGTAGATCGCGGCGTAGTAGATCACTCCATGCCCCGCGCCAAAGAGCACGAGTCCTGCAACGATGAATCCGAGTGATGGCGCAGTGACGACCAGCGCAAATCCAACGATCAAGAAGCAGGCGCCCAGCAGAAGTGTCGACCATCGACCGCGCCACTGGGACATTCCAAGCATGAGTGCTGCGACGATGACGCGCGTTGCGAGCCAGACTGCAGTCAATGGGGTCTCGTATGTTGGATTCATCTCGAGCCGTTTGAGCACGTACGGCATCAACGGATTCAATGCTCCAACAAGCAAGTAGGAAGCGGGAAGCAAGATGCGTGCGCTCTTCAGTTGCGCCACATAGTGCGCGGGGGCAGCCTCGGTGGTGTGAACATGAAGCCCCGGCCGTGCTGGAAGCAAGAACAAAAACCCGATCGCCATCAGGCTCAGCGGCGCGAGTGCGACGAGGGCGAAGCGCGGGTTCAGCCATCCTTCGTTGCGTTGAAGTGGCCCCATGAGAATGAGCGACAACGCGACTGCGATCATCCATGCGATGCACCACCGTCCAAGAGCGCGGCGCGTTTCGTGCGGGCTTCGTCCTGCCGCGACATACGACTCAACGATGGGCCAGAGGCACGCTCCAGTGATGCTGGTGATGAGCACCACTGCGATCACGCCTGCACTCGTTGAACGAATCAATGCGAGTGGTGCGATGACGACTTGGATCGCACACAGCACAATCAGCACCGTGCGGGGGCTCATCCTTCCGTCGATGCGGGCGAGAAATCTGCTGCAATAAAAAGCAGCGAGCGCGTAGAGAACTCCAGCGGCGATGAAGAGCAGATAGGTTTCACCCGCGGAATAGTCGTATTCGCCCGCGGTGATGAATCCAAGCCCATTCCAGAGCACTCCTGTGGCGAGGGAGTTCGTCACCGTGACCCCAAGGATGCCCACATTCGAACTTGGCGCGCTTTCGGTTGGGTGGTTAACGAGGGGCATGGGCGGTTGAGGCTAGCGATGGCGAGTCGCGGGCGGGGTAGCCTTCATTGCGAGTCCTCGTAGCTCAATTGGATAGAGCGTTGCCCTCCGAAGGCAAAGGTTGTGCGTTCGACCCGCACCGAGGACGTTTTATGAAAATGGCAGAGTCTTTTTGCCGAAATGAACTCTGATCCGTATGGTTCGGTATTGAAGTATCGGATTCAGGTTGGATTCACCCGCACGAGGCTTCGTTTGTCTATGACCGAGCAACCGTTGAAGCATCACAAAACTCACTCTCGCGCCGCGAATGCAGGCGCGCTACTGATTGTCGCGTTCGTCGCAGCAGGCGCACTCACGAACTTTGCCGCATCGCAGGGAAGTCAATCTCCCGATCCGCTTGGGCAGTTCGATGCCCCTCCTGGCGGATCGTCCGCTGATCTCTTTGCAAGTGATCTCGCGTTCGCACGAACATTTGCAGCGGTGAGCGCTCCTTCGCTGCCAGTCCCAAATCCTGGCGGAGGTTCTGATCTTGCGCAAGGAGGTGTTCACCTCTATGAACACCTTGGCGACGGCGAATTCGTCTGGACGAAGACGCTGACTCCCGCCGAGGGAATCGCAAACGACTGGTGTGGAACATCGATCGCTGCGAGCGAGCGGTGGGTCGTCGCCGGTGGCCCCGGTCGCGACATACCTGCGACGATCAACCAATTGCAGGCAGGGGTCGCATGGGTCTGGCAGTTTCGTAATGGCAACTGGGTCGAACCCGCTGCGCAACTACGCCATCCAACGCCAAAGGCACTTGATCTCTTTGGATCATCAGTCGCACTCGACGAGCAAATCGTTGATGGCATTCAGCGCACGACGATCGCTGTGGGAGCCCCCGTTGATGATGAACCCGGCCGCTCTGATTGCGGAACCGTGACGGTGTTCGAGTGGCAGAAGGTTCCATCGCCTGCGGGAACGTGGGTGCAATCTGCGTTCATCACTCCGCCTCTTCTCTCGGGGCAGAGCGCATCACTGACTGCATACGGGGTCTTCGGATCGGTTGTCGCCTTTGACGGTGACTATCTCTTTGTCGGCGCGAAACGGCAAACCAACACCCATCTTCGGCAAGGGCTTGTCTGGGTCTTTCGCCGCAATACCCCCGACAATCCAGCGCCAACCATTCTTCAGACAAACGCCGCGTGGGGAGAGTGGTGCTTGGTGCAGCGACTGATGGCTGTGAGCCCGATCGCCGAAGAGCAATTCGGCGCAAGCCTCTCTGCGCAAGGTGGAATGTTGATCGTCGGTGCCCCAGGCGCTGCAAGTTCGCAAGGTTCTGCATCGATTTTCGAGCTCGATCTGGCAACGGGAACCTATCTCGTAAATGCACAACTCATCGCAACTGGAGGACAAGTTGGCGATCGCTTTGGAGCTGCGGTTGCGATCGCCGCCGACCATGCGTTGATCGGTGCGCCCGGACTCGACGTCGGATCGGCGCCTGTCTATCCAGATCGCGGTGCGGTCTACATCTTTGCGCGCAACGATGATCAGTGCGACGACTGGTCGCAGCGCACGAAGTATCGACCGCCTGCGAGCGCCGATGTTCCAAACGCGAACTTTGGCGAGAGCATCGAACTTGGAAGTGCTGGAAATCAAATCGTTCTCATCGGTGCACCGCACGCTCCCAATCAGGAGCTTGGCCAGGGGATCGCTTTCTCGTACGAGATCGACACCCTTTCGTGTCCGCCTGATCTCGACGGAAATGGTTTTGTTGAGAGCCCTGATCTCACACTCTTTCTCGCGCATTGGGGCAATGTGACGCCAGCGAACGAAGTCGCCGATTTCATAACGGATGGATTCGTTGATGGAAAAGATCTGACCCACTTGCTGTCGAATTGGGGTCCCTGCCTCTGCGCATCTGGAAACTAAGCTGCGCCCCCATGCGCGCCCCCGCGGCCGTCTCGTCGAACTGCTCTCGTTGAAGCAAAGCGAGTAGTACGATCGCTTCATGGAAATCTCAGCATTTCAGAGTTGGATTCGCGATCGTTATGACGCAACCGATCGCGCGCGCGGACCATCCAAGACATTCATCTGGTTTGCCGAGGAGTTCGGCGAGCTCGCCCACGCGATCGGAAAGTTCGAGAAGGGCGAACCTGACCACGCGAACCTGCGCGAGGAGTTCGCAGATTGCCTCGCATGGATGTGCACACTCGCGAACATCTGTGATGTCGATCTCGAGGAGGCTCTTCAAGAGAAATACCTGCGCGATGGCGGTCCAAAGGGAACGAAGTGAGAGCCGAGTGCGGTGTGTGCGCGGTGCATGACGATGCATCGGCGGCGCACCTGATCGCATGGCAGGGTGAGAGGTGGATTCTCAGGCATCACGCACATCCTGCGCCGATTGCAGGATGGTTCTTGCTCGACACACGACGCCATGCGGCGAGTGCGGCTGACCTCGACGGCGCAGAAGAGGGTGAATTCGCGCAAGTTCTCGCAGCGGCGATGCGCGCGATACGTGTGGGCGCGGGGGTTCCGCGCGTCTACGTCGTGATGTTTGGAGAAGGTGCGCAACATTTGCACGCGCACTTGATCGCGCGCGATCCCGCGCGAGAAGAGACAAAGGCATGGAAAGTTGCAGACCTCTACCGGATGGTCGAGCGCGGCGAATTGCCACCAGCCAATGGTGCAGAGGTGACGGCGCTCGTTTCGCGCGTTGGTGAGGTCATGCGCTCGACGGTTCGCCTCTGAGCGCCCCCGCGAATTGCGCCGCCGCGCATCCCGCAACGTATCCGCTCGACCACGCCCATTGAAAACTGAATCCACCGAGTCGCCCATCGACGTCGAGCATCTCTCCGCACATGAAGACTCCAGCACACTGCAGACTCTCAAGGCGGTCGAGGTTGAACTGCGCGAGTGGCACGCCACCCGCGGTGGTCTCGGCGGCGACGAACCCACGCGTCCCTGTGGGAGCGATTCGGCATGCGGTGAGAAGTCGCACAAGCGCCTGCCGCCGCGCGCGAGGCAATTGTTGGATGCCGCATGCACAGTCGACCTCTGCCTGCGCGCAGGCAGCGCGCAAGAATCGGTCCGGTACGCGCGCGTGCAATGCTGCGAGCAGACTCTTTCCTTTGCACGCGATGAGTTCCTGCTCGAGAGCGCTCTCGGTCGTTCCCGGCAGCCAGTTGATGACCAACTCTGATGCGCTGTCGCTCGCAATGCTGTGCAGCCAGTGGCGACTCACGTCAAGAATTGCAGGCCCCGAGAGGCCAAAGTGCGTCAAGAGCACCGCGCCGTGAATCGTCGGGATTGCCCGCGCATTTGTGTCGCGCGCGATCTTGCCAGTGTGCGTGACCACGGTGATTTCGGCCGGCAAGGCGAGTCCGCTGAGCGTTGTGAGCCAGTGGTCGGTGGTGAGTGTGAGGGGGACAAGCGCGGGATTGAGAAGGGCAGTCAACGAGTGACCCAGCGATTGCGCGAGGCGCAGTCCACCGCCGTCAGAGCCTGACTTTGGCAAACTCAATCCACCAGTCGCGAGGATGACGCACCGCGCAGCGATCGAATCACTCCCACTCGCCAAGACGAAGCCGTCCGAACTCTTGGTCACAGATTCGATGCGCATCGGATGCAAAATCTCGACGTGTGCATCGCGCGCCGCAGTCAAGAGTGCAGTGAGCACCGTGCGCGCTTGATCGGTTGTGGGAAAGAGTTTTCCACTCTCTTCGCGTTTGAGTGTGACGCCGGCGCATTCAAAAAAGGCGATCGTCTCGTCGACGCCAAACCGGCGCAGCACCCGTTGAACAAGCGCAGGGGGGCTTCCAGCGTAGTCCCGCTCATCGACCGCGTGATGAGTCACGTTGCACCTTCCGCCACCCGCGACCAGAATCTTCGCTCCGAGAATCTTCGCGCCATCAATCGCGACCACGCGCAGCGCTGGGTTCGTTCGTGCCGCCCAAATCGCAGCAAAGAGGCCGGCGGCACCAGCACCGACAACGGCGATGTCCGCAGAGGTCTGAGTCACTTCGGCGCCGTGAACGTGAAAGTCTGCTCGATTGCTTTGAACTTCTCGCCTGCGTAGCGCACTGTGGCGCGCCCTCCCTCAGGTGCTTGCACGATGAACCGGAATGCATCAGTGGAGAGTCCGCTGATGCCATTCTCGACCAGGAGATCGTGCGGATTCTTGCGCGCGGGTTCAAAGGTTGTTGCGAGTCGCTGCGCCATTGGACCCCCCGATGCGACACTCAGGCCGAGTCCAGTCAGAGTCAAGTGGTCTGGAAGTCCAATCTTCTTCTGGCTCGCGCGCACAGTGCGGGTCGGAATTCTGTGTTCGTTCGAAATCGCAATCGTGACTTGCCAGAGTTGCGCGCCCAGCGGCTCGACCTTTATTGATGCGAATGTGAGCCGCGGCATTTGCTGCGCGTGAAAGACAGTGAATGCAAAGTTGCGGTGCAACTCTTCTTCGATCATGAAAGGCGGTGGAATTCTGCTCGACCATTTCGTACCGCCCCCCACAAGCACCAACCCATACTCAGGATGGGTGAGTTCCTTCCAGTCACTTGTCGTCTGCCCAAAGAGCACGCGATCGCGCCAACGCACCATCTCCTCGGGGGTCGGCTCGCGACCATTTTGCAGAATTCGATTGTCCGTCCAGAGTTCATTCGTGAATGAGATGATTCCAAGCGACTCAGCGAGCCAATTCACAAATCCGCCGTGCACGGTGTAGAGCTCTTTGAAGATCACCATCGGTCGGTAGTGCGGCAACATCTCAGCGCCAGCCCCTGAAATCGCGTCGTAGGTCGCACGATCTTCGCTCGAATAGTCACCTTCGCGGTACGCCGCGCCGGGACCGCGCAAGATCATCCCACCCGCATTGTGATAGCTCTGCGCCGCAGCGATGTTTGGATGTTTCAGCACCCACGTCGCGATCGCGCGCGTCTCTGGATAACACAGTGGATAGTCGCCCGCACCGTTCTGCACATGTTCTGGCTGCCAATCGCCTGGCCAGTTGCGATTCATGTCATATCCACCAGGGCCATCCTCATTGATGCGCCCATCGCCGTCATTGTCGATTCCTTCACTGCCGCCGTGCGACCAATCTCCATACTCGATCGTGCCATCAGGCCGCGGCTCACGCGCGACTCGTTCAAGGATGCGTGGATCGCGCACGCTGCGTCGATGCGTGCCCAGCGCGTCCTTTCGCCACATTTGTCCGATCGACCCATCGCCATCGAGATCGTCGGGACCATCCTCATCTTCGATGCCATCTCGATCATCGTCGGTCGGCTGCATGCCGGTGCGGGATGAGTGTGGATTGTTCTGCTGACTGAACCAGTTGGCTCTGCCATCCGGATTCACACTTGCAAGAAAGTAGAAGGTCGATTGATCGACGAGCTCGGTCAGCGCAGGAACTGTGCCGTACGCACGACAGAGGTAATCAATCGAGTAGAGCACGGTCTCAGTCGCTTGCACTTCGTTTCCGTGAATGTTGCCGTCGATCCACATCGCTGGCTTCGACTCAGGCGCTCCTGTGTTGGCGTTGTTCATGGTCACAACGAGCAGCGGACGCCCCTGCACAGATTTGCCGATTTCTTCGACCGTCAAGAGGTTTGGATACGCCCCAACGAGTTTTTGAATGATCGAGACGACTTCACTTGCGTCGTAGAAACGATTCCACGCAATGTCGACCTTTGCAGGCAATTGCTGCTGAGCGACCGCGCACGGCGTCAGGAGTGCGAGTGTGAGGAGGGCGGATGTTGAGAATCGGTTGTTCATGGTGTGCCCATCATTTCTGTTGTGCTGCCAGGTTTGGAATCTCAGTGCGCTGCGTTCCCATTGGCTTCCACACGACTTCGATCGCGGTCGGCTGCGCTGGATCGGTGCGAATGATCCAACGAAAACTTTGCTGGCCGCCCGCTCCCGCGAGTCCATCAACGATCGTGACTCGTTGCCCCGAGAGCAGGTGGTCCTTCGGTGTTGAGAGGCGCACGATGATTGGTGCGGGTTGCTTGTTCACTCGCCCCATGAACGATGTCGTGGGCAACCAACCTTCGTTGACGAGCTGCGCTTGAAGTTCGATCACGCCTGCGGCGATCGGCCGAGCCGTGATGTTGCGCAGCGTCACGCGTGGCTGTTTGATCGCGAGTTCGCCAAGAAAGTCTGTGACTGCGCGGGCGAGGCGCGCGAGTTCACTCGCAGGAGGATCGCTTCGAAACCCAACGCGAAAGCCACCGATTTCAACCTTGCCAAGCGTTGGATGCTCGAACGCGGTCCATGCAACAAACCCCCGCCCAGCTTGATCGCGGTCGTTCCACGCAAGCCATCCCGCGGCCTCTGCATCGGCTGGGGTCGAAACTGCTGCGGGTTGGGCAGGCTGCGGCGCATCGCTCGGTGCAGGTGGCGGTGGCGGCAGAGGCGATGCATCAGGGCGTCCCCAGAGTTGTGTAGCAAACGTCGGAATGCCTCGGTGCGCGTAGAGCCAGAGTGCGAACGATCCAGATGGATCACACGCCTCACTGCGCGTCTGCGCCGAGAGTTCTCGCCAACGCTTTCCCATCTCTTCCCAAACTGGCTGGTCGCCTTGATCGAGCGCGAGTGGGGTGCGGCCTGTGATGTCCTTGGCGTTTGAGTCGGGTGTCTTCGTGAGGTTGTCCCAGCGACCAATGACGAGTGCCGCGATGATTCGTGGATGGTCGAGCACGAACTGCGCGAGTGCCTGCGATTCGAGTTCGCTGAGTTGTGTTGATCCCGCGACTCGATCGAATTCTTGCCAGCGATGTGGAAAGTTGCTGTCAATGTCGACTCCGCCGATGCCATCCTCGGCAATCAGTCCGTCTTGATCGCAGTCGAGTCCCTCTCGATAGAGCGTGTGGGTCGCGCGCAAGTCTTTGGTCGAGTCAGCGGCTCGCATCAAGCGTGAATCAGCCGGGTCAGGCAGATGTGTCGCAGGGTCGTCCGCTGGAGGATCGATTCGCCGCATCATCGTGATCGCGCCATCGGCGTTGATGTCTTGCGGACGGTCCTCGTCGATGCGTCCATCCCGGTCTTCATCAACCGGCCGCAGGTTTCGACCAGCGATGTCAGCGCAACGCGCGCCAGTGAAAACAAAGGCGTCTGGATTTGCGCAGGGAATGATGTAAAAGGTCGTTGTTTTCAGCAGTTCCGCGCGGCCCAGCAGGTGCGCGGCAGCTTCGACGCTCACGGCGACAGAACTTGGTCGGTTGCCGTCGAGTCCCCCGACCAAGAGCACCGCTGGCTTCATCTCACTGTTGAGCACGTTCTCACTGATCACGAGCACTTCGATCGGCTCGCCGCTGAACGATCGACCGATTGGTCGCATTGCGGCATGCGTCGGATGGGCCGACGCGAGAGAGCGTGCAGATGCGAGTGCTTCTTTGGGTGTGAGTGCGGCGCGGGGCTCGTCAACAGCGGTTGCCGAAGCAAGAGCGCACATGAGTGTGTAGATCAGAGTGACGTGCATGTTTCACATCTCCATTGAAAGTGTCGCACCATCCATCGTGTAGAGGCCCACGAGCCAGCGCTCGACGAGGTAGGGATCAACGCGCAGAATTCCCTCAATGGTTCCAATACGCACGATGTGCCGCTTCGAGTTGTCTGCGGGCGTTGAGAGTTTGACTTCAATCGCGTCGTAGGGCGAAGGTGGAACGCCGATGCAGCAGCCATCCCATTGATTGAGCATCACCAAGCACTCATCGCTCTCAGTCGTCACGAGGGGGAATGCGATGAAGCCAGAGATGCGCACATACTTTCCGTGCAGCATCGCAATGCGCTGGGGAATCACCTTTTCGCCCAGCCGCGGGATGTATGTGTCGGATGCGCTCACGAGCAGTTCCCAAGTGACCTCGTAGGGGCTCTCTTTGGTTCCCGCTCCAGGGATGTCAAACGTTCCATCGGCTGAAATTGAGCCTGATTTCTGCACCAATGTGCCGGCGCGCACGGTCGCGTCTTTGATCGTTGCGTCGAGCCCGAGTGTCAGATCGCCCGCTGGCAATGTTGGTGAATTCGTTTGCGCAGTAGCTGCGGAAGCACGCTCTGTTTGAGGATGGTCTGTTCGAACAGGCGCGACCGGCGCATTCTGTGAGAGTTGAATCGCGTCAATGACTTCAAGAACTGGCTCATCACTCTTCTGGGGACCAACAAGAAAGAACGCGATGGCTCCCGCACAGACAAGCACAAGAATTGTGAACCAGAAAGTGCGCATCGGATCTGTGGCTTGAAAGGGGTGCTACGCGAGAGGACGGAGATGGCGCACGACAGGTGTGCGATAGGCCTTGATCGCAGGAATCACGCCAGCGATCGCTGCGAGCACGATCGCGCCAGCGACCACGAGCAGCGCCGAGCGCAAATCAACCGTTCCCGCAACGTGCAGTCCAATGCGCTGAGCGAGAATCGAACTTGCGACTTCGCACCCGACGACCGCGAGGAGCGCGCCAAGGACCGCGCCGAGCGCACCAATCAGTGTGCTCTCGGTGACTGCGAGCATGAAGACCCGCAATGCGCTTGCTCCGAGCACACGCAGGATCGCAACTTGCCGTCGGCGAAGATCCATCGACGCCACCATGGCGAGCATGATGCTGATGCAGCTTGAGAGCAGTACGACCGCCGCCATCGCGACGAACAGCCAATCGATGTCACCAACAATCGCCATCAAACGCCCAATCTGCTGCGCAGGTTGCGCGACATTGATCGCAGTGTCCCGTCGCAAGCGGTCGAGTTGTGATGAGATCGACGCAGAAGAATCGCTGCCTGGGCGCGTGGGCAGCCGCAGCAGAATTCCAGTGATGAGCTTGTCGGCATCTGTGAGGTCACTCGCATCGACATGATGATGTTCGCCCTCATGCGCATGGGCGTCCTCGCCCGTCGCCTCGGCTTCGCGTCGATCCTCTGCGTGGATGATCCATGTGCTCTGCAGATTTGTGAAGAGCGCGCGATCATGGGCCGAGCCGGTGGGCTCAAGGATGCCAACAACCTCATAGGGATGCCCCTCGTGTTGATGGTCTGCCGCGCGGCTTCCGCTCGTCCCGTGGCTCATCACGACCTTCTGTCCGATCGTGAGGTGGTGTTCGCTCGCGGCCTGTGCGCCGACGACAACTTCGAAATCCCCGTCGAAGACTTTGCCTGCGGCGAATCGAAATGGTTTTCCAACGACGGGTTCAAAACTCTCTAAGAAATCTGACTCAGTCGCCATGACTGGCGATCCGAGATACGAGTCGCCGAGTTGTGTCGGAATCGCCCACTGCCACGGAAAACTCTCTTGAATCTCTTCGTACTTCGGCCAGGCAATGGGGTTCGCTGGCGCATTCGCGTAGAACAATCCATTGAGCACGCCGACGAGTGGGCTCGCATCGGCGCTTACGAGCAGATGGATGTTTCCCGTTCCTCGGCGAAACGCTTGCGCGGCACCTTCGCGCAGAGAGAGTAAGACGAGCAACAGCGCGACGGCGACCATCACCATCGCAACGGTGACACAACTCGAAAGTTGGCGCGCGCGCAGACTTCGCCAGACGAGCAATAAGTCGCTCATGGTGCGACTCGATTCGATGTGAACTCGTCTACTTCAATCACGCGTGAAAACGAGCTACGAAGAAGAGGATCATGGCTCGTCACGATGAGGGCTGCACCCGCACTCTTTGCGGCGGATTGAATCAACGCGATCGCGGTGCGGGCGTTGTCAGGATCGAGGCTTGCAGTTGGTTCATCGGCAAGTACCAGCGAAGGACTGCCCGCAACGGCGCGCGCGACTGCGACGCGCTGCTGCTGTCCAACTGAAAGAGTTTCAACGAGCGCGCGCGTCTCAGTGATGCCGAGTTGCGCGAGCACGCGGTCAGCGCGCGTGGACTGTTCCTGCGACGAATGGCCAGCAAGCATCAACGCAAGCATGACATTCTCACGCGCCGAAAATCCTTGCAGCAGGTTGAGAGTCTGAAAGATCATCCCGATGTGGCGACCTCGAAAGGTGTCGCGTGCAGCTCCGGTGAGCGCGCGCAGATCAGTCGCATGCACTTCGATCACTCCCGAAGTTGCCTCCTCGATTCCAGCGATGAGGTGCAAGAGTGTTGACTTGCCCGTGCCTGACGATCCGGCAAGCAGCACCTGTTCACCCGCAGAAACCTGCAACTCTGGCACTGCGATTGAGAATCCTCGGGTGTACGCGAAGGTCACACCAGAGACCCGAAGCGCCAGAGATTGCGAAGCCACATTCGGCGCACTGGGCATTTCGCAAGCCTAACCGATATCGCCAAGCCCAAGCGCTTGTCCATAGAGTCCTAAGACCTTCTTGCGCAGTGCGAGGTCGCATGCATCGGTGAGATCCCCAGTCGCACCGATCCACGCCTGCGCATCCGCACGGGCATCGACGAGCAGTTGGTGATCGCGCGCGAAATCTGCGATGCGCAGTGGAGGCAGTCCCGATTGCCGCGCGCCAAAGAACTCTCCAGGACCACGCAGCGCGAGATCGAGTTCAGCGATTTCAAATCCATCGGTCGAATTCGCGATCGCGTCGAGCCGTGCGATTGCAACATCGGTCGTGGGATCGCCGATCAAGACGCAGTAGCCAGGCTTGCCGCCACGGCCAACCCGCCCACGCAATTGATGCAGCTGCGCAAGCCCAAACTGCTCAGCATGTTCAATGACCATGACAGTCGCGTTGGGAACATCCACTCCAACCTCGATCACAACCGTTGCGACGAGCACATCGATCTTGCCGAGTCTGAAATCATCCATGATCGCTTCGCTCTCACTCTGCTTCATGCGCCCATGAAGTTGTCCAACCCGGCAGCCCTGCAGTTCATTCTCGCTGAGCGACTGTGCGTGCGACGCGACATCTTTGAGCCCCCGTTGGCTCTCGTCGATCGCTGGAACGACGACGAATGCCTGCTCTCCCCGCTGCACACGCGAACGGAGCCATGCGTAAACCTCTCCACCGCGCGCCGATGGCATGACGCGCGTCGTGGGCGCTGAACGACCAGGCAGTCGCCCCCGCAGAGAACTGATGTCAAGGTCGCCAAAGAACGAGAGGGCGAGCGTGCGTGGAATCGGCGTCGCAGTCATGACAAGCGTGTGCGGCACCATGTCGGGGCGCGGTCCTTTGCCCCTGAGCACTGCGCGTTGCTCGACGCCAAATCGATGCTGTTCATCAATGATTGTGAGGGCAAGATTCTTGAAGAGCACGTCGCTGCCCATGAGTGCGTGCGTTCCAATCGCAATGTCGAAATCTCCAGAGGCGAGTCCGTTGAGCACCACGGCGCGGTCTGCAACGCGCATTCCACCTGTCAGCCCCGCAATGCGAACACGCGTCTCGGCGAGCATGTTCGTGATCACTGCGAGATGCTGTTCAGCAAGAATCTCAGTGGGAGCGAGCAGGGCTGCTTGACCGCCGTGCGCAACGGCGGTGAGCATCGCATAGAGCGCGACTGCAGTCTTGCCGCTTCCGACATCGCCTTGCAAGAGTCGATTCATCGGCTGCGCGGTGGCGAGATCGTTGCCGATCTCATGGCAGACACGAAGCTGTTCTGCAGTCAGCGCGAATGGAATGCGCGCGAGGATCTTCTGTTCGATTTCGTCACTCATCGCGAGGGCAGGGGCGCGCATCGCATGACGAACTTGCCAGCGACGCATCTCCATCGCGAGTTGCAGCATGAGCAGCTCGTCGTACGCAAGACGCATTCGCCCGCGCTCAGGCTCGAGCGCATCCGCGGGTGAATGCACCATTCGGTACGCATCGGCCAATGCCACGACACCGCGCGCAGCGACCACATCGCTGCGGACGAGATCGACGACACTCGCGAGCGCACCGTCGAGCACCCGCGCAATCACCCGCTCGATTCGCGCCGACGCAAGGTCTTCACTTGCCGAGTAAATCGGTCGAAGTCGCCCTGCATGCAGCGGATTCACCCCCGTATCAGTGAGTGGAGTCCACTTTGGATTGGTCATCTCGAGGTAGCCCGCCCGCACCTTTGCACGCCCTTGCGCAATCCCTCGCGCCCCAGGATGGATGCGCTTGGCCAACCACGACGCGTTGAACCAGACAAGTCGCACACTGCCGCTCTCATCGACGAGCACAGCCTCGATGCGTGGGCGACGTCCTGGAATATGACGCACCTTCTGAATCTCTCCGCGCACCGAGCGCGTGACGGCATCCTGAGACTCTTCGGTCGCCTGCTTGACCTCAGTTGCGCATGCTTCGGCCGCCTCGACCTCATAGCGAATCGGAATGTGCTTGAGCAAGTCTGCCACGGTGCGCAGCCCAAGTCGCGCAAACTGCAGATTCGTCGCCTCTCCCACACCATCAAAGCCCAGGATGGGTGTGCGCAGATCGATTGGAACAACCGCAGATCGTGGCGTCACTCCTTCGCTCGCTGAGAGGCTGTCAGAAGCGTCAGGCACACCCGTACGATAGTCGCATGACTCGCAAGCCCTTCGATCCAGAGCGCGCAATGGGCGGATTGTTCGATACGCCCGCAGCCGCGCCTGCCCCTTCGAAGGGCACCACAGTGCTTGGGGTCTCTGCGCTTTCGCAACTCATTCGATCCACCCTTGAAGGTGGACTCGGCAAGGTTGCCGTTGCGGGGGAGATTTCAAATTTTCGCGCAGTGCAGGGGCATTGGTACTTCACACTCAAGGATGCCACCGCGCGCATCGACGCGATGATGTTTCGCTCAGCCGCTGACCGCGCAACATGCAAACCACGCGACGGGATGGCCGTCATCGTGCGCGGCGAAATCACACACTATCCCCCGCAGGGTCGCACGCAGATTCAGTGCAGTGCGATCGAGGCGGCAGGAGCGGGCGATCTCGACGCGCAGTTTCGTGCGCTTTGCGATGAACTGCGCAATCTGGGGTATTTCGATCCCGCACGCAAGGTCGCGATTCCGCCAGCGCCGATGTGCATCGCACTGCTCACGAGCGCAGGCAGCGCGGCAGAGGCCGATTGTCTCGATGCTGCGGCCAAGACATTTCCTGCGACCAAGATCATCGCTGTCGATATCCGCGTGCAGGGAGATCAAGCAGCGCGTGGCATCGCCGAGGCGATCGCAGCCGTCGATCGCAGCGCGAAATCGCTCGGCATTGAAGTCATACTTCTCGTGCGAGGTGGAGGTAGCCGCGAAGATCTCTGGGCGTTCAACGAACGCGTCGTCGCCGATGCGATCTTTCGTTGCAAGACACCGATCGTCACGGGAATTGGGCACGAGAGCGACACGGCGATCGCAGATCTCGTTGCAGACCTGCGCGCGGCGACACCATCGCGCGCGATTACCGAAGTGCTTCCACGGCGCGAGACGATGGTGCAGCAACTCGGCGCCTCGACGCGGCGGTTGACGCGCGCGATGAACACATGCTTGCAGCGGATCACCTCCGCACTTGAACTGATCGCTCGCACCCGACAGTTCACCGATCCACACACAACGCTCACGATGCGGGGGACACACGTCTCGAAGCGAGCGCGCGTGCTCGCGCACGAGATGGTTGCGCGCGTGCATGAACGCGAGAGCCGCCTTGCGCGAACGGTGAATCGGCTGCAGCAACTGCATCCTGCGAGTCGGCTCACGGCTGCGACGGCGCGACTCGAGGGGTTTGCTGCAACACTTCGCCGTGTCGAAGCGGTTCGGCTGCAAAGCGCCCGCGATCGGTGTGAATCTGCGGCGCGCACGCTCGAAGCGATCGGTCCCCTCGCGGTCTTGCAGCGCGGTTACTCGATCACACTCGATTCGGCGGGGCATCCACTTCGCTCAATCGACGAGGTCGCAGTGGGGGACCACATTCAGACACTGCTCGCTCGCGGAAAAATCGAAAGCACAGTGCAGGCAACCACTCCCAAAGAAGAAGCCCCGTGAGATGGTCGCGAGCCCTCACTAGACTTCACCACACATGAGCGATCTAAAGAAAGCAACATCGAACAAAGAGGTGGACGCGACAACGCTTGGCTATGAAGCGGCGCTCGCCGAACTCGAGACGATCATTGCGCGAATCGAGAGCGGCGATGTTGCCCTCGAAGAGAGTTTGCGTCAGTATCGGCGCGGTGCCGAACTCGTAAAGCGTTGTCGCGATGTGCTCGACCAAGCACGCGCCGAAGTGCAGCGGATCGCCGCGAGTGATCTCGCTGAACGCGCAGAAGGCGTGAGCGCATCCAACGATGCGTGACTTCCTTCTCATGTGGATTCCACATCTGCTTGGGATGGGATTCACCTTCGCATTCGGCGCATGCGTCGGAAGTTTCATCAATGTGGTTTCTTTGCGTTCCCCAGAGGGAATGAGCGTCGTTGCGCCTCCGAGTCGGTGTGGGGTCTGCGGCCGCCGATTGACTTGGTACGAAAATCTTCCAATCGTCGGATGGCTCGCCGCGCGCGGTCGGTGTTGGAGTTGTGGCACGACGATCTCTGTGCGCTACATCGCCGTTGAGATTGCAGTCGCACTTCTCTTCACCGGGTACTTCGCGCTCGTCTTTGTCGCCGATCCCCATGGATGGTGGGGACGCGCAGGGGCGGGGTGGTTTCAAGGTCAGGGATTCGTCGAGACGCTTCCTGCATTCATCGCCGTCGTCACACTTCTTGGCGCACTCTTCGCGGCGACCCTCACAGATCTCACATCGTTTTCGATTCCGCTCTCGATCACGCTCGTTCCAACACTTGTGGGGCTTGCGGCATGGACCGTGCAAGGATGCATCACCGACGGCAATCGTTTTCATCCCTGGCCGATCCCCCTCGGCAGCGCGACCCAGCAGTTCATCGCGTTTGGCGGCGGTGCAGGCATCCTCTGCTCGCTCTTTCTCTTGCGCCGCGGAACGATGACGCGCTCGTTTGGCGATTACCACGAGTACGTGCAACCAGGAGAGGTGCTTGCGGACTATCCGCATGCGCGCCGAGAGATGCGTCGCGAACTGCTCTTTCTTGCACCCGTCATGGTCGGCATGGCGGTGGGGTACTTGGTGGGGCAATCGCAATCCGCGCCACTGCCGCTCGCTCTGCAAGCTCTTGGCGGCGCTGGATTTGGCTATCTCGCGGGGGCAGGAATCATGTGGTTTGTGCGCATCGTCGCATCGCTCGCCAAGGGAGTTGAAGCGATGGGAATGGGCGACGTGCACCTCATGGGCGCAGCGGGGGCAACGCTTGGATGGATCGATCCAGTTGTCGCGTTCTTCATCGCACCGTTCTTTGGACTTGGTTGGGTTGTGCTCACGGGCATCTGGGGGGCGATTCGAAAAGGAACTTCGCGCCGAGAGATTCCCTATGGACCGCACCTCGCGTTGGCGATCACAGTCGTCGTGCTTTTGCGTCCGGTGGTGCTCGATGTCGGACGCGCATTGTTTCCAGGAATTATTTCTACAAATTCCTCTTTACATGGCTCGCCCGCACGGGTCAAATAGTCGCACGTGCACGGATCGTCCGTGCGCCATCAGCACATTTCGGAGAAAGGACTCCCGATGAAGAAGACATGGATCGTTTTTGGCGGTATCGCCTTGCTCGCCCTCGCGGCGGGCTGTGACAGTTCAGCTCAGAAGCAAAATGGAACGTTGCTCAGCGAAAATGAAACGCTGAAGCAGCAGCTTGCAGATCGCAGCGCAGCTCTTGAACAGGCTGACCGTGAGAAGCAAGCGGCGATCGCGCGCGCCAACGCCGCAGAGTCGCAGAAGAGTGCAGCCGAACCCACCAACGCAGATACCGGCGCATTCGCAGGCATCGAAGGTGTGACTGCGTCGGCACAAGGTGCAAACATTCACGTCTCGATCGAGGGCGACGTGCTCTTCGATTCAGGCAAAGATGCCGTTCGCACCAATGCGAAGAAGTCACTCGACAAAATCGTCGCGATTCTCAAGGACAATTACGCTGGCAAGCGCATTGATGTCGCTGGGTTCACCGATGTTGACCCGATCAAGTACTCCGCCTTCAAGGACAATTACTTCCTCGGATTCGGGCGCGCTTACTCAGTGCGCGAGTATCTGATCAGCAAGGGAATGGACGGCAAGACGATCTCGCTCTCAAGTTTCGGACCAGATGTTCCGCTCGACACCAAGGCGAAGAGCCGACGCGTTGAGATTGTTGTCGTGAGTGAGTAAAGCAACGCCGCTTCGCGCGATCAGAACTTCACGCCCAAACCTTCGGCGCGAATCTTCTGCATCAAGAGTTCGACTTCACCCAGTGCACGTTTGAGACGTGCGGCAGAGTCAACAAGCGCGTTGTACAAGTCAGGATTGTTCAACAGCTGACCGACGGTTCCAGTGCCGTCGGTCGCTGTTTTTGTAAGCCGCTCGATCTGCGCAAGCGTCATCGAGAGTTGGTCGAGCACGGGCTGCAGCGACACGGTCAGCGTGTGCGAATCTCCTTGAATTCCCTTCGCCGCCTCGGTCAGCGCGACCATCGTTGTCGCAGCATTGTCGATCAACGCTTGCGCCTTCCATACGGCGCTCTTGGCATCGGCGTAGAGCTGCTCATCGCCAAGCCACTTCTGCGCTTCTGCGACAAGTTTCTGAGCATCTTGCCCGAGCGCGACCACCGCACGTGAGGCAGAGTCGAGCCCTTCAAGTTTCTCGGTGATGATTCGGGCCATCCGCGCTTCGATCGCTTCAAACTGTGCATCGATCACCGCGTTGCCATCGCGTGCGAGCGTTGGACCGCCCGTGACATATCCGATTGGAATCGAGAGATCGAGTCGCGCCGTCCCGCCGATGAGGCTGTTGGTGACCGATGCCTGCGCACCCTCTGGAAGATCGATTGCGCCATTGATTCGCGCGATCAATCGCACAGGGCGGGGATTCGCCACTGGGTTTTCAAGCCGCACCATGACGCTTTCAATCTCACCCACCGGCACACCCACGAGCGTGACAGGACTTCCGTGTCGCAATCCGAGCGCTTGATTCGTTCGGATCTCAATTAAGTAAGTCGTCTTGATCGAACTGTTGATGTCGCCAAAGAGCAAGAGCAAGAACGCCAGCCCCGTCAGCGCGATGATCGCGACAATTCCAGTTGCAAAGTTTCGAGTGGATTCTTTCATGGCAGTGTGGTGGGTCCTGTGCGAACATCATCGCTTCTTCCGTGGATTCGCGCCAGTTCATCGGCCGTGATCTCGCCGCGCAGAAACTGTCCTGCGATTGGATTGGTGGTCTCGCGAAACTCCGCTGGGGTTCCCTCGAGCGCAACTTTGCCTTCGTGCAGAAGCACCATCCGATCGGCGATGCGAAAGGCGCTCACAAGATCATGGGTCACAACGATGCTTGTAATCCCGAGGGTATCCGAGAGTTTCAGGATGAGTTGGTTGATGATCTCTGAGCGAATGGGATCGAGTCCAGTCGTCGGCTCGTCGTAGAGAACGACGCGAGGTTCAAGCACGACTGCGCGTGCGAGCGCAACGCGCTTGCGTTGTCCACCCGAGAGTTCTGACGGCATCTGGTCGACCGTGTCGTTCAAGCCAACAAGATCGAGAACATGCATGACTTTCTCGTCGATCAAGCGCTGCACCTTCATCCCATGTTCGCGCAGCGGAAAGGCAATGTTTTCGCGCACCGTCAACGAGTCGAAGAGTGCGCTCTGCTGAAAGAGAAAACCGATCTGACGTCGAACGATGCCGAGTTCGCGTTCAGGCAGATTGTCAATGCGAGTTGTGCCGAACCAAACCTCACCCTTGTCGGGGCGCAAGAGACCGACGAGATGCTTCAGGATCACGCTCTTGCCGCACCCAGAGGGTCCCATCACGACTGTGATCTGTCCCTTGGCAAACTCAAGTGACACCCCGCGCAAGACTTCATTGCGGACGAAACGCTTGTGCAGATTGACGATCCGCATATCGATTTGTCCGCTCATCTCTCCATCCTATGATCGAAACGCGAGATCTATGACGAACCAATCGAGCCAAACTTCCTCCCATGCTGAAGTGGTCTTGAAGTCCAGCGTCTTCACAGTCGAGCGTCTGACGGTGAATCTGCGCGGGGGCGGCGCAGCCACACGGCACATCGTGCGCCATCCTGGGGCGGTCTGTGTCTTGGCGCTCTTGCCAGATGACCGCCTCGTCATGATTCGCAATTTCCGAATCGCCACAGCGCAGTGGATGAACGAATTCTGCGCAGGAAAACTCGAGCCAGCAGAAGACCCACGCCGCGCGGCTCTGCGTGAACTCGCCGAAGAGACTGGATACTCCGCCGGGTCGATTGAATCGCTCGGCACGTTCTATACATCTCCGGGATTCACCGACGAGCTGATGCACGCCTTCGTGGCGAGCGACTTGCGGCCGTGCGCGGCTGACCTGCAGCCCGATGAACGAATCGAGGTCGTGCTTCGAACAGTTGAAGAGTTCGAGCAGCTTGCGCAAAGCGGTGAGATCTGCGATGGCAAGACGCTCGCGACGTTCTTGCGCTGGCGACTCGCGCGCAGGTGAACTGCGCTTCGCAACCGCGGGTAGTCTCGCCAACATGGGTGCACATGACCGTGAATACTGGCGAGCGACGCCGTCGCAATCCCGCGCGTTTGGCGGCGGAATTCGCCTGAGCGCAACGACATGGCTGATCGTCGCATGCGTGGCGATCTTCGTGCTCGACGGATTTCTTCCTCGGCAGTGGGTCGTCGTTGGCTCACGCTGGGAGGTCGGCGTTCCAGATGCAGTTCAACAGCAGGTCTTGCAGGGCACGGTGCCCACGATGGTTCAGCGCATCGATGCCGATCCAGCAAAGACCCTAGCCACGACGCAGGGAGTGCTGCTTGTTCGGCAGGACAATCAATCCGCGGCGATGCCGCTCGTGGCGGTCAATCAACTTCAGTCGACACCCTTCCTTCAGCGGTGGCTCTATTTTTCGACGTCGACCGCCCTCTACTCGACGATCCCTGGCATCGGTGTGAGCGGACTTCAGATCTGGCGGTTCATCGGTTTTCAGTTCTGTCACGCGAGCCTCAACCACATCCTCTTCAACATGATTGGGCTGTTTTTCTTCGGGCCAATCGTCGAGCGCTATCTGGGCGCGAAGCGTTTTACCGCCTTCTACCTCTTATGCGGTGTCGCTGGAGCACTGCTGTATCTCTTGCTGAACTTCAGCGGATTCATCGTCGCAACAGCGACCAACGGACGGGTGATGATTCCAGGGTTGCTCTTCAACGATCCAGACATGCCACTCGTGGGAGCAAGCGCTGGGCTCTTTGGAGTCCTCATCGCGGCAGCGCGTTTGATGCCCGACGCAAAGGTGCTTCTCTTCTTCGTGATTCCCATGAAGATGAAGACACTCGCATATGGATTGGTGTTGGTCGCGACTGCGAGCGTGCTCTTTCGGTGGAACAATGCGGGGGGTGAGGCGGCGCACTTGGGAGGCGCACTCGCAGGCTGGTACTTCATCCACCGACCCGATCGCCTTCGCAGTTTCTTTGATTTTCTCGGCCGCGCCGATCCGACGAGTTCATATCACTCGGCGCGCCGCGTGCAGCGCCCAGGAAACGGTGAGCGATCTGCGCCATCGACTGCCGAGGTCGATCGAATTCTCGACAAGGTTCGCTCGTCAGGTCTCGCGTCGCTCAATGAGAGTGAACGTCGCACGCTGCGTGACGCGACACGACACGGCAATGGATAGCAATGGCGCAAGACGCGATCCGGTTTGAGATTCTCACGCAGCGCGTGGGCCAACATTCACGGCGCGGCCGCGTGACGACGGCCCATGGAAGCTTCGACACACCTGCGTTCATGCCCGTTGCAACCGCCGCGGCGATGAAGGGCCTCACGCCAACACAAGTGCGCTCAACTGGAAGTCAGTGCATCCTCAACAATGCATTTCATCTGCTTCTTCGTCCAGGCCACGAGCGCGTCGCGCAACTCGGCGGCGTGCACAAGTTCATGCGGTGGGATGGACCGATCCTCACAGACTCGGGTGGCTTTCAAGCTTTCTCGATGGCTCAGATCAACAGCATCAACGAAGACGGTGTCACCTTTCGATCGTTTGTGGATGGCAAGACAATTCACCTCGGTCCTGAATCGAGCATGACCGTTCAGCAGGCGCTCGGTGCAGACATCGCGATGGCGTTCGATGACTGTCCGCCTGCGGGGGATGCACTGGCCGCACACCTTCGCACTGCGCGAACACGCGAAGCCACAGACCGCACGTTGCGTTGGCTCACACGGTGCGTCGCCGCGCACACGCGCTCTGATCAAGCACTCTTCGGAATCGTGCAGGGTGGGACTGATCTTGATCTTCGCACCGCGTGCGTCGAAGCGACCTGCGCATTCGACCTTGCTGGATATGCCATCGGTGGTGTTGCCGTCGGCGAGGGACCCGAGGCAATCGAAGCAGTTGTTCGCCACACCGCACCGCTCTTGCCAATCGATCGCCCGCGCTACCTCATGGGAGTTGGCTATCCGCGCGACATCGTGATGGCGGTTGAGAGCGGCGTGGATATGTTCGACTGCGTCCTTCCCACTCGCAATGGCCGCAATGGGATGGCGTTCACCCGCACTGGGGCGATTCGCCTGCGCAACGCGGTGCACGCCGACGATCCAAATCCCATCGAGAGCGATTGTGATTGTGAGGCGTGTGCGGGCGGGTTTTCACGCGCTTATCTGCGTCATCTCTTCATGGCGGGGGAGATGCTCGCACCGACGCTCGTCTCGCTGCACAACATTCGTCTCTTTCAACGTCTGCTACTAGACATTCGGCGCGCAATCGACGAAGATACGTGGCTTCACTTCCGCCGCGCATGGCCCTGCACACAGCAGGCTCTTGACGGCTCTCTCGACCTCAATGGAGTATCGGATGACTGATTTCGTTTGCCCGTCGATTCTGCTCACAACATCACTCACACTTGCGCAAGATGCTCCTCCACTCGCAGGGGCACCTGTCGCTGCGACTACGAGCACGACTGGCGACCCAGCAACGGCTCCAGCAGGGGCCGCGCGTCCAGCAGGTGATCCGTTCGGAATGATCTGGATGCTCATTCCGTTTGTTGTGATCATGGTGTTGGTCTCAGTCATGGGACAGCGCCGCGAAAAGAAGAAGCGCAACCAACTGATGTCATCAATCAAGAAGCACGACACGGTGCAGACCGCGGGCGGCATCATCGGCGCAGTCGTTGAAATCAAGGACGACACAATCATCTTGAAGATCGATGAGAACTCGAATGTGCGAATGACCTTCGCAAAGAGTTCGATCGTGCAAGTTCTCAATCCTACTTCCGAATCACAGGGCATCCGTTCATGAACATTCGAATTCTCCCGCGTCTCGCACTCGCCATCCTCGTCATCGGGGTTTGCATTTGGCAACTCTTTCCGCTCGACAAGAGTGTGCGACTCGGAAAGGACTTGCGCGGTGGCGTGAGCATGGTCTATTCGGTCGCGATGCCGGCGCAGGGTGATTCGCAGCGCGTGCTCGCGCAAGTCGTCGACTCATTGAAGCGACGTGTGAACCCACAAGGAATTCTCGACATCTCGTTGCAGCCTCAGGGGCTCGACCGCATCGAAGTTGTGATGCCGTTGCCAAGCGCAGAAGTGCGCGCACTCGGCGACACCTACCGCACTGAACTCGCCGCCGCGGGCAACGCCCTCACGATCTCTTCGCACGAACTCGACCAGGCACTCGCTGCTGGAACAGCGGTCGACCTCGCGCCCGCTGCCGCAGCTGGCGCACCAGCAGTCGCTTCATCCCGCCGAGAAGCACTCGCGAAACTTCAACTCGCATTCAACGAGGCAACAGCAGCACGCAGCGAGTACCAGACTGCGCTTGCCCAGAACGCTGGACCAGACATCACCGGGGCAATCGAACTGCGTATTGCACAGAGCGAACTCACCGAGCGCGAGATTCGCTCGACCATTCACGCGACCAATATTGACGAATCCCGACTCAAGCGTGCGTTCGGGCTCTCCGCGGTCGCTCCGATTCTTCGCGACGCGGCGGGACGACCCAAGGCCGCGGCGGATGGTTCGCGCGAGCGGGGGATCAGCCCACGTGATGCTGAACTGGCACAACTCAAGCAGCAGATTCCAGATGCGGCGGCACAGATTGATGCGCTCGCTGCAACTCAGGCCGCGTACGCATCGAAGGTCACGGGTTACGACGATCCTGAGGATCTCAAGAGACTTCTGCGCGGCGCAGGCGTGCTCGAGTTTCACATCTCAGTCAGCGCGTCCGCGGCTGAGGGAGTCAACCCCGACGAGATGCGCAAGCAGTTGGCTGAGCGCGGTCCCGAAGGCACCGACTCGACGATCGCACGGTGGTTTCCGATCAACGATCCCAAGCAGTGGGCCGATTCGCCTGCCGCCATCGAATCATTCCTCAGCGATCCAGCGACCTACTTGCGAAACCGTGATCTCGTCGCGACCAAATACAACGGCGTTCCATACGTCTTGCTCTACATCACCCAAGCGATGAGCCTCGATCATCTCGGCGGTCGCCAGTGGTCGATGAAGAATGTCTTCCCAAGCCAAGATGAAATGGGACGGCAATCCGTTGCTTTCCAACTCGACGCAGCGGGCGGAATGCTCATGGGATTGCTCACCGGCGCCAACGTTGGTCGACCGATGGGAATTGTGCTCGACGGACAACTCTTCTCTGCGCCAAACCTGCAGTCGCAGATTTCGAACAGTGGGCAGATCACTGGATCGTTCAGCCAAGACGAAATCAGTTACCTCATCCGCGTTCTGCAGGGTGGCGAACTCGAGGCGAAGCTGCATCCTGAGCCGATCTCGGTCAGCATCCTCGGACCAGCACTCGGAACGGAGAACCTCTCGCGCGGGCTGTGGGCCGTCGTCATTGCGAGCTGCGGCACCGCAGTGATGATGCTGCTGTACTACTTCGGCGCGGGTCTGATTGCTGATTTTGCGATCTTGCTCAACGTCGCGATGATCTTTGGAATCATGGCGGGCATCGACGGAGCGTTCACGCTGCCAGGTCTCGCAGGTATCGCACTCAGCGTCGGAATGGCGGTCGATGCAAACGTGCTCATTTATGAGCGCACGCGCGAAGAACTCGTTGATCGTGGTGAACCGCTCAAGACCGCCATTGATCTTGGATTCTCGCGTGCATTCGCGGCAATCGTCGACGGAAACGTCACCAACCTCATCGCCTGCGTTGTGCTCTACAAGACTGCAGCGACTGAGGTCAAGGGCTTCGCGCTCACGATGACCATCGGAGTGATCACCACGCTCTTCACGGCGCTCTTCTGCACGCGAATCATCTTCGCGATCCTCATCAATTGGTTCGGGATGAAGAGTCTGCCAATGTTGCCAACTGTCTTCCCAGGAGTGATGCGTTTCTTGCGACCCAATGTCGACTGGCTTCGCCAGCGGTGGGTTTGGTGGACGGGTGCGATCGCGATTTCACTCGCGTGCCTCGTCCTCGTTGGATCGGTCGGGCGGGAGATTCTTGAGACTGAGTTCCGCGGCGGTGTGACGATGACTCTCACCACGCGCACAGCGAACGCAGGCGAGCCTGCTTCTGCGAGCGGTCGACTCTTGCTCTCACGTGAGAGCGTCGAGACGACGCTTCACGCGCTCGGCGAAAACGCAACGACTCCAGCATTGCGTGAATTGCGTTCGGCCAACGTGCTGACAGTGGGCGAGACGACCCCAGATGGTGCCTCGACCGGGTTCCAGGTGAAGGTGGGCAATCCAGCAACCCTTACATCGGACGAGACTGTGACCGACGCCCTCGTGGCTGCGGTTTCTGGAGCCTTCGCGCAATCACTCGATGTCGTTCAGCCAGTCAAATTCACAGGCGCCGACGATCCAGAGGGGGCGCTCTATACCCATGCGATCACCGCTGACAACTTGGGCGCCGCGATCGGTCAGCCGCAGATCAAGAACTCGACCCGCGACTTCCTCGGCGGGGTCGTTGTCATGGTGAAGGACATCCAGCCTCCGGTCACGATCGAAGACGCCCAAGCGCGCATCGCCCGCATGGGCAAGCAGCCCGACTTTTCGGCGATCAGTTCCCGTCCGCTGCAGGTCGTTGGAGTGCAACTCGCCGATCCATCCAACCCATCGAAGGGATGGTCGAGTTTGGCGGTGATGATCACCGAACCGACGGCGCTGCTATCAAAGGTCGACGCAGGGACGTGGGAGCGGGTTGTTGCCAAGCCAAGTTGGAAGCTCATTCAGGCTGCTTTCACCTCGAAGATGAGCCTCGATCAGGTCAACAGCTTCTCGCCAAAAGTGGCTGAAAACCTCGCAGCAAGCGCCATTGTGGCGATTGTGGCCAGCCTCATTGGGATGATCCTCTACATCTGGCTGCGCTTCTCGAACCTGCGCTACTCGTTTGCGACGATCATCGCCGTCTCGTTCAACGTGCTCGTCTGCCTTGGGGCGCTCGCTCTGAGTCTGCGCATCAGCGGCACCGACATCGCTCGGATGACCGGCATTCAAGAGTTTCGTATAGATCTCAATGTTATCGCCGGTCTTTTGACGATCATTGGATACTCCTTGAACGACACAATCGTCATCCTCGATCGCATCCGTGAGAACAAGGGCAAACTCGCCCATGCCTCATGGAGTCACATCAATGACGCAATCAATCAAACGTTCAGCCGCACGATCATGACGGGTGGAAGCACCTTCCTGAGTGCGGTCGTTCTCTACTACTGGGGTGGACCTGCGATCCAGCCCTTCGCCTTCACTTTCATCGTTGGTCTGGTCGCGGGAACGATCAGTTCGGTGGTGATCGCTGCTCCGATGACATACGTCGCTCAGCAGCATCGCTCATCCACTGGTCTCGCGCGCACAGACTCCGGAGAGGTCGTCAACCCGACTCCGGTCTAATTCTCACGGACGGTTCTTTTTCACACACGGACATGGAGGTCCACAATGACTCGCGGAGCTAAGATTGTCGTTTTTTCTATCGTAGGTTTGTTCGTACTGGCGGGGATGTACTTCACATTCTTCGCCCCACCGGTTGAAACCCAGCCACTCGCTGACACAACCCCAACCGTGAGCGAGAGCACAACACTCACGCTGACTCCAGGTACTTCGGGCGTTCAAGACCCAAATGCGCTGGCGTTCGGCACAGTCGCAGACCCAACGCTCGCGCCTGCATCTGGCGCCTTCCCGTCCATCACTGACCAAGCCTTTGCGCCGGCCTCGCTGCCTGCTGACAACTTTCAGGCTCCGAACCAGTTCCCGGGCGCCGCGCCAGCGATCGGCACTGTTCCTGTCATTGCACCAGCCCCAGCATTCCCAGTCATTGCTGATTCAAACGCTGGCTTCCCCGCCACCGTTACCCCAGAGCCAGTCAAGAAAGTCGTCGAGAAGGCGGCTCCAAAGACGAACTACACCTCGTACACCGTTGTTTCGGGAGACACTCTCAGCAGCATTGCTGGCGTTTGGTTTCGCGACACGTCGAAGTGGCAGCTCATCGCTGACATCAACCCTGGTTTGAAGCCAACAACGCTCAAGGTTGGACAGAAGATCAACCTTCCAGCGAAGGAAGGCAAGTCAGCGACCAAGACGGCTTCAGCATCGAAGAGCACTGCCAAGCCGACCGCTGCGAACGAACACGTTGTCGCATCTGGCGAAACGCTCGCATCGATCTCTGACAAGGCCTACGGAAATCGCAGCAACTGGAAGCGCATCTACGAGGCAAACAAGGGTGTGATCGGAAGCGATCCAAGCCGCCTCAAAGTTGGAATGAAGTTGACGATTCCATCGAAGAGCTGATCAACGCTCTTTCTTCTCGAGTTCTTGAACTCCCCGACGACGAAAGTCTTCGGGGAGTTTTTCATTGGATGGCAAGACTGCTATCGTCCCGCCTCAATGAATTACACAGTTGTGCTCGTCCCTGGTGATGGAATCGGTCCTGAAGTCGCGGATGCGACATGCAAAATTCTCGCAGCGGCGAATGCGCCGATCGACTGGGTGCGTTGCGTCGCTGGCGTCGCAGCACTCGAAGCGGGTGAGAAAGAATTGCTTCCTGCGGCGACTGTGGCGGCGATCCGCGAACACAAGGTTGCACTGAAGGGGCCATGCACAACTCCAGTGGGTGGGGGCTTTTCATCTGTCAATGTGGCCATGCGAAAGACGCTCGATCTCTACGGCGCCGTGCGCCCCGTGCGCTCGCTCGAAGGAGTCAAGACCCGATTCGAAAACGTCGACCTCGTGGTGGTTCGAGAAAACACCGAGGGTCTCTATGCCGGAATCGAGAACGAGATCACCAAGGGTGTTGTCACGAGCGTCAAAGTCGCAACGCGCGATGCGTGTTTGCGAATCGCCGAGTTCGCCTTTCGCTACGCAGCACACCGCGGGCGCAAGAAGGTCTCGGTCTTCCACAAAGCGAACATCATGAAACTCTCCGATGGCATGTTCATTCGCTGCGCGCGAGAGGTGCACGATGCCAAATTTCCCAACATCGCCTACGAAGAACTCATCATCGATGCGGCGTGCATGCGCCTCGTTCAAGATCCGACGCGTTTCGACGTGCTCTTGATGGAAAACCTCTACGGCGATGTCATCAGCGATCTCTGTGCAGGGCTCGTCGGTGGGCTCGGCGTCGTTCCTGGCGCCAACTTGGGTGAGAACGCGGCGATCTTTGAGGCGGTGCACGGCAGCGCTCCAGACATTGCTGGGCAGGGGATCGCCAACCCGCTGGCTCTCACGATGAGCGCAGTGATGATGCTCAACTACATCTCAGAGATGCATGGTGATACGGCGCTCGCGGCGACCGCGACGCGCATTCGCACTGCGTACGACCTTGCGCTGCGCGACGGATGCAAGACACGCGATTTGGGTGGTGCAATGACGACCACGCAATTCACCGACGCGATCATTGCACGGTTGGCTTGAGCGCAGGTGCCGGTTCTGCGGGTCGATCCAAAAACTCGGTGATCGCCGAGTGCACTGCTTCTGGCGCATCGCTGAACACGACGTGCCCCGCACCGCCAATGAGCATCCCCTGTGCTCCCCGAATTCCATCGACATACCCGGGCAGCATCGAAGGATCTGTGACCTGATCTTGATCACCAAAGAGAATGAGCGTGGGAGCGTCAATCGATCCGAGCAACGGAGCAACGCCGCCGACGAGAAATGGACCGAGCACGCGCAGCATGTCTGGGTGGCGAGCAACACGCGCAGCTGACTTTCGCACGAGATAGGCGCGGATTTGGACTCGGGACCGGCGGGGGATGCACAAAGCAGAGCCGCAGTGCCTCATCGAAGCCAGCCTCGCTTCGAACATCAAGTGGATTCTCTCCCTGATCGAGCGAACGCATGACCGCGTTCATCCGCGGCGGGGTGAGCCCTGCGGGTGACTGCAAGACAATCCGCCGAACTGCGCGTGGATAGGTGGCCGCATACGCCGCTGCGAGCGCACCGCCCATCGACTCGCCGATGACGTCGACCTCTGGCAAGCGTGCGGCGATGCGAAACTCTTCGATCCACTGCACATACTGCTCGCCAGTGAGTGACAGATCGTTGGGAGCAAGCGGATTGTCTCCAAACCCAGGAAGGTCAGGGGCGATCACCTTGCGCGATCCAGAAAACCAGCGCATTTCTGCCATCATCGCTTCTTTGTTCGTGCCGTAGCCGTGCAGAAAGAGAATCGGTGTTGGTTGGGAATCGTGCGCCGGTTCACGCACAGTGAATTCATTGGTCAGCACCGCAACTTGTTTGCCATTCACCGTGACAGAGTCCAATCGCACGCCGCAGACGATGCGGCCGATGAAGGTCGAGACCTCATAGAACCCAGTGGGCCACTGCCACAGAGCAATCCCCGCAACGAAGAGCGCAACGAGTGTGACTAGCAGCGCGCGCACAGCGCGACGGATCTTCGGCGTGCGACGAATCCGCGCGCGTGTGCTCGCCGACGGCTGCTGCGTCACTTGGCGTTCATCCACCATCGCGTCCCTTTGATCATGCCCGTCAGGCGTGCAAGTGCCGCAGCTGAAGGCAGCGCAGTCGCTGGCAATCCAAGTGCTGGTGCGATTGCTTGTGCCATCGCAGTTGGAATGGGGGCGTCAATCTCGATGCGCGCACGCGTCAGCGGATGCATGAACGCGATACGCCATGCATGCAATCGAAGAGCAGGCCCGGCCGACTTCTCTCGCTCTGAGGGTCGACTGGTATTGGGTGGCAGCAGCGATCGATAGACGCGGTCGCCCACGACGGGGGCGCCAAGAAGCGCCATATGCGCTCGAATCTGGTGCAGTTTTCCAGTCTCGATTGCGCAGGCAACCAAGAGATGGTTGCTCGACGAAGCGATGGTTTTCCAGTGAGTGATCGCAGCTTCTCCCCGCTGCGCGGCAACGCTCACCTTCATGTCTCCACGGCGAATCTCGCTGAGCGGCTGCTCGCACACACCTTCGACGCGCGGCAGACGCCCTCGCAACACCGCAAGATATGTCTTCTCAATTGTGCGCGCTTCAAACTGGCTGCGAATGGCGTCGTACGCGCGTTCTGTACGCGCGACGATCACAACCCCAGACGTCTCACGGTCGAGGCGATGAAGCAGCCCAAAATCTCGATCGCTGCCGAGTCGTGTTTGCTGCACACCCTCACGCGCAAAGAGCCCGTTCATAAGGCTGTCGTCTTGATGTCCAGCACCTGGCTGAGTCACTCTGCCAGCGGGCTTGTCAAGGCAGATCACCTCATCGTCTTGAAAGAGCACAGAGCAGGGGATACGCGGATTGGCTCGGGGGGGAGGAGGCACGGTTTCATATCATCGCAGACCAGTGACAACTCTGCCCACAGCGCTCTTGTCATTTGACGTCGAAGAGTTCGACCTTCCAAACGAACATGGTGCGGGATGGCCGATTGAACGGCAACTTGAAGCGGGGGCGGCTGGTTGGACGCGACTGCTTGCGCTTCTCGATTCAATGCAGATTTCAACCACGCTCTTTACCACCGCGGCGATCGCTCGCTTTGCTCCAGAATTGGCGCAAAACGCAGCAAGAAACCATGAGATCGCATCGCATGGATTCAACCACGCAACGCTCGCACCTGGTGATCTCGCATCGAGCCGAGAAGCGCTGCGGGCTCTGAGTGGGCAGCAGGTCATTGGATTCCGCCGCGCGCGCATGCAGCCGACCGACGCCGCAGAACTTCTCGCCGCTGGATATCAGTACGACAGTTCGATCCATCCCGTCTGGCTGCCCGGGCGATACAACAATCGCTCGCTCCCGCGCACGATCCATCGCCGCTCGTCACTCATCGAAGTGCCGGCATCTGCAACCTCGGCGTTGAGATTGCCACTCTTCTGGCTCGCATTCAAGCACTATCCACAAGCGCTCTATCGACGCTGCGTTGAACAGTGTCTGCAACAAGATGGTTACGTCAATCTCTACTTCCATCCGTGGGAGTTCACAGAACTCTCTTCGATCAACATTCCAAAGTACATGCGCACTCCCTCGGGAGAACAACTCTGCGACCGGATGAGTTCGTTCGTTGAGTGGTTGCGCCCGCGCGCCCAGATCACCACATTTACTCAATACCTCACAGCCCAGGGGATGCTTCCGAAATGACCCATGTCACTGCGCCAATCAACACACGCCTCGCCCCATTTGGTGAGTCGATCTTTACCACGATGAGCCGCCTCGCGGTCGAGCACAATGCGGTCAACCTCGGTCAAGGATTTCCAGACTTTGAGCCGCCCGAGTTCGTTCAGGCAGCGGCACTTCGTTCGCTGTCGGGTGGATTTAGCCAGTATTCCCGCGCATTTGGGCTTCCCGACACGACGCGCGCAATCGCGCGCTACGCGAAGCGGTCGCTTGCATTCGATGTCGATCCAGATCGAGAGGTCACGGTGACTGCGGGATGTACCGAGGCGATCGCGGCCGTGTTGCTCGGAATCCTCAACGCAGGAGATGAGGTCGTCCTACTCGATCCTTCGTATGACTCGTATGCAGCGTGCGTCGCAATGGCTGGAGCGGTCGCGCGCCGTGTGCGCCTCGAAGGTCCAGCGTTTCGCATCACTGAACCACTCTTGCGTGCAGCGTTCTCATCGAAGACGCGCGCGATCCTTTTCAATTCGCCACACAATCCAACGGGGCGCATGTTCGACTCTGACGAGTACAAGATTGTCGCCCGCCTCGCGCAAGAGTTCGATTGCCTCGTGCTCTCGGACGAGGTCTACAACGAGATCACCTTCGCGGGCGCGCACACGTCGATCGCACAATTGCAGGGAATGCGCGAGCGCACGGTCGTACTTGGCAGCCTCGGAAAAACATTCTCATGCACAGGATGGAAAATCGGTTGGGCAATCGCGCCACCCGAGGTCACGCGCGCGATTCGCGGCGCCCACCAGTTTCTGACATTTTGCGCTCCCACTCCGCTGCAGAAAGCTGCTGCGGATGTACTGGCCTCACTCTGCGACGACGACTCGTACCTCAGTGAACTCCGCACCGCCTACGCCACTCGGCGCGGACGGATGTTGGGCATCCTTGAGGGGGTCGGGTTCGAGTGCGTCCATCCCGAGGGGTCGTACTTCATCCTTGCCAATGCCCACGGGGCGGGCTGGGCTGATGATGTGACGGCGGCAAAATCACTCGTTGCAAAGGGGGTCGCGGCGATTCCTGCAAGCGCTTTCTTTGATCCGAACAATGCTGACCGCCGGTGGTTGCGCTTTGCGTTCTGCAAGAAAGAAGCGACCCTCGCACTCGCCGAAAGTCGGCTGAAATCACAACCTTTGAGCGTGCTTGCCAAGATTTCAATTTGATGTATGCTTCTCCCCCCGTGTACGCAATTATCGAAGACAGTGGAACTCAGATCATGGTGCGCAAAGATGACGTCATTGACGTCGATCTGCGCAAACTCCCTGAAGGCACAACCACCCTCACCTTTGGCAAGGTTCTTGCCATCGGTCAGGAAGATGGAACAGTTGCCTCGCTTGGTGCTCCATACCTCGCAAACGCATCAGTGACTGCAGAAGTCATCGGTGTCAAGCGCGGTGCGAAGACCACGCTGAACAAGTACAGCCGACGCAAGGGCTACCGACGACACAAAGGTCATCGGCAATCCTTCGTTCAGGTCAAGATCTCAGCGATCACGAGCTGAGCCGATTCGGACAAGTTGATTCAATCAAACGCCTCTGCGCACCCGCGCATGAGGCGTTATCCATTTGCGAGTATCTCAGCCATCTTCAATGGCGATTCCGCTTCGAGTGTGTACGCGCTCAAGCATGCCGCTTCAACAAAGGCCCGGCACGCCGCTCCTTGATCACGCGCGAGTGATCGACTGAGTGCGATTCCATTTCGAAGCGATGCGGCCGCAACCGATGCATGTCCACCGCACTCCCATTCGCTGGGTGTCTGCGTGCCCCGTTCAACGAGCGCGTTGTTTGCATCACGCCACTCAAGCGATGCATCGTCGACGCGCACTGCTCCAAATCGACCGCATGCGAGCGCACTTCGGCTCGATGTCGGATGTTGGTTGGATGCCATGATGAGTCCGGCGCGGCCATCCGCGTACTGGCAGGTGATCGCGAATGAGCCAATCCAGAGGCGAAATGAACGACTCGCCGCATCGGGTTGGTCGTCGCGTGTGCGGTGTCGGCGGTCGCCTCCGACGGATGCGCTCACCCGTTCTGGCGTGCCCATCCAGCGCAGAAGAAGGAACGCTGATTCATAAATGCGCGCCAAGATTGAACCGTGTTCGACTGAGCCAAGCGATGTGATCTGTGCAATGTCGGGTGCACCTGCTTGCTCAAAGATTTCGCTTGCGTGGGCGAACCGTCCATCGACTGGCGAGCCCGGAAGCAGAATCTCGTACGCGCCGCTTCCACTGGGTGAGTGGTGGCCAAACCACGGCTCAGTCGTGAAGACGACTGGATGGTTTCGCGCGATCAGTGCGCGCGAAGCCGACGTGCCAAACCCGACGAAGAGCAGGGGAGTTGCTCTGGCAAAGGCTGAAAACCTGCGAAAATCAGAGAGCTCGTGCTGATCACCACCAAACGTATTGCGAATCTCGGCGTGCGTGCTGCCAACGCAGTTCACGCGCAACTGGCTTTGGCGCACAGCATTTTGCAACCAACTCGCGAGCACGCCATCCGACCAGATGCACACGCCTCCATTCGATGGATGACCTTCCGCCGCCGAGTCCTTTGGAATTTCATTCGCCACAGCCGAAGTCTACGGTTACCCTTCTTGCGTGGTCAGGCGATCGCCCCCAGCAATTGTTGGGCGAGGAAAGTCCGAACACGGTAGGACACGGTGGTGGCTAACGACCACCAGTTTTGACGCAAACTCGGGACAGTGCCACAGAAAAGAAACCGCCGGTGCAGCAATGCATCGGTAAGGGTGAAAAGGTGCGGTAAGAGCGCACCGCTCCTTCGGTGACGAAGGAGGCAAGGCAAACCCCACCGCGTGCAAGCGCAAGCAGTCCTCGGGCGGCTCGTCCGCCACCTGCTGTCCGTAGGTTGAGGACGGGTCGCGTGCTTCGAGGCCATCGGCAACGGTGGTCCAGAGAGAAATGATCGTCACCCGCAAGGGAACAGAATTCGGCTTATGACCACACGCGTTGGGCGGATCCGAAAGGGTCCGCCCCTTTGTTTTGTGCTCGAAAAATTGCGAATTAGGAATCTCAAGCAAAATAGTTGCTTTGCGTTTGGCGATCGCTAAGATCGAACCGCACATGAATCCGATTACCAAATCAAACAGCCTTCAGAACTACACGATGCTCCTTTATCGCAAGGCGCTCCATCCAGAGTTCTTCGCGATCGAAGGTCGTTCGCGCATCGAAAACGGCGGATTGGAAGCAGAAGCTTGGATTTTCAAGGGTGGACATGCCATCCGATTCCAGCAGGACAAATTGTGCCTCTCAGAGGTTGTCACCGATCACCCACACGCACTACCTGAGCGCGGGCTCTCGACCAACGTGCCCTGCGCAGGCGAGCATGAACATGAAGAGGATGTCTCTGAGACCCTCTCGTTCATGACAACCGTGCAGACTGAAACACTCGCTGAGCATCTCTATCTTGGCACCTACAAAGAAATGCTCGCTCATGGTCGCGACAATCAGTCGCTCATGACTTCGTGGAACGATGCAGAGACCAATAAGCCAAGTCTCTCAGTCGTCGATCTGCAACGCTTCCGCACTGAGATTCATGTGCAGAGTTGGCACTTGCGCAGCGACTGCGGATTGGTGCTGCGGACCCAGTCGATGTTCCAGTTGAAGGTGCCAGCCACCAAGCCTGAGAACCGCAAGTCCAAGTGATCCATTGAGCAGATCTGCGCGACAAGCAGTCGAGAGTGATGTTGCATTCGGTCTGACTGAGATGCCGATCTCGTCGCGGTTGCGCCGCGACGCAGTGGCGGCTGTGGCGCCGGTGGCGCAGGCGACCCCAGCGACCACGGTGGTTCAACTGCCTACGACTCAGCGGTCGGTTGCTGCGGTAGTCAACAACACATCGAGCCCACGCGAGGAGCAACTGCAGGCCCTCCGTGAGCGACACGACCGGGAATGTCCGCACTGCACCACATCCAAGAGTCACACACAAACGGTGTTTGGCGAAGGCAACGCCTCTGCAGACATCTTCTTTGTCGGAGAGGCTCCCGGCGAGACTGAAGACAAGACGGGGCGTCCATTTGTTGGCCGCGCCGGGCAGAAGCTCGATGAGATGATCCAAGCAATGGGACTGCGACGCGAGGATTGCTACATCGCCAATGTGCTCAAGAGTCGCCCGCTCGACAATCGCACACCACTTCCAACTGAAGTCGCACTTTGCGGACCATATCTCGTTGAACAGATTCTGATCGTTCGTCCAAAGGTGTTGGTCTCGCTCGGTGGACCAGCAACGAAACTGCTTCTCAAAGTCGACACAGGCATCACGAAGTTGCGTGGCATTTGGACGACATGGATTCCGCCGCAAGGCAGCGGGGCAGCAGCGATCCCAGTGATGCCGACTTTCCATCCCGCATATCTGCTGCGCAACTACACCATGCAAACGCGCAACGAGGTGTGGTCAGATCTCAAAGCGGTCATTCAGAGAATCGCCGAGACGAAGTCGACGTTGTGAAATAATTCAACCACTTCGCATCCACGTTGTCACGCGCTGCGTATGGACGTGTGGAGGAAGGGAAAACAAGTGCAGTGTGTGGGAATTGCCTGGTCGCTGCCGACCAACGCGTTTGCCTGAACAAATACCCCCACGAGGAGCCCGTTGCGATTTGGCGTCCCACTTTCTACAGGTGGATGACCCAAGTAGGCGACGGGCTCTTTTTATTCTTGCCGCCGCGCGCGCGAATCGAGTGTGATCGTCACTGGTCCTTGGTTCTCGAGGGTCACAAGCATGTCCGCACCGAATGCCCCCCGTGCTATTGGAATGCCCATCGCTTCGATGCCGCGCGCGACCTCTTCACAGCGCTCCCTCGCAATCTCAGGCGCCTCTGCGCCAGCGAACCCTGGGCGGTGACCGCTCGAGAGATCTGCGAGCAGGGTGAATTGACTCACGATCAACACCGCGCCATTGATCTGCCGCACATCGCAATTCATTTTGCCTGCGTCATCGGCAAAGATCCGCAGGTGGCTGATGCGCTTGATCATCCAGAGCACGTCAGATTCGCCATCGTTCTTGGCGATGCCAAGCAGCACGAGCAAACCCTGCTCGATGGCGCCAACGACTTGCGAGTCGACTTGCACTTGCGCCCGCGCAACACGCTGAATGACCGCAATCATGCGTGCGTACTCAACGACGACTAGATCCGGACGAACGCGAGCGCCGCGCTCGTGACGAGTGCGTTCTCACCCATCTCGCCTTCGGTTGGGCCCTGCGAGTACTCGAGCAATTCTGGCAATCCACCTGTGACGAGTTTCGCGGCCGACATGTTGCCGACGCTGCACCACCGTTGATGATTCTGATCGTTGACGACTTTCTTGATGAACAACTCGTCGTCACCTTCAAGAAAGACTGCGAGCAGCGAGCGGTCATAGGCCTCGACTTGTTTTCGGATCTCACCGCCAATTGGGGTCTGGTCACCAAACTGCGGTCCAACGTGGCTGAGATCAGCACTCGCAATCACGAGCGTTCGACCTGGCACACTCGCGAGCGCTGCACGAAGCGCCGGAACAAACTCGTCGAACGAGACACGCGCGCCATCATCCGCGAGCATTGGCACACAGGGGTTGGGCACAAGTGCAGCAACGATGGGAACATTCCCAAAGATGTGGTGAATCCACGGCAATTGAATCTGAACAGAGTGCTCGCCGAGATGATCAATTTCATCCTTGAAGAGTCGCGCTCCGAGCGTCGCGGCGAGTGCGTCGATCACCGGCAAGTCTGCATTGAAGGTTCCAAATGGTGTTTGGAATCCGAAGCGGCTCATCACGACACCGTCGCCTGCTCCGAAATGATTGGTTCCCAGAATGACGACGCGGTCGAACTTTGCGTCATGCATCAGTGACTTGTACGCAGCGGCATAGGTCGCTCCACCGCGCGCGTAGTCGAGATGCGGCGCGACAATTCCAAGAAGTTCACCATCGAGTTCGGGATCTTCTGCCTTGTCGAGCAGCGCTGCAATCGCAGCCTTCGCGGCAACTGGATCGTCACCTGCGGCACTCGACGCGCCGATTGGAAACGCATTCGCTGTCGCGACGCGTTCCATCGCCTCGCGCTCGAGCCGCTCACAGTTTGGACCCCACAGCAAACCCGCCTCGTCAAGCACAGTGACGAGCTGCACGAGAAAATCTTTCGGAGCGCCAGTGAGTTCTGCAATCTCGTCAAGCGTTTTCTCACCTTGCAAGAGTGTGAACAGGGGGAGCCACTCTGGCGGGACGACCGGGCTATTGCCATCGCCACGCAAGTTGGCTGGGTCGCGCAGGGCAACGAAGACCTTCTTCTCTGCATTCTGCACACCAATTGGCGTAAAGGGGCGAACGTGGGGTCGGTCACGGTGCTCTGGGATTGGTTCCATCGGGTCGGGAGTGTAGGAGGCTCACGTTTATTCGCCACCATGCACGCAATTTTTCGAATTGCGATCGAGCAGAGTGAACTCTGGCGACGAATAGCCGATAGTTCTTACCTGCGCGCTGTGCGCATGCTCATACCTATACTCGCCGATCTGCCTCATACTCGTACAAACAGTCATCCTGACTCCTTCTAGGAACCAATGATCATGAAACGATTCGTCGACCTGCGTCTCTTCACCACACTCTCACTCGTTGGAGCACTTTCTGGTGGAGCGCTGGCGCAAACCGCGCCAGCTCCAGCCGCACCAGCGCAAACCGCGCCAGCCGCGCCGATCGCGCCAATCAGCCCAGCGCCCGCAGCGCAGGCGCCACCTGCCAAGATGAAGCCAACTTCGTCGACCTCCGACGGAGTCTTGTCGCGCCAGAACAGCGCCGCGAATCGCGATCTGACAGCGACGAAGCCTTCGAATGAAGCGATCACAGTTGGGGGAGCCCCTGGTTCGAAGGGTCCAATCGATTCAACACCTGTTCCTTCGGGTCCACCACCGATCGCGTTTGACCCACCGATTCTCAACCTCGGCGAGATGCAGGCTGATGTTCCAAAGACAGGCAAGTTGACGATCAAGAACATCTCCGACAAGCCAGTCACGATCGCACGCGCTATTCCAGGCTGTGGTTGCACGACTGCCAACGCGCCAAAGGATCCAATTCCAGTGGGTGGTTCGACAGAAATGGAAATCACGCTCAAGCCTGGCCCAAAGCAAGGCGTGCACCTCTCAAAGCGCGTCACCTTTCAAATCGATGGCGCAGCGCCGATCGTGCTGACGGTTGAAGGAGATGTTGCGGCCTATGTCACCGTGACTCCAGATGTGATTGAAGGCGCGGCAAAGGTTGGCGAGAACACGACCGCCACCGATGGCAAGTTGGTCGTTGCCGCAGCCGACGGCCAAGCATTCAAAGTCACTGGAGCGAATCCAAACATTCTGGGCGCGTACAGCCCCGATGCAGCGAAGGAGCACATCCTCAACATCGACTGGGCCAAGTGGGATGAGCAGGGTCGCGCCATCAAGTTGACGATTTCAACCGATCACCCAAAGGCAGCCGCGGTCAGCGTCATGATCAAGCGCCCAATGCTTCCAGGTGATCGTCCACCTCCTCCGACGCCAACCCCACGCACAACGGCGACCCCAACGAGTGAGCTCGTTGTCGCCGCTCAGCAGGGCGATGCGGCCAAGGTCAAAGCACTGCTTGCGGTTGCTGGAACCAACGTCAATCAGGTCGATCCTGACACCGGTCGCACGGCACTGCATTGGGCTGCGCGTGAAAATCGCGGCGAAATCGTTGCGATTCTCATTGAGGCAAAAGCAGACATCAACGCACAAGATCGCACTGGCAAAGGTCCGATCACGCTTGCAGCAGAGACAGGAAGTGCCGATGCAACGCGTCGACTTGCAGACGCTGGAGCGAGCCTGACCAATCGCGATTCAATCGGCGGAACTCCGCTGAGTTGGGCATGCGGACTTGGAACTGCAGAGACTGTCGAGATCCTCCTCAACAAGGGTGCCGACGCGACGATCATCGATGTGAATGGTTTGAGCCCACTCATCTGGGCTGCTGGTATCGGCAAGCCCGAGAGCGTCGCGATTCTGCTGAGCAAGAATCCCAATCTTGACTTGAACCTCAAGGATGGAGTGACGGGCGACTCTGCACTGATGCGTGCCGTGCGCAGCGGAAAGGTCGAGAGCGTCAAGTTGCTCATCGATGCGAAGGCCGATGTCAATAGCGTGAACAAGCAGGGCTATTCGCCAATGCAGCTCGCAGCACTCTCTGGTTCTCCAGAGAAGGTCAAGTTGCTCCTCGCTGCAAAGGCGGATCTCAACTTGAAGGATGCAACAGGGCGGACGGCACTCGATCTTGCGCAGCGCCGCACGGATGCTTCAGGCAAGGAAATCGCAGACTTGCTCGTCGCAAACGGCGCTGTGAGTGCGGTTCCACTTCCAGCGCCAGCGCCTCCAGCGTCGGTCGCGAAGTAAGTTCGACAGTTCATTGACTTCAAAGCCCTCCGCACATGCGGGGGGTTTTTTTTATGTCGAGCGGGCAACACTCGAAATTGCAAGGCAGTGTTCGATTACCGTAGTGCGATGACCCCAGCAACTCTCCAATCGACCACAGCATCTGCATCGACTCTCGCGGCGTACGAACAGTTGCTGTCGCATACGCGCGAGACGGGAACGCTCGGCTCAGTGGGCGCGGTCTTGGGTTGGGATCAAGAGACGATGATGCCACCAGGGGGGGTCGACTATCGAGGAAAGCAGTTCGCCCTGCTCGCGCGCATCGGGCATCAGATGTCCACCGATGCACGAATTGAAGAGTGGCTCTCGACCTGTGAGGGCGACCGCACGTTCATGAGCGGAGGCTCGGCGGAGGCCGCTCAGATTCGTGAGATTCGCCGCGACTACGACCGCGCGACGCGACTCCCTGAGGCACTTGTCAGCGAACTCGCTGAAATCTCGAGCAAGGCGCAACACGAGTGGGCTGCTGCGCGCAAGGCGAGTGACTTCGCGCGCTTTGCTCCGTGGCTCGATCGACTCGTGAGGTTGAACCGCGCGATGGCGAGTTGTCTTGGAATCCCTGCAGGGGGCGAGCCCTGGGATGCCCTCGCCGACACTTATGAACCTGGATGCACCGCCGCCAGCGTGACGAAAGTCTTCACGCCGCTGCGCAACGAGTTGCAGAAACTGCTGCGCGATCTCTCGGCCGGGTCGAAGAAGCCATCCAATCGGTTCAATGAGACGGCGCTGCCGCTCGATGGACAGATGAAATTGTCACGCATGGTTGTGCAGGCGATCGGATTCGACTTTCAGCGCGGCCGCCTCGACACAAGCACACATCCATTCTGTGGCGGCAGTCACTGTGATGACGTGCGAATGACCACGCGATTTACAGAGACCTGCTTCAATGATGCGCTCGGTTCATCGATGCACGAGGCGGGTCACGGTCTGTATGAGCAGGGGCTCTCCGCACGCGCAATTGGAACCCCACTGGGAACCGCAGTTTCACTTGGAATCCACGAGAGTCAGAGCCGTCTCTGGGAAAACCAAGTCGGTCGCTCGCGTGCATTTTGGACGTGGTGCGCACCGCAAGTGAAGAGTTGTTTCGGCGCTGCCGCGAGTTCATTCACGGTCGATGAGCTCTACGGTGCAGCGAACATCGTTGAGCCTGGATTCATTCGTGTCGAAGCCGATGAAGCGACCTACAACATGCACGTGATGGTGCGTTTCGAACTTGAGCGGTTGCTCATCGATGGATCGCTCGATCCGAAAGACCTTCCTTCAGAGTGGAATCGTCGTTACTTCGAGTATCTCAATGTCACAGTTCCTGACGATCGACGGGGGTGCTTGCAAGATGTGCACTGGAGCATGGGATCGTTTGGATACTTTCCTACCTACACGCTCGGCACGCTCTATAGCGCGCAGTTCTACGATGCGGCAAAGCGTGCGATCCCCGATCTCGAAGAGGGCTTTGCACAGGGAGAATTCAAGCCCCTCCTCGATTGGCTCAACCGCGAGATTCATGCGCACGGAAGGCGTTACCTGCCACAAGAACTCTGCGAGCGTGTGACAGGATCGCCGCTCTCGTCCGCCTGCTATCTCAAGTATCTCGAAGGAAAACTTCGGCCGCTTTACGGGGCCTGAGGCTTGGACGAATGATCCGATGAGGTCTGCACGGCTGACTTTGTGGCGCGCGCGGACATCGTCGCTGGCAGCCGTCCAGTCACAGCGAGCGCGCCGACGACCATCGTCCAGAGGGGGATCACTCCAATGCCTGGGATCGCCTCAGCGAGAAAGACGACGAAGAGCAACGCGGGACGCCCCAACGCCCACCAGAGCAGCATGGCGGTGGCGACATCGACTGCGATAACAAGGGGTTCGGTGATCACCCATGCAGATGTGAAGAAACTAAACGCATCTGAACTGAGCGCGATGGCGAAGGCGAGCCCCAAACGCGTCCATGAGAGCGCGGAGGGAGATTTCCAAGAATCTGTTGGCGTCAGGTCGGGCATTCGAGTAGCGTTGCTGTGCTCAACCAAAATACCATGGAATACGACCCAAGCATCCTCCGAAATGTCGCCATCATCGCACACGTCGATCACGGAAAGACGACCCTCGTCGACGCCATGTTGCGCGCCTCGAGCGCTGCCAAGGAAGTTGAGAAGGATGAAGTGTGCGTGCTCGATTCGAATCCGCTTGAGCGCGAGCGTGGGATCACAATCTTGGCAAAGAACTGCGCAGTGGACTACACGCTGCAGAACGGTCCAACAAAGGGGCGCTCGCTCCGTGTGAACATCATTGACACTCCAGGCCACGCCGACTTTGGCGGCGAGGTCGAACGCGTCTTGCGCATGGCAGATGGTTGCCTCTTGCTCGTCGACGCGATGGAAGGTCCGATGCCGCAGACGCGCTTTGTTCTTTCGAAGGCGCTCGAACTCGGACTCAAGCCAATCGTTGTTGTGAACAAGTGCGACCGCCCAGATGCGCGCCCTGACGAAGTCGTCAATGAAGTGTTTGATCTGCTCATCGATCTGGGCGCGGATGAACTCGCACTCGACTTTCCCGTGATCTGGGCTTCGGGACGAGATGGGTGGGCGAGCATCGATCGCAACGACAAGTCACGCGGCGTCGATGATCTGTTCGTCGCAATCGAAGCGAAGGTTCCACCACCAAAGTGTGACCTCACAGCTCCGCTGCAATACCTCGTTGTGAACCTCGGGTCGAACGATTATGTGGGTCGACTCGGTATCGGTCGCGTGTTTCAAGGGGTATTGAAGGCGAATTCGCCAGTGCTCGTTTGTAAGTCAGACGGATCGATGCAGCGTGCACGCATCCAAGGGGTGAAGCGATTCGAAGGTCTTGCACGACAAGCAGTCGAGGCGATTTATGCGGGTGATCTCTGCGCAATCGAAGGGATCACTGATATCGAAGTCGGCGACACAGTCTGTTCGCCCGAGAATCCAATTGCAATGCAGCGCGTGAAGGTCGACGAACCGACGCTGCACATGATCTTTCGAATCAACGACGGACCTCTCGGAGGCCGCGAAGGAAAGTTCGTGACGAGTCGCCAGATTTCTGATCGGCTCGAGCGTGAACTGCGCGCAAATGTTGCGCTGCGCGTCGCTCCAGGCGAGAGCGCCGAAGAGTTTCACGTCTCTGGCCGCGGACTATTGCACCTTGGCGTGCTCCTCGAAACGATGCGCCGCGAAGGGTTTGAATTGACCGTTGGCAAGCCTGAAGTCATCGAGCGCGAGATCGACGGAGTGAAGCATGAGCCGTACGAGAAACTCGCCCTTGACGTCGCACAGAGTGTGATGGGCGGGGCGCTCGAGTTGCTCGGACAGCGCGGCGCAGAGATCACAAAGGTCGACATGCGCGGCACACGTTGCCACGTCGAAGCAGACATTCCAGCACGTAGTTTGATCGGATTGCGCACGCGCATCCTCAACGCAACCGGCGGCGAAGCGGTGATGCATCACTCATTCTGCGACTATCGACCAATTCGCGTTGCTCAACGCAAGCGCATCAACGGCGTGATGATTGGAACAGAGTCAGGCACCGCAACGACATTCTCGCTGCTCAACCTGGCCGAACGAGGCGTCATGTTTGTCAGCCACGGCGACGTCGTCTATGAGGGCATGGTCGTCGGCGAGCACAACCGCGACCGCGATTTGCACGTCAACGTCATCAAGGCCAAGCCAATGTCGAACGTGCGCGAATCAAACAAGGAAGCAACGGTCGTTCTGAAGGCGCCTCGCCCACTGACGCTTGAGAGCGCTCTGGAGTATCTCGAAGGCGACGAGTATGTTGAGATCACGCCGACTGCCGTTCGCATTCGCAAGAAGATTCTGAAAGAGAACGATCGCAAGAAGATCGTCCGCCAACAAAAGGACCGCGAAGCAGCCTCGGTTGGCGCAGACGACTGAGCGCTGATCGCTCTAGGATGGCAGTGTGCCAGTCATCGTGCAAAAGTTCGGAGGGTCGAGCATCGCCGATGCGCCGCGCATTCGTCGCGCTGCGCAGCGCGTGGTCGATGCACGTTCTTCAGGATTCGACGTCGTTGTTGTCGCAAGCGCGATGGGGCACACAACCGATGAGTTGATCGCCCTCGCTGAGCAAGTCTCACCTCTGCCAGATCGCCGAGAACTCGACATGTTGCTTGCAACGGGTGAGCAGGTGACCGTTGGATTGCTCGCGATGGCACTGCGCGAACTTGGATGTCAAGCAAGCAGCCTCACTGGTGGCCAAGCAGGACTTCGCACCGATGGCGTGCATGGGCGAGCCCGCATCACACGCATTGAATGCGGCCGACTCGAACGGATGATTTCGCGTGGTGAAGTGCCTGTGGTCGCAGGTTTTCAAGGCACCAGCGACGAAGGCGAGATCACAACGCTCGGCCGTGGAGGCAGTGACACAACTGCGGTTGCGATTGCCGCAGCGCTGCGCGTTGCCGAAGCGGGCGGCTACTGCGAGATCTTTACAGACGTCGATGGTGTGTACACCGCAGATCCGCGCCTGGTGCGCGGAGCAGTCAAACTGCCGCGTATCTCCTACGAAGAGATGCTCGAACTTGCGACACTCGGTGCCGGGGTCATGCACGCGCGCGCTGTTCTCTTCGGTGAAAAGTACGGGGTTCCAATTCACGTTCGTCATAGCCAGAAGCCAGATCAAGGAACAATGATCTCGCGGGAGAATCCAAACATGGAAGAACTTGCTGTCGTCGGTTGCGCGCTGAAAGAAGAACTCGGTCGTGTGAGCATTCGGCAGATCAAGAATGCTGTGGGATTGCAGGGACGACTCTTCACGGCGCTCGCGAGTTCGAACATCGTCGTCGACGACATCATGCAGACCGAACAGGGATCAGCGACGATGATCGCCTTCACTGTCGATCACGCTGATCTCGCTGATGCGAAGCAGATTGTTGCAAAAACTCTCCTCGAATTGAATGAAGGTGAGATGTCAATCGACGTCGGCCTTGCGAAGGTGTCGGTCGTCGGTGTCGGAATGAAGATGCACGCAGGAGTTGCGAGCCGCATGTTTCGCGCTCTGGGCGAGGTGGGAGTCACCATCCACAACATCACGACAAGCGAAATCAAGATCAGTTGCATCATTGACACGGCAAATGGGCAGCGTGCCCTTGAAACAGTGCACTCAGCATTCGGACTCGGGCTCGGAAGCAACGCGACCATCGCGATGCAGACTGATTCGCACCGCGTATGACCATCGACCACAGCCAGAATCTCTGGAAACCGAGCGAATCAGCGACGCCCAACGCGCCGCAACCGCCTGTGCTTCCTGGATTGCAGGTGATTCGACTCTTAGGAGCGGGGGGGTTTGGGGCAGTCTGGCTCTGCGAGCAGAGTGAGCCGTTGGCCCGACAGGTCGCCGTCAAGGTCATGCGCACGGTCGTTGCGGGCGCACGATTGCGCGCGCGGTTCGAGGCCGAGCGAAGGCTCCTTGCGCGCATGGACCACCCTGGTATCGCGCAGGTCTACGACGCAGGCGAGGCGCCCGATGGCAGCCTCTATTTCATCATGGAGTTGGTCACGGGCGAGCCGTTGCTTGACTGGTGCGATCGCCAACGCCTCACGATCGAAGCGCGACTCGGCATTGCCCGACAAGTCTGTGCCGCGGTGCAACACGCTCACACCAAAGGAATCATCCACCTCGATCTGAAGTCGGCCAACATTCTCGTGCGCGAAGTCGATGGATTGCCAGTCGTCAAGGTGATTGACTTCGGAGTTGCGAAACTCGCGGATGACCCCGACGCCGTGCAGACGCTCGCCGGCGAGGCGCAGGGGCCGCTCGGAACGCTCGAATACATGGCCCCAGAGCAACTGCGCGGCTCTCGCCAACTTGATACGCGTGCCGACATTTATTCGCTCGGAGTGACGCTCTACCAACTGCTGAGTGGATTGCTTCCCTTCGATTCGCGCGAACTGCGCGCGGCAGGAACAATCGAAGCGCAGCGGGTGATTCGCGAATGTGAACCCGACGCTCCAAGCGAGCGCTTTCGAAGGTGCCTCGCGCTCGAGCCGACCGAAACAGCCCAACGCACAGAACTCAGGCAGCTCGACGCGCGCAAATTGCTGCGCACAATTGAGGGACAGCTCGATGCGGTGGTCATGCACTGTCTTGAGAAAGATCCGAGCAAACGTTACGGAACATGTGATGCGCTCTCAGACGACCTCGCGCGGTGGCTGGCGTTCGAACCGGTCGTCGCGCGCCCAGCATCGACGCAGTTGCGCATGCGCAAGTTTGCCCGTCGCCATCGCATCGGACTCACAGCGGCGGGGCTCGTGTTGCTTGCGATCATCGCGGGCGTTGTCGCAATGACGTACGGACTCATCGAAGCGCGCCGCCAACTCGCACGTGCAGAGCGCCTGCAAGGTTTCAATCATGACATGGTGACCGCGGTCACTCCCGAGATTGCCAAAGGGATGGACACGCGCCTCATGCGGATGGTGTTCGACAAGTCGATGGGATCGATTGACACCCAGTTCGCGGATGACCCCGAACTCGCTGCGAATGCCCACTCAACCGCAGGCGTGGCGTACCGATCTCTTGGCGAGTACGAACTCGCTCTCACGCATCTCACTGCACAAGTTGCGCTGCTCGAGAGAGTTAATCGACCTGATGATGAAGCGTTCCTGAGTGCTCAAAACGATCTCGGGAACGCCCTCATGTTGGTCGGTCGCGTCGACGAGGCGGCGCCGCTTCTTGAACGAGTACTCGAGCGGCGAACTGCGCTCCTCTCAGCAGATCACCCAGACGCTTTGAGGTCGTTGCACAATCTCGCATGGCTTCGTGACGCTCAGGATCGCCCAAAGGAGGCGCTCGCGCTCTATCTGGATGTCGTTGCACGCAAGCGGCTCGTCCTCGGGCTCGATGACGAGAGCACCCTTCAGTCGCTCAATTTTCTAGGGGAAATTCAAAGGCGACTCGGCGACTTTCAGGCGGCCCGCGCGACGTTCGAAGATGTCATCGCTCGGCGCACGGCCACCTCGAGCAAGACCGCGCCCGACACGCTTGTCGCCCGCAACAACTATCTCGTGGTTCTGAAGGCGCTCGGTGAATCCAAGACGAGTGAGCCACGCTTGCGAGAGTTGCTTGACGATATGACGCTCATCCTTGGTCCCGAGCATCACCTCACGCTCATCGGGCAAAACAATCTCGCGGCGATCTTGCGAGATTCAGATCGAGTGAGCGAAGCAGAATCGATCTACCGCTCGAATCTTCCGATGTTTGAAAGCCGATACGGCGCGAACCATCAGTTTGTGCTCGCTACGCTTGGCAATCTGGCGCTCGCACTCGAAGTGCAGTCCAAACTTGCAGAGGCAGATCCGCTCTATGTCGACGTCATCGCACGCAAGCGCGCGTCGGCTGGCAACACCGCGGCAACGACGCTGACATCGATCCTCAACTATGGATCGCTTTGCTGGGAACTTGAGAGATACGCCCAAGCGCAGACGCTTTGGGCAGAGTGCGCCGCGGGCTTCCTCGAAACGGTCGGAGCGCGCCATCCACTTACGGTCCGATCACAGATCCGACTAGCGCAGGCAGAGGCTCGGCTCGGATCACCAGCGAAAGCTCTTGAGATGATCAAGCAAGCGTTGGGCAGTGACAATCCCAAGATCCAGGCAGACCTCGAGATGATCGTGAATCAAACAGTGGGAGAAGCACGCGCCGCACTTGGCGAGAATGCGGAAGCACTGAAGTCACTCGAAGCAGCGCATGAGATTGCCATCAGTATCAAGAAGCAGAAAGTTGCAGTCGAGATCGCGGCGAAGATTGAGCAGTTGAGAGAACAGACGCGTTCGGCGGATAGAGTCCCATGATTCAGCGGCATTCGTAGGCGGATATGCGATTTAACAGAACATATATTATCGGACTTTCGGCACCTTCAGCCAATCTCACACGAACCTGAATCTCGATCCCCATGGCGCTTAAGAATCCAATCACTGACGCTCCGAAAAAGCAGCCGACGGCACCACTCTGTTCTGTCTTTCGCCGCTTCCTCAAGTCCAAGGGTTTGAAGTACACGATCGAACGCGCCGATGTGCTCGACGCGATCATCGCGCGCGATGGTCTCTTCGAGGCTGAAGAGTTGCTGCTCGAATTGCGGCGGCGGGGACATCGCGTTTCGAAGGCGACGACCTACCGGACGATTCGGCTCTTGCAGGATGCTGGCATCATTGTGCAGGCGCTGTTCGATTCGAAACAAGCGCACTATCAGCTGATCTACGGCAAGGAGCCACGCGATCACATGGTCTGTATGAAGACGGGACGCCTTGTCGAGTTTCAGAGCGCCGAGTTGACTGCTCTGCGCGATCGAATCTGCAAGCAACTCGGTTGGACTCCCATTGGTCACCGCTTTCAGATTTATGCTGTGAGTCCTGAAGGACAGCAGCCTTAGCGGCCTCCACGCTCTCCGCCACGCTTTGCGTCAATGCTTGCCGCCACACTTGCCGCCACGCTTGCCGCCACGCTTGCGTCAACGCGGCGGAATCTTCGCTCGCGCGAGTTCCCGAGCCGAGCAAGTCTGCGCAGCTCGGCGAGGGCTGTTTGAGCGCCGAGTGAAGCATTCCGCCGCGCTCACGCCTGTTGGAATGCTCCGCGCTCACGCGTGCTGGAATGCGCCGCGCTCACGCCTGTTGGATTCCGCCGCGTTCAGGCTCGCCGACTGCTTCAGGACGCTGAACGGCGGTCGATCACTTCGATTGTGCGCGTCGCGCCGGTGTGCTCGATTCGTACATCGATTCGCTTCGCGGGCAGCGCCGCTTCGAATCGACTTGCCCACTCAACGACGATCACGCCGCGTGTGGTTGTGAGGAGTTCATCCCATCCGAGTGTTTCGAGGTCGTCACTGCTGCGCATGCGCCAGAGGTCGATGTGGACGAGTGGCAGCCGACCGCCCGTGTAGGTCTGCATCGTGACAAACGTTGGGCTCGCTACCAACCGCGAATCGATCGCAAGGCCGCGCGCAAGCCCACGAACAAATGTTGTCTTTCCCGCGCCGAGTTCACCGTCAAGCGCAATGAAATCGCCGGCATTGAGCAGTTGTGCGAGGCTTTCGCCCGCGCGTTCTGTCGCAGTGTCGTCGTTGAGTTCATGCGCGGCCATGGGTCCATCCAAAGTGCGAAGCATCCTCGCGCTCATCGCCAATCATGACGATCGCGGCGCGGTTGTCGCCCTCACTGCGCGCGACGACCTGTCCGATCACTGTGAATCCTGCGGGCACGTGCGCATGCGCGTCGATGGCAGCGAGCAGTTCGTAGTCCTCTCCATCTGCGAGTGCGTGGCGCAGTGTGACACCACAGTTGCATGGAATCTGTTCGGCGAGAAGCTGCGCTTGCAGGGCGATGCCGCCGCGCGTCGATGAGGCGTCCATCATGCGTGCACAGTCGACGCCGAGTCCATCGCTCAAGTCCATCATTGCATGGACGCCAGCTCCGAGTGCGTCGATCAACACGTGCGCCTCACGAATTCGGGGAGTAAATGTGAGGTGTCGTCCGAGTCCATCTTCTGCGAACGAGCCTCCGAGTGCTCCGCTGATCACGAGCAGGTCGCCAACCCGTGCCCCTGAGCGCTGCACGACTCTGCCATCAGCTCGAGGGGTCGCAAGAATTGTGATCGAGAGCACGAGCGGAGCGGCGGGGTCTGAGTGAATCGTTGTGTCGCCTCCGATGAGTGCGGATCCAAACCCTGCTCCCCACTCGCGCACAGAATCAAGCAATTCGCGCGCGGATTCTTGCGTCATCTCGCGTGGCAGTGTCGCGCACGCGAGCAGTGCAACAGGAATCCCCCCCATCGCCGCGACGTCGCTCACATTGCGTGCCACAGCTTTGCGTGCGATGAGTGTCATCGGTGTTGCTGCAGTGACGTGCACACCCATGACCACTTGATCGACCGCGACGAGCAACTGCTGCGACGGCATCTGAACAAATGCCATGTCATCGCCAGGCGGAATCAGAACCGTGGATGGCAAACGAAAGTTTTCCCGAGCAACCGCGCTCAGAATTGTCTCTTCATCGAGTGGCGCCATTGTTGCGCGATCCTAGCGGGGCAAGCAATCGTGCCGCGCAGCGTGCGTGCGCGGCCGAGGCCCCCTGTTCGCGTCGAACAACTTCGCGCGCAGCGGCTGCGATGGTGCGGCGGCGTTCTGGCGATGACAAGAGTTGCGAAAGCGTCTGCGAGAGGTCGTGCGCAGAAGTCTGCACAAGACCACCCGCGGCGAGGAGCGCGTCAGCAGTCGCTTGAAAGTCGCCGACGCGCGGCCCGACCACGACCACCTTGCCAAGCGCCGCGGGTTCCATCATGTCAGAGCCGTGCAACTCGCCGAATGTGCGGCCGAGCACAACAACGTCGGCGAGTGCGTATGCCTTGCGAAGTTCGCCGATCGTGTCGAGCACGAAGCGTCCTGTTGAACTCCCCCGCTTCTGCTCACTGCGGCGGATGCAGCCAGGAAGTGCGCGCGCAGTCTGCGCAAACCACTCTGGTTTTCGCGGGGCAATGAGAAGTTGTACGCCCGCGGGAAGTGCCGCGGCGATGAGTGTCTCTTCGCCTGGCGCAGTCGATCCTGCCACAACGATGGGCTTGCTTCGATCGAGGCCAAGTTCGTGGGCGAGCGCCTCGGCGCCGTCCACTGTGTCCGCGATCTCGGCGGTGTCCCACTTCATCGTGCCGGTCACGGTGACGCGCTCGCTTGGCACTCCCATCGCAACAAAGCGCGATGCATAGGTGGCGTCCTGCGCACAGACATGTGCGAGTCTGCCGAACATCGGTGCGAGCAACCAGCGCACTTTGATTGAGCGCGCGAAGCTGCGCGCGCTCAGCCGTCCATTGATGACAGCGACCGGAATTGCGCGCTTCTCGCAGAGTCGTGTGAAGTTGGGCCAGAGTTCGAGTTCAGTCAGCAGCACGAGATCGGGTTGGACAGCAGTCAGAAACCGTTCCATCGCCCACGAGAAGTCAAACGGAAATCGCACGACTGCGTGGCGCGATCCAAAGAGTGCCTTCGCGCGGGCAATTCCAGTGTCGGTCGTGACACTGATGATGACTTCTGCATTCAGTTCGCCCTGCTCGAGTTGAGTGATGAGGTTGCGGATGGCATTCACTTCGCCCACTGAGACCGCATGGATCAGGATGCGTCTTTGCGACTGCCGCGAATCACGAGGCAGTGTCTGCACCCGCACCCCGAGGCGAGCGAGCCAATCGGTGCGCAGTTTGCCGCGTTTCACCATCGAAACAAGCCAAATCGGCAGGGTCACGATCGCTGCGACGATGTATGCAAGATCGACCAAGAGACCCATATCCAGGCGAGGTTACACAAGCACTCCGTCTCACTCGCGTCGTTGAGTTCTGCAGCGCACACTGCGATCCACCGATAGCCTCATTCAACGATCGTGCATCCATCGAATCCACACCATCCGCAGCGTGAGTTCAATTGGGAGATCGGCGTTGACACTGGGGGCACATTCACAGATTGCATCGCGCGCACGAGTGATGGTCGCGTTGCCCGAGCGAAGGTGCTTAGTACTTCCGCACTGCGCGCAACGGTCGTGACCGCATCCCACGATGCGTTCGTCGTTGCACTTTCCGCAACACCATCCGCTGCAAAGATCGACGCATTCTTCAAGGGGTTTGCGGTGACGTTCGCACAGAGCGCCCGAGACGCAGCGCGCATCGGCATGGTCGCCTCGTCGCAGTTGCTCTCGGATGGACAGGTCAAGTTCACACTCGCACAACCTGCCACGGTGCTTGACTTCAATCAGTTGCACACAGGTGCGATCGTCGATCTCACTGCTCCATTTGAACCACCGATTCTCGCCGCGCGTCTTGCAATCGACCGCCCCCATCCCATCGCGCTCGATGATTGCCGCATATCGATCGGCACCACGCGCGGAACAAACGCCCTCCTTGAAGGTCGCGTGAGTGATGTCACGCTCTTTGTGAATGAGGGACTGCAAGACATCTTGCGCATCGGTGATCAACGACGCAGTGACATCTTTGCGCGGTCGCCCACCCGCGCCCCAGCGCTTGAAAGATCGACCTGCGCCGTGAACGCGCGCATGAACGCACTGGGCGTTGAGATCGAACCGCTCAACGAGTTGCTGCTGCGCTCACACGCCAGGGCGCTCGTTGCGCGCGGCGCTCGGACGGCAGCCATCGCGCTCTTACACGCAGGTGCGAACCCTGCGCACGAGCAGCAAGTCGAAGCGATCCTGCGCGAGGTCGGATTTTCATGGATCTCTGCCTCGCACCGCTGTGGATCGACCAGTCGCTTTGAGCCACGCGCGCGCGCAGCGGTCGTCGATGCTGCACTCTCTGGACCAGTCGGTGAGTTCATCGCAGCGATCACGCGCGCTGCATCGGGGGCGGAACTCTTGATGATGACGAGCGCTGGCGGACTCGTTCCCGCAGCATCGTTCCAGCCGCGAGAGAGCTTGCTTTCTGGTCCCGCAGGTGGCGTCGCAGGCGCCGCAGCGATTGCGCGCACATGCGGTTTCGATTCATGCGTCACGCTCGACATGGGTGGAACAAGCGCCGACGTTGCGCGGGTCGATGGTCCTCCAGAGATTCGCGATGAGACGACGGTCGGCACGGCGACAATCGCATCACCGTCGATCGCGGTTGAAAGCGTGGCAGCTGGCGGAGGATCGATCCTCTGGTGGGATGGCGAAGCGATGCGGGTGGGCCCCAAGAGTGCAGGCGCCTCACCAGGACCCGCGTGCTACGGGCAAGGTGGCCCACTGACACTCACCGACGCAAATCTCTTGCTTGGACGAATCGCTGCAGATCGACTGCCAATTCCGATTCGCTCCAACTGCGCGCAAGATCGCGCAGACGAGTTACACACGGCGATCTGCGCAGTGCGCGGTGGCGCGCTCACGATGCGCGAAATGCTCGAAGCCTTCATCGCGCTCGCTGACGACGCGATGGCAAACGCAATTCGCGCAGTCACAATTCGCCGAGGGGTCGATCCAGTCGATCATGCGCTCCTCTGTTACGGCGGAGCTGGCGGATTGCATGCGTGCGCAGTTGCCGAGCGGCTGGCAATGCGCACCGTGGTCTTTCCTCCCGATGCAGGTCTGTTGTGTGCATGGGGAATCTCGGGGGCCCCCATCACACGAACCTGTGCGGCGGTCATCCTGAGGTCGCTCGATGAGTTCGCACCGCAGTTCGCCCAGCACACAGTGACCCTGGAATCAGAGGCGCGCAGAGTGATTGGCGCTCTCGGAACCGACCCCACCCATGCAACGATCACCCGACGAGTCGTGATGATGCGCTCGCTTGGTTGCGAAGAGAGTCTCGAGGTCGCGTTTGAATGGTGCGACACGCAGCGTGACTCGCATGCACTGCTGCGCGCGCGGTTTGTCGAGAAACATAGGGCAACCTATGGATTTGAGCCAGATGCGAATCGCCCCATTGAAGTCGAACGCCTGCGCCTGCAAATCGAATTCACACGCGCGCATGCCCAGCCGCAACCGCCTTCGACCAGTGCGGTCGCGCAATTCGCCCCACCCTACGCGATCATGCGCAGCGACTCGAGTTTCTACTTTCCAATCGGATGGGTCGCGAAGACGCACGACTCTGGCGCCGTCGTATTCACGCGCGACGCGTCGCGCGCAGAGAGACCAACGGTTGTCGCGCCCACCTATGAACTCGTCGCCGCGCAGCTCGGTGCGATTGCAAGCGACATGGGAGAGCAATTGCGTCGAACGGCACGCTCGCCCAACATCAAAGATCGCCTCGATTTTTCATGTGGCATTCTCGATGCCAATGGATTCTTGGTTGTCAACGCCCCGCACATTCCAATTCACCTCGGTGCGCTTGGCCCGTGCGTCCGCGCCGTTGTGTCGCATTGCACACTCGCTCCGGGTGATGTCATCGCGGTCAACCATCCGCGGTTTGGTGGATCGCACCTGCCAGACATCACCGTGATCACTCCCGTGCATACCGCTGAGGGTGTGCTCATCGGGTTCGCCGCGAATCGAGCGCACCATGCAGAAATCGGCGGGATGCGCCCAGGTTCGATGCCCCCCAACGCAACGACTCTTGCGCAAGAAGGGGTTGTGATCGAACCACTTCATATCGTTGCGGCGGGGCGCGCGCAATTCGAACTGATCGAGGCGCAACTGCGAGGCGGTCGGTGGCCGAGCCGCATGGTCGGCGACAATCTCGCAGATTTGCGGGCGCAGGTCGCGGCAAACGCGCTCGGGGCTGAGCGACTGCGTGCGCTCTTCGTACAGAATGGCGCGGGCTGCATGCACACCTCCTACGCATCACTGCGCGCAATGGCGTGTCGTGCGAGTGAGCGGGCGATCGCGCTCTTGCCGGCTGCGAGTGCGCCTCTCGAAGAGCGACTCGACGATGGCACACGCCTCGTCGTTGCCTTGAGGCGCAGGCTCAACCCGCCACGCCTGACCATTGACTTCACCGAGAGTGCTGCGCAACATCCAGGAAATCTCAACGCGCCGATCGCCGTCACACGAGCTGCAATCATGTATTCGATGCGCGTGCTTGTTGGGCTGCGACTTGGAACAGACGGCCCAGCATTTCCGATGAACGAGGGATTGCTCGATCCTGTTGAGATCATCCTCCCCAACCGCACAATTCTCTCTCCTGAGTTTTCTGGCGCACCCGACGACTGTCCCGCATGTGCGATTGGACAAACCGAAACGAGTCAACGCCTCGTCGACCTTCTTTGGCGCGCGTTCAATCTTGCTGCGTGCAGCCAAGGCACGATCAACAATTTGCTCTTTGGCAACGCGCACTTTGGGTTCTATGAAACAATCGCTGGTGGAGCGGGTGGCTCGGTCGAGCGCGCCGGAGAGTGCGGCGTCCACACCCACATCAGCAACACACGAATCACCGACGCTGAGGTTCTTGAACGCCGCTATCCAGTGCGGCTCGAACAGTTCGCAATACGCCGCGGCTCTGGCGGTGCAGGCGCGATGCGCGGCGGCGACGGACTCGTGCGACGCATTCGCTTTCTCGAACCCGTCGAACTCTCTTTCTTGTCGCAACATCGCATCGAGTCGCCATACGGACTCGCAGGTGGCGCACCTGGGCAATGTGGCGCGCAGCGCGTTCTACGCGCCGATGGCACCTCCGAACAAGTTGCTGGAACGGTTGCCCTCTCTCTGAATGCTGGAGATGCATTCGAAATCGAAACCCCGGGCGGTGGCGGGTATGGACCGCCGCCGATCAACGCACAAACGGCGAGCGTTTGAGATCAGCTTCGATGTCGATGCGCGAGATGGCGCGCGTCCGTCCAGTCGTCGGATCGATCTCGAGCAAACACCCGCACGCGCGTTCGCCCCCCTCACCCATTTCAAAGTTTGTGTGCACGCCAGTCGTCATCGCACGCAGCACTCCAACTGGGTCGCGCCCGATCACACTCGCATAGGGACCGCACATCCCAACGTCTGTTACGAACGCAGTGCCGCCGCGCATGATTCGACCGTCGGCAGTCGGAATGTGCGTGTGCGATCCGATCACCGCGGCGACTCGACCATCGAGATAGTGCGCAAGTGCAGCCTTCTCAGACGTCGCTTCCATGTGCGCTTCGACGATCACAATCGGCGAAGTTTCAGGGAGTGATGCAAGCACCGCATCGACGCAGGCAAAGGGATCGTCGGCGTGCAAGTTCATGAAGACTCGTCCCAACACCGTGACGACAAATATGTCGCGCGGACGAGTTGCAGATTTCGGAATGCGAATCCACCGTTTTCCAGGCGCTTTCATCGAGAGATTCGCGGGGCGCGAAATGGGTTGTGCGGGGTCTTCGAGCACCGGGGTAATCCTCGGATCTCGAAATGCGTGATCTCCAAGCGTCACTGCATCCGCCCCAAGATCGCGCAGCCCGCGGTAGAGGTCGGGAGTAATTCCAGAACCATTGCGCAGATTCTCGCCGTTGATGATGATCGCGTCAGGATTCGACTCTGCACGCAACTGTGGGATCGCCTGCTGCAGCACACGCCTTCCTGGCTGGCCAACGCAATCTCCAAAAAAAGCAATCACGATTCCACGCTGCATCGTTACACTCTACAAGGCGATGCGCGGATGACTGATCCGATGACCGCGATTGCCAGCGCATGATTGAAGCAACATACAAAAAGGGTGATCGTGTTCGCCATCCCGCCCGTCCCGAGTGGGGCATCGGCGTTGTCAACAAGATCGAAGTCATCACACGCGATGCGTCGACCGACTTGCGCATCTGGGTTCGTTTTCCATCGGTTGGCGAGAAAACCCTGCTCGCAAGCGTTGCCTCGCTCGAGATCATCGACGAACAGGGATTCGGCAGCGGCATCCATGCACGACCAACAGTGACTGACCTCGATCTCGCCAAGGGTGGGGGATGGCTCGGCGCGATTTCGAAACAGTCCGCCGACAACATCATGACTGCGCTGCCAGGCGAGGCGACTGATCCATTCGCAAGCCTTCGCAAACGACTTGAGTTCTCAACGCAGCTCTACCGATTCGATGGTTCATCGGCACGGCTCGTCGAGTGGTCTGTCGCACAGAGCGGTCTCGACGATCCGATGTCGCGCTTCAATCGCCAAGAACTCGAACAGCTTTACAAGCGTTTTATTTTCAACCTCGATGCGCACCTCTTGAAGTTGCTCGGTGAGTTGCGCCGCGAGAAGCCTCTCGTCGACCAGGTGCTCCTGACTGCTCCCCCGCTCGCGGTGAGAACGGTGCGGCGCCTTCAAGGCATGCTTAAGTAGCCCCGCCATACCCCGCCATACCCCACCAAAGAGGAGCGCAGATGGAACTTCAGCCCACCACGCCGACTGACGAATCACTCTCAGGCAATCGCGGTCGTTCGAAGGGCCGAATCATCGGGCTGATCGCGCTCTTTGCGTGCGCGTTGTTTGCAATCATCTCACTTGCGGTGAGTCTCTCCTCAGCACATGAACAAACCACGATCTTGCGGGGCGCGCTCGAGGCTTCAATGCATGCGACGCAAGACGAACACGCTGCACGGGTGATTGCAGACTCGAAGTTGATTGAGGCGGTGGGTGCGGCCAATACTGCGCGTGCCGCCTTCGAGGACCAACTCGCAGAAGCGAACGCAAAGGTCGCCGCCGCCGTCGCGCGAACTGCAACGGCTGTTGTTGCACCAATCACGCCGCCGCCATCCACCGAACTCACCGCTGCCGTCCGATCTGTTCAAGAAGCAAAACAGGAACTCGCAGCGCTGAAGAGTTCTCTCGCGACAGCGGCAGAGATCGCTCGAGCGGGCGACCTTCGTGCGCAGCGCGTCCAATCCTTCATCGAAGGATCCTTTCACTCATTCGCCCCAGCGGGCGTTGCCCCCACTGACTCCACCGTGGCCGCAGTCATGGTTGCCGCGAGTCGAGAACTCAATGGTGGCGCTCTCGCAGACGATCCTGAAGCGCAAGCGCAGGCGCAAGAACTTGTGGGAACGATCCTGCTGAACTGCGGGAAGAGCAGTGAAGCAGCCGCGATGCTCGAGCAAGCACTCGCATTCCGCCGCGCCAGCGCGCCATCCGAACTGAGTGCGGTCGCAGATTCGGTCGGTGATCTCGCGCGCGCGCAACTCGCTCTTGGATCCCTTGCTTCTGCTCAAGCACTCGCCCAAGAGTCGCTCGAACTTGAGCAACGCGCCGCGACCCAAGAGTCTCTTGCTCGCGCGCATGCACACAGCCTCATGGCGGATGTCCTTTTCGCGCGCTCCGATCTCAAGCAAGCGACCGAGCAGAGCGAAGCCGCGCTTGCGATCTACCGCACGCTGCTCGTAGGCAACCATGCCACGCTCGCGCATGCCATCAACCAGCTCGGCGAGATACTGGATGCCCGTGGGCAGTTCGCTGACGCCGAGCGTCTCTACCACGAAGCCGTCACAATGAAGGTCAGCCTGTACGAAGGCGATCATCCCAACGTGGCGCGCGGGCTCAAGAACCTCGCCGGAATTCGACAACAACTCGGTCGCCCTGCCGAAGCTGAGCCAATCGCCGTGACCGCGCTCGAGATGCAGCGACGCCTCTACGCAGGTGACACGATCATTCTCGCAGACGGCATCAATACGCTCGCGAGCATTCGTCGCACTCTTGGAAAACATGACGAGGCAGAGATTCTCTTTCGTCAAGCGCTCGCAATGCGCGAGCGGATCCACCGCGGTGATCATTCGTCGATTGCCAACCTGCTCACGAGTCTCGCATGGGTCGAACAGGCGAGTGGGCACAGCGACCTTGCAGAGCCGTTGGTTGTGCGCGCACTCGAGATGCGACAACGCCTCCATTCTGGTGACAACGCGAATACTGCGCGCACACTCAACACACTTGCTTGGATTCGATTCGATCTCGGCAACACCACTGCCGCCGCCCAGAACGCAGCAGATTCGGTGGCGATGTACGAGCGGCTCTTCCCCGCGGGTGACCCCAGCCGCGCGGTTGCCCTCGCAACACAGGCGCGAATCCTCACCAAACAAGGCGAAGCAGCACGAGCCGCTGACCTGTTTGTGCAGGCAGAGGCGATGGTGCGTGCGACGGAGTCACCTGCCGCGCACAACACGCAGGCGGTGCTCAATCTCAAGAGTGCGATCGTCCCCCAGTAGAGAGCGCTGCTGCGCTCGTTACGGTTCTTCTGCCAAGAGCTTCACGCGCGCCTCTTTCAACTCAGCAAGTCGTCGCTCATCGACCTTCGGATAGCGCAGGTCAAGAGAAGCGAGTGTGTCAATGATCACAGAGGCGACAGCCAATCGTGTGTACCACTTATTGTCAGCCGGAATCACATGCCACGGAGCAGCACGCGAAGTCGTCTTGCGAATCATTTTCTCGTAGGCGGTCATGTACTCATCCCAGTGTTCACGCTCGCGCACATCGGCCGATGAGAACTTCCAGTGTTTCTCTGGGTCATCGATGCGTTCTAGAAACCGCTTTCGCTGCTCTTTCTTTGAGACATGCAGATAGAACTTTCGGATGACGGTTCCATTGCGCGAGAGGTACCGCTCGTTCTCGCAAATGTCCTCGTACCGCTGGTCGAAAATCTCCTTCGTAACCAACTCTGCTGGCAGTTTCTGATGGGTCAGGAGTTCAGGGTGCACCCGCACGACGAGCACTTCTTCGTAATACGAACGATTGAAGATTCCGATCATGCCGCGGGCTGGCAATCGGCGCGCCGAACGCCACATGTAGTCATGGTCAAGTTCTTCATTCGATGGAGCCTTGAATGAGTGCACCTCACATCCCTGGGGGTTGATTCCCGACATCACATGTTTGATCGCCCCGTCTTTTCCTGCAGCATCCATCGCCTGAAAGATCAACAGGATCGACCAATGATCCTGCGCATAGAGCTTCGATTGCAACTCAGACCACATTTCGATGCCTGCGGCGAGCAGTTCCGATGCCCCGCTCTTTGTGATTCCATCGGATTGACCGCTCTCGTTGGGATCGCATTGATCGAGTCGAAACTGAGACCCATCCATAACTGCATGTTTCTGAGCCAGAACACGCGCACCACGGAGTATCTCGTCGGTTCTCATGCAGGAGTTGTATCACCCCGTGAATTCAGCGCATTCTTGCCCCCGCGCGCCGCTCCACGAATCTCAATGAACCGTACTGGGCTCGAACCAGTGACCTCCTCCGTGTCATGGAGGCGCGCTAGCCAACTGCGCCAACGGTCCGTGGATCCGCATCCTAGTCACGCGCGCGTGAATCGGCAAGAGATGGCCCAGACTTTCACAGAGTTGTCAGACAGCGATCAATCCGTCGAAGCGTGCTCTGCTTTCCCAAGATTGCGAGGGTGTCGTAGATCGGAGGGCTCACAGTTGCGCCGCAGACTGCGACGCGGAGAGGTTGCGCGAGTTTTCCGACATTCCCCAGTGTCTCGGCATACGGCTTGAGCGCCACCTCGAGCCCAGCGACCGTCCAGTCATCGCACCCCTGCAGAATCTCACGTGCTGCCTTCAAGTGCACCGCACCCGCTGGTTCGCCACCCACGATGCACTTCGCGATCGCTTTCGCATCCCATGCGAGATCGTCATCGGCGGTTGTGATGAACAAGTTGGTGCGAAAGAGATCGTCGAGTGTCTTACTGCGCTCTTGGCTCGCATCGCAGAGCGACTGAAACTGCGCATCGGTGAGTTTCGCCATGAAATCAGGATGCAGTTCGCGTCCATGCGCCGCCGTTCGGGCGACGAATTCGCAACGAGGCATCGCCTGGATCGCATCGAGGTTGAAGGCCAACAGTTTGGTGCGGTCGAACTTCGCGGCGGTCTTGACGACACGCGAGAGATCGAACTTCTGCTTCAGAAACTCACGGTCGAATTTCTCAACATCCCCGCCTGGGCTCCAACCGTTGAGCGCAAGAAAGTTGCAGATGACTTCTGGCAAGTATCCCGACTTTCGAAAGTCATCGACGTTGATCTCTGGCAAGATTGCGCCAATCGCCTGCGCCAATGTCTGAGCCGACTCGAGATCGAGTTGCGTGTTCTTGTCCTTGAGCCATGCCGAAAACACCGCAGGTTCGATGGTTCCAGCCGGTGGAGTTGTCATGCCCTTCTCTGAGACGGCCTTTCGGAGCACTTTGTCCTTATCGCGTTTGGACATCTTCGATCCATCGGGATTGAAAATGAGCGGAAGGTGGCCGTACACGGGACGGCGAAACTTCAGCGCATCTTGCAGAACGATGTGCTTCGCAGAATTATTGAAATGCTCTTGCGCGCGCAAGACGTGCGTGACTCCCATGAGTTCGTCATCGACGACCACCGCGAAGTGGTAGGTCGGAAAACCGTCGGCCTTTCGAATCACAAAGTCGTCGACTTCGCCGTCGGGCAGCGTGGCGTCACCGAGAACCTCGTCGTGAATCGTGATCGGCCCAGGCCGAGTGTGAAACCGAATCACCGCGGGCTCTCCTGCGTCAAGCCGTCGCTTCACCTCTACGGGTGGAATCGCGCGCGCCTGAACGCCGGTGTAACGAAATGGCTCGTTCCGCGCCTTCGCCTCGGCGCGAAGCGCCGCGAGTTCGTCCGCGCTCTCGAAGGCGTAGTAGGCATCGCCGCTCGCGAGCAACTGGTCGAAGTATCGCTGGTAGATGTCGAGACGCTGCGCCTGAAAGTACGGGCCGTGTGGGCCGCCCCCCTGCCCTTCGTATTGCGGCCCCTCATCAAAGTCAATTCCTAGCCAGAGAAGGTCCTTCACAAATCCGATGCTCGCGGCGTCACTCGATCGCTTCTGGTCAGTGTCTTCGATTCGCAACACGAACTTGCCTCCGCGCCCCTTTGCGAATGCCCAGCAGAAGAGCGCTGTTCGTGCTCCGCCTACGTGCAGATGCCCCGATGGACTCGGTGCGAACCGTGTGACGAAATGTGATGGAGATTGGTCTGTGAGTGTCATTGGATAGATCGTCGTGAGAGTGCGTACCCTTGGGGGGTGAAATCTAGCACGCGCACGCCACGCGATCCGCAACTCACTCGCATTGGGCTCTTGAGCGATAGCCACGGCGAGGTCGCGCGCACGCGACGCGCAGTCGAACTTCTTGTCGCGCGCGGGGCAAACTGCTTCGTGCACTGCGGCGATTTTGAAGACCCGCGCTGCCTCGATGCACTCGCTGGACTCAACGCGCATATCTGTTTTGGAAACTGCGACAATCCAGCCGATTTCGACGAGTACGCGCAGGCGCTTGGCATTGTCGTGCACCATCCAACAGGGCACATAACCGTGCAGGGTGAGGCGATTTGTTTCATGCACGGCGATGACACCGATGCCCTTGATCGCGAGATCACCAATGGAGTGCCGTGGCTTTTTCATGGACACACCCACGAGGCAAGCGACCTTGTCACGCGCAAGACCCGCGTCGTGAATCCAGGTGCCCTCTACCGCGCGGCACCATTCTCGGTTGCGCTCGTCACTCCCGCGCGCGCGAGGGTCGAGTTCTTCACAGTCGAACGGTAAAGTGCAGCGATGAGTCGACACCGCCCGCGCCGCCGCATTCACCCAGTCGGTGCCGTCCCTGGGGCACTCGAGAGTGCGCAATCCCAAACAGCCGTGGTCACCACGATGTTCGCGTTTGGACCCGATCGATTCGTCGAAACGGTGTTGCCCTCGCTCAATGACATTGTGGCGCAGCGCGACGGACTGCCCATGCTCTGGCTCAATTTCGATCGTCCACCAGATGCACAATCGATCGAGCAACTTCAGAAGCAGTTTGGGCTGCCGCCACTTGCGCTCGAAGATGTGCTTCATCCCACGCAACGGGCGAAGGTCGAACCCTTCGGGCCGCTTTTGTTTCTCGTGATCCCAATGCCGATGGTTGGCGATGAGTCATTCCGCACCGAGCAACTTGCGATCTTCGTCGGGCCAAACTTTGTGATCACCATTCAGCAGCACGAAGGCGGTGATTGCCTCGAGTGCATTCGCCGACGCATTCGCTCGCGTGAGGGACGCGTGCGAGAAAAGGGAAGCGCGTATCTGACATTTGCGCTGATCGACGCCGTGATCGACCAGTATTTTCCGCTGGTGTACGCGCTCGGAGAACGTTTGGATGCAGTCGAAGAGATCGTCGTCGCGGCGAACATCGCTCCCGACATGTTCGCCATTCGCGACATCAAGCACGAACTCGCCAAGGTGCGCCAGGCAATCTGGCCAATGCGCGATGCACTTGCCGCGCTTGGCATGATGGAGAATTGGTTCGATCTCGAACACCGCATCTTTCTGCGCAACGCACTCGACCATGTCATGCGCTTGCTTGACACGCTCGACTCTGACCGAAGCCTCGCCTCCGACCTGATGGAACTTGCGGTCGCCATCGCAAATGCCCGACTCGGTGATGTCACAAAGGTCCTCACCATGATCGCGACGATCTTCATTCCCATCACCTTCATCGCGGGCGTCTACGGGATGAACTTTGTGCACATGCCAGAGATCCATTGGGAGTACGGCTACGCGTTTGCTTGGGCACTGATGCTCGGCAACACCATCGTGTTACTCATCATCTTCTGGCGTCGAGGTTGGTTCTCGCGCTCAGTCCTCACCAAAGCTCGACTGCGAGCAAAAAGACTCTGATTCGCGGTGAACTTGCCTCTTGCGATTCGCGTCTGAATCTTGGATGATGTTCCCGATGCCCAACCCATACACCCTTCCAATGGACACCGAAATGACAACCCGCGCCTCTGATTACTTTGGTTCACTCACCTTCAGCGGCGACGTGATGCTCAAGCGCCTTCCGCCCGATGTGTTCATGAACTTGCAGCAGACGATGGAGCGGGGATTGCCTCTCGATCCATCGATCGCCAACACCGTTGCTGCCGCGATCAAGGAGTGGGCGATCGAACATGGTGCGACCCATTACTGCCACTGGTTTCAACCACTCACGGGGCTGACCGCAGAAAAGCACGACGCTTTTCTCTCGCCAACAGGTGATGGCGGAGCGCTTGAGAAGTTCTCAGGCGATGCGCTCATTCAAGGCGAGCCCGATGCGTCGAGTTTTCCATCGGGTGGAATTCGCGACACCTACGAAGCGCGTGGATACACCGCATGGGACGCAACGAGCCCAGTGTTTCTGCTGCGCGGGCAGGATGGACAGAAAACGCTTTGCATTCCAACAGTCTTCGTTTCGTGGACCGGCGAAGCGCTCGACAAGAAGACTCCCCTGCTGCGTTCGATCGAAGCAGTCACCAAGCACGCGCTTCGGCTTGTGCGATTCTTGGGAGATCAGAAGTCGGCATATGTCATCGCAACACTTGGATGCGAGCAAGAGTATTTCTTGATCGACCGCGAGCTCTTCCTTGAGCGACTCGATCTCGTCGTCTGCGGCCGCACACTCATCGGCACCGCGCCACCGAAGGGACAGCAGCTCGAAGATCACTACTTCGGAGCGATCCCCGAGGCGGTTCTGGCGTACATGACTGAGTGCGAACAACGCCTCTTTGAACTGGGCATTCCAGTCAAAACGCGTCACAATGAAGTGGCTCCTGGGCAGTACGAACTCGCGCCAACATTTGAGATCTCAAATGTTGCGGTCGATCATCAGATGACCACCATGCACATTCTGCGCTCGGTTGCGCATCGCCACGGATTCGAGTGCCTGTTGCATGAAAAACCATTCGCAGGAGTGAATGGATCGGGCAAGCACAACAATTGGTCGCTCTCGACCAACACGGGCGTCAACCTGCTTGACCCGCGCGACAACACGCACTCCAACATGCAATTCTTGCTCTTTCTCGCGGCAGTCATCCGCGCGATCGACTTGCATGCCGACATCCTTCGTGCCTCGATCGCAAGCGCGCACAACGACCATCGCCTCGGCGCCAATGAGGCACCACCGGCAATCATGTCGATTTACCTCGGAGAGATGCTCACTGGCATTCTCGATCAACTCGAGCGTGGAGACGCAAAGAAGTCTTCAAAGGGCGGACAACCGTCCGCTGCGATGGACCTCGGTGCACGCACGCTGCCACAGATTCCACGCCACTCGAGCGATCGCAATCGCACGAGTCCATTCGCGTTTACTGGCAACAAGTTTGAGTTCCGTGCCGTTGGATCCTCTCAGTCTGTCGCTTGGCCCAACACCGTTCTCAACACGATTGTTGCAGAGAGTCTCGATGTCATTGCCACGGACCTTGAGAAGAAGGCTGGCAAGAATCCGACCCCCGCGAAGCTTGAGGCGACCGTGCGTGCGCTCTTGAAAGATCTCATCGCGACCCACCGCCGTGTCTGCTTCGACGGCAACGGTTACAGCGCCGAATGGCACGCAGAGGCCGCCAAGCGCGGGCTTCCGAACTTCCCATCGACTGCCGACGCACTGCCCGCGCTCGTAACGAAGAAGGCAGAAAAACTCTTTGCCGCATACGGCGTTCTTTCGCAGCGTGAATTGCATGCACGCTGGGAGATTCAGATGGAGCAATACTGCAAGATCGTTCAGATCGAAGGGCGAACACTGAGCCAGATGGTCGCGACGCAGATCATTCCAGCGGCGCTGCGCGCACAAGGTGAACTCGCCGATGTGGTGGCAAGCACCCAACACGCGGGCGTCCCCTGTCCTGAGAGCGAAGCGGCCCTGCGCGCCCTTGCCAAGCAGGTCACGATGCTGCGCACGGCTGCCGAAGAACTCGCATCTACGGTCAGCAAGGACGTGCAAAACACCGAGCGACGCGTGCGCCACTTCCGCGATCTTGTTGTTCCAGCGATCGAGCAGGTACGCACATGCTGTGACGCGCTCGAACGGGTTGTTCCATCCGATCTCTGGCCGCTTCCCGATTACGCGACGATGCTTTTGGTGCGCTAAGGCATCCAAGGCTCTCGAAAAGGAAAATCCCATGACCCCGGTGCGAAACCGGGGTCTTTCTTTATACTCATCGACTCACCCCAATTGAAAGAACCCTATGAGCACCGCCACAATCGTTGAAAACACAATCAAAGTCTCTGACGCCGGTCCAGCACTGAAGCGCATCGATATCTCTATTCCTGCGGCGAAGGTTTCGCAGCAGATCGAGAGCGCATTCGCTGGCTTGGCTGCGGATGCCGTGCTGCCAGGTTTTAGAAAGGGTCATGTGCCTCGCAGTTTGCTCGAGAAGCGATTTGGATCGGAACTGCTGCAAGAAGCGCGCCAGCGCCTCGTCGCTCAGGCGTATCAAGAGGCGCTCGAGAGCAACAAGATTCGGCCAATCGGACAACCTGAGATCGCCGCAGGAGCGGTCGAGCCTGAGTTCGCCAAGGGGAAAGAGTTCACGATGTCGGTTGAAGTTGAAGTGATGCCAGAGTTTGAACTTCCAACATGGGAAGGAATCGCACTTCGCCGCCCGATCCTCGAGATCGAACCAAAGCACATCGAAGAAGAGATCGAACGACTCTCCTACCGACTCGGCGTGCCGGCGCAAATCGAAGGGCCATTTGAACCGCTCGATCGCATGGTCGGCAAGGCCGTTGTGCGACTCGCTGGCGAAGAGAAGTCATTCTTCGAGACAGACAATGCGCTCGCAGTCGTCCCTGCCGAAGCCGATGCAGGAAAGGGTCCGTTCCTTGGACTGCTCGTCGACGGGCTCGACACGATCTTGCTCGGAAAGAAAGTCGGCGACGTTGCGACGATCCAGATGGTTGGTCCTGAGAGCCACGAGATTGTTGAAGTGCGCGGAAAGCCGCTCGATGTGCAATACACAATCACTGCTGCTGAGCGCATCGCCCCTGCCACCCGCGAAGAAATCGCAGCGAAAATCGGAATGGAGTCGATCGACTTGCTCGACGAGAACATCAAGGGTGTGCTCGAACGCCGCCGCGACGATGAGCAACGCAGCGCGCTTCGTGATCAAGTCTTCGAAAAACTCGCTGCAGGTGTTGACTTCGAATTGCCCGCACGGCTTTCTGAAGCACAGGTCGGGCGCGAACTCGAACGACAACGCCTTGAGATGCTTTACCGCGGCGTCGAAGCCGAACGCGTCGAAACTCGATTGGCCGAAACACGTGCTGCAAGCACCGATGAGACACGACGCAAACTGAAACTCTTCTTCATTCTCGCAAAGCTCGCCGAGACTCTCGGCGTTGAAGCGACCGAAGGTGAAGTCAATGGACGCATCGCCGCGATCGCTCGAAGCCGTGGAATGCGCCCAGATGCGATGCGCGCAGAACTCGACAAGAACAATCGAATCAGCGAGATCGCCTTGCAAGTGCGCGAGCACAAGGCGGCGGACCGCGTGATTTCGAAGGCGACGATCAGCGACATTCCTGCCGAGGAGTGGAACAACGAAGCGAAAGCGAAGACGCAGGCGAAGACGGAAGGCACGAGCGCTGCAGGTGCGGCGAGTCCTGCCAAGGCTGCGAAGGGCAAAGCCAAGAGTTGAGTTGCGTGGCAAGCCCCTGCGCTTCCATCATCCAACTCGTGCTTTGCCAGGTTGTCGACCCGCCGTCACAGTCGAATGTCGGTGAAAAGGGCGCTGGCGTCATTCCCCTGCTCGCGCTTCTCGTCGGCATCGTGGTTGTTGGCATCGTTGTTGCTGCGCTCGCGCACCGATGGCTGCGACGATCGGACGATCCTGTTCAAGGATTCTCGCTCTCAGATCTTCGCGACCTTCATGCCGCAGGCGATTTGACAGAGAGTGAGTTTCGCGCGGCGAGAGACGCGATGGTCGCACGAATGAAACAACGCGTTGATACAGATTCGAAGAGCGCGCCGAAGTACACTCGAAAGAAGAACACTTGAACATGAATATCCAGCGAACCAACGTTTCAATTCTCAGTGCCGCTCCTACCGGCGGAGGTCGGCGGGGTGGACCGCGCGAAGGAAACTCAACGGGACCAACTGGACCCTCAGGCGGCGGCGGATCGGGCTCGGAGAGTGGCGGAGGTGGTGGCGACGGCGGGTTTCGTGGACGCAAGGTCACAACCTGCAGTTTCTGCGGCAAGACAAGCCGCGAAGTTGGGCCGATGGTTGAAGGTCCAAACGATGTCTATGTCTGTGCAAACTGCACTGACCTCTGCCAGAACATCTTCAAGCAAGAGAAGCGAAGGGTGACAGGCGCTGCTCCTGCGCTCACACAGATTCCATCCCCGCGCCAAGTGAAGGAGTACCTCGATCAATATGTGATTGATCAAAGCGGCGCAAAGAAGTCGCTCGCTGTCGCAGTGCACAATCACTACAAACGTTTGACTCAGATCGAGAGCCAGGATGCACCTGTTGAACTCGACAAGAGCAACGTGCTGCTCGTGGGTCCCACCGGAACCGGCAAGACGTTGCTTGCACGAACACTTGCGCGCATTCTGAATGTGCCCTTTGCCATCGGCGATGCGACAACGCTGACCGAGGCGGGATACGTCGGTGAAGACGTTGAAAACCTGCTCTTGAAGTTGCTGCAGGCGGCTGACTTTGATGTCGAAGCAGCGCAGCGCGGCATCATTTACATCGACGAGATCGACAAGATTGGCAAGACGAGCGGAAACATCTCGATCACACGCGATGTCTCTGGTGAAGGTGTGCAACAGTCGCTCCTCAAGATGCTCGAGGGAACGGTTGCGAACGTGCCGCCGCAGGGCGGGCGAAAGCACCCAGAACAGCAATACATCCAACTCGACACGACGCACATCCTTTTCATCTGCGGCGGATCATTCGTCGGCATCGAAGACATCGTGCGGCGACGACTCGGCAAGCGCCGCATCGGGTTTTCGACCGATGGAACCCAGACGACGACAAAACTCGAGGATGACAGCGTGATGCTCGCGCAAATCCAGCCCGAGGATTTGCTCGAATTCGGCCTCATTCCAGAGCTCATCGGACGCTTGCCAGTGCTCTGCTCGTTGTTGCCGTTGACGCGCGCCGCGATGATGCAGATTTTGACCGAACCAAAGAATGCGCTCGTCAAGCAGTATCAACATCTCTTTCGTCTCGAGAACACAGAGCTTGAATTCACGACTGGCGCACTCGAAGTGATTGCCGATCGTGCTCTGAAACGCGAGACTGGCGCGCGCGCCCTGCGTGCTGTGATGGATGAGTTGATGACCGATCTGATGTATCAGTTGCCAGAACTCGACAACGCAAACGTCACCTATCTGATTGATGAGAGCGCCGCACGCGATGGCAAGGTGTCAGTCGAGCGATCGCGGCAGCGCAAGCGCGAGAGCGCCTGAGATGGCACGCGCAGGATGAAGCGCTGCGACGAAGAGTTGTTTCTCTGCGCGCGCAGCATCGCCGCGCGCTTCAACTCTCGCAGCGATCGCATGTCCGCGCTCGTCGATCTGCTCTGGGATGCCAATTTTCGAGAGGGGCTTTCGTGGGTCGGCTTCTATCTCATCGACGAAAGTGAATCCACAGTTGGTCGACTCGTGCTTGGACCCCGCCGCGACAAGCCCGCGTGCAGTCCCATCGGCATGCACGGTGCCTGCGGCGCCTGTGTCACCGCCAAGCGACCCATCGTGGTGGCCAACGTCCTCGAGCTCGGGGCGAACTACATCGCCTGCGATCCACTTGACCAGAGCGAGCTTGTCGTCCCCTGCTTTGATGACGCTGGCAATGTCTGGGGGGTGATTGACCTCGACAGCCACTTCGTTGGGTATTTCACCGAATGGTCCGCGGCAGACATCGAACGGTGCGTGACAGAGGCTGGAATCTCGTCCACCCGAGGTCCACTTGCATTTTCTCACGGTTGTGTGTAACCTCCCCAACCCCTCGGAGAGAACCTATATGCCACGCATTTGCTTTTTTACTGGAGCCCGCACCGCAACTGGTCACCGCATTACTCGTCGCGGAAAGGCGAAGTACCTCGGAGGCGTCGGTATCAAGACCACCAGCATCACCAAGCGCAAGTTCAAGCCGAATTTGCAGCGGGTGAAGGCGCTCATTGATGGCGCTCCTGTGCGAATCCTCGCGAGTACACGTGCAATTCGCACTGGTTTGGTTGTGAAACCAATCCGTCGAAAGTTTGCGTACACGCGAAAACTCACCGCGGCCGCCTCGTAACGCGCCTGACGGCGCGTTCGCCACCATCCTTTGGGTCGCTCGACTCTCCACTGTCTTCGCAGGGTGTTTTGTCATGCGTGATGCACGCCCTAGCAATTCCTGAGCGCCCCGTGTGACATATTTTGTTTTATTTCAAGGAATTTCTTGACCGTAGGCGTTTTCGGCGTACAATCGAGGAGTTCGCAAGGAATTCAGGCTCTGCAGTCATATCGAAGGCCAAGGCTGGCTCTCCGAGACTCGAGCAAACACCTCCTTGTGCGGCCGGATTCCCGGTGACAATGATTTGGATGGTCCGTCGCTTCGGTGACGCCTCAGTCTGAATCGTCAATGGCTCGTGTCGGATCCAGCGGTTTGATTTTTGGATCAGCAGTCCACTCGACTCCTTTGGGGGTTGGCCATCTGCGTTGCAGCAGTGGTTGAATTGTATTTCAGGTCGGTTCTGCTGCCTCATGAATTGCACTGCCGGATGTTCTGGATGGATTCAGAACTTGTGCTTGGTGTTGTTCGTACGTCTTTTTTTTCGGCAAGTGTTTGCCAGCGTGTGTTGTCTCGTTCTCGTCTTGTTTTCTCATTGATTCGTAAAACATGATCCCCAACCGTTCAAGTCAATCCGACCGAGACCGCGTGCTCGAGTCGACAGACCTCGTCGCTCTCGTCGGCGAGTCGGTTGTGCTTCGTCCCAAGGGTCGTGAGCATGTTGGGCTCTGCCCATTTCATGAAGACCACAAGCCATCGTTCTCTGTTGTGACTCATAAGAGCAATGCGTTCTACAACTGCTTTTCATGCGGAGCGAGCGGAAACGCAATCGACTTCATGATCAACTTTCACCGGATGGACTTTCCAGAGGCGCTCGCGTTTCTTGCCCATCGCGCGGGCTTCGAATTGCAGGGACGCATGTCGGATGCTCCGCGCGCAAGTGATCCAGAGAGCCCCTCTGCTCTGCGACGTGCCAACGACGCGGCCGTGCGTTTCTTTCAGCGTTCGTTGGCCGATGCCACGCTTGGTGCTTCCGCCCGCACTGCCCTGAACAACCGCAAGATCGACGCACAGTCGATCGAGACCTTCGCCCTGGGTGCTGCGCCAGTGAGCGGTGATGCGCTTGTGCAGTACGTTGAAAAACTCATTGCCAACCAACCCAAGGATGGCGCCGAGCGAGTCGATCCTGCGACGATTCGCGCATCATTTGAGGCCGCCGGACTCTTGCGTCGCCGCGGTGGCATGGTCGATGGGTTTCGAAATCGAATCATCTTTCCAATCGCCGATGAACTCGGTCGATGCATCGCATTCGGCGCACGGGCGATCGATCCAGAAGATCAACCGAAGTATCTCAATAGCCCAGAGACAGCACTCTTTCACAAGTCCAAGTCGCTCTACGGAATTCATTTGGCGAAGCGTGCGATCATTCAGTCGCGCACCGCCATCATTACTGAGGGCTACACCGATGTGATCGCATGCCACCGCGCGGGCGTTGAAAACGCTGTTGCGACACTCGGCACCGCTCTGACGCACGAACACGCGCGCGTGCTCGGCCGCCTTTGCGACACGATCATCTTGCTTTTCGACGGTGACGCCGCGGGACAACGCGCAGCTGACCGCGCACTCGAGATCTTTTTCGCGGCACCTGTCGACCTCAAGATCTGCACGCTTCCAGACCAGCTCGATCCCGATGAACTCCTGCGTCAGCCAGGCGGGCGCGAGCGTTTCGACGCGGCAATCGCTGCGAGCGAAGATGCGCTCACGCACATGGTCGGTGGATTGCGCAAAGAACTTGATGCGCGTCCAGGTCTTTCAGCGCGCCAACGCACGATCGAAGCGATGCTCACGAAATTGCTTTCACTCGGATTGGGTTCGCTCGACGGCATTCGTCGCCGCTTTGTGATCGAATCGATCGCAGAAACAAGCGGGGTTTCGGTTCTCGAAATCGAACGAGCGCTTCTGGCGAACCGCCGTGCGGTTCCGCAGCGCGTTTCTGCGCCGAGCGAAACTGCCGTCATTGCGATTCCAGCGACGATGGGTACTCCAGGGCGAGGACGAGCTGAGCGCGATCTGCTTTCGATTCTGCTTGCATGGCCTTCGACGAGCAGCGTGCGCATCGCAAGTGAAGATGGCGATTCTGCTCCACTCTCAGAGTTCATCTTGCCAGCATCGATCGAAGATCCAGCTGCGCGCGCGATCTACCAACCAATCTTCGAATGGCTCGAAGAGGGAAAGTCATTTGCGATGCAAGATTTGCTCGCCGAGCTCGTTGATCCATCCCTGAAAGCTCTCGCAATCGAATTGTTTGGACAGGGCACGAATCGCTTTGTCCAAGAAGTCGACGCGCGCGCTGGCCTCATGACCGCTGCGACGGCGCTTGACCGACTGAGCCGACGGCTTCAGTTGGCGAGTTCCCCTGCAGCAACAACCCCCGAGGAATTTGCACAGCGCCTGAATCAGATTCGCGCTGCTGGGCCGAGACCTTCTGCAATCGCCAGGACGGCGAGGAGTGCGCCATGAATGATGGTGCATCCACGTTGGTGTATTTGAGTTTGTTTTCTTCCACCCCTCATATCGGTCCCAACAGACCGACCAAGGAGTATTGACCGTGAGCCTTCTACTTCAAGAGTTGCATCCTGTGCTTCGTTCACTCGTTCATGCTGGCCGCAAGCGTGGCTGGATTAGTTACGAAGAATTGAACACCTGCCTGCCCGATGATTTTGTCGATCCATATCCGCTCGATGAGTTGCTCGTGCTGCTCGCACAACTCAAGATCGCGCTGATCGATGAGAACGAAATGCGCACGGCGCAACATCGTGCATTTCCTGCTCAGTTGCAGACCGATCTTCGGTTCTTGCGAGACACCGACAAGAAACCAAAGCGCGGGCACGCCGCCGGAAGCGCCAGTGACTCGGCAGTTCCTGTTGCACCTGCCGCGCCTGTCGCATCGGTTCGCCGTCCGCTCGTTGGCGCTGCTGCGGCCGCGGTCGCAGCAGCGCGCACCAAGATGCACCAGCAAGATTCGGGCGGAGCCAAGGGTGGCGACGCATCTCCGTTCGATGATGATGGACTCGATGATGATGTGCAGAGTTCACTCGAACTCGCGATCGCTGAACCAACGCCGATTCGCATCGATGATCCCATTCGCATGTACCTCACCCAAATGGGGTCGATTCCCCTCTTGACGCGTGAAGAAGAAATTCGGCTCGCCAAGAAGATCGAGATGAGTCGGTACATCTTCCGCCGAATGGTGCTTGAGAGCGACTACTGCGCTCGGCAGGCGGTTGAGATTTTGCAGCAAGTGCATGAGGGCACCCTGCCCTTCGATCGCACGATGCGAATCTCTACGGCCGAGTCGAATGCCAAGGATCGCATCGCTGCGCGCATTCCATACAACTTGGCAACTGTGCGAACGAAGCTCGATCAGAACAATGAGATCTGGGCGCAGCTCGACGGTGGCAGCCTCACTCCAGAGCGCGTTGAGTCGTTGCGTCAGAAACTCTGGGCGAATCGTCGGCGAATCGCGACACTGCTCGAAGAGTGTTGCCTGCGCACTGGTCGCATCCAGCCACTCATGCGCAAGCTGAGTTCGGTGAATCGCAAGTGCGTTGAATTGTTGACGCTCATTGAGCGTGCAAACAAGAATCCAGAACGGTATGACGCAGAAGACATCAGTGTCATGCGCGAAGAGTTGGATGGATTGCGCAATCTCGTGTTGGAAGATCCCGCAGACCTCGCGCAACGCGTTCGTTCAATCTTGTGCATCTTCGTCGAGCACGAATTGGCAAAGCGCGCGCTGTCCGGAGGCAACTTGCGCCTCGTGGTTTCGATCGCAAAGAAGTATCGCAATCGTGGACTTCCTTTCCTTGACATCATTCAGGAAGGAAACACGGGTCTCATGCGCGCAGTCGATAAGTACGAATACAAGCGTGGCTACAAGTTCTCAACGTATGCCACGTGGTGGATTCGACAAGCGATCACACGCGCCATCGCCGATCACGCACGAACCATTCGTGTGCCAGTGCACATGATCGAAACGATGTCGAAACTGCGCAATATTCAGAAGCACCTGTTGCAAGAACTCGGTCATGAGCCAAATCATGACGAGATCGCGGCGAAGGCGAAGATGCCAGTCGAAGAGGTGAAGCGCGTTCTCAAGATCTCGCGCCATCCAATTTCGCTCGACCGACCTGTCGGCGAGAGCGAGGATTCACACTTTGGAGACTTCATCGAGGACGAGCGGCAAGAGGCTCCGAGCATTTCGGCTGGAAGCGAAATGCTGCGCACGCGCATCAATGACGTGCTCAAGACTCTGACCTACCGCGAACGCGAGATTCTGAAGTTGCGTTACGGAATCGGCGACGGCTACACCTACACCCTCGAAGAAGTTGGACGCATTTTTAAGGTCACGCGCGAGCGTGTCCGCCAGGTTGAAAGCAAGGCGCTTCGCAAACTGCAGCACCCCGTGCGCCGTCAGCGGCTCACGAGTTTCATGCAAAGCGAAGATGGCAGCGAGGCTGAGATTCCAACTGTCATGGAGTGATTGACTCACCTGCAGATATCGCGCAGGGGTGGCGGTGCAGTGGCGGCGATGAGCAAGACTCTTCGACCTCCCCACCGCTTTCCCTGCGCGTTTCGCATGCGGTCGCATGCGGCCACGCCCTGATCGAGCGCTACACTTCAATCATGGCAAAGGCCGTTGTTGATCCCAATGAACTGCGACGATTTGCGGGCGATTTGCGCAAGTTCAATCAAGACTTGCAATCGGGCATCTCGACCATTGGCGGTCGGATGAACACACTCTCGCAGACTTGGCGCGATCAAGAACAGCAGAAGTTCGCTGAAGAATTCGATCAAACGCTCAAGGTGCTTCAACGTCTGATGAAGGCGAGCGAAGAGCACATCCCATTTCTGTTGCGAAAGGCCGACCGCATTGATGAGTATCTGCAACAGCGTTGATTCATCAGAGAGTCGCTGAGGTACGTCGATGGACACTGGTGCAAATCTTCGTGACGCACGAACGCTGATGGCGGCCAAGGCGATTCTCGTCAAGGCTGGTCGATCATTTGCGACTGCCATTGAAGAGGCGCAATCAGATGCCGAACGATTTGGCATGTGGCTCGACAATGAAGGGCAGGCGCATTGGGAGCGCCAACGTCGGCTTCGAACTGAAAAACTCAATATCGACAAGGCTGCGCTCTTTCGCAAGCAGATTCAGATGACAGCGGATGGTCGGCCGCCATCTGTCGTCGACGAGAAACGAGCGGTTGCTCGGGCCGAAGCAGCACTTCAGCACGCCGAGACTTGTCTGCGCAACCTCAAACGGTGGCGCGGCGAGTATCAGCGGATGCTGGCGCAGTTTCGCGCGGGAATGAATCCACTCTCGCACTACGTCGACCAAGTCGTTCCATCTGCGACCGCGGCGCTGAACAGGATGGCACAGGCGATCGATGGCTATCTCGCGACGACCGTCAAACGCAGTGATTCCACTGAGTTTGATGTGCCGGGGGGGCGTTCAGACGATGCGGAGTTCGACGCCGCGGCTGCAGAGTCAATGCGGCGGAGTGCGCAAGAGTTGGGCAAGCCGTCGATTGGCTCATCCGAGGAATCCCCCCCGCCATGAGCGACGCAAGCAGCAAGGCGAAACTGAAGGAGACACTGCGGACGATGCACGAGCAGTGGAATGGACTCAAGAGCGAGTGGCGCGACTCGGCGTGCGAGACGTTGCAACGCGATGCGGTCGACAGTGCCGATGACGCAGTGCGCATGGCGATTCTTGCGCTTGAGCAGATCGGCGAGGCGATCGCGCGCGCACGCCAAGACTGCGGTGCCAACGAGTGTTGACGGTTGCGCGGATCGACTTCATACACTTCGGCAATGAGCCGCACGACTGACGCAATGCCGACCCTGCACGGGCAGGAACTTCGCGCATTGACGCTTCGCGTCATGCAAACGCTGCTGACCGCCCCTGCGCAACGCTTGGCAGCGCAGGAGCAACTCGAACGGACAACGAGCAGTGCGTTGGCTGCAGAACGTCAATTGCATGCAGCGAACGTGCTGTCGATTGCCGACCAGAACAAACACGCACAGAGTGCGGCCGTTGCTGCCCTGCAACTTGTTCGGAGTGAATCCGACGAGCGCCTCGCACGGCAGATCGCGCGCATCGACGCAAGCCTTGCCGAGGCGCGCAAGACAGAGCAGCGCGAACACCTCAACAAGCTCGAGGAAATCGAGCGCACCGCAGAGGAAGACGAGTGGACTGCCGACACGATGTTCGAGTCGCAAGAACCGCGACCGCGCGCTGAATTTGAGGAACTGCGCGCAAACATCGACCGCTTGCTTGCGACCGTGGCTTTGCACGTTGAAAGCGCAGAGTCGATCCTCGTTCGTGCGCATGTGTGCCGTCGAGTGGTTGATGAGGTGAGTCACAAGCAGAGCGATCCATCTGCATTCACGGTGCTCTCGGCGCAGGCCACAGGTGCTGAACAAATCGTGAGCCGCCTTCGCGGCGAGACCCGCGCACGCATCCTTCGGCTGATCCTTGTGCATGTGTGCGCATTGGTCGTGTGGAGTGGGCTCGGAATGACAGTCGCAATGCTCGTAGGTACGTTGGCGCCAGTATCGCCTCTCTTGGGTGGGCTCATCGGCATGGTCGTTGGCGTTGCTGTGCAAGGATTGCTCTATCTGTGGGCGGGCAAACGGTTGCAGAGCGTCGCGAGCGACCTCAGTGCGATTGAGGTGATCGCAGCAACTGCAGCGCGCGAGTCACTCGAACTCGCAACACAACGCCGCGCCGAACTCGAGAAATTGATTCTCACGCGGCATCGGACCGACCGCGCTGAGGCGAAACGCCGCGTGCAACCTGCGACCGCTGAGTTGGACCTTCGACACGCAAAGAAACTGAAGTCGATCAGCGAGAATGCCTCTGCGTTGCGACGCAATTCGATTGCGCAGCACACCGCCGCCATCACAACCGCCGAGCGTGGCTGTGCCGAGGCGCACAGCCAGTTGCATGCGGCGAGTGACCAACAAACCGCCGCCGAAGCGGAACGCACTCAACTGCGCACGCAAGCGATTCGCGAACATGATGCGCAGGAGCGATCTCACATCACCAGCCGATGGATCGACGCGCGCGACCAGATGGGGCGCGATCTCGCTTCGACAACGCAACTCGACAAGTGCCTCTTTGCACCCTGGACCGACCACACATGGCAGACGTTCGAGGGAGTGAGCGCGGCGACTGGCGCGGCGAAGATCGGCGCTGTTCGGATTCGCCTCGACACGATCCCGGGAGCAGTTCCGCGAGAAGCAGAACTTGCATGGCCCACGGGTGCTCCCACCGAGATCTCGCTGCCGATCGTGCTCTCGTTGCCATCCCAGGCATCGCTGCTGATCGAATGTGGGCAGGAAGGTCGTGCTGCCGGCATCGCATTACTGCAAGAGGCGATGCTGCGAATTCTGACAGCGCTTCCACCGGGATCGGCGCGCTTCACGATCATCGACCCTGTTGGTCTCGGTGAAGGCTTTGCGGCATTCATGCACCTTGCAGATGAAGCGGAACACCTGATTGGCGAGCGCATTTGGACAGATGGACGGCATATCGAACAGCGGCTGAGCGACCTGTGCGCGCACATGGAAACGGTGATACAGAAGTTTCTGCGCAATGAGTTCGCCAACCTTGACGAGTACAACCGCCAAGCCGGTGAAATTGCCGAGCCGTACCGGTTTCTCGTCTTCTGTGACTTTCCGTCGAATGTCTCTGAGATCGCAGCGCGGCGACTTGCGAGCATCGTCAACAGTGGCGCACGATGTGGTGTCTTCACCATCATTCTGCGCGACACGCGGCAGGCGATTCCCGTTGGGATTGACCTGCAAGACATTCGCACGCGGTCGCTTTGCTTGCAATGGAAGGAGGACGCGTACGTCGTTGATCACGAACCGATCAATCAGTTCGATTTCACCACCGAACCGCTGCCATCCAATGAGACAACAATGGAACTGTTGCGGCGGATTGCACGGACTGCAAAGAGAGCAAAGCGGGTCGAAGTGCCATTCTCGGCAATCGCGCCGCGCGACGACGCGATCTGGAGCGAGTCGGCAGCGCAGACGATTCAAGTTGCACTCGGAAGGTCTGGCGCGAGTCGCCTTCAACAGATCACGCTTGGTGTTGGCACGAGTCAACACGCACTGATCGCCGGGAAAACTGGCTCTGGAAAGTCGACGCTGTTTCATGCACTCATCACAAATCTCGCACTGCGGTACAGCCCCGACGAGGCTGAGTTGTGGCTGATCGATTTCAAAAAGGGTGTCGAGTTTCGAACATATGCCACGAACGCGCTGCCGCATGCGCGCGCTGTCGCAGTTGAGAGTGACCGCGAGTTCGGGCTCTCTGTGCTGCGCGGCCTCGACGTCGAATTGCGCCGCCGTGGCGAGATCTTTCGCGAGAAATCGGTGCAAGACCTCGCTGGCTACCGCCGCCTGCGCGCAGATGAAGTTATTCCGCGCTCGCTGCTGATCGTCGATGAGTTTCAAGAACTCTTCACAGAGGATGACAAGATCTCTGAAGAGTCGGCGCTTCTGCTCGATCGACTTGTGCGGCAGGGTCGTGCATTTGGGATGCATGTGATCTTGGGTTCGCAAACTCTTGGTGGTGCGTATTCGATCGCACGCGCGACGATGGGACAAATGGCTATTCGCATCGCACTGCAGTGCAATGAAGCTGATTCGCAACTCATTCTGTCGGATGACAATGTTGCGGCGCGGCTTCTGTCGCGTCCCGGCGAGGCGATCTACAACGATGCTGGTGGGCTGGTCGAGGGCAACAATCCGTTTCAAGTTGTCTGGCTTCCCGATGAGGAGCGCGATCGCGTGCTCGCGAAGGTGCGCGCACACGCTGCGAGCCATCCGCCCAAGCGCCAATCTGAACTGATCTTGTTTGAAGGCAACGCCCCCGCTCATTTTGAAGCGAATCGGCCGATGCGCCTAGCGCGCGCCCGCGCACTGCAACACACACCAAGTGGACCACCACTGCTCTGGTTCGGCGATGCGATTTCGATCAAAGATCCAACCGCGGTCGCGCTGCGCCGCCAGACCGGCACAAACATCATGCTCGTTGGACAGCGCGAAGACGCGGCGCTAGCGCTCGCGGCGGCATCGATGGTTTCGCTTGCCGCACAGTTTCAGCCAGCGCACGCGCAGGTGATCCTCTTGGACGGCACTCCCCCTGACGATGCGACCTTTGGCCATCTTGCTGCGCTGCACGCGCAACTTGGACTTGCAGGAGAGTCGGGTGGATTGCGCGACTGCGATGCGATGCTCGCTCGCGCAACTGCCGAACTTGCACGCAGACAGAGTGATCTGACGACGACCCCCGCGCCGTGTCTTGTGCTCGTGCATGCGATCCACCGCTTTCGCACTCTTCGCCGCAATGAAGATGACTACAGTTTCTCGTCTTCGAGCGACGCAGCGCCCAGTTCTGACCGACTCTTGGCGGCGCTGCTGCGTGACGGTCCTGCGCTTGGAATGCACATCATGGTGACCTGCGACAGCGCGGCGAATCTTGCCCGCTGCTTCGACCGAAACGCAATTCGTGAGTTTGAGTGGCGCATGCTCTTTCAAGTGAGCGCATCAGATTCGAGCACGCTCATCGATTCGCCAGTTGCCAGCAGATTGGGGCCGCAGCGAGTGCTGTTGCATAGCGAAGAATCAGGAACACAGGAGAAGTTCCGACCCTATGCGTGGCCGACCCAGCATTGGCTGACCGCGTTCTTCGCGCGCGCGTGACGCCGCTATGCTTGATCCTTCGGGCGCTTAGCTCAGCTGGCTAGAGCACTGCCCTTACATGGCAGGTGTCACAGGTTCGAATCCTGTAGCGCTCATTTCGACCGTTTTGTTTTGCTCTGGACTCCCATGCGACACCTTCGAACCTGCGTGCATCTCAGTTGGATGAATCCATCGTGGCTGAGTCCATGCTGGATGATCATCACTGCACTCGCGGCGCTGATGATCGTGGGATGTTCAAACATTGAAAAGGCTGACCCGACAATCGCTACCAAGCGCGCTGGGCGCCCACCGATCCCGCTCGATGTCGACCCGATCATGCGCGGTACTGTCGCGAGCGAGACCATCGTGACGGGATATCTGCCCGTTGTTGTGCGCGGCTATGGATTTGTGACGGGGCTCAAGGGAACGGGCAGCAAGACTGCACCCGCCGAAGTTCGCCAATACATCCTGCGCGAGATGGCACGGCGCGGAGTTGGTGATCCCAACAATCAGGGACACTCTTGGCAGCCAGAACAGTTGCTGAGTTCTGAAGACTCAGCGATCGTCATCGTCGAAGCGCTCATCCCAGCGGGTGCACCGCGCAGCACGAAGTTTGATGTGCGTGTTTACGCCGCGCCCGGAACTGCAACGACAAGCCTCGAAGGCGGAAACTTGTGGACGACCGACTTGCGACCGGGAGTGCTGCTTGTAGGAAGTAAAGAAGCGCAGATGCTCGCGCAGGCGAAGGGTCCAATCGTGATCAATCCATTTTCGGATGGAAGTCAAGCAAACAGTTCGACGATCAATCGACTCAGTGGCCGAGTGCTCAACGGCGGAATTTCGACGAAAGAACTTCCGGTCAAGTTGGTGATGGCGACGCCGAGCCACTCGCGCGCGCGATTGATCGCCAGTGCGATCAACTCGAACTATCCACGCGAACCATCACAGCGGGGAGAAACAGCGCAGGGAATGTCGGGCGAATTGATCAAGGTGTCCGTTCCGCCATCGTGGAAACTGCGCTCTGATCACTTCGTCGATCTCTTGCGCCACACATCTGTCAACGTTGGACCCATCGATGCGACGGCCGCAGGGGTCGCGAAGGCTGTGACGAACAACCCCGGCGCCGCGAAGGCGGCTGCGATGCGCTGGGAGGCTCTCGGCAAGAAGAGTCTCGCGTCGATTCGTCCGCTCTATGACTATCCCGAGGAGCAGCCGCGCTTTGCTGCGCTCGAGGCTGGAGCGAATCTCGACGATGCGCTCGTCGTGCCACATCTCCTCAAACTCGCGACGTCGGGAAGCGCTGAATTGCGCGTTCCCGCGATTCGCCTGCTCGACCGGATGAGCATCAATCCGGCGATTGATGTGGGGCTGCGCCCGCTCCTCAATGACAGCGACATCGATGTTCGTCTCACGGCCTATGAGGTGCTTCGCACACGTGGCGATCCGATCATTCAGCGGCGCACGGTTGGCAAGAAATTTTACATCGATGTCGTGCCGAGCACGATTCCCATGATTTATGTGAAACAGTCTGGCGAGCCGACCGTGGTGATCTTTGATGAAGCGATGCAAGTCAAGATGCCCATGACGCTTCGAACATGGGATGGTCGCCTGATGTTCAAGGGGGATCCTGAAAAGGACGAGCTCGAGGTCTTCTACCGTGCGTCTGAAGGGGGCGAACCACTCGTCGACGATGTCCGACCGAACGTGGCAGAAGTGACTCGTTTTCTAGGCCATTCGATGGATCCTGCCCACCCTGCTCCTGGCATGTCGATGTCGTACAGCCAAGTGATCGGCGCGCTCTATGCACTGTGGGAGGGTGGCTACATACCAGGCATTTTTAAAGTTGAGCAAGACCGAATTCTTGCGGCGATCGCGAAGGCGGGTGCAGAAGCCGAACGAACGGATCGCCCAGAGTTCATCGAAGACGAGAAGGAACCTGAGAGTGCGGGTGCGGCGACGGCAGGCGCGGTGGTTCCAGGGTTGACGCCGAGCGCTTCGACCCCGCCAAATTCGGCGGGGCAACTTGATCCCAACGCGCCAAGACGCGATACTGTACCCCGCTAGCGTCGTGGTCCCTTCGGGAGAAGATAATCCACGGATGGTCAGTTGATCGGAATTGCGACAGGAGGTCGGCGTGCGTCTTTCCAAACTCATATTGAGCGGTTTTAAGAGTTTCGCTGATCACACCGAATTTCGCTTTGACGAACCGATCATCGGGATCGTTGGACCCAACGGCTGCGGCAAGAGCAATGTTGTTGATGCAATCAAGTGGGTGCTTGGCGAACGAAGTGCCAAGAGCCTGCGCGGTGGTGCGATGGTCGATGTCATCTTCGCAGGAAGTGCAGTCCGCAAACCGATGGGATGCGCGACGGTATCGCTCGTCTTTGAAAATCTCGTACTGGCTGCGCCGCGCAGTGCACCGGCTGCGACTGGCGACCTCGCGCCGTCCGATGGGTCAGAAGTTGTGGAATCACAGACCGGCGATCAGGTTGAATCTCACGATGAAGAGCCTGCGATTGTGCAGCGCGCCCACGTGCGACACCGTGCCCTCCCAGTCGATGCAGATGAAGTGAACGTCACGCGCCGGCTCTATACCGATGGGCGATCTGAATATCTGATCAATGCGCGCAAGGTGCGACTGCGCGACATCAAAGAACTCTTTATGGACACAGGAATCGGCACTGATGCCTATTCCATTATTGAACAAGGCAAGGTTGCGGCACTGCTCGAGGCGAATCCCGCCGAGCGCCGAGCAATCCTTGAAGAAGCAGCCGGAGTCTCGAAGTTTCGCGCCCGGAAAGAAGAAGCGTCTCGAAAACTCGAACTCGCTGAAAAGAATCTGGTTGTTCTGCGCGAGCAACTCTCAGGTGCTGAGCGCCGGTTGCGAATTGTTCGCGGACAAGCCGAGAAGGCCAAGCGGTTCGTCGAACTCGACGCGCGCCGTCGAGCGATTCGTTCAGCGCTGACCTTCGATCAGTACTTTGAACACCGCACAAAGTTGACAGGAGCCGAAGAGTCGGTGGTCACGGCTGAGGCGGCGCGCAATTCGCTGACCCAATCGCTTGAGCAGGCAGAAGACAACAAGCGTCAGCGCGAAACGGAACGCGACAGCGTGATGCAGAAACAGCAGGGCCTCGAGCGGGAACGCCTTGAAGCCGCTTCTGCAGTCAAGCAAGCGCAGCAACGATGCGAGTTTTCGCAGCAGTCGCTCGATGAAACCCGCGCAGCACTCGAGCAGGACGCAACCGCAATTGGAGCGCTCGATGCGCGCATCGCACAACACGCTGACCAACTCGCTGAACTCTCATTGGCAGTCGTAGCCGCAGTCCAAGCAGTGGCGCACGCCGAAGAGGAGAATTCGAAGGCTGAGGAAGCTCGTGCGCAGCAAGTTTCTCTTGCCTCTGCGGCGCGAGGAGACGACTTGCGCTGGCGCGAAGAACATCTCGCCCTTGAGCGCGAGAAGTCGCGCCTCGCAGCGCGGCGACAAGCAGCCGATGTGCGTCTGGCTTCGATCGCAGAAGAGTCTGCTCGCATCACAGCACGCGAGGGCGAGCAGACGCGCGAGATGGTTGTGCATGTTGGCGCGCGCGACACAGCGATCGCCCGACGGGCAGAGTTCCAAACGGCTGCTGAGGCTGTGCAGGCAGAAGTCTCTGCCGAACTGCGCAGCATTGAGTCTTACGGTGAAGAAGGCATCGCAATGAGCGCGCGACTCACGAGCCTGCGAGATGATCGCACGCGCGACGAGAGTCGTCGTGCAGTGCTCGAAGAGATGGAACTCGCGCGCGAAGGATTCGGCATCGCCGCGCAGGCAGTGCTCACCGACACAACGCGCTTTCCGACGGTGAAGGGTGCCCTTGGGGACCTGCTCTCGACCGACCGCGTGCATGCCATCGCAGTCGAGGCCGCACTCGGATCGTGGGTGGAATGTCTCGTGGTCGAAGGTTCGCTCGATGCGACTCCCCTGCTTGCGCAAGCATGCGAACTCGATGGGCGCGTGACGTTCGTGCCGATGAATCCAACTGAGTCGCACACCGCTGTTGCGAGCGCTTGTCCTCCAGGAGCGCAGTCGCTCAGCGCCGTGCTTCACATGTCGGGTGGTGCACGCGGTCTCGTCGAGAGCGTGCTGAGTCAAACATGGCTCGTTGCTGACCTCGCGACGGCACTGAATCTCGTCAAGGATGCCCCACCATCGGCGCGCTTCGTCACGATGGCTGGCGAAGTGATCGATGCGTTGGGCGCGGTCACTGTGGGACGCCTGCGTGGCGGTGGCGGTGGTTCGGTGAGCCGCCGAGCTGAACTGACAGATCTTGTCGCATCGATCCAAGTGTTGAACGCTCGCATCAGCGACCTTGAGAGTGATGCATCTCGCATTGAAGCGCTCGGAGTCGCCGCGAAGGGACGTCACGATGAGCGCGATCGCGCGCTGCAACTTTCGCGACGAACAGTCATCGAGTGCGAGTTTCAAACAGCCCGTGCTGAACAGTTCATCACGCGCATCGAGCGCGAACAGGCATCGCTTCGCTTCGAGGCGGCGGATATCGAACGGCGCAATCAAGCCGCGGCTGAAGAGCACGCTCTGATTTGTCAGCGGTTGACCGCGGCCGACGAGGCGCTCGCCACCGCCGACACGAACGCGATGGCTGCCCGGGATGCTGCAGCGATGAGCCAACGCGTGCTCGATAGCGCGCAAGAAGCACTCTCAACGGCACGCCTGGCACTCGGCGCTGCTACGAGCCAAGCGGGTGTTGCCCGCCGTGAACAGTCACTGATCGAAACGGCGTTGCAAGAGTCGAGGCGTCAACGCACGACGGCAGAAGATCACCTTCGCCGCCGCGAGGCGCACATCGAGACGCTCGAAGAGTCGATCGCTGAGGCGCGCACGCTTGCAGGGCGCGATCAGCAGAAACATGACAACATTGCGGTCGCACTTGCCGATCTGGCACAGGCGCTTTCGATGGCGGTTGTCGCCAACGATGAAGCTGGCGAGTCGCTTCGAGCGCTGCGCGAATCAGCATCCGAAACCGAACGCCAGTGGAGCGAAGCAGAACTTGCCCGACGCGAGTGCTCAATGCGGCTCGAGACGCTCACCGCACAGGCGCGCGAAGAACTTGGGCTTGAACTCGACACGCTCTGGGCGGCGCACATCGCCGAACGCGAGTCTGGTGCATTCGTACTCGCTGACCGTGCTGTTGCGTCGTTCGAAGCAGATCAACTGCGCGATGAGATTCGCTCGCTTGGAAATGTGAATCTCGACGCGATGACTGAATTGACCGAACTCGAGACACGCACCCAAGAGCTCGCCAACCAACTCACTGACATCGATCTCGCGAAGGGGCATCTCGAGACTCTCGTCGTCGAACTCGACAAGACGAGTCGCGTGCAGTTCGAAGAGACCTTCAACACAGTGCGTGAGAACTTTGGTGGCACCAACGGAATGTTCCGCAGACTCTTCGGCGGTGGAAGCGCCGACATGTATTTGCTTCCTCTCGAAGATGGCACCATCGACTGGCTCGCATCTGGCATTGAGATTCGCGCCAAGCCTCCAGGGAAGGAACCACGAATCATCACCCAACTTTCGGGCGGTGAGAAGTCGATGACGACGGTCGCGCTGCTCTTGGCAATCTTCAAGAGCAAGCCCGCACCGTTTTGCATCCTCGACGAAGTCGATGCCGCACTCGACGAGGCCAATGTTGAGCGATTCTGTAACGCGCTCAGCGGATTCCTCGACGAAAGTCACTTCATCGTGATCACCCATCACAAGCGCACGATGCAAGCGTGTCACCGACTGCATGGAGTCACCATGCCACAGCGCGGGGTCTCGAAGCGCGTCAGCGTGCGATTCGAACAGGTCGGAGCGGGTGGGCGAATCGCCGACTCAGCTGTGCAGGACGACGCTGAGGATGGGGTGCCGTCCCAACCGCTCTCAGCGACCGCCGCACACGCGCAGTCGTAACATCGCATCAGTCGTCGATCTCTCCACACGAAGTTTCACAGAGGAGCCTCTTTCATGTCTATTCGCGAATTCATGCGTCACAACTTTCGTCACTTCAATTCCGTCACGGCGGTTGAAGCATCCGAGGCATATGCCACGCACATTCGAGGTGGTGGATCGATGATGGTCACCCTCGCCGGAGCCATGAGCACCGCCGAACTCGGACTCTCGCTCGCTGAGATGATTCGCCGCGGATATGTGCACGCGATCTCATGCACGGGGGCAAATCTTGAAGAAGACGTTTACAACCTTGTCGCGCACACACACTACGAACGCATTCCACACTGGCGTCAACTCACGCCAGACGATGAACAGAAACTGCTCAATCGCCATCTGAACCGAGTGACTGACACATGCATCCCAGAAGAAGAAGCGATTCGTCGCATCGAGCGCGCAATTCTCGATGAGTGGACACGCGCTGACCGCGCGAACAAGCAGTACTTCCCTCACGAGTTTTTCTACCGCATTCTGTTGTCTGGCGCGCTCAAGAAGTACTACGAGATCGATCCAAAGGACTCATGGCTGCTCGCGGCCGCAGAGCGCAACCTTCCAATGGTCGTTCCAGGATGGGAAGACTCGACGACTGGCAACATCTTTGCATCGCACTGCATCAATGGCAACATCAAGAATGTGCACACCGTGCGCACAGGGATCGAGTACATGATGTCGCTCGCTGAGTGGTATTCGAAGACATCGCCCAAATCGAGCATCGGATTCTTTCAAGTCGGCGGTGGTATCGCAGGCGACTTTCCAATCTGCGTCGTACCGATGCTGCATCAAGATCTTGGTCGGCGCAAGATTCCGCTCTGGGGTTACTTCTGCCAAATCAGCGATTCGACGACCTCGTATGGTTCGTACTCGGGAGCGACCCCCAACGAGAAGATCACGTGGGGCAAACTTGGCAAGACGACTCCGCGTTTCATTGTCGAGAGCGATGCGACGATCGTTGCTCCGATGATGTTTCACTATGTCATGGACACGCTGCAATCAAAGTCGACTGCGAAGTCCCGCGCTCCCGCAAAGGCGCGTCGGACACTTGCTCGACGAAGTTGATCAGCGCTTCTGAGCGGCGACAAATGTGCCGTGCTGCGCATCCTTGGTCACGCCAGGAAACGCGAGCACCTGATTGTGCAGCACCGCGTAGACGCCCGCAGGGAGGATCTGCACCGCCAGCAGTGCTTCGGTGAGGTTCTGCACTGCATCAGTGCGGCGCAACTCATAGGGGCGCATCGCACCTGTCAGCACCACTGGAATGCTGGGCGCATCGGACTGCTTCCAGCGTGCGGAGATGGCCTCTCCACTCACAGCGAGTCGGTCGGTGCCGTGCACGACGATGATGCCATCATGATCTGTCGCACCTGCCACCACCGCTTCGACGATCAACTGGTGATCGCTGACACTCATCTCGAGGCTGTCTTTATTCATCAATGCACGGCGCGAAATCGTGACTCCACGCGTTTCGAGCGACGCGAGCATGACATCAAGCACGCTGACATTGTTCGCTAGCACCCCTTGCAGTTCGCAGTAGGTCTTCTCGATGGTTCCGCCAGTTGAGATGATGAGCACTCGAAACATCACCAAAGCCTAATCGCTTTTCTCGAATGCGGATGGCACAAGCACCTGCGCCTGATTCAAGAGGGCGACCATTGCAGTCATCGCCAACGGCTGATCCGAAACTGACTCTCCCACCGCTTCGAGAGTTCGTACGAGATCCGTGCGAAGCGACGCATCATCCGAGCGCCCCGCGAGCGCAATCATAAACCGCACGACGCAAGTCGTGCCAGATGGCGTTGCCCCATCGTGCAGGTTTCGCGGACGGACAAACAACACGCTGTCATCCGCGCACGAGTCATGCCAGCGCCCACTCTCGTGGTCGAAGAACTCTCGCCGCGCCTCACCAAACAACACGGTCGCACGCTCCCACCATCGCTCATCTCCTGTGGCCGACGCGAGTTTCGCGCAGCCGTTCCCGAGCGATGCGAGATCTTCAAGGGCGGGAGAGGTTGAAGCGCGGCCTTGGTACCAGCAGCGTTGCCATCCTGTTGCAGTGTGCAGATTTTCAAAGACCCATTCGGCTGCAGTCGACGCGCGCGCGATCCACTTTGGGTTGTTGAGAGCAGAGCCCGCATGCGCGAAGGCTTCGATCATCAGCCCATTCCATCCAAGCAATGCCTTCTCGTCACGCATCGGCTGGTTGCGTCTGTTGCGGCTCTCATGCAGCACTCGCAGCGCGGCGCAAGTCTCTGGGTTGAGAGCATCCTGCGGCGATCGCATCTGAAGCACCCAACTCGCCGGCTCGTCGCTCTGATGCGGATCGCTGAAGTTCGCAGCGCCGTCGAGCCCCGTCGCGCGCATGAACTCTTCGATCTGTTCGCGCGACAACCCCGCTTGTTCGAGCGTCGTGGCGACCTGTGATGCATTCCAGACATGCCCCGCTCCCTCGCGGTGATCGACATCCGCATCAAGCGCGCAGTAAAACCCGCCATGAGGCAGCGACAATTCTCGGTCAACGAACTCGAGCGTCCGCTGACAGATCTGCGATAGATACGCGTCGCCACTCGCAGCAGCGCACTGCGCGTAGAGCGGCACTAAAAGCGCATTGTCGTAGAGCATCTTCTCGAAGTGAGGAACGTTCCACGCCGCATCCACCGAGTATCTATGAAACCCGCCCGCAACCTGGTCGAAGAGACCACCGAGTGCCATCTTCGTGAGCGTTGTATGCACGATGGCCTTCCCTGCACTTCCACCCGCCTCGCGCACGAGCGAGAGATACGAGGGCTGCGGAAACTTCGGAGCACTGCCAAACCCGCCGTGATCCGCATCGAAGAGACGCATGAGTGAAGCCGCTGCGCGCTCAGCGCAACCGAGTCGAATCTTTTTCGGCGGATGATCGACCGCAACGGCGCCGCTGACCGCGTGCGCGATGCGCCGCGATTGCTCGATGAGTGCTGGTCTTCGACTCTTCCACGCCTCTGAAAGCCCATCGAGCAACTGAGTAAAACTCGCCCGTCCCCATGCAGGTTCTGGCGGAAAGTAGGTGCCGACGAAGAATGGAAATCCACTCTGGGGATCGAGAAACGCGCTCAGCGGCCACCCCCCACTCGCACGACCCTCAGAGGCCTGCGTGTAGATCTGGCAGGCCGACATAAATGCATCGTCGACATCGGGGCGCTGTTCACGATCGACCTTGATCGCGATGAAAGATTCGTTCAATCGAGCCGCACACTCTTGGTTGGCGAAACTCTCACGCTCCATGACGTGGCACCAGTGACACGTTGCGTAGCCGATCGAAACAAATATTGGCAGGTCGCGCGCACGCGCCTCAGCGAATGCCTCGGCACACCAAGGCCACCACGCAACTGGATTGCTCGCATGCTGCAACAGATAGGGACTCTGCGTGACCGCGAGGCGGTGGCCACCGCTGCGCCCGATTTCGAACGAATTCACAGTGGGAATCCGCGCGGGCGCGAGGGAAACAGCAAGTGAGAGTGGCTCATCCGCCGATACTGTAACGAACCTATGACGACGCTCGTCCTCTCGCTTTTTTCGACGCTTGGATTCTTCCTCATTGTCGCGGGCGTTCACCTGCTTGGGCTCGTTGCCGCATTCACGGGCGGCGTCTTGGGATGGTGCCTCGGCGGATTTCTGCATGACTCACTCGTGCCAGAGTGGTCGCCCACGCTCTGCGCCGCAACTGCCTGCGTGATCGGCGCGGCGCTCGCAGCACTTTTCATTCGCCCCGCAGTCGCGCTTGGTTTCGGTGTTGCAGGAACGCTCATCGGGCTTCTCCTGGGTGCCGTGCTCGTCGAACGGGGCATCGCACCAACGGCGCCGCTCGAGACAGCGACACCTGCACTCACCACAGAGCGCGAACCACCCCCTGCTGCATCCCTTCGTGCCGCGCGCAGCGGACTTGCGCAATCGATTCTCGCCATCGTCGATGATGCGCTGCCCACCGCTGAGCCGACGGCGCAAATCGCTCGCCTCGCAGGTGCGGGCACACGCATTGCGACCCTTGTGAAATCACGTTGGTCGATCGTGCCCCAAGCGACGCAGACATTTCTGCTCGCAATGACAGCTGGCGGCGCGATCATTGGACTCGGCATCGGAGTGCTCTTCTCGCGCTGGGCGCTCGCGGGCGCTTCCTCAGCGCTTGGATCATTGCTGCTCTTGGGATGTGGGATGCCAGTCCTCGAGTCGTTGGTGCCGCAGTTTCGCTGCCCAGAGTCTGCCGCCGCGTGGCTCTTTCTTGGCGCTGCAACAACACTCGCGGGATGGGCCTTTCAGATGCGGCGCGTGCAGGCGCGCAAAGAATCTGACAAGGCTGCCGAGTAACTCGCGCGCACTATCCTGCCCCACGTGATGAGAACACCGACGATGGATTTGTTAGATGGATGATTTTCGCTACCACGATGGCGCGCTTTTCTGTGAGCAGATATCGGCAAGCGATATCGCTCAGCGCGCTGGCACACCGTGCTATGTCTATTCGGCCGCGACATTGCGCCAGCATTTCACACGCCTGAGGGATGCATTTGCGCCGCTGAATCCGCTGATTTGCTACTCAGTCAAGTGTTGTTCAAACATCGCGATCTTGCGTCTCTTGACAGAGCTTGGTGCAGGAATGGACGTTGTTTCTGGAGGTGAAATCTTTCGCGCATGCCGCGCTGGATGCGATCCCAAGAACTTTGTCTACGCGGGCGTTGGCAAGTCAGAGGCTGAGATTCGCCTCGCACTCGAAACTGGCATCGGATTGTTCAATATCGAAAGTGAGATGGAGTTTGAGAATGTTTCGCGCATTGCAGGTGCGATGAAGATTCGCACGCGGGCGGCACTGCGCGTCAATCCCGATGTCGATCCAAAGACCCATCGATACACCACAACGGGAAAGCGCGAGAGCAAGTTCGGTGTTGATCTCGAACGGGCGGTGGACTTCTTTCGCGCCTATGGCAACGATCCATTCGTTGAACTCTCCGGCATCCACTTGCACATTGGATCGCCCGTCTACACGACTGGCCCCTACATCGAGAGCGTGCAGAAGGCACTCACGTTGATGGATCAACTCGCGAACGAAGGATTTCAGATCGACACGCTTGATCTAGGCGGCGGATTTGGCGCCGATTACGAGAGCGATCAATCGCCCCTCGCAGCCGAGTACGCCGCTGCGATCGTGCCTGTTCTGCAAGAGCGCGTTGCACGTGGGCTCAAGGTCATTCTTGAGCCAGGCAGAACGATTGCCGCGAATGCCGGCATCTTGTTGACGCGCGTTGAATACATCAAGAAGTCTGGCGATCGCAATTTCGTCATCTGTGACGCAGGCATGAACACGCTCTTGCGCCCGAGTCATTACGGCGCGTTTCACTTCGTCTGGCCGGTGCAGCCTGGAGTGGCGTTGACTCCCGCGCGCCGCGCGCGCGAACTCGTATTGCCTGGGCTTGAACGAACTGAAGTGGTCGGTCCGCTCTGCGAAACGGGCGATTTTCTCGCAGAAGACCGCATGCTGCCGCCCCTGCAACGCGGCGATCTCGTCGCGATCTTCACTGCTGGCGCATACGGCATGGCCATGGCGAGTCGCTACAACAGTCATCCACTGCCCACTGAAGTGCTCGTCGACGGCAGCACGATGCGTGTCATCCGTAGGCGAGAGCAGTACGAAGACCTTGTCGTGCATGAAGGCGACTCGAACTAAACTCGATACTTCCAATGGTCATCCGCGACGAACAAGGTGTATGGACAATTCTGCGCGAGACAATCGCTGCGCATCCAGAAGAGATTTTTGCTGCGCTCACGAGCGAGGCGGGATTGATTCGGTGGTTTCCTGTCGCGGCGAAGGTTGACCTTCGCGCAGGAGGCTCAGTCGTGCTGGGATGGGACCGCAAGTTCAAGCGAACATTGACGATTGGAATCGAAGAGTTTGACGCGGGTGGCCGCGTCACGTGGCATTGGCCCTCGCGCGTCGATGACAAGTTCGTGCGCATCGAGTGGACTGTGCATCCTTCCGTCGAGGCTGGCAGCGAAGTGGTGCTCAGGATGGGTCCTGTCGGAACTGATCCTGAGTCGCTCATGGCCATGGCAGAGGACGGAGAGAGCTGGCGTTGGTACATGTGCAACCTTCGAACTGTGTTCGAAGCCTCTGTCGACATGCGCACTGTTCGCCCGCTCTGAACAGCCGCTGAATTTGCGGCGCCTCGGCGTGATTCATCTCGCTGTTTCTTGCTCTCTCTCGTCCACTCTTGCGTCCGCGCGGCGGAATCTTCGCTCGCGGCGAGTTCTCGAGACGAGCAAGTCTGCGCAGCTCGGCGAGAGTTGTTTGAGCCCCGAGTGAAGATTCCGTCGCGATCACGCTTGCTTGCTCTCTGAGCGGATGCGCTTGCTGTCTGCCTGTCTGCCTGAGCACCCCGTTCAAGTGAACGCGAGCGCGGGATAGAAATGCAGCGCGACCGCACTGCTGAGTATGACCGGCGGCCACGCCCACGCCCCAGCGGCGAGGTCGTCGAGCACGATTCCCCATCCATGTGGCTGCGATTGCAGGTCTGAAACATATCCAGGCTTCCAGACATCGAAGAGCCGAAAGAAAAAGAATCCGGTCGCACAGACGATCGCCGTGCGGATGAGCGCATGATCATCTCCACCGATGACCATCCACCAAGGCACAGCGAGCAGCGTGACCGCGCAACCAGCCGTTTCATCTGCAACAACGCTCGAGGGATCCTTCGCACCGAAACACTCTTCGGCGACCGCTCCGAATCGAACGCACGCGATCGTTCCAAAGACTGCGACAAGCGCAAGCGTTGCGACGACAACCCACCAGGGTGCGCCACTCCAGACGATGAGCAAGACGAGCGCGACTGGCGGCAGCGAGCCCCATGAACCCGATGCTGGACGCAACAATCCGAGCCCACCCACCGTGACGGCCAAGAGTGCACCCAGCGGCATCCCCTTTGCCCGCCGACTTCCACTGCTCATGAGGAACTCTTCCCAACGCCTGCACGCATCGCGGCCACAGCTCGCATCAGTGCGGGGATCCCGCTCAATACCGTCACGATCACCATCGCCCAAACCATGATTGCCGCGAATGTGTTGAAGTCGGGCGAGGTGCGCCGCGATTCAATCGCGGCATTCCCGAAGCAGACCGGAACCGCCACGCATTGCACGAGCATCTTGAGCTTGCCAGCCCAGTCTGCGCCGAATGCCGTGCCTGATGATTCGATCACCGCGCGCACGCTCGTGACGAGCACTTCGCGGGCGATCACAACGACGACCATCCACGGCAGAACCCCGCTGTTTGCTGAGAGTGGAGGTGCAACAAGAAAGACCAACCCTCCGATGACCAAGACTTTGTCGACCACTGGGTCGAGCACCCGTCCGAAGGGCGAAACGGTCTTCCAACGACGCGCCAAGTAACCATCGAGCACGTCAGAGAGCGCCGCGATGATGAAGATCCACACCGCAAGCCAAGCGCGGGACGGGTCTTCGCCCGGTGCGCATGTGACGCCAGAAATCACGACAAAGAAGACCACGGCCAACACCAAGCGTCCAACCGTGATTGCATTTGGAAGTGACCGTTGAATTCGGTTCATCAGCGGGTAATCGTACGCAAACTACATGGGTCGTTGCAGCCATTTCGATTCGCCATTATCTTCCCCACTCGCCCGCACACGGATGTGTCGGGATTCGCGTCGACTCGAGAACTCTGCCGCAAATGGTGCCGATACTTTTTTACGCCGCATGTGCGGTCGCTTCTGCAGGACTCCTGCTGCTCCTCATGGCTCGTGGTGGCAATGCCGACCACGAAAGTCAGAGTCGCGCCATGCGCGCTGCGGCGACAGTGCTTGGGTTGGCGGGAATTGCTTGGATTCTCGTGCTCATTGTTCGCACGATTCCAGTCGAGAATGATTTGCTCGGCCAAGTCGGCCTGATGATTCTGTGCGCGTTCATTTCAATCGCCAGTGCTGTTCGGGTGATCACACATCACCGTCCTGTGTTTTGCGCGCTTTACTTTGTGCTCGTGGTCGTGAGTGGCGCAGCGATGTACGTGCTGCTTTCTGCCGAATTCGTCGCATTTGCGCTCATCATCGTCTACGCAGGCGCGATCCTGATCACGTATCTGTTTGTGCTCATGCTCGCGCAGCAATCGCCGGCAGATACCAAAGGGGCGGATGCGGTTGACTATGACCGCGTTGCCCGCGAACCCGCGAGTGCGGTGCTTGCAGGATTCGTGCTCGTTGCCGTGCTTGGCGGATCGATCTTTGGCGGCACGACATCTCCCGCTCAAGCCACGGCCGATCAGGCTGCGGCCATCCGCAGTGGCTGGACCGATCTCGCGCGCATGCCCCGCTTTCTCACCGAACAAGCGCGCCGAGTCGACGCATCGGTGAGTGCTGTCGTTCCGCAAGCTGACGGCCACATGCTCACTGTGCAGCCTGATTTCTCGGCAACCGTGCGCGTTGCGCATCTCGACGGCAGCGCTACTTCGACGATCACACTGCCGGCCTCGCTCCTTCCAGACAACACGAGCCGCGTTGGCATGGCGCTCGTGACACAGTTTCCTGTGAGCCTCGAACTCGCAGGAGTCATCCTGTTGATGGCGATGCTCGGTGCAGTCGTACTGGCCCGACGACAAGCCGAGGCGATCACGCACGATGCACCGCGGGAGCACAACTCATGAGTGACACACTTTCGAGCGCATTCACGATCATTGCGCCTGCGCAGATTTCGATCGCGCTCGCAATCAGTGCAGTGCTCTTTGGACTTGGACTCATTGGGTTCCTCTGCCGCCGAAACATGATCATTATGTTTCTCTGCACTGAACTGATGTTTCAAGGGGCGGCGCTCGCGATGATTTCGTTCGCGCGCATGCGCATGGATGTTTCAGGGCAGGTCTTTGTCATTTTCATCCTGACGGTCGCTGCTGCCGAAGCGGCGCTTGCCCTGGGACTCGTCGTGCTGCTCTATCGCCGACGCGAAACGTTGAACAGCGAAGTCTGGTCTGAACTGGGTGAGTCATAGGCGAATCATGAGTACTGAACTTTCAATTCCTCAAGCAGTGGTCGCCCCAGAACTCGCGTGGGTTGGGCTTGCGATCTTGCTTCCGCTGCTCTCGTCGGTGGTCTGCGCTCTCTGCGGTGCACTGCGCGTCAAGAACAAACTGCCTGCAATCGTCACAGCGCTCGCACTTGCGATTTCATTCGCGATCATCGTGCGTGCTTACCTCGCCTATTCGGGGCCCGTGCAGGTTCCGATCTTTCAGTGGATGACATTCCAGTGGGGATCGGGCGGCGCGTTTCACTCGTTCACAGCGAATTGTTCGCTCTACATCGACTCGCTGACCCTCTACTGGATGCTCTTTGTCACTGGACTTGGCACGCTGATCACGATCTACGCGAGCGAGTACATGGAAGCCGATCGAGGCAGTGGATACTCGCGATTCTTCTTTGGCATCAGCATCTTTCTCTTCGCGATGAGTTCGCTCGTGCTCGGCGACAACCTCGCGATGCTTTACCTTGGATGGGAAGGCGTCGGCCTCGCGAGTTACTTGCTGATTGGTTACAACTACGACCGCCCATCCGCAGTCGCAGCGGCGAAAAAAGCGTTCATCATGAACCGCGTGGGAGACCTCGGACTCGCGCTTGGAATCTTCATGCTCTGGGCGAATTACGGGACGATCCAGTACTCCGAACTGTTCGCAGCAATGAATCAGGGCGGGCAATCCGCAGTGGACTGGCACATTTCTGTCATCCCATTCTTGCTCATGCTCGGAGCGTTCGGCAAGAGCGCGCAGATTCCTCTCTTCACATGGCTCCCTGATGCGATGGAGGGACCGACCCCAGTGTCGGCGCTCATTCATGCCGCGACGATGGTGACCGCGGGCGTCTATCTCATCGCACGGCTCTATCCATTCTTTGAACTCCACCCTGAAGCGCTCGCGACCATTGCATGGATCGGTTGCGCCACGGCGCTGCTCGCTGCGACCATCGGCATGGCGCAGTACGACATCAAACGCGTCTTCGCCTACTCAACGATTTCGCAACTCGGATACATGTTCCTCGGCCTCGGAGTCGGAACAACCTTCGGCGCCTGCTACCACACGCTGACGCATGCATTCTTCAAGGCGTTGTTGTTCCTCACCGCCGGCGCGATCATGCACGGATTTGCCGGTCAACTCGACCTTCGAAGGTTGAGTGGGCTACGCCATGTCGCAGGATGGCGCATCGTCTCATGGACGATGTTCGTTGGCTGCCTCTGGCTCTCAGCGTTTCCATACACCGCAGCATTCTTCTCGAAGGACGCGATCCTCTTGCAAGCGCTGACAAGTTCGCGCGCAGACTTCCGATTCTTGGGATGGATGGGACTCTTCACCGCAGCGCTGACCGCCTACTACACCTTCCGCGTGTGGTTTCGCGTCTGCGCGGGTCCAGTGCACTTCGAAGCAGGCAGCGAAGGGCATCACGATGATGGGCATGATGCGCATTCTGGCCATGCTGGCCATGACAGCCATGGCACCGCCGCCGCCACTGCCAAGCATGCAGCATTTCATCCCCATGCCCCCCGCTGGGCGATCAACGGCGTGCTGTTGATTCTTGCAGTCGGCGCATTGGTCGTCGGCATTCCCGCCTACAAGGCCGTCTTCCTTCATGAAGACAACTGGGCGCAGCAGATGATTGCCCACTCGAGCGCCGCCGAGGGTGCGGGCGTCAGCGATTCGCACGCGCATGGTGATGCGCATGGTGATGCACACACGCCAACCGTTCTCGGCATGGATGCGCACACAGGATTGACAGTCGTTGGATCGACCGCGTCAATCGGCGGCATCCTTGTCGCTTGGTTCTTCCACCTGCGTTCGCGAAAGTCGGCAGATCAATTGCGCGCGGCTCTCTTGCGTCGCTGGTGGCTCGGTTGGATTCCAACCGCGATGGAAAACAAGTGGTACGTCGATGAGATCTACCACGCGATCTTCCGATTCCCAATGTGGATGGGGGCGCAGATCTTGAACTTTGGAGACCGACACTTTCTCGACGGCGTACTCGTGGATGGCATCGCCAAGATCCCACTCGCACTGGGTCGCGTCTTCCGTCCGCTCTATGGAGGCGCACTGCAGGGCTATGCCGTCACGATGGCAGGCGGAATCGCGCTGGTGCTCGCGTGGGTGAGCTGGGTCTGGCTGCGAGGAGTGCATTGAAATGGAATTGATCTGGCTCAGCATCATCGTTCCAGTTCTCACGGCCCTCGTGATTGCAGTTGGTCCATCGAAGAACGCACGTGCGACAGCACTTGCAGGGTCGCTCCTTTCGCTCGCGGCACTCACAGTGTTCGCATGGAACTTTCCCGCTTGGAATTCAGGCACATACTTTCCGTCGAATGTCGGTGCGAACTGGGTGCAGGGCGCAGGAGTCACGCTGTCGGTTGGTTTCGACACCGTCTCGCTTCTCCTCGCGCTTCTCACTGCATTCCTCATGCCCCTGTGCATCTTGGGATCTTTCACGGCGATCAACGATCGTGTGAAAGAGTTCTACGGATGGTTCCTCGTCCTGGGTTCGTCGATCCTGCTTGCGTTCGCAGCACGTGATGCGATCCTCTTCTACATCGGCTACGAATTCACGCTTGTTCCGATGACGCTGATCGTGGCGATTTACGGCGGCACCGAGCGGCGCGTCGCTGCGATCAAGATGTTTCTGTACACCTTCCTTGGGTCGATGTTCATGCTTGCGGCACTGCTGTACGTGGGCTGGGAGCATCGCATTGCGTCGGGCGCATGGAACTTCGACATCGATGCACTCACCGCGACCGCAGTTCGTCTGCCGAGCGCAACGCAGTATTGGCTTTTCGCCGCGCTGATGATCGGATTCGCAGTCAAGGTTCCGCTCTTCCCGCTGCACACATGGCTGCCGCTCGCGCATGATCAGGCGCCCACCGCTGGCTCGGTCATTCTTGCCTCGGCCCTTCTCAAACTCGGCACCTACGGCAACTATCGATTCGCCTTGCCGATGGCGCCCGCGGGTGGCGCCGAGTTGATGAGCGTTGTTGCGGTGCTCTCAATCATCGCGATCATCTATGCCTCTCTGATCTGCTGGGTGCAAACCGACGCGAAGAAACTGATTGCATACTCGTCGATCTCGCATCTTGGACTTTGCATGCTTGGCCTCTTCGCGCTCAATCCCATCGGTGCCGAAGGCGCGGTCTTCTACATGGTGAACCATGGTCTCTCGACTGGCGCGCTCTTTCTCTGTATTGGAATGTTCTACGAGCGCTACCACACGAAGGACACAGATGTCTTGGGCGGACTCGCCAAGCGCATGCCAGTGTGGGCGTGCTTCATGGTCTTCTTCACTATGGCGAGCATCGGATTGCCTGGGCTCAACGGATTCGTCGGAGAGTTTCTCTGCCTGGGTGGAACATTCCTCGCCGAGCACGACTCACAGTCTGGCTATCCCGGCGTGCTTGGTCCTTGGTATGCCGTCGTTGCGGGGCTCGGGCTGATCTTCGCTGCGATGTACCTCTTGATTCTGCTGGGCAAGATTGTGTGGGGGCCGCTGCGCGAACCGACAAGCCATGCAGCGCACGGATCGCACGCTGCACCGTCCGACCTGCCGGTCGATCTAGGAACGCGTGAGATAATCGTCTTGGTGCCGCTTGCGGTTGCTTGTCTCTGGCTCGGAATCCAACCAAAGCCAATGCTCGACGCCATTAGCCCGTGTGCGGAGCGCATGCTCGTGCACTACCCAGAACAAGTTGAACGAGTCATGTCCGAGTCAGCACCTGCGACCCCTTCCCCAACACTCACATCCTTCTTCAAGACTTCATCGAACGCGCAATGATCGAATCCCTCTCACCACGGCTGGCGCTTCTCGTTCCTGAGATGATTCTCTTTGTTGGAGCGGTTCTCGTTGCGATCTTGGGACTCTCCAAGAATCGCTCCATCCGCGAGTCGCTGCCCTTCATCACCTGCGCAGCGTTGATCGCCTCGATCGTTGCGGTCTGTTTTACGTGGACGGATGAGAATTCTCAGGGGGCGCACCTGCTTCTTCCGATGCTCGGGCGATTTGTGAAGCCACTGCTCGCGGCGATGGGTGTCTGGCTGGTGTTGCTCTCCGTTGGATCGGTCGACCGACGAATGGAAGAATCGATCGCGCGCGGGCGTCAACCATTCGATGCGCAGCGGGTCGCACGCGGCGAGTACTACGCGTTCTTCTTGCTCAGTCTCATGGGAGCGATGCTGTTGTGCAATGCGCACGATCTCATTTGGCTCTTCCTCGCGATCGAGCTCGTTTCGCTTCCGACCTACATCATCGTTGCGGTGGGCGGAAACGGAAGTCGCCCCCAAGAAGCAGCGGTCAAGTACTTCTTTCTTGGTGCGATGAGCACGGCGGTCTTTCTCTACGGGTTCGCACTGCTGTACGGATCGACGGGTTCACTCGAACTTCTTGCGATTCGCGATTCGCTCGCAGCGCAGGCTGCTGGTCACGGCATCGACTCGCTCGCGACCATCGGCCTCGTACTCATTCTGCTTGGGCTCTGCTTCAAGATCACAGCAGTCCCCATGCACTTCTATGCGCCAGACGTGTACGAGGGAGCCCCCACCCACGTCACTGCATTCCTCTCGTTCGTTCCAAAAACCGCCGGATTCACGGCACTTGTCCTCATACTGACCTGCGTTGGATGGACTGGCCACGCGCTGATCGCCCCCGATGGTGTGCGCATTCAATACCTCGGACTTCCTACGCCAATCTCTGCGATTCTCTGGATGATCGCTGTGTTGACGATGACGCTGGGCAACATCGGTGCGCTCTTGCAGACCTCAGTCAAGCGCATGCTTGCATACAGTTCGATTGCGCATTCGGGCTACCTCGTGCTTGGACTCATCGCAGGCGCTGGAGCTGGAATCGACGCGCTGTATCTCTACCTGGTCGCATACGGCGTGATGACGATCGCAACCTTTGCGGCACTTGCATCGATCGAACGACGTGGCGAAGAGATCAACTCGTTCTCAGACTTGGCGGGACTGCGCGTGCGCCATCCAGTGATGGCTTGGGTGATTGCCCTCTGCGCACTCTCACTCGTCGGCATGCCGCCATTCATTGGCTTCTTCGGCAAGATCTATCTCTTCGTTGCGGCCTTCGAAGCCAATCAACTTGGACTCGTCATCGCTGCAGTGCTCAACAGTGCGGTGAGCGGGCTCTACTATTTGCGCTTGGCACTCGTGCCATTGGTCTCGCCACCATCGGCGCGATCAAACGAGGTGGTCACAGTCCCAAGCCGTTGGCCGCAAACCGCTGCAATTGTGTGTGGTATTGCCACAATCCTGCTCTCAGGCGTTGTTGGATTGCTCCTCGAGGCTGCGCGATCGACGACGGCGAGTGCGCCCATGAATGCGTCGACGAACGCAACCGATCCGACTCATACCCACCACCCGTGATTTTCACGATGGTGCTATGCTTGCCCGTCTCGCGGCCATAGCTCAACTGGATAGAGCACGAGCCTACGAAGCTCGGGGTTGCAGGTTCGAGTCCTGCTGGCCGCGCGTTTTTTTTCTAACTCAAGAGGGGTTTTCATGTCGGCGAACCACGAGATTGCAAGCGCATTTTCAATGATCGCTGACCTGCTTGAAATCACGGGGGCCAACGCATTCAAGGTCAACGCATATCGCAAAGCGATGCGAAGTTGTGAAGATGAACCGCGCGACCTTGGACGGCTCGCACGCGAATCTCCGAGCGAACTCGACACCATCGAAGGCATCGGCGCAAGCACAAAGGCAAAGATCATCGAGTTCGTAACAACGCACGCCATCGCTGAACTTGACGCACTTCGATCGAAAGTTCCCGCGGGGCTGCCAGTTCTTTTGACGCTCGCTGGCGTCGGGCCAAAGACTGTCAAACTGTTGTGGGATGCCGCACATGTCACCTGCATCGACGACCTGCGAGTCGCCCTCGAGAATGGTTCGGTCGCGGCAATTCCACGGATGGGTGCAAAGAGCGTCGAGAACCTGCGCGAGGCCGTGGCCGCGCACGATCTCGCTGGCAGCCGCCCAACCCGCTACCGACTCGGTGAAGCGCTTCCGATTGCCGAAGCGTTCCTCGATCGACTGCGCGCGGCGCGTGGCACTGTTCGTGCGACATTCGCTGGCAGCGCTCGGCGCGGGCGCGAGAGCGTCGGCGATCTCGACTTGCTCGTTGCAACGACCGATCACGCTGCGGCACGGGAAGCGTTTCTGGGCGCGCCATTGGTCGCCAAGGTTCTTGCGCAGGGAGAGACCAAATGCGCCGTGCAACTCACAAATGGATTGCAAGTCGACTTGCGCGTCGTTGATGACAACGTCTTCGGAGCAGCCCTCGTCTACTTCACAGGAAGCAAAGACCACAATGTCTTTTTGCGCGAACGGGCCATTGAGCGGCAGATGAAGCTCAACGAATATGGGCTCTTTCGCACAGACTCTGCTGCACACGCCGATGGTTCGCTTCCGCTCGTCACGGCAGAGAGTGAAGAGTCGATCTACGCGGCGCTAGGCCTTCCTCTGTGGCCGCCTGAACTGCGCGAGAGTCATGGAACCGACTTCACGCAGCAGCCCCCCGCCCTCATCACGCTCGCAGATATCAAGTCCGAGTTGCACTCTCACACCACAGCCAGTGATGGGGTACTCACGATTCGCGATCTTGCGTTGCTCGCCAAGTCGCGCGGCTTTCACACCATTGCAGTGACTGACCACAGCAAGGCGAGCGCGCAAGCGAACGGGCTCTCAGTCGAACGACTGCTGCAACACATCGATGCAATTCGCGAAGCCGAAGCAGCGATTGGTGGAATTCGAATACTCGCAGGAAGTGAGGTCGACATCCTCGCCGATGGGCGCCTTGACTACGACGATTCGATTCTCGAGAAGCTCGACATCGTCGTGGCGAGTCCGCATACGGCATTGCGGCAATCACCCGAAGCCGCAACGGCGCGGTTGCTTGCCGCGATTCGCCATCCTCTGGTGCACATTCTTGGTCATCCCACTGGCCGAATCATTCATGGGCGCGAGGGGCTCTCACCAGATATCGAATCCCTCTGCGCTGCAGCCCACGAGTGCAAGACCGCACTTGAAATCAACTGCCACCCGATGCGCCTCGATCTGCGAGATATCCATGTGCGCGCCGCTGTCGCAGCCAAGTGTTTGATCGCAATCGACTGCGACATCCACTCCACCCCCGACGCCGACAACCTGCGTTACGGCATCACGACTGCGCGGCGCGGTGGACTCACCGCAGCGCAGTGCGTGAATGCATGGGACGCAACGAAACTGCATGCGTGGCTGCGGGCAAAGCGTTGAATTGCGCGTCGTGACTCGACGCGGCGTGCGCCGCCTTGAGTCGACTCCTGCGATAGGATCGAACTTCGATGTTTGAAACACTGACAGACAAGCTCTCAGGCGCACTGCGCACACTTTCGGGTCGCGGCCGCATCTCACCAGCAAACGTGCGTGAGGCGATGGGATCGATCGAGACTGCCCTTCTCGAAGCTGATGTCAACCACGAGATCGTCAAAGAGTTTTGCGCAGAAGTTCTCGAGGAGTCACTCGGAACGAAGGTGCTCGAGAGTCTTCGCCCTGATGAGCAGATGGTCGGCATCGTGCACAAGCGTCTCGTTGCATTGATGGGAGAGAGTGCATCACGATTGACGTTCGTCGAACCTGGTCCGACCGTGGTGATGATGTGCGGACTGCAAGGAGCAGGAAAGACAACCACCTGTGGAAAGCTCGCCGCATGGCTCGCGCGCCGTGGCAAGAGCGTGTTAATCGCCGCTTGCGACTTGCAGCGCCCCGCCGCGGTCGAACAACTCGGCGTAGTTGCAGAGGCTGCCGCAGCGGCATCAGCAGGTGCGCGCATCATGTTTCACGGCGAACCCGATCAATGCGGCGCACATGGCACCGCAGTTGGGAACGCCGTTGGCGTCGCGCAGCGTGCTCTGCGCCGCGCGCGCGCAGAGAAGTTCGATGTGTTGATCGTCGACACAGCAGGACGTTTACACATCGACGACGCGCTCATGCGCGAACTTGAGTCGGTCGATCGCGCAATCGAAGCACATGAGATTCTGCTCGTTGTCGATTCGATGACAGGGCAAGACGCCGTGCAGAGCGCAAGCGCCTTTCACAAGCGCCTCGCGATCGACGGAGTCATTCTGACCAAACTCGATTCTGACACGCGTGGCGGCGCAGCGCTCTCGGTGCGCCGCGTCACTGGTGCTCCAGTCAAGTTTGTCGGAACAAGCGAGCGCGTCGATGGGCTCGATGAGTTCGATCCGCAGCGGATGGCAGGACGCATCCTCGGTATGGGTGACGTCGTTTCGCTTGTCGAGAAGGCGCAAGGGCAACTCGACGAGAAAGAGCAAGAAGAAATTGCCGCAAAGATGGCGAAGGGTCGCCTCACCATGGACGACTTCTTGAGCCAGTTGCGCTCACTGCGCAGAATGGGTCCGCTGAAGCAACTCTTGGGCTTGCTTCCAGGAGTGGGCTCGATGGTCAAAGACATCGACATCGACGAGAAGCAGTTCGACCGCATCGAAGGAATGATTCGCTCGATGACCAAGAAAGAACGAGCGACTCCCACACTCATCGATCGCAGCCGGGTGAAGCGAATCGCCGCAGGCAGCGGAACCAATGCAACCGAAGTTGGGCGATTGACCAAGCAGTTCGAGATGATGCAGAAGATGATGAAGCAGATGAGTGCGGGCGGTCTCGCCGGAATGTCCGGCAAGTTCAATGCGATGCGCGAGATGGCTGCAGGCGGCGGCATCCCAGGAATGCCATCACAGGCGATGGCCAAGCCAGATGCAGCGAAGAGTCGATTCAAACAACGCCCGCGGCGCTGAGGTCACCTGCGGTTGAGTGGCAGCGGATCTGCAGCTTTGCCCGCCGCCCAATTGCGCAGCGACGGCATCACAGTTTCGCGAATCAAGATCTTGGCGCACGCGGCGACTGGAATCGCCAAGAGCATTCCATACAACCCAGCCACGCTTGCTCCCGCGAGCACCGCGACGAAGATTGATACGGGCCCCAGGTTTGTCGCGCGACCTGCGAAGATCGGCGTGAGTATGTAGCCCTCAATCGACTGGACGATGATGAACACGAGTGGTGGACCGCCCACGATCCAGTACCAAGCCATTCGATGCGCCTCGGGTTGGGAGAGTTGGTTCGCAGCCAGAATTGCAACGGCAGGAATGACGACGACCGCGCCGAGATACGGAACGATCGAGAGAAGACCTGCCAAGAGTCCGAGCGTCAGTGCATAGGGAACGCCGTTGATCCACCATCCAGCAGCGAACATGACACCCATCGCCGCAGCGATCAGAATTCGACCGCGCACAAACCCTGCGACGGCTGCATCCATCTCTGCAGCGAGTTTGAAAGTCTTTGCCTTTCGCGACTCTGGAACAAGGCTTCCAACAAAGTGAAGCGCTCCAGGAAATCCGTTGCTGAAGAACCAGAAATAGAACGGAATCAACATCCCCGCGAAGATCCAGCCTGAGAAATCAAGCAAGCGCCACAGAGCAGCTTGCGCCGTGGGATTCATGATGGTTTGCGTAATGGTGGCATCTGAGACGAGCGGTGTGGTGGTGGCGGGCGCAACTTCTGGAGGAGTCTGGGTCGCGGTCTGCGCACCAGCGGTCGGTGGCACAGGTTGCGAATCGTGGCCGCTCGCATGGGCAACGCCCGCAGCGGACTGCTCGCCGCTGTTCTCTGCCGAGGCGATCGACTTCGCCCAGACGCGAACGCGGGTGACTTCATCCCGAAATTCCTTTGGCAAAACATCCTGCGCTCGGTCGATCCAAGTATCGAATTGCCCTGCGCGCATGTTGGCGACAAACTCCGACGACTGCCGCACGACCATTGGAACAAAAAGCAGCGCCGCGATGACCAATGCAGTTCCGAATGATCCGAGAATGAGCCCGACCGCAATCGGACGAGCGATTTTTAGGACTCGGCAAATCCACTGCACGAGTGGTTCAACGAGATACGCAAGCGCAAATGCGAGGAGCAGTGGAACAGTTACAAACCGCAGCGCATAGCCCGCCCAGATTGCGACCACGATGACCGCAACGACCAACACGTCACGCACCGCTTGAACCTGCCAAATGTGAAGCCCAGCCATCGAGGAATCATCTTGATTCGAACTCGGTTCGACTCCCTTGGAGTCACTTCGATCAGGCTGCATCAATCAACCTCTGCTTTCGAGCAGTTTTCTGCGCAAGACATCTGTCGAGAAGACTTCGCCGAAGTCGTAGACACTGCGAAAGTCCTCGATCGAATCGGTCGGCGATTTACGAAACACCCCGAGGTCAATGAGTGCAAAGACGATGCGCCCAAAGTCATCCGTGCGCTGCACGTTCCAGTGGCGCAACACAACGGGGGCCAGCATCCCGTACTGATCGATGGCGAAGTCGAGCAAGCCGAAACAGAGTTGCTGCCCGCTGAGATGACGGTCATCCTGCGAGAGCTGGCTCGTCCCCTCTTGATTCACTTGCTGGTGCTTCTTCAAGAGCGTCTTTGAAGCGTGAGAAAAGCCCGTCTGCACGAAGTGCAACGCCTCGAGCGGATACGGACCCGCTGAAGCCTTGAGCTTGGCGAGGTCTGCATCAACTGGATCCTTGGATGGCATCTCCCAAGTCTATCGACCAAGGGTGTCGTCAAAGTTCACTGTGAATCGTGTCGGATTGGTCGCGTCAAGAGTGGACGCCCGCACGGCAATCGCTACACTTGCGCCAACACATGGAGGTTTCACTATGAACGCAAAGGAAGCGTCGTTTCGCACAACACTCGTCGGACTTGTTGCTCTGATTGGAGTTGGTTGCGTCCCACAAGAAAAGTACAACGATCTCGAACTGGCCTATCGCAGTCAGCAACAACAGTTGCTGCGAAGCCAAGGCGACCTCGAAACAACGCGCGCGAACGAATCACGTTTGCGCTCGCAACTTGCGCAAGCTGCTGGTGATCTCGCCAGCCTCGAGGCGCTTCGCAAGGGACAGAATGTCGACGTCGACAAACTGCTCGCAGACTACGAGTCGCTGCTCAAGAAGATTGGCGACATGAATGGCGGTCCACTTCCTGCCGAAGTGAACGCAGCACTCTCGGCGCTCGCGGCGCAGTACCCAGACGTGCTTCAGTTTGACGAGCGCCGCGGAATGTTGCGCTTCGCAGCTGATTTCACATTTGATCCAGGCTCGGTTGCCCTCAAACCAAGTGCTGTTGCGGTTCTTGCAAAGTTGGCGAGCGTTTTGAATTCGAGCGCAGCATCGCCATTCGAAGTGGTCGTTGTAGGCCACACAGACAATGTGCCGATTCGCAAGTCTGCAGCGCAGCACCCAACGAACATGCACCTTTCAGCACACCGCGCGATTGCAGTGCGCGACGGACTCACACACGATGGAGTCTCGGCGAGCCGTTTCTTGGTTGCTGGATATGGTGAGTTCCGACCGATGGTCGCCAATGGTCCAAACGGCGCTGCGCAGAATCGCAGAGTCGACGTCTACCTCATGCCGTACTTCGTTCCGATGTCGACTGATCTCTCTGCAGCTGCGGCGCTTCCCGCGTCGGCACCTGCAGTGGTCGCCCAGCCTGCAGTCGCACCACCAGCCGCTGCAATTGACGACGAACCGACCAAGTAATCGGCTTCAAACAGGTCAGTTTTCTTTCGATCAGTTCTCAAAAACAACCCCGCGAAGGGGTTGTTTTTTTATTCAGGCCATGTGAATTCGCATCGAGAAATGGCGATTCTGAACAAAAGAATTGGATTTGAGCCCCCCTCGGGTTAGACTCGGGTGCTGATCTTCTGCGCAATCGCTCTCACTACATTCAACTGGAGAAAGATATGTCTCACCCAATGATTCGCCGCTCAACGACCGTGCTTGCTTCGACTTTGACCTTGGCGGTTGCCTCGGGCGCGCTCGCCCAAGCCACCATCAACGAGATTCGTGTCGATCAACCCGGACTTGATCTGAGCGAATACATCGAATTCAAGGGCACCCCAGGAGCCTCGCTCGTTGGACTCACCCTCGTTGTGATCGGCGACAACGATGCGGCTGCCGCACCAGCTCAGAATGGAACGATCGAGGCGGTTGTCGCGCTCAATGGCGTTGTCCCATCAAGCGGCTTCTTCGTCGTTGCAGAGGCGACGTTCGCGCTTGGCTTGGCTGATCAGGTTGATGTCTTGAACTTTGAGAATCCAGATGACCTGACCTTCCTCTTGGTGAGCGGATTCACCGGTGTTGATGGCGACGACCTCGACACCAACGATGACGGAACTCTCGATAGCGCCCCGTGGACCGCGATCGTCGACTCAGTCGCGTTTGTCCAGACGCACACACCAGATGGATTGGCCTCAGACTTCGTCTACTCAACGACCCACGCTGGCCCAGATGGCGCGAGCAGCCCTGCGCAAGCTTGGCGCTGCGCCAATAGCGCGGCATGGATGGTCGGCGCCGCAGACCCAGCCGCCGCGACTGACAGCCCAGGTGCAGAGAATCCAACCTGCGGCAGCACTGTCGCAATCAAGATCTCCGAAGTTCGCATCGACCAGCCTGGCGCGGACAACGATGAGTATTTCGAACTTCAGGGACCCGCTGGCACGAGCCTGAATGGCTACACGTACATCGTCATCGGCGACAACAACACCGTTGGTGCTGTTGATCTCGCGGGGTCAATCGAGAGCATCACGCCACTCGATGGCGCAATCATTCCTGCCGATGGCTATCTCTTGGTCGCGAAGGCGACGATGACGATCGCTGTGCCAGATTTCGTCGTGCTTGCCGCCGCAATGAACTTTGAAAGCAGCGACAACGTCACGCACGTTCTTGTGACTGGATTCACCGGGCTCATCAACGCGGACGTTGACGTCGACAACAACTGCACAATCGATGCTGGCGCTCCATGGGCGACGCTCGTCGACTCGATCGCGCTCAGTGGACCCGACACGACCTGCATCTACTCAACAGACATCGCAGGACCCGATGGCACGTTCACCACCGCTCACGCCTTCCGTTGCTATCCAGATGGAACTGCGTCGATCGGCGCCTACGACCACCTCGCTGGCGGCGACACCCCAGGCTTCGAGAACCGCGCATGTGGATTGCCACCTGTGCTCGAGTGCGGCGAGGCAACCGCTGGCCTCTGCACCGCAGCGCACGCGAATCCGTACTGCGCTGACTCTCTCTGCTGCGCCCTGATCTGCACGACACAGCCAACTTGCTGCACCGTGACCTGGGATGCCGCATGCGCGACCGCAGCCACTGCATCATGCAACCAGACGGGCTCAGCATCATGCGATCGATCGGTTGTCGCATTCAGTGAGATTCGTATTGATCAAACTGGAACAGACACCGACGAATGGGTCGAACTTGTTGGTGCGGCTGGTACAAGCCTCGCTGACCTCACGATGATTGTCATCGGTGATGGCAACACGACCACCCTGAGCGGCGTCATCGAATCGGTGACATCTCTCGTTGGGCAGGCGATTCCAGCAGATGGGCACTTCTCAATCTCTGAGGCGACATTCACGCAGGGCATCACGAACATCGACCTCGTCCTTGCTGGCGCAAATCCCCTCAACTTTGAGAACAGCGACAACGTCACATTCATGCTCGTCCGTGGGTTCACTGGCCTCGACGGCCAAGACCTCGACGCTGCCAACGATGGTGTTCTCGACGTGACCCCCTGGACCGAAGTCCTCGACACAATCGCGCTCGTCAAGACCACAACCCTTCCACCAACCGGCACGGAATGGTTCTACGGTCCAAACACAATCGGTCCAGACACGACCTTCGTTCCTGGACACATCTGGCGCTGCGAGGCAACAGGTTGCTGGAACATCGGGCTCTTCGACATCGTCGCAGCGCATGATGACACGCCTGGCGTGAGCAATCTGCCATGTGCCGCACCTTGCGCAGGTGACTACAACAGCGACGGCATCCGCAATGGTTCTGATCTTGCCACCCTGCTTTCGGCATGGGGTTCGGCGGATGGCGACATCGACGGTGATGGCGCCACAAGCGGTTCCGATCTCGCGACTCTGCTCAGCGGTTGGGGCGACTGCCCATAAAGCAGTTCCAACTCCGCTGCGCAGTCTCTCGCGCTGATACCGTAGGGTCGTGGCCGTTGTGATATCTGCCTTGCCAGTGGTCTCGTTGATTTCCCGCTTCGGCTGGTGGGTCTATGACGCCGTCTCTGGTTTCGGCAAGTTCATGACATTCGTCTGGGCGGTCTCGGTTCGATTTGCTGCGCATCCAGTGCGGTGCATGAAGTGGTCGCTGGTTGGTCCTCAGTTGTTTTCGGTCGGCGTGGCGAGCATTCCAGTGGTTGCGATCACGGGTGCGTTCATTGGAATGATTCTCGCACTCGAAGGGTTTGAGCAATTCGCCGCGCTCGGCCAAGAGTCGCGGCTTGGCAGCGTCATCAACATCTCAGTGATCAAACAGATCGGACCCGTGCTCGCCGCTGTGATGGTCGCTGGTCGTGTCGGCGGCGCACTTGCCGCTGAACTCGGCACGATGGCTGTCACAGAACAACTCGATGCGATGCGTGCGATGGATGCCGATCCGCTTCGCATCCTCGTTGCGCCACGGGTGATCGCTTGCATCGTGATGACGCCCCTGCTCACGATCTACTCTGACCTTCTCGGCGCGTGGGGGGCGTGGTTCGTCACAGTCCAGATTTTTGGTGTCGCGAGCGTCGACTACTGGTTCTTCACAGCACAAACCATCGACTGGTGGGATCCCACCTCGGGACTTCTCAAGTCAGTCGCATTTGGCGGCGCGATCGGATTGATCTCGTGTTACAAAGGGTTTTCATGTTCCGCTGGGGCTGCTGGAGTTGGACGTGCAGCGACAGATGCTTTCGTCGCGAGTTTTCTTGCGATCATCCTTCTGAATCTTGTACTCGCAGAGTTCTTTGGAAGTCTCTACACGTTGCTCATCGACGATGCGACTTCGATGATTCAATGAGGCGGGCACGCAGAGCGCCAACCGTTGCAATCGCATGCGCCATCGTGTTTGCGATGGTCGGCGGGCAATCCACAGTCGAGACTGGAACGCCACCACCGCCCGAAGGGCGCCCTCCAACAGGTGCGCTCACCCGCACAGAATCGCGCCGCTGGGAGATCACGCTTTCACTCGACCTTCCAGAGTTGCGACGACGAGAGACCGTTGAAGAAGCGTTGATCATCCCCGTCAGCCTGCTCGACACCTGGTGGCAGGTCGATCCGCGTTCGTTTCGCACACGGGTCTCGGTTGATTTCGTACCAGTCCCCCCTGCGCAGTTCAATCTTTCAGTTGCTCCAAGTCGCTTTGGAGAATCGCGCGTCGAGATTCCAGTTCCAAACATCATCGAGCAGCGACTCACTGCCGAACTTTCGTGGACCGTTGAAGTCTGGTCGTGCGCTCTCGACGAGACGCGCGCATCGAAGTCTCTCTGGCCGACCACCTGGCCAGAAGAGGTCGAGCGCTTTCGCGCGGCGAGCACAGGCATCGACTCACAAGACCCCCTGATTCAATCAGCCCTGCGCGAGATTTCATCGCGCTTTCCACAGCAACTCGGCCCGCTCTATGCGGCGAAAGAAATCATTCGTGCGGGCAGCAAGATCTTGCGCAATGCCGACCATTCGGAGGGTGGCACGTCTGGTTCAAAGACGCGTGGCATCGTCGTGTGGGGAAGCAACCAAACGATGACTTCGCACATCGGAGGCGAGGCGGATGTGACGTGCATCTGTCTGGCTCTTCTGCGCGGGGCGGGGTTTCCGGCACGGCCAGTGATCGGACTCGTGCCCAATCGAACTGGGCGCAACACTGCATCCAACGCAGACAAATTGTCCCTTTGGGGTGAGGTGTTTCTTCCTGATTGCGGTTGGGTTCCATTCGATGCTGAGCAGATTCGCGGTGGGGTTTCGAGCCAGACTCCTGTCACGAATGCATGGAAGGGGTTTGGAACAGATCCAGATTTCGACGAGCGCGTTCCAATCACGCACGAACTTGACATCTACAAACCAAAGGCGAGTGACATCGGTCGCACGGCCTCGTTCGCAGCCCTCTGCCGACTGAAGACGAAACTCGAACAGCCTGGGCAGGGACCGACTGACATCCTCATCCAGACCTCCGTGGTGAACCGGGGTCGAGGGCGTGGCGGGTTGTGAATTCGCCCTGACGTAATCCAATCAGTGCTTCGAGTCGAGAGACGATGAGATGCGTGCTTTCATTGCGCCTTTGGACTGTCCCATGCGCAATGAGGGCGGATGCAAATCGACCAACAGAACGAACGCGATCCCAGACCTTTGGACGAACGATCAGATTGGCAGAGCCAGTTTCATCTTCGATTGTGAGAAAGACGATTCCCTTCGCTGTGGATGGCCGCTGACGCACGAGCACAACACCCGCAATCGCTGTGCGGCTTCCGCATGGGAAGACAACGCCCGTTTGAATCTCGCCGCATGCTGTCACCCCCCGTTTGGTCAACCATGCACGCGCAAACGAGAGCGGATGCGCCTTCAGCGAAAGCCCATTCTGCTCGTAATCGGCAGTGACATGTGCGATTGCGCTCATCGCAGGCAGCGCATCGGTTGGATCAGGTGGTGGATGGCATGCGGCACTCGTGAACAGTGGCGCATCATCGTCGCGCAGTCGCTGCGCCTGCCAGAGTGCTGCTTGTCGGTCGAGCGCAATCGACCGGAATGCATCAGCGCGTGCAAGTTGACGCATCGTTCGAAGAGAGACTCCGCTTGCTCTGTAGATCTCTTCGACCGTGGTGCATGCACTGCGCGCGGCGCGCCCTGCTGCGATGCGCTTGGCATCGTCTTCGACGAGACCACGCACCAAACACAAACCGAGGCGAAGAGAGGGCGAAGGTTGCGCACCTTCGAGCGTGCACTCCCACGCACTGTGGTTGACATCGATCGCAAGCACAGTGACGCCATGACGCTGTGCATCCATCACGAGTTGTGCGGGGGCGTAGAACCCCATCGGTTGACTATTGAGCAGTGCGCAGGTGAACGCAGCGGGATGATGGCACTTCAGCCATGCAGACGCATAGACAAGGTGGGCGAAGCTCGCGGCGTGGCTCTCTGGAAATCCATACCCTGAAAACCCCTGAATCTGAATAAACACCTGCTTTGCGAATGCCATCGAATAACCGCGTGCAATCATGCCACTTTCGAGTTTCTCCTGAAACTGCGCGAGTTGATTTCCGTTGCGCTTCCACGCCGCGATCGCTCTGCGCAGTCGGTCTGCTTCGCCAGGCGTGAACCCTGCTGCAACGATGGCGAGCCGCATCGCCTGTTCTTGAAAGAGTGGAACGCCAAGCGTGCGCTCGAGAATCTCGCGCACCGCATCACTTGGATAGGTCGCCACCTCTTCGCCGCAGCGCCTGCGTAAGTACGGGTGCACCATGTCCCCTTGAATTGGGCCAGGACGCACGATGGCAACTTCGATGACAAGATCATAGAAATTGGCGGGTCGCAGTCGCGGCAACATCGACATCTGTGCGCGACTTTCGATTTGAAAGACTCCAACAGTGTCTGCGCGCGTCATCATCGCGTATGTCGCTGGGTCTTCTGGCGGAATCGTGTGGAGCGCAAGTTCTCGAACTCCCGTCTGCTCGATGGCGTGCGGCAGTGTTTCGGATGCCATCCCCGTCAAGGCAAGTGCCTTGCGAATACAGGTGAGAATTCCAAGTGCGAGCACGTCGATCTTGAGCATCCCCATCGCATCGATGTCATCCTTATCCCACTCAATGATCGAACGCCCATCCATGGTCGCCTCACGAATTGGAACGAGTTCACAGAGCGCATCTTGGGTGATGATGAATCCACCGCTGTGCTGTGATAAATGGCGCGGAAACCCCTCGAGTTCTGCCGCAAGGCGAATGAGCGCACGCATTGCGGGGCTCGCTGGATCGAACCCGAGCGCACAGACTTCGGCATCGGTCGGCTCGCTCGAAAGGCCACGAACAAGGCGATCGACCGCATCGAGAGAAAACCCAAGAGCCTTTGCAGTTTCACGCACGGCGAGTCGCCGTCGATAACAGACAACTTCGGCGCAGAGTGCTGCGCGCAGTCGGCCATAGCGCGTGTAGATGTATTGCATGACCTCTTCGCGACGTTCATGTTCAAAGTCGATATCGATATCTGGCGGCTCATTGCGCTCGCGACTGATGAATCGCTCGAAGAGCACCTGCGTGCGTGCTGGATCGACTGCGGTCACACCGAGGCAATAGCAGACTGCACTGTTCGCAGCGGCACCACGTCCCTGGCAGAGAATGCCGCGCGAACGAGCGAAGCGCACGAGGTCATAGACCGTCAAGAAGTAGTTGGCGTACCCAAGTTCATCGATGAGTGCGAATTCATAGTTCAACTGCCGCTGCACATCGGATGGAATTCCTTGCGGATAGCGCTCGTGTGCGCCGCGCTCTGCAACATGGCGCAAATGGTCGATCGCCGACTCTCCAGCGGGCACATCCTCGGATGGGTAGTGGTAGCGCAATTGCGCGAGTGAGAATCCGCTGCAGCGCTTTGCAATTTCAAGAGTGCGTGCGATTGCTTCTGGACAACACCGCCACCGTGTGTGCATCGAAGCAGCGTCACGAAGGTGCCGCTCTGCGTTTGGAAGAGTTGCAAAACCCACGGCAGACACCGTTGTTCCACAGCGGATTGCCGTCAACACGTCGTGCAGTTGCCTGCGCTGTGAATCGTGAAATCGAACGCCATTGGTTGCCACGAGCGCGACAGAGCATGCACGGGCGAGCCACTGCACTTGTGCGATATGCAGAGACTCTTCAGACTCGCCCACACGCGTCACGGCAAGCGAGAGACGATCGCCCAGCGCATGATGCATCCCCTGCAACACATCAACAAGGCGCTGCGAGTGCCGCGCAGCTTCGCGGGGAATCTGCACAATGACCTCGAGATCATGCGCGTATTGCAAGAACTGATGCAGCGTCAAGAACCACTTGCCCCGTTCGACACTCGCACATTGCACCCCAGTGTCATCACCGCGCATTCGACCACACGTGATCGCACGGCAGAGGCGCGCGTAGGAGGGACGGTCAGTTGCATACGCCAACACTTCGATGCGCTGCAGACTTTCGTTTGGATCGAACGGATCAAGCGTCAGTTCGAGGCGCGATCCAACGCAGAGCGCGATGGCATGCTCTCGTGCGGCGACGTGCGCACGAACCATTCCAGCCATTGTTCCACGATCGGCAAGTCCCATCGCATACAACCCGAGTTGTGCCGCGCGTGCAATGAGTTCTTCAGGATGGCTCGCACCCTCGAGAAATGAAAAGTTGCTCGCAACGTCGAGCTCGGCATAGGTTGCGCTTGGCTGCATGGTCAGCTCCAGATGCCCACGAGCGACCATCCGCGCGCGTCCTGTGCGATCCACAGCCATGCCCCCTGCGTCGTTTCGACCCGCCAGTAGTCCACGCACACTGGCTTTGGCGCACCGGTCGGCGATGCGGAACGATTCGATACCGCGGTCGGCGATGCTGCCGACATCTCCCAGGGCGAGGCGATGCGCTCTGGACCATGCCACGTTGCGATTGCAATCGCACTGCCACGCCAACGGATCATTGACGCATGTGCTGCCGCAACCGCGAGCGGTTCTGGCGGTGTGATCCATGTCGACGGACGCCACGCCGAAGCGGCGCGCACGCGCGCATGACGCAGTGCAATGCGCGGCGACAATCCGCACCGTGCAATGGCGATCCACCGAATCGAACGCAACGGCTGATGATGCTCAGCAAATCCGCCGCGAAAGAGCGCGTGGTCACCCAACTGTGCACGCAGCGTGTCTGACCACTCACTCAAACGGTCCCCAACTGTTCCGCTGCGTTCACTTTGTGCTGCGCACGATCCCATACGCAACACTGCGATGCGCAGCGATTCGATACCCATGCCCAACATGCCCACTGGAATCTTCTCGAGATGCGGCGCGAAGAGTTTGGCGAGGTGCTCGGCGCGTGCGCTTGGTGCAGCAAGCATCATGCGGTGGCGATACATCGGTGCATCTGCGCAGAGTGCTGTGAGTTCGAACTCGCGCCCGCCGCGCACGAGTGCCCGCAACGATGCGCAGAGTTCTTCGAAGAGGCGCGCAACAGTGCGCGCGATTGCATCGTGGCTTGTGACTGGCCCATCAAATATCTGTTCGACCGATGGCGGTGGTTGTGAGCGAATGGGCGTCACAATCTCAATCGCTTCGCCAAGCGCTTGGTCGAATCGGTGCAAGACTTCGCTGCCGTAGCGCACCGTCACACTTGCTCGTGGAAGACGGGCCAATTCACCGATCGTGCGCACTTGAACATCTGCAAGTGCCGCAACGGCCTGTGGTGCAATGCGCAGTGCGCCCAGCGGACACGCAGAGAGTTCGCGCGCGCCACTCTGTGCAAGCGCGACCGCTGCCGCCGCGGTTGGCGCAATGGCGACACGCACTGCGAATCCTCGCTTCGAAAGTTCCTCCACCACGCGCTGCGTGAGCTGTTCATGCGATTGGTGAACGCGTTCGCAGCCTGTGATGTCAACGAGAATTGCAGTTGGGCCATCGGTTGGTTCGATCGCGACAATCGGTGCATACCGCTGGCACCACCGCGCAACCGCGCGCACGGTTGCCGCCTCACGCTCTGGTTGCGCATCGACCTCAATGCGGGGTGGTGGGCAGAGTGCGCGTGCGTGCGCGAGTGCCATCCCTTCATGGATGCCACGGCGCGAGGCCTGCGCGCAACATGCGCAAACGATGCGTGCGCCGCGCTCAAGAGTGATCACAATCAGTGGCGTTCGTGCAGATGTATGACCTATCCCGTCACCCTGCACACGCAGATACTTTCGCGCACAATCTGCGCGCCAACGCAGAAAGACAATCGCCAGAACACTGCGGTTGAGGCGTGTGTGCGGCGCCGACAAGTGCGCTGAGATGCTGTTCGCAAGAGGCGTCATTGCACACTTCGCCACGACCATGTTGCGCCGACGACAAATGAACATGTTTCGATGTGTGCGCCAAGCGCACCGCGTGCGCGTACGAGTTGAGCACGCCACTGTGGCGCGGGGTCTGTGCGAATCAGCAGTTCCTGGTCGGCCGAGAGTTCTGCCGCCTGAGGCGTCACAATCCACCGTGTTGCAGCACTGCTGAGTGTGCGACGCTCATGCCATGGACGCACGGCGAGTGCGAGAACTGGCGGCCGTTCGTTTGCACGCGCCGCTGCGAGTTGCGTGCGCCGTGTTGCCGTGAGATCAAACCCGCTGGCATCCCAAATGACCGTCATCACAGCATCGCATGTGAGTGACTGCTGCACGGCCCACAATTGATTCGACACGGCACTGCGCGATCGATCGGCCGCAGGATCAACAAAGATAGAACGCGCCAACAGTGTGCGCGCACCATCGACACTGAGCATCGCACGCGGCGATGGCCACACACGACGACCGACCCAGACAATCACCCGCTCTGCACTCGTTGAACTCTGTGACGCATCGTCTGCAATGAGCATCTTCCAAGCAAGCGCAAGAAGAACACCATGCGGTGCGATCCACTGCGACCGACTCGCCTCGACCGTCTCTGCGGCGATCCATTCGTGCACAACACCCAGAGCAAAGTCAACGGCAATTCCGTCACCACCCCCACGCAAAGAATGCACGCAGGGTCGCGCAACCGCTGTGATTTGCTCGATGATGGTCTCTGGAATGCGTGGCATGAAAGACCGAGAAACAAGCAGCGGCGGCTTGTGTACGGTCTTTGTTAGGGTAGCATGTCAGACGCCGCGCGCCTCACTCAATCCATGCGTGGCGTGACGTGCGCTGCCGTGCCACGAGCATTTCGCGCGCGGCGAGCAAGAGCGCGATTGGAACCCAGAGCAACATCCACGGCAGCATCGTCACCCAGTGCGCGGGCGCGGGGGCGATTGTGAGTGGGAAGGCACCTTGGTCACGCGCATCGTTGCCGATGCGAATGGTGCACTGCCAATTCCCTGCGCTCTCAAGGTCGCACGATCCACTCATCAAGAGCCGATTGCCCGAGTCGGCGCGCTCAAGAGCGAACTCTTCAACCACACCAGATGGACCAACCATTCGCACACGCACGGGCAGGTCGATCTGCGGCTCGCCACTGCGCGCGATCAACATCGAGATGTCGACTGGACCGGCTGTGGGTGAAATCGGCGAGAGAAAGACCGTCACATCAAACGCACCGTAACGACCACGGTCAACGACCGCTCCACCATCTGCAACTGCGCGTGATGAAGTAAGCACGAGAGACGCGATGGCAAAGATGAAGAGTGCGCGCTTCATAGCGATGCCGTCCCACGCATCTGCATCGGCTGCAGAATGATCCAGCTTCCTGCGATCCAAAGAACGAGTGCGACGAACCACCATGCCATCGATGCGCGCACTGGATGTCTCGCGCTGCCGCCGACCCCGCGCCAAATCATCCAGCCTGAGGTGAGCAGTCCAACCTGCAAGAGCACGAGTTCGGCAGGTTGCAACCACGCAGGGATCACGCCGCAACAGGACGCTGCCCACTGCGGTTCGCCGAACCATCCCAGACCAATATCGCTGAGAGCGCGCTGAATCACTGGAAGACCCGTTGAAGCACTCGTCACAAGGTGAAAACTCCAGTGCACGCACCACATCGCAGCACCGATTGGAACGAGCGCGTGCGCACCACGGCAGAATCTCTCGCGCCACAACGCCCTCTGCCCTCGGGTCGATGCGACCGTGGCCGCACCCAGAATTGCCGCAGGAACCACAAGAATGCAGAGCGCAGTGAGAACGGCTTCGACCAGCGTCGCCGAGAACACTCTCGAGAATGCACTCGCATCGACCGCGACGGCTGCGACCCAATCGATCCACGGACCCGTCATTCCTGCGGCATTCGCGAATGCGCCGAATGTGAGAAGCCCAAGCAGCGCCGCAACATCCACCCGAGACACGATGCGACCGATCGATGAACCACGCGCGTTCGAAACGAGACTCGCCGAACGATGCGCTGCGATGACACCAACATTGTTGTGCGGACATGCGTCGACGCAGTCGAGGCAGAATGTGCAATCAAGGTTGCCACGCTTTGCAGGCTGAAAGAGTTCGAGTTCGCACCCTTGCACAGCGATGCGCACGGGCACACTCTGCGACTTGGCGTGGCCAGCGGGAGAACCACGAATGCACTCATGGCCAACACACGACGCGCAGAGTGTTGGACTCAACACGCCGACAGTCAGAGGCGCGACCAAACTCTGACTCATATGAAACTGCCCAATAGGACAGACCCATTTGCAGAAGTTGCCGCCGCGAAAGAGTCCATCGACGAGCAGAATTGCAGCGAAATACCCAACAATGATCAGTGCAGTCGCCAGCGGACTCGCCCACAAATCGAACGCTTCGTAACAGACGAGCCACACAGCAACGAGCGCGACTGCGAGCCACTTCGATCGAAGTCGTGCAGGCCAACGCATCGTCGGCTGCCACCACCGCCGCAGCAGATTGCGCGGTGCAATCAGCGGGCATGTCATGCAGAGAAAGTTTCCGCCAAAGAGCAGCGCGAGCACAATGATGCCGCGCCAGTGCGTCCACGGCAGTGTTCCTGCAAGATTTGACGGTGCATCGGCTGGGCCGAAGAACCCATCAGCCACAACAAGGACCGCCCCACCGACGAGCAGCCATCGCACCGCCGTTCGAACATCACGGTTGCGCAGCAGTGCACCAATCACTCTGACACGCAGCAAATCAAAGCACGCGTGCCCACCATGCACCGGGCGCGATGCAATGCCGCGCGCGACTCGGTCGAACGCAGGTTGTGTGCGGACGATCGAAAGTGCGCGCAGAATCAAGTAGATCGCCGCAGGCAGCATGACGAGCTGCCCAGCGGTCCACATGAATGCGCCAGCAATCTGTTGGTCGCGCAGCGCATCCCAGCCGAGCGCGGGAGCGGTCGCTTCGTAGTTTGGATACCAGACGCGATCTGAAAAGGTCATGATCGCCGAGAAGATTGTGTTCTGCACATCTGCGCTCAGCAGATACACCACGAGCGCAGCATCCGACCAGCGCGCGCGCCACGGCCACGGCTGAATGATCTGCCACCAGAACAGCATCGCACCAGCCAAGAATGACGCGTGCTCGAAGCGGTGGATCGCAGTCGATTCAAGTGCCGCCCCATAGAAACGCGGCGCATGCCACGTCCAGTTGATCAGGGCGAATGCAATCCATCCAGTGAATGGATTGAGCAACAAATGAAAGCACTGCCGCAGCCGTGGGCTTGCCAAGAAAGGGCCCAGCACATCTCGGCGCACAGTGCGCGGAAGGCCGCGCAGTATCGGAACACCTGCAGACCCCAGCAACAACAATGGTGCGACCACCATGATGAGCAACCAATGCTGCACCATGTGCACCCACAACAGCATGTGTCCCAGAGAATCAAGTGGCGATGCAAGAGCCAGAAACAACACCAGCAATCCCGCACAAAAACAACGGGGACGCCACGACGCAAATCCGCGCACTCGTCCGGCGAGAGAACGCGCACCGCGCACATACAGCCACGCGACGATGGCAATTCCGCTCAACAACCAAGGGTCGAAACTCCAACTCGCGAAGATTGCACTCGCAGCGTTCAGCGTGCAGTCGCACTGCCTGCTGGAATGGGCAACTGCGCTCCAGGAATCGACGCATCAGGTTCGTTAGATGGGTGCAGCGTCGCCAAAAAACCAACAACGGCAGCAGTCTGGGCGCTGTCGAGATTCTTGCCGTACGCGGGCATGTTGCCGCCACCCTGCTGCACCTGCCGCACGAGTTGGTCGTACGAGAGTCGCGCAGCAACATCGTCGAGAGCGGGTCCGCGCGTTCCACCGAGTCCATCGAGTGCGTGACAGTTGCGGCACTGCGCATACTGAAAGACAACAGCCCCTTGCATCTCAAGCGGCGTTCGGCCGCGGGTGAATTGCGCTGGAGTTGGAAGAGACGACCAACCATCCATGACCGGCGACCACGGACTTGTCGTGCCCTCCCATGTCAGCCCCGCGATCGCCATCACTGTGAATGCGGCAAGCAACACCATCGCAGGACGCTTGCTCGGCGCACGCTCACCAGAATTCGAGAGGAATGGGAGAGCCACGAGCACAAGCACGCCCACCGCGGGCGCAATCAACATGATTGCCGTCTCAGAAGCAGGTGGCAAGAGACTCACCGCACCAAAGAGCCACATGAACGGATAGTCGGGCCGTGGATTCGTATTGATCAGAGTCGGATCAGGCATCCCACCAGGGCCAAATGGTCCATAGAGCGCGGCAAGTGCGACGAGTGCGATCAAGCAGACGCCGCAGAAAACCATATCGCGCTGCACGGCATCGGGCACAAAGGGAACCCCTTGCGTGTGCATGCGTTCTTCAAAGTCTTTGCGATAGGTCGATGGAACAACGACCGCGCCAGGCTTCGGCATTTCGCTGATTCCATTCTTGATGATCAGCACCATGTGCAATCCCACGAGCGCAATCGCTGCGCCAGGCAGAACAAACACATGCAGCGCGAAGAATCGATTGAGCGTCTCGCCACCGATGATCGGGCCACCCAAGAGCAGAGCGCGCACCTGATCACCGAAGACGGGAATGCGATCAGCAATCGCCGCGCCGATTCCGAGCCCCCAGTAGGCGTCTTGGTCCCAGCGCATTACCTGGCCGGTGAATGCGAGCGCAAGCGTTGTGAGCAAGAGAAAAACGCCGGTGATCCAATTCAATTCGCGTGGGTACTTGTAAGACGCATGCAGAAAGACCTGCAGCATGTGGATCGCCATCATCACCACCATCGCGTTGCTCGACCATCCATGCAACGCACGCAGCATCCATCCCATCGGGACTTCACTGTCGATGTAGTTGAGACTCTCCCACGCCTGCGCCGCGCTTGGGGCGTAGACGGTCGCGAGGCAGACCCCTGTCACGACCTGGATCGTGAAAAACATGAGCGTCGCGCTGCCAAACACATACCACCACTTTGCATTGCGCGGGACGTGATGAAAGAGCAGCGGCGCCGAAAAGGCGACAACGCCTGTGCGTTCTTCGATCCACGCGAGCGACGACTTGAAGATGTTCATACTGACTCTTCCAATCCTGGAAGTCGCCCCGCATCGATGAACAACTTGCCTCCTTCAACCTTCCATGCGTACTCAAAGAGTCCGCGGGGTGGTGGCCCCGCTGCGCGCGAACCATCTTGGTAGTAGACGCCGCCGTGACAAGGGCACATGAATAACTTCGACTGCTCGAACCATCGAACGGGACAGCCGAGGTGCGCGCAATTGATCGCAAAGACCTGAAACTTCGCGCCGTCGATCGAGCGCACCCAGCACGCAGTTTTCGCACTATCGCCATCGGTCGGCTGGCGAATCGGATTCAAGAAGGTTGCAAAGCGCGTTTGACCCGCAGGAAAGTTCGAAGCGTCTCCCAAGTCAACCCAGATGTTTGAGAAGCGCTTGGTCGCTGGCCCAACGATGTAGCCGACAATCGGGAGTGCGGTCAGCGCTCCACCGATTCCCAACAATCCAGCGCCGAGTTTGAACATGAATCCGCGGCGCTGTTCGCTCTTGGCTGAGGGAACTGGAGCACCTCCGCATCCACAACCACCGCATCCGCATGACTTCTTCTCATGCTCACTCATTGTGTGAGACCCACTTTCTGCGGCGCACTGCGCTGCGCTGAAATCCAACTCACAACATCCGCAACTTCCTGCGCACTCAGTCCATTGGGTCGCTGGGGCATCGGTTGATTCCACGCAGGCATGCCCAGGTCGTTGCGCCCGTAGATCGTCGCGCTCCAGAGCCCTTGATCTGAAATCATGCGCAGGTACATCGTGTCGGTCACACTGCCGGCGCTGCCTTGCGGGCCGTGACAGTTTGCGCACGCCTGCGCGAAGACGAGCGCGCCAGCCGTGGCGTCACCCTGAACAACGAGGGGCGAGATTGTTCCCTCATGCAAACTGCCGAGTTTGCCTGCCCACAGCGTGCGCATGCCCTGAACGAACGACACGATCTGCTCCTGCGTGAATGGTCCACCCTCGCTCGCGAGGTAGGCCGGCATCGACCGCCCTTGCCCATGGGAGATTGCTTGGATCACCACTGCATCCGTTGCAACGGCCCAGTATTCGGCATTCATGAGTGGCAGCGCAGCACCCTCGGCCCCCTGCGAGTGACAGCCGCGGCAGTTTGTGTCGAAGGTGCGCTGCGTCGATGCAGTGGCAACCTGTGCAGGCGTCTGTGTCGCAGAGCGCGTTGCGGGTCGATCGCAACCGAGTGCAACGGTGATGACTGCCATGACTTCCAAGCCCAAGACAATCGCGCGACTCATCGTTTTTCTCCACGCGTGATTTGCAATCGCTCTGCGAGCGACTGGCCCGCACGCGTCGAGACCATTTCGCTGCGGCTGACGATCCATCCGCACACGAGGCCGAATGCGACTTGGCTTGCGATGAACCAAGGCCACGAGATGTACTTCTCGAGCGCAGGGTTGACGATTCCAAGACTCGCCCAGACCAATCCCGTGACGATCAACGGTACGAGCACTCCACCAGCGAGCAGCGGACGGCGCGGCATCATCGGAAGCGCAGTCGTGTAGAGCAACCCAACCGCGATTGACATCACGATGTGAATCGCGACCGCGATCACGAACCAACCTGCATGAAACTGTTCGAGGGTTTGAAGGTCTGCCGCGCCAACTCCAGGAACAACTGAACCGGTCAGCAGATTGATCGGCAACCAAACGCCAGCATGTTTCGAGATTCCCCACGCACACGCGACAAGCGCCATGGCGACTCCACCGACAAGCCCACCACGAACACCGGCGCGAATTGGATGCATCTCTGCCGGAAACAGTGGGCGCGGCGCGGCTCGTCCGCTCGCAGCAACTGCGTAGTTTGGAGCGGGCATCTGCAGCAACTCTTGCGGGATTTCTTCGAGCCGCTCATCAGGAAAGATCGCCTTGAACCAGAGCACCGCTCCCCAAAGCGCCGCGGCAATTCCAAGAGCCAAGACGTACGTGTTCGTCACGATCGCCGCGCCAAGCAATGCCACTCCGAGCGCCATGACCAACGGTCCAGCGGTCGGCTCTGGGATTGCACGGCTGTACGGAACTTCGCACTGCGACTCGGTTGAGGATGAGTTTGCTTCTCGTTTCATTTAGCGACCAATCACGTAGACAGTGACAAAGACAACAATCCACACCGCATCGACGAAATGCCAATACCAACTCACGAGATCAAACGCGTGTGCGTGTCGAGGCTTCACACATCCGAGCAATCCAAGAACGAGCACGGTGCTCAACAGGATCAGTCCGACGATCACGTGAAAGAGATGTAATCCGACCAGTGAGTAGAAAGTCGTTCCAAAGAGATTCGTCGACGGATACAGCCCGTCCGTCTGCATCAAGCCAGCCCACTCAACGATCGTGCCTCCAACGAAGAACGCACCCAGAGCGATCGTCACTGCCAGCCAGAGCCAACACTTGGCGTGTTGGCCACGCTCGAGCATGTGCACTGCCGCGATTGCGGTGAACGAACTCGAGATCAGTGCGATTGAGTTCACGATCACGAGCCCGAGTTCGAGCACCTGTGCTGGCTGCGGGCCCGTCGCACTCTTGCCGATGTAGAACAGGTACGCGACCACAAACGTCAAGAAGATGCAGCTCTCTGCAGTGATCAAGCACACCATCCCGACCTTGCCGCGGGATGGACGCCAGATCTCCGGCGCCCCTGCTTGTGCCTTCATAGAACTCATGAGATCTCCTCATGCTGCGAATCTGGATCGCTTGGGTTCTTCACATCCCAGAGTGGACGCGCAGATCCGACGGTTGGCACTTGATCAAAATTCCATTCGGGAGGTGGGCTCGTCGTTGCCCATTCGAGCGTCCAAGCATTCCACGGATCATTGCCAGCACGCTCGCCCTTGCGCAGCGATCGCACAACATTCCAAAGAAAGAAGAGGAGCGCGACTGCCTGAACGATCACTCCAATCGACGAGAGCAGGTTCCAGAGTTCGAGCCCTCGGTCGGGTTGGTACATGTAAATGCGGCGCGGCATCCCAAGAATTCCCGAGATGTGCATCGGAAAGAATGTCAGGTTGAAGCCGATAAAGATGAGCCAGAAAAACCACTTGCCGAGTCGCTCGCAGAGCATGCGCCCTGTTGCCTTTGGAAACCAATAGAAGAACCCGCTGAAGATTCCAAAGACTGTGCCACCAAAGAGCACGTAGTGAAAGTGCCCAACGACGAAGTAACTGTCTGAGAGTTGCCAAGTGAATGGAACGACCGCAAGCATCACGCCAGTCAATCCGCCGAAGATGAACATCCCAAGAAACGCCGTCGCAAAGAGCATCGGCGTTGCGAAGATGATGCGACCTCCCACCATCGTTCCAAGCCAGTTAAAGATCTTGATTCCTGTTGGCACGGCAATCAGAAATGTGCTCGCAGCGAAAAATGCATTGAGCGCTGGCGACATTCCAATGGCAAACATGTGATGAGCCCACACGCCGAGCGAGATGAATCCAATCGCAACCGTCGCGGCGACCATCAGCGGATAACCAAAGATCACTTTGCGACTAAAGACTGGAATGACTTCAGAGATAAATCCGAATGCGGGCAGCACCAGGATGTAGACCTCGGGATGACCGAAGAACCAGAAGAGATGCTGCCAGAGAATCGACGATCCACCATTTTGTGTGTCGAAGAAATGCATCCCCAGTGACCGATCGAGGAGCAACATGATCTGCGCTCCCGTGAGCACCGGGATTGCGATGATGACGAGCACGCTCACAACGAGCATCATCCAACCCATGAGCGGCATGCGCATCAAGGTCATCCCGGGGCAGCGCATCACAAGAATTGTGGTGAGCAAATTGATTGCTGTCGTGATGCTGCCAAAGCCGCTCACCATGATGCCAAGAATCCAATAGTCCGTTGCGTTGCCGCGCGAGAAAGTCTTGTTCGTCAATGGCGCGTACGCAAACCAGCCGACATCCGGCGCTGCAGAGGTGCCATACAGCCCTTGCGCACCGATGTATGAGTAATAGAGCAGCGCCGCACCGAAAACAAAGAGCCAGAGACCAAAGGCATTCAGTCGTGGAAACGCCATGTCCCGCGCGCCGATCATCAACGGAATCAGATAGTTCGCCATCCCAAGCAAGATGGGCATTCCCACAAGAAACACCATCGTGGTGCCGTGCATCGTGAACAGCTGATTGAACGTCGCAGGATCGACGACCTTGCCCGCAGCATGGGCGAGTTGCGCTCGCATGAAAGCAGCTTCAACACCTGCGACCAAGAAGAAGAACAATCCGAAGCAGACGTACATGATGCCGAGGCGTTTGTGGTCGACCGTCACTGCCCACCCGTGCAGACGCGCGCCGAGTGTCTCACTCACTTCAGCAGGAATGGATGGATGGTGTTGTGCAGATGTCATTGCGTTTTCATTTCAAAGTAAGAAGGAACGCGACAACAGCATCGAGTTGCGCACCTTCGAGTTTCAGACTCGGCATGTTGCATCCAATCTTCAGATTCTGAGGATCATCGACCCACGCGCGCAACGTCTCTGGGTTGAGCGGCGCGACGCCAGCGCCGATGGTCTCGCGGCTCATGAGGTGGGTGAGGTTTGGTCCAAACGCCCCAACGCTGAGCCCATCCACGGTGTGGCAGTTCATGCATGCGAGTTCGGCGAAGAGTGCGCGCCCAGCATTGACCGATGCATCTTCGACGGTGGGCGCCAATTGTGCGTTGCACCATCCTTCGAAAGCTTCATCAGAAACGACCCGCACCCGCAGCAGCATGTTTGCGTGCTGCGTTCCGCAGTATTCGGCACACTGGCCGAGGTAGGTGCCCTGCGCCTCTGCCTCAAACCACGTGTGATTCACATGATTCGGAATGACGTCGGTCTTTCCAGCGAGCCGCGGCACCCACCACGAATGAATCACATCGGCCGAACGCAGATTGAGCCAGACAGGGCGCCCCACTGGCACGACGAGTTCATTCGCCGTCACGATGGTCGTGCCTGACGCACTCGGCAAGCGGTACTCCCACCACCATTGATGGCCGATCACATCAACTTCGAGCGCCCCCGCCGGAGGCGCTTCGAGTTCAACCTCGCGAATCGTGCGCACCGTTGCGAGTGCGAGAACAAAGACAATCACGCACGGAATAATTGTCCATGCGAGCTCAACGGGATTGCTGCCGAAGACCTGGACGGGCTCGCCCGCTTGCGCCTTTCGACTGCGAAAGCGAATGATCGACCAGACAAGCACGCTCTCAACAACGATGAAAATTCCTGCGGTGATCCCCAGGACCAGCCATGCCAGGTCGCGAATCTTGCGCGCTGGAGGACTCGCGGGATGAAAGATGTCGAGGTCGCCCGCGTTGACGTTGGCCGTCGAATCACTGTTCGACGGAGCGCAAATCGCTGCATTTCCACCGGACAGTGCATGCGTGGCAGGAGTAATGGCGAACGAGCACACCGACAGCAAAATCAAAATGAATGCGCGTCGCATGTCTAGGCGCAAGAGTAGCAAGTGAGACTCCACCAACCATGAAACAATTGTTAGTATCGAACGCGTTCTTGCCGGCGTGGCGGAACTGGCAGACGCGATGGACTCAAAATCCATTGGGGCTCACACCTCGTGCAGGTTCGATTCCTGTCGCCGGTACTTTTCGACGAAGTCTCAATCACTCGGAGAACGATCCTCGCGAGTAGTTTGGAGATTCCTTTGTGATTTGAATGTCATGAGGGTGATTCTCAACCACGGTTGCAGAGCTGACGCGAACAAATCTTGCTTCACGCCGGAATGCTTCAATTGTCGCGCATCCGCAGTAACCCATCGCACTGCGCAGTCCGCCAACCATCTGATAGACGAAGTCGCTGAGATGACCGCGGTATGGAACGCGTCCTTCAACTCCCTCGGGAACAAATTTGCGCGAGCCAGCCTGTCCGTATCGATCGGCGCTTCCTGCATCCATTGCCCCCTCGCTGCCCATCCCGCGGTACACCTTGAATCGTCGATTGCTGTGCAAGACGAGTTCGCCTGGACTTTCATCAAGTCCCGCAAAGAGTCCGCCGAGCATGACGCTGTGCGCTCCCGCCGCGATCGCTTTGGCAATGTCGCCTGAGAGCCGCACCCCGCCGTCTGCAATCACGGGCACACCGGCATCCTCAGCGACCGAGACTGCATTGAGAATCGCGGTGATCTGCGGCATCCCGACGCCAGTGACAACGCGCGTTGTGCAAATCGATCCGGGACCAATTCCAACCTTGATTGCATCGGCACCAGCGTCGATCAGCGCTTTGGCTCCATCGGCAGTGCCGACATTGCCCGCGATCACTTCAATGGCGTAGCGCTTCTTCATCTCGCGAACGGTTTCGAGCACATTCTCGCTGTGACCATGCGCAGTATCGACCACGATCACGTCAACCTCGGCGGCGATCAACGCCTCGATGCGTTCGTACTGGCGCACTCCAACCGATGCTCCAACGCGCAACCTTCCGCGTGAATCGCGGCAGGCCCTTGGATGGCGGCGCGTGTTGTCAATGTCGCGCATCGTGACAAGTCCGGTGAGGCGCCCTGCGTCATCAACGAGCGGCAACTTCTCGACGCGCGCACGAATCATGATCGCTTCCGCTTGGTCGAGCGGAGTAGTGATCCTTCCAGTCACGAGCGCTTTGCTCGTCATGGCATCGCCCACGGTCGTTGTTCCCGCAATCTTGGCGATGAACTTCATGTCGCGGCGCGTCAGAATTCCAACAAGTTTTCCGCTGCGCGTTCCATCTTCAGTCACAGGAAACCCGCTCACACCCTGCTCGCTCATCAGGGCAAGCGCACGCGCGACAGACTCGTTTGGACTCAACACGACTGGGTCGACGATGATGCCATTCTCGCTGCGCTTGACCCGCGCGACTTCGCTCGCTTGCCGCTGGGGAGTCATGTTTTTGTGGATGATCCCGATTCCCCCCTCTTGTGCGAGCGCACGCGCCAGAGTCGATTCAGTCACAGTGTCCATCGGCGCCGAAACCAGCGGGATGCCGATCGTGATGTTGCGCGTGAGGCGGGTCGAGATGTCGGCCGCTTCAGGAACGATTGCACTCAATCGTGGAATCAGAAGGACATCATCAAAGGTAATCCCGTCTTGGGAAATCTTGTGTTCCATTGGGAGATGATCGGACGATTTTTGATTCCCGTCAAGCGACCATGCCCAGAGTCGACCTCCCCTTGCTACGCTTGGGAATTCTTGGGAAAGTCACCAAAGGAACTGCCTTGAGCCACGCAAGAAACGAACTACTGACACCCGTCGCGACCGACCTTCGCGGAACCCAACCAGGCGAGGGCCGAAAGGCATGGAATTCTTGGTTGACCGCAATCATCAAGATCGAAGGCAGCGACCTCATCGTGAAGGCTGGACTTCCTCCGCGCATCCGTCACCGTGGTGCACTGAGAGATCTCGCGGCGCCACCCGTCTCTGAAGAGTTGATGTTTCAAGTTGCCAAGGACATCTTGGACCCCAATCAACTCGACCACTTTCGCCGAAATGGCTCGATGGACTTCGCATTCGACTTTGACCAAGGGCGTCGATTTCGTGTGAATCTTTTTATGGCGCGCGGCCGACCTGCCGTCGCAGCGCGACTCATCACGAGCAAGATCAAGACATTTGAAGAACTCGGGCTTCGACCCGCGCTCGGCGACATCGCGATGGCAGCACAAGGACTGATCCTCTTTTCTGGAGTCACCGGCTCTGGCAAGAGCACGTCAATCGCAGCGATGATGCAGTACGTGAATGAGCGCAAGAAGGTGCACATCGTCACGATCGAAGATCCGATCGAATACATCTTCACCGACGTCAAGGCGACCATCAATCAACGCGAGATCGGTATCGATTGCACAAACTTTAACGATGCGCTCCGTGCGCTTGTGCGTGAAAACCCCGACATTTGTCTCGTGGGAGAAATGCGCGACTACGAAACATTCGAAGCCGCTGTGCGCGCCGCTGAAACAGGCCACTTGGTCTTCGGAACGATCCATGCCTCGAGCGCCTGGCAGACCTTCGGGCGTATCTACGACCTGTTTCCGGTGAACGAGCGCGACCAGATTCGAAAACTGCTCGCATACAACTTGCGCGCGATCATCTATCAGAAGTTGCTGCCAACGCTCAAGCCAGACGTGGCCCGCATCCCCGCGCTCGAGATCCTTCTCAACACTCCCGCAGTGCAGAAGTACATCCTCGAGGCGCGTGAAGGCGATCTGCTCGAAGTGATCAAGAGTGGACGCGACGAAGGCATGCTCGACTTCACGTCGGCACTCGTCGAACTCGTTGAATCAGAGATGGTGCATCAGCGCGTGGCCATCGAAGCAACTCCCCGCCCAGAGGAACTCAAGATGCGACTCAAGGGCATTACGTAAGTTTCGGCTCATTTCTCGCGCATTTCTCGCGCATGTCTCGCGCACTTCTCGCATATGGAACCGCTCGTGTCTACTGAACTTCCAACCCCTTCGTTGCTTCTTGCAGGTTCAGCAACCGCAGTGCACTTGCTTTCGGTCTACAAGCCACTGCTCATCATTGCGTTCACGCTTCCATACGCATGGCTGATTTCGACCGTCATTGATAAGGACCTTCGTTACTTTCACCTCAACGTCTCTGCATGGACCTCGGCCTGCATCGGTGGATTGATTGCAGGGCTCGCAAGCGCGCTCCTGATTCCGTTGTTCTGGGTTGGGTTTCCACTGATGCTCGTGATTTATCTCGCGATTCCATACGCATATTGGAAGTATCGAAATCCAAAGGTGCCTGCGAAGTTTCAGTTCGACCTCTTCGCCGGAAAGTGGGCCGCAATGCTGGCTGCCCGCAAGACGCAGAAAGCGTTCGGCGAAGTCACGGTCTCCTACGCCGATGGCAAAGGAAATCGACAGACGCCTCCCGGCAAAGAAAGTCCTCTCTTTGAAGTGCACCTTGCGACCGAGCAGTTGCTGGTGCCAGCCCTTCCTGCACGCGCGACCCGCGTCGAATTGACTCCAGGAACCAGCGGATACGTCTCTGCGCAGTTTGTCGATTCGCTTCGCTATCGCAAGGGAAATTTCACCGCCGAACTCGCGGTCAAGGTGATCGATTACTTAAAGACCGCTGCGGGACTCGAATTGAAGGATCGGCGAAAGCGACTCTCTGCACCCATTCGCATGGAGGTCGCAGGAAGCAAGATCAACCTGCTCCTCACAACCTGGGGCTCGAGTACGGGGCAAGTGCTTCGCATTGATATCGAACGCGAAAAGCAACTCACCGTGCCATTTGAAAAACTTGGGCTTCTCGCGCCGCAAGCACAGTTGCTTGCTGATGCGCTGAAAGATGTCCGCTCGGGTGTGGTGCTCGTTGCAACACCGCCTGGTCAGGGAATGACGACTCTGTCGTATGCGTTGCTCACGCGCCATGATCCCTACAACTCGAACATCAAGACCCTTGAGCGATATGTCGAGCGGCGCCTGGAAGGAATCGACCACAACATCTGGGATAGCGCCGACCCGAACATCGACTTTGCAACGGCGATGCAGTCGATCGTGCGACGCGGACCCGACATCGTGCTTGCATCTGATCTTTCTGAGCCGGGCGTTGGAAAGGTCTTGGTGAACCCAAACAACGCCGGAACGTTGTTCTACGTTCTGACACCAAGCGACTCAATCACAGGAGCGCTCACGAACTATCTGAAGGCCGTTGGCGATCCGAAACTTGCGAGTGCGAAGTTGTCAGCGGTCGTCAGCCAGCGGTTGATTCGAACGCTCTGCCCCGAGTGTCGGCAGCCCTATCAAGCATCGCCTGAGCAAGCCAAGCGTCTTGGTGGCGTCGCCGGCAAGGCGCTACAACTCTTCCGTTCGAGTGGCAAGGTGCAAGAGAAAAACCAAGTCATCGATTGCCCAGCCTGCCAAGGCACTGGATTCATCGGAGTCACCGGCCTTCTCGAAGTCGTTCAGCCCGATGAGAAGAGTCGCGCATTCCTCGCGGGAGGTGATGTGGCGAGTGCATATCAACAGATGCGCCGTGCCTTCCGAAGCCCTCTCGCACAAGAGGTCGCCCTCGTGAAGGCGCGCGGTGGTGAGACAAGTCTCGAAGAAGTTGCGCGCATCTTCGCGCCACCAAAGGCAGCGGCTCCGGCGAAGGCGGCCGCTCCTGCAAAAGCAGCCCCTGCCACAGGTGCCGCTGCACCTGCCTCGCCTGCGAAAGCCCCGACACCAAGGAAGTCCACATGATTCTGAATATCGCAGTCATCGCACTCGTGCTGTTTATCGCCTACTGGTGGGCGAATCAGGGGCTCTTCAGTGCAATCCTGCACTGCCTCTGCGTGATCGCGGCAGGAGCGCTGGCATTCGCCTTTTGGGAGCCAATCGTTGTTGGGTTTTTGCTCAAGGGCAACGACTTCGACAACTATGCATGGGGGATGACCCTCGGCGGCCTCTTCATCGCGTTCTTGTTTGTCTTGCGCTTGCTCTGCGACCACTTTGCGCCGAGCAATGTTCGTTTTCCACCCGCGGCGAATCTCGTCGGCGGCGGAATCTTTGGGTTGATCGCAGGCGTTCTCACTGCAGGAATCACATGCATTTCGTGTGGGCTCATTCAAGCTCCCGTCGAGATCATGGGATATGTGGGATGGGCGCGCGCGGCCGATGCCGGCGGAGCGCCGATGCAACTCAACAAGATGATGCTTCCAGCCGCCGAAATGACGGAGAAGTTTTATGCAACGCTCTCCCGCGGATCGCTCTCGCCATTTCGTTCAACTCCCCTTGCCGAGTATTACCCACGCCTCGCAGACTCGTCACTGAGCTTGCACCGCGACAGTTTCTCCGATGGCGAAGCACGCGTCGCGATGGCGCCCGACTCGGTCACAGTCGGCGAAGTCCTCTTCGACCCCGCCTTTGCTGTGGCCGAAGGTTCGACCGCTGGAACCTTTGCGGTCGACTTCACTGTTGATTCAGGTGCGTTCGATGCGGGAGAGCAGTTCATCATCTCGAACGCACAAGTTCGAATCACCTCAGATGAAAAGAATCCAAAGTTGGCGTTTCCGACGAAGTTCTATCAGCCGATGAGCGATGGAACGAGCCGCCTCTATCCATTCGATGACATCAGCAACTTCGCGACGAGTGTGCCCGGCGAGCAGGACGTCAAACTGACTTTCCTTTTTCCGGCAGACGGTTTTCCTGCAGGCAAGCAGCCGAAATTCATCTTTGTCAAAGGGCTGCGCTTTCAGTTGCCAACGATGACTGAGATCAGCGATCTCGAAACACGCCTGAACGGCGAAGAAACAGATGTCGTCGAACAAGACGATTCGAGCGCCGATGGCGGCTTCGTCGACGACATCTCAAACTGGATCGCCGTCAAGAATTCAATCCTGCCAGTGCAGATGAACACCAACATGGCGTCACCAATGACACATGTTGTTGGAAAAACAGGCAACTTTCTCAGTGGCGGCAAGGGCGTTTATCGCAAAGGCGCAACGATGTCGATCTCACGGTCGCAGCGCATCAGCGGATTCAGCCACGCAGATGGAACTGAACTCATCCTGCTTGATGTCTCGCGCCGCGAGGGTGGCATTGACTTGTACGGAGATGGTTCAGCGGCAATCAAGGCGCTTGGTCGCGATGTGCCACTCGAACTCGTTGACTCGCGCGGCAAGGGATACAAGCCCACGGGATACATCTGGGAACGAACGAACGATGTCGAGCTCAACTATGAACCGAGCAAGCCAATTCAAAAGTTGTCGCAGTTACCAAGCCAACCTTCGTCAGGCGAGAACAAATTGAAGCTCGTCTTCGTGGTGCCTCTCGGAACGAACATCACAGGTGTTCGACTTGGCAAAACGATCATTGGTCGATGCGATGTCACCGCCAAAGAGGGTGGGCTCGATTAGGTCGCGTGTCAGCCGCCGGCTGACTGGGCGCCCGCTGAACTCTGCGCTTGCACAGCGGCTTCGAGTGCGGCGAAGTCGATTTGCTCTCCAGGGTTTTCTGTGACCCAGCGATAGGTCACGATTCCGGCTCGGTTCACGACAAAGACCGCTCGCTTGGCGATCCCTTTCATCCCCTTCAGATCCTCGTGCAGCACGCCGAACTGCATCGCGACGCTCTTGTTGAAGTCAGAGAGAATCGCAAACGGCAGATTCTCGAGTTGCCGAAACTTGTCGGTCACGAACGGGCTGTCGATCGTGATTCCAAAGACCGCTGCGCCAAGCGATTGCCACTTCGCCCAGTGATCGCGCATGGTGCACACTTCGACGGTGCAAACAGGGCTAAAGGCGAGCGGCATGAACAGCAGCACGATCGTCTGAGTTCCGATAACTGCGCCGATATCAACCTCTTCTCCTGGCTTGCATGCGAGCTTGAATGACGGGCAACGGTCGTTGAGTTGAATTGGCATTTCGGCAGACTAGGAGGAAATTCGGAATGCCGCAATGCCCCGACGCAGTCGACGCGGCGACCCGCGACCGAACTGTCAGCCCAATCTTTTTTTAACGAAACACGCATCAATATTTGGAATTGTTGAATCAGAGATTATCTTCCACCTGTGCGAGTACACCGTCTGCACTCACACGGGCTTAGTTTTTGTTCGTTCGGTGAAGCATGACGCTGATCTGACCGACAAAACACTGGCTTCAACGCGTTTGGTTCTGAACCTCAAAGACTCTAATTGGAGAAATGATGCGTAACGAAAAGACACTTCTTGTAGCGGGTGCAATGCTCGCTTCCTGTACCACGTTGGGCGCGTACGCCCAAGGCGGTCTCACCTGTGAAACCGCAGTTGTCGCACTTGATGGCGACAATGCATACGACAACACCGCCGGCACGCTCGACATGGACTACACCGGACTGTGTGACATGGGACCGTTCGGCGACGATTTCAATTACCACACAGTGTGGTTCACATGGGTGGCGAGCACAACAGACACATACACCGTTTCGAATTGCAACCTTGCGGGTGGAGTCGACACGCGATTCTCTGCACAGACTGATTGCACCGCGGCATCGGTCGTGGCTTGCAACGATGACGGTGCTGGTTGCGCGAACTTCTCGAGCGTCATGACATTCTCAGCGACCGCTGGAACAACCTACTACATCGCTGTTGGTGTCTACAACCTGACAACGGCCGGTGGTCCTGGAACGATGAATATCTCAGTGGGCGGCGGCGGTGGTGGCGGCGGCGGCGGATGCGGATCCGGCGGCGATTGCTGCGTTGCCAACCCTGGAACTCTCGGATGCATCGATACGACATGCTGCGACACAGTGTGCGCGGCTGATGCGTACTGCTGCGCAACCGAGTGGGATCAGATTTGCGCCGACGAAGCTGCTGCCATGTGCACGGCATGCGGTGCAGGAAGTTGCACCCTGCCCCCATTCGGTCAGGCAGAAGTTGAAGTTTGCGGCGGAGACAGCAATGGTGGCTGCAACGCAGGCGGCGTCAGCGAACCGATCAGCTTCCCCGTCACAATCGGCGGAACATACTGGTCAAGCGCTGCTTCACGCGACACAGACTGGTACTCCTTCACGACAACTGAAGGCATGCAGATCACTGCAACGCTGTACAGCAACATCCCAGCCTTCTGCGCACTCGTTGATGCAACTGCATGCACGATCGTTGGAACCGTGAGCGCGGGCAACTGCCCAAGTTCGATGCTGACTGCATGCGTTGGACCAGGGTCGTACTACATCGTTGCTCTGCCGAGCGACTTCTTGGACTTCCCATGCGGCGGAGCAATCCCAGACGCTTACACGCTCGAACTCTCCGCGGTGACCTGCACATTTGTTCCACCACCTGGTGACAATTGCGCAGAAGCGGTCGTCGCGACCATCGGTTCGAACGCGTTCGATAACAGCAACGCCAATACGAGCTTCCCAGACGTGACATGCGGCTTCGGTGGAGCGCCCTTCACGAAGGACGTGTTCTTCACATTCGTTGCTCCTGCAACGGATGGCTACACGATGCAAACCTGCGATTCGTCGGCGCCATTCGATACTGGTATCGAAGTCTGGGATTCATGCCCAGACGTGGGTGGCGTCATGTTGGCCTGCAACGATGACGGTCCTGGCTGCACGGCGTACTCGTCGTTCCTCGGCGTCGACCTCGTTCAAGGTGTCACCTACACGATTCGCGTGGGCGGTTGGCAAGGCGCGGCTGGCGCAACCGAGCTCAACATCACCCAAGGTGCCCCAGTGGGTCCCGCGAACGATGATTGTGCCGGTGCCGAGACTGCAATCGTTGGGGCCAATGCATTCGACACGATGGGCTCGACCACCGACGGACCAAACCCAACCGATCCGACGTGTGGTGCATTCGGTGCAGGCTTCTACAACGACGTTTGGTTCACATTCACGGCTCCAACGACCGAGGGATACCTCGTGTCGCTCTGCAGCGCGACATGGGACACACGCCTCGACATCTACGATGCGTGCGGTGGAGCGTTGGTTGTTTGCAACGATGATTCGTGCGGTCTGGCATCCGAAGTGACTCTTTCCGCGACAACAGGAACCACCTACACAATTCGTATCGGTGGTTACGGCGCCGGAAACTTCGGTACAGGAACCATGGACATCTCTGCAGCAGGTGGTGGTGGCGGCGGCGCTCCAGGTCTCTCCTGCGCAGATCCTGTTGTTCTGGCAATGGGTGACACCGCGTTTACACGCGTCGGTGCAACCGTTGACCTCGACTTCGCTGGCTTCTGCGACATGGGTCCATTCGGAACGGACTTCAATTACAACTGCATCTTCTACAAGTTTACGCCAGCAGAATCGGGTCTCTACACCTTCTCGACTTGCAACATTGCGTCACACGACACACGCCTCTCCGCATCGACAACATGCGATGACGTGACCACTGTGGTCGGTTGCAACGATGACGGAACGGCATGCACGCTCTACACATCCATCATGGATGTGCAGTTGGAGTGCGGCATCGAGTACAGCATTGCGCTCGGTGGCTACTCCGCAACGACACCACTCGGAACGGGAACGCTCAGCGTGACCGTGACGACTCCAGTCGCTTGCGGAACACCATGTGCAGGTGATTACAACGGAGACGGGCTGCGAAACGGCGCCGATCTCACCACGTTGCTTTCATCGTGGGGAGCGCCAGCAGGCGATATCACTGGTGACGGCAACACTGACGGCGCCGATCTCACCACGCTTCTCAGCGGTTGGGGCCCCTGCCCATAAGTTTGGTTTCAGATTCTTTCTTTGAGGTTTCAACCCCCTCAGTCCTGCGACTGAGGGGGTTTTCTTTTTGGCGAATTCGTCGAGTTCTTGGTGACATTTCAGTTCTTTCCCGTATGTTCATTGAGATGTTGATTCCACGGCGCACGAAGCAAGTTTTGGTTCTGAGCACTCTCTGCGCGTTGTGGTGCGCCACGTCTGCCTTTGGACAACTCTGTCCACCAGGTGCGACGGGCCCCTGCACGAGCGCGCACTCCACGCCCGGATGCAGCGATCCAAACTGCTGCGAGCTCATCTGCGCGAGCGACCCAGCGTGCTGCACAGCAACATGGGATGCCTACTGCGCGTTTGTCGCCTCGCTCTCGTGCGATGCTCCACCGCCATTTCCCTGCGGCTCGCCATCTGCGGGCGCCTGCGATCAACCTCATTCGACTCCATCGTGCTCAGACGAAGTGTGCTGCAGTACGGTGTGCGAGTTTGTGCCCTCGTGTTGCACCGTCGCTTGGGACACCGTCTGCGTGACCATCGCTGACGGCAACTGCGCAACCCAGTGCACCCCACCCTGTCCGAGTGGATCAATCGCAGAGGGTGAGATCTGCGGCACACAGGGCAATGGCGCCTGCGTTGGCGGAACTGAAAACCCAGCACTTCTGACGGTCGCAAACGGGCAGACGATCTGCGGTCGGCTTCAACAGATCAACGATGGAACACCTGACCTCGATGGATATCGCATCGAACTGCCCGATCCAAATGGAGATGGCATCGCGCGACTCATTGTGCAGTACACCGCCGAGTACGCGTCCGACTCAAAGAGTTTCGTCGCCTTCTTGCCGACCGCATGCACGCCGCTCGCCTCTGCCCCCCATGTCTTGCAAATGAACTCGTGTGGTGTGCAAACTCTCAGTGCGTGTCTACCAGCAGGAACATGGTTCGCAGTTGTCGGGCGCGGGTCCTTTCCAAGTCCACAGGCGTATCCCTATGGATGCGGAGGCTTCCACTCCTATTCAATGGGAGTCTCGTGGAACGATCAATGCACAAACCCGTGCGGCAACGCGGGCAGTTGCTACGAACCGCACAGTTCTGCAGGTTGTGAAATCGCAGAATGCTGCTCAAGCGTCTGTGCGGTTGATCCAGTCTGCTGCGAGAAGAGTTGGGATCAACTCTGCGCTGACCGCGCCGCGACGATGTGCCCTCCACCAGTTCCAGCCAATGACTTGTGTCAGAACGCAACTACCGTGCATCTGGGGAGCACACCATTCACACTCGTTGGAGCAACTGCAAGCAGTTTTTCCGCTCCGGCAGGGTGCTTATCGAGCGGTGGGACATCGTTGGGCAAAGATGTTTGGTTCCGATTGACCGATATTGAAGGCGCCGTGACAGTGAGCAATTGCGCGGCTGGCAACCTCGACAGTGCGATCGTCATCTACGACGCGCAGTGCGCAACGACTGCCATCGCATGCAACGATGATGCTTCAACGTGTCCTTCAAACCAATTGAGTTCGAGCGTCGAGTTTGCTGCGCATTGCAGTACGGAGTATTTCATTCGCGTGGCTGCCATTTCAGGCCAGAGCGGATCGGGCACGCTGCAAATCACTTCGACGCTCGCGCCATGCCAACCCTGCCCCGATGTGAACGGCGACAATCAAGTCGACGGAGTCGACCTCTCAGCCGTGCTCGCTGGATGGGGTCAGGGAGCCAACGGTGATGTCGATGGCGACGGAGCGGTCAACGGAACTGATCTCACTGCGATTCTGGCGGGCTGGGGACCTTGCCCGCAGTAAGCAGCGCCATGAGAGCGCGGCGCTGAATTTTTCCGGTGGGGTTTCGTGGAAGCGCATCGAGTTGTCTAATCTCGCGCGGAACTTTGAATTGCGCGAGGTGCTCACGGCACCAACTGCGCAACTCTCCCTCATCAAAGAGTTCTCCGTCGCGCAGTTCAACGAACGCCACTGGCAGTTCGCCGCGTGAATCATCGGGCAGCCCAACAACGGCACTCGCCTTGACTTTGGGATTGCGATCCAACACCTCTTCGATCTCGCGTGGAAAGACATTCTCGCCCGCGATGATGAGCATTTCTTTGAGGCGCCCTGTAATGAAGAGGTGCCCATCGCGATCAAACCGCCCCATGTCGCCTGTGCGAAAGTAGCCACGCTCGTCAAATGCCGCAGCAGTCTCTCGGGGCATGTTCCAATACCCAGCCATGACATTTGGACCAGCAACCCGAATCTCGCCATCGGCGCCTTGCGCGACATCATTGCCTGCCTCGTCCACGATGCGCTGATCAATCCGTGCAAGCGGGCGGCCGACGCTGCGCCAGCGCCATTCCTCTGGAAGACACCAGTTTGTCACCGGAGATGTTTCGGTCAAGCCATATCCCTCGGCGATGCGAATTCCAAACCGCTCAAGAAAGCCGTCTGAAACCGCTTGTGGAAGAGGCTCTCCCCCGCTGACGACATAGCGAAGGCTCTTCAGGTCATCGCGTGTTGCATCCTTCACAAGCCGCAGTGCCCCATACATCGACGGGATCGCCACGAGCACCGTTGGTCGATGGCGGCGGGTGAGTTCGACCAATTTGCGCGGCACAAATCGGGCCGTATAGATCGCGCGGCATCCGATCGCCAGCGGCAGCAGCGTCAACACCGTGATGCCGAAGGTGTGAAACTGTGGCAAGACTCCGAGCATCGTGTCGTGGCGATCGAACTTCGCGCGGTCGACAATCTGTTCGATGTTCGCCATCAAATTTCCGGCGGTCAGCATGACTCCCTTGGGGCGCCCACTCGTGCCCGACGTGTACAGCAGCACCGCAAGAGCATCGGCAGCCATCGAGCGTGAGAGTCGAATCGGAGGGAACCCCGTGAACTTCATTTGGTTCATCAGGATGGGCTGCACCCCCACTGGCAGCCCTCCCACGAGATCGACCATCGGAGAGATGGTGATGCATGCATCGAGTCCCGCATCTTTGCAGACATAGTCGAGGTCGTTCTTCGAGAGCAGATAATTCAGCGGGACGATGGTGCGACCCAGAATCCAACCCGCCATGACAGCGGCAGGAAAGAGCCCAGATGTCGGCAACAGGATTCCGACTCGTTCACGCGATGAACATCGCTCAATCTCGCGGGCCAAGTGCCATGCGACGACCTGCAGTTCAAACGCGCGCCATGTGCGTTGATCGTCGATCACTGCAACCCGCCAAGGTCGCATCAGAAACTGGCGTTGGATCGTTCGAAGGAGCTTCATGGACTTGCGTTTGCGAGAGCAGCCGCCGTACGATACGCCCGTGCAAGGATGCAACAAGCGCACGCGATGCGCAATGACAATTCTTTCGTGTTTGACCCTCGCATGCGCGGTGATTGCGTGCGATTCGCCACCACAAGCGAGCAATTTCTCATCGGCGGTCTCGCGCTTTGAAGAGGGTCGCTATGACGCCGCGCTCGCGCAAGGGCAATCGCTCGCGCAATCGAGCGATGCGACAACTGCCGCACAGGGCGCGTTGATTGCTGCCATGAGTGCATACAAGTTGGGACGCATCGACGACGCCGAACGGTTCGCGATGCGCGCTCGCAGTTCGCCCACTGGCGAAGTTGCAGGTGGTGCACTCGTCTTGCTGGGAGACATTCGCCTCGCCCAACACAGACCGAGCGATGCTGCTGCGTTCTTCCTGCTTGCGGCCGAGCGCCTCCCCGCTGCCGATGCTGCACGCGCTCGCGCCTGCGCTGCGCAAGCAACCGCTGCCCCCGAAGTGCGACAGGTCGACCGCGACAATGTTGCCGTCGATCCGACCCAGGGGGCCGATGCGCAGCCGACGATTGTGACTGCGAAGCCAACACCGCCGCCGGTGGTGGTCGCAGGAAAGACGACTCAACCTATCGCCGCGACGGCGAGTTCGACAGACACAGCCCTGATTGCACGGCGATCGTTCACGATTCGCGCGGGCAGTTACAGCACACAGAGCGCAGCCGACAAACGCGCGAAAGATCTCGCGAAAGATTTGCAACGTGCCAAGATGCCTGCCGCACGCGTCGACCAGATTTACTCAGTGAAGGGCGAAGAACTCTTCGCGGTTCGCATCGGATCATGGCCGACACGCGCAGCCGCTGAAAAGGTTCTCACAACTCTTGGCCGGCGCGACCTCATGGTTGGCGCGGTCGACTCAGACTAAATCGGTTCGTCGCGGTTCATGAGAAACGTCGCAGTCGTCGCGAAGTACTTCGTCATCACCGTTCGATCGGGCTGTGGAATCTCAGCATCTGCGAGTGCGCCATCCATTGCTGCAACCCATGCGTTGCGCTCGGCGAGTCCAATTGAAAACGGAGCGTGGCGCATGCGCAAACGTGGATGACCTTTGCGTGCGCTGTAGGTCTCGGGACCGCCGAAGTATTGAATGAGAAACTCAGCCTGATTTCGAATCGGCTCTTCGAGGTCTGCTGGAAACATCGGGCGCAGGACCGCATCGCGGTCGATTCGTGCGTAGAACGCTCGTGCGATCTTCCAAAACGCCTCATTGCCAAGACGCCCGTAAATCTCGCGCGCGTCGGGTTGCGTTGCGCCATGATCGCCGCTTGGATTCAAATGCATCGTGGCTATCCTAATGATCATGCACACGACGCTCATGCTGCTGTGGATCGTTTGTGCGGCGCAGAGTTCGCCTGCACCCTCAACTCCGCCATCACTGCTGCGCGCAATTCCTGCGACGGGCGCAATCCCCCCCGCCGTCGATCCCTCCATCCTGCAGCCGAAGGATTCGAATGGATCAGCGCAGTCCTATGAAATCGCCGCAAGAGAGTTTGTGCATTCAAAGTTTGGATCGCGCCGCGGAGCCGTTCGTGCAGAGGGTTTGAGTGAGTTCAAGAAGTGGAAGGATCCCGCATCGTGGCAGGTGCTCTGGGATGCAATGAAGCGCGAGAAGGATGATGTGCGGCTTGCGTATCTCGATCACCTTGCATCGCAAGGTGGCCTCGGACAAGCCATGCTCGCCAAGATTGCAATTCGCAGTGACGAAGCTGACATGCGACACGAGGCGTCGCGGCGCATCAACCGTCCTGCGTGCGATGAGGTCGTCGCGATGATCGAGTTGGGATTGCGCGATGATCGACACGCGGTCGTCAATCAAGCGGGATTGCTTGCGGGAAAGGTCGATGCATTTGCAGTGATTCCGTCGCTCATTTTCGCGCAGGTTGCGGCCGACGAGAAGAAGACCGACGGCGATCTTGCATGGATCGCCATTGGCACGCGCACGAATTACATCGCCAACGTCGTGCCAGTCGTTGGTGATCGCACTGGTGCGTTTCAGCCAATCGTCGGTTCACTTCAGACGGGCGTGCTCATGCGCGTGCAGGATGCGATGGTCTACACCTACCGCTCAGATGCGCACCAATCACTGATTGCGTTGACGACGCGCGACTTCGGACAGAGCACCCTCGACAACGGCTGGGACATGAAGCGTTGGTGGTCGTGGTTCAACTCGGAGTATGTGCCGTTCAAGCAAGCACAGGCTGGTATTCCTGCCGCGCCGCCTCTTGCGCCGCCAACCTCGCCAGTTCCTCAGCAGCCCGATTCAAGCAATACCGCACCCGAAAGCCCGACGTAATCCTTCGCAGTGTTGTATGCCTGCGCAGAGACGCGCACGTACCAGCGCCCTCCCCAATCGATGATTGGCACTTCGATCTGATGGCGTTCGTAGAGTGCTGCTTGAAACAGCGAAGCACTCTTGAATCGTTTCGAAATCTCTCGAGGAAGTTCAACCGCTGCCATCGAACCGAGCATCGATCCATCGAGCGGCGAGATCGGTTGCGCGCCGAACGCCTTGCACAAGAGGCGATGCGCCCATGAAGCGAGCGCATGATTGTGCCGCATCAATCCACCGGAGTAACTCGCTTCAACGAATGCAATCGCCTGCGGAATCGCGAGAACTCCAGCGAAATCACGGGTTCCCTGCCAATCGAATTCAGCAGCAAATCCGTGACCGTGAAAGTGACTCGTTGTTTCAGGATGAGTGAACGCGACGGTCTCTTCGCTTGCAACGAGGATCGCGCATCCCTTCGATGCGCAGACCCACTTGTGCAGATTGCCCGTGTACCAGTCGGCGCCGATCGCATCGATCTCGAGTGGGATCATTCCAGGAGCATGTGCGCCATCGACCAAGCAGCGCACACCACGCGCACGGCAACCACGCGCGATCGCCGCGACAGGAAGCACGATCGCTGTTGGGCTTGTGATGTGATCAACGATGACGAGTTTCGTCTGCGCATCGATGGCGTGCATGAATCGTTCGACGATCGACGCTTCATCATTGAGCGGCAACGCGAGGTCGACGACAGTGACTTCGAGACCGAACCTCTCGCCGTATGCGTGGGCCGCTTGTCGCACAGCGTTGTAACCCTGATTCGAGAGCACGATGCGATCACCTTTCTTCCAGTGGATGCTTCGCAGCACTGCCCCCACGCCGCTTGTCGCATTCATGACGAACCCAATTCGTGCGGGATCGGCACCGAGGTACGCACCCACCTGCACCTTGACCAGCGCGAGCTCGTCGGTCATGCGCCGTCCGATCGTTTCGATTGGGCGAGCCTCGATCCGCTGCCGCCACGCATCGGCCGCCTGCGTCACCGGCGCCGGAACTGCACCGAACGACCCGTGGTTGAGAAAAACGATGCCAGGATCGATCCCAAAGGCTCCCCGCACCTCCTGCGAGCACTCGGTGGGAGGTGAATCTGTGAAATCGGTCGTGCAACTCATAGAACCAATCCTAGTGAGAAGAAAAAGGGCTTGATACCGACCGTCCGTCAGGCTAACATCTACCGTACAAAAATTGGTGCGCGAGGAACGGTCGATCCGATGAGTGATTCAGCATGAAAAACCAATACACAATTGCCGATGCATCCGGAGAGAATGAACCACTGGTTTCATGGGGCCCTGGCGGAGAATTCATGCGCCATCTCACCGTGGACTCGCGCGGAACATTCATCGTGCTTGAAGCGGAGAGCGTCGTTGCGTCGATTCATGAATCAATGAACTGGATCGACCAGTGCATCGCGTTTCTTGGGATTGGTCGCGCTGTGAGCGATCACACCGTCCAAGAAGAACCGCGGCCGATTCCCCCAGCCACGCGAATGACAGCTCGTCGCGCGCTGGCACTCTCGCGCGAGAGTCGAATTGCAAAGCGCCTCGCACGAATTCCATCACCGGTCTACCTCTACGAACAGAAAGAGAGCGACGAAAGACATGAACACCATGAACAACATGAATCTCACTCCCAAGCAGTTGCGAATCTTCAACTTTGTCCGACAGTTTCGACTCGCCAACAGTTACTCGCCGACACTTCAAGAAATCGCGGACGAACTCGAAGTGAGCAAAGTCACCGTCTTCGAACATGTCGAGGCACTCATCGAGAAGGGAGCGCTCAAGCGCAATGCCAACAAGGCTCGCTCTTTGTCGGAGTGTGAGGGAGCCATTCCGGCGGACGAAGAGGCTGGGCTGACGTTCCCGCTGCTCGGTCGTATCGCTGCAGGAATGCCGATCGAGCGCTGCGCACAAGATGAGAAACTGCGCCTCGAAGAGATCTTTGGTCGCACGACCGCGCGGCGCGGCGAAATGTTCGCGTTGCAAGTCGAAGGCGAGTCGATGCGCGATGAGGGAATTCTCGATGGGGATTATGTGATCGTCGAACGTCGATCAACGGCGCGAAGCGGCGAGCGCGTCGTCGCGCTACTCCCCAACGGCGAGACAACATTGAAGTCGTACTACCGTGAGAAGAACGGGATGATTCGGCTGCAACCCGCGAACCCAGAGTTCGAGCCGATCATCGTTCAAGATTGCACGATTCAAGGAGTCGTCATCGGAGTGATGCGGCGCTACTAGATTGGTCGCAGCCGATCGAGCGGTCGCAAACGGTTACGCCGACGGTTACCCTGGGTGAGCGCAACCGCGCAGCCCCGTTGCAAGCAGTTGCGTGAACTCTGCCGCAGCCTCGACTGGGCGCGTCGATCCCATTCGTCGAACGAGCGCGCTTCCAACGATCGCTGCATCGGCATACTGGGTGACCGCTGCGACATGCGCTGCGGTCGAGATTCCAAAACCCGCCGCGATTGGCAGTGCGCTCACCGCGCGAATCGCAGCGACCGATGCCGCGACTTCGGGCGCCGCTTCGCGCTCGCCAGTCAACCCAGCGCGCGCTAAGAGATAAATGAAACCACGGCAGTACGCAGTGACCTCGGCGATGCGCTGCGGAGTACTTGTAGGAGCCACGAGCAGCGAGAGCGACATCGATTTCGCATCGCACAGTTCGGTCAGCGCTTCTACACACGCGAAGTCGAGATCGGGGACGATCAATCCATCGAATCCCGCATCCGATGCAGCAGTCACGAACTCTCTCTCGCCGATCTTTGTGACTATCGATGCGCTCACCATCGCGATCAGCCCGACGTCGCTCTTGGCGCGCGCCGCATGGACGGCTCGAAAGACGCCCTCGACCGTTGCCCCCGCTGCGAGCGCCTCGTGCATGCTCGCCGAGATCACAGGGCCATCCGCGATTGGATCAGCGAATGGAATTCCAATCTCAATCACCGAGGCGCCCGCCGCTTCAATCGCACCGATCGCGTTCGTGGTGACTTCGAGCGACGGGTACCCACCTGTCAGAAACGGCATCAAACCAGTGCGATTTGATGCTTTTAGCCGCTGAAAAATGCCGTCGATGCGATTGGTCACGAGGCGCAGGGTAGCGCCGTGGCGCTGCGAAATGGGGCGGCCGGGATTCGAACCCGGGTCTCACCGATTATGAGTCAGGGGCTCTGGACCGCTGAGCTACCACCCCATACAAAGCAATGCGGCGCAAGAGTACAGAGTTGAACTTGCGAAGTGCCGATTTCGGTGCCACAATAGGCTCGTGGCCTCTGCCGTTCTCCATCCAACTTTGATCGCGCTGCTGCTGACGCTCGCAGCGATCGGCACCCCACTTGCCTGTTCTGCAACCACAGCGACTTTCTCTGGGGCATTCTCTGGAACGTGCATCGCGGCGTGCGAGAGTCAATCTGGTCGAACCGCCAGCGCGCACTCTGCGCACGCTGGCTTTCGCTTTACGCAGACGCCCGACTGCGCGGTTCGCCAACCATGCAACGTTGGCGCGCCTTTATGCGTGTGGCTGGCCCAAGCGATAGTTGCTGGGTTCGCGGCGCTTCCGCCACCTTCTTGCTGACATTCGCGAGCGCGAACGCGCTCTGCGGCACTTGGAATCTGTTCATGCCTACGGGATGAACTTCCTTGGCGCGCCGCATGCGTCCATTTTTTGACTTTCATCTCAAATCCATTCATCGCGCCGAGCCTTCTGCCCGATATCCGAGCAACACAATGCCAATTCCAGTCCTTGACTTCTTCATTCGCAAGACCTTCGGAACCCAAAATCAGCGCATGGTGCGCCGCTACCTGCGCATCGTCGACAAAGTCAACGAACTCGAGGCGACATTCGCCGCGATGACCGATTCGCAATTGCGCGATATGACCGATGTGTTTCGCGCGCGCGTCACGAAGGGTGAGCGCCCCTACGACATGATCCCCGAGATCTTCGGCTGCGCACGCGAAGCGATGGACCGCGCGGTTGGACTGCGCAACGCGTTCAATCCGGCACTTGGCTTTGAGAGCGCACGACTGCCCGAGCCAGCGCGATCACTCTTTCTTGAGACGCAGGCGCTCATGACAGCAACGGCCCCCCGCCAACCAACAAATGAACTGCGTGGTTGTCACGGAGACCTTGCAGGATGGCAACTGCTCGACATCCCGCCCGTGGTCTATCAAGCCATTCGTGAACTGCTGCCCGAGAGCCGTCCACCATTTCGCGCGCGACCATTCGACGTGCAAATCATCGGAGGAATCGTCCTGAGCGAGGGGCGGATCGCCGAAATGAAGACGGGCGAAGGAAAGACGATTGTCGGTCCACTCGCGTGCTACTTGGCCGCTTGCGAATCGAAGCAAGTGCATGTTGTGACCGTGAACGATTACCTCGTGCAGCGCGATCGCGACTGGACATTCCCGTTCTTTCGTGCGGTTGGTCTCACTGTTGGCGCCATTCATCCGATGCACATGCAGCGCCCGAGTGACAAGATCATTGCCTACTCCTGCGACGTCGTCTACGGCACGACGAGCGAATTCGGATTCGATTACTTGCGCGACAATATGAAACTGCGTGCGGCAGATCAGGTGCAACGCCGCCGCGAGTTTGCCATTGTCGACGAAGTCGACTCGACGCTGATCGATGAAGCGCGCACACCACTGATCATCTCTGGACCTGCGTACAACCAACAACCCCGCTACGACCTTGCCAAACGGCTCGCGTTGCATCTCGTTGCGCGGCAGGCCGAGTGGCAGCGCGCAGAAGACAAGGTGCAGCACTGCCGAGCAACCATCGCAGGCACCGAGGGCGACATTCGCAATGCCCGTGAGAAGACGGCGATTCCTGCGATCAAGCGCCGACTCGAAGAAGCACGTAAGCAATTGCCGCAACTCGAGCGCGAGCGCGACCGATTCACGCAGTACTACGAACTCGAAATGGATAAGAAGCGCGCGACACTGACCCACGAAGGTGTCGAAGAAGCGCAGCGCGAGGCGAAGATTGGATCGTTCTATGTGGGTGAAAACATGGACATGCCCCACTTGCTCGAGCAGTCTGTGCGCGCACACACGGTCTATCAACTCGATCGTGATTATGTCGTTGCTCCCGATGAGGACGGCCAGATGGGCGTCGTCATCGTTGACCAGAACACCGGCCGCAAGATGGTCGGGCGACAGTGGTCCGATGGATTGCATCAAGCGGTTGAATCGAAAGAAGGCGTGCGCGTCAAGGAAGAGACTCAGACGATGGCGACCATCACCATCCAGAACTTCTTCAAGCTCTATCAGCGCCTCTCTGGCATGACGGGTACCGCCGACACAGAGGCAACTGAGTTTCACGAGATTTACAGGCTTCCGGTTGTGTCAATTCCGACCAACGTGCCTGCCGTGCGCGTCGATCGGCAAGACCTCGTCTTTCTCTCGCAGAAGGACAAGTGGGAGCGCATCGTCGACGAAATCAAACGCGTGCATGACACAGGAGCTCCAGTGCTCGTTGGTACGACAAGCGTCGAAAAGAGCGAGATGCTCAGTCGCATGCTGACCGACAAACACTCGATTCGTCACGAGGTGCTCAATGCCAAGCAACACGAACGCGAGGCCGACATCATCGCTGGCGCGGGACGACTCGGAGCTGTGATGATTGCAACCAACATGGCGGGACGCGGCACCGATATCAAGCTCGCTGCGATTGAGCCAGCGGATCTTGTTGAACACTGGAAGCGGCGCGATCTCGCACCGCGCGAGATCGATGCGTCGATGGGCGAAGCGAAGTGCCTGGCACTGATTCACCGCCACTTGGCGGGAAGATTTCTTTCGCTCAGCCGAAAAGAACTGGACGCACTCGACGATGCCGCCGTGCGCCGTTCATTGCTCGAACACTGGGTCACTGAGTCGGGCGACCTTCTACCCAAGAAGATCGCTTCGATGTCGAATGAATCGCTCGAGAACGAACTCGACAATGCGGGCTGGAGCGTGCATCGACTTCAGTTCTTCCCCAACGTTGAAGAACTTGGCGGACTGCACATCGTTGGAACGGAACGCCACGAAAGCCGCCGCATCGACAATCAGTTGCGTGGGCGTTCGGGGCGCCAAGGCGATCAAGGTCAGTCGCGTTTCTTTCTTGCTCTCGACGACGAATTGATGAAGATGTTCGCAGGAAAGGCGACGCTCAACGTGCTCAGTCGCTTCGGCATGAAAGAGGGAGACGCAATCGAAGCTCCGATGCTGAGTCGTGCCGTTGAGGGAGCCCAGCGCAAGATTGAAGAGCGCAATTTTCAGATGCGCAAGACGATCCTTGATTACGACGAGCCGATGGAAGTTCAACGGCGCGATTTTTACGGACGGCGCCAACCGATTCTCGAAGGGCGCGGAATCAAGGGAGTGGTCTTCACGTACATCGATGAAGCAGTCGCCGATGCGGCTGCGACTTACCTCTCGCCGCTGCATGTCCCAGGTGCGATTTCACAGTGGGTGTGGGAAGCATTCGGCGTGATGATCGAACCAGAGCGCTTCTTGGGCAAGGACCGAGAGCAAGTGTTGAGAACCGTCTCGATCGATGCGCTCGAAGAAGCCACTGAGCACATCACAGTCACAATGGGCGAGTACATCCCACAAGATTCTGATCCATCTGAGTGGGATCGCCCCGGAGTCATTGAGTGGGCGATGAAGTCGTACGGACTCGAACTCACCGATGCAATCGTCGATGCCGAGGGACGCGCCGGAATCGTGCAACGACTCGAACGCGCTGCACAGGCGCGCTTCGCGGCGATCGACTTGAGTCCGCTCGAGGCGTATCTCGTGCCTGGCTACGGCGCACGAGATCTCTTGCACTGGGCCAACAGGATGCTCGGTACGCAACTGCCTGCCGACTTGCTCACTGGCGTCGCCGATCCACTCGAAGCGACGCGGCGATTGCAAGTTGAAGTTCAAAAGGCCTATCGCGCTCGTGAGATCGCTTACCCCATCGACTTCGCGATTGAGTTCGTGAACCTCAACATCCAGAGTTTTCCAGAGGCGGCGTTGACGCAGTTCTGCGGATGGGCGCGTGGACGATTTGAACTCGATTGGAATCCACAGGCACTTCCTTCGGCAGATCCTGCAGAATTGCGCAAGATGCTCATTGCAGAGGCGCAGACATGGGATGCCCAGCGCATCGCAGCACGCGTTGAGCGCATTCTGGCGTCACTCCCAGCGAGTGATGGTGCAGAGGGCGACGATTCGACTGGACGCACCGCCGCGGTCGAAGAGTGGCTCGCAAAGACTGTCTTCGTTCGAATTGCAGACGACGAACGCGCAGACCTTCGACGCGACCCAAGCGCGTTCCTGAACCAACGCCTCGCACGACTTCTGCGCGAGGAGCTCGAGCAATTCGAACGGTTCGTGCTGTTGCAGATTCTCGACCAATCGTGGAAGGACCACTTGCACGCGATGGATCAGATGCGCGATTCGATTTCGTTCCGTTCGTTTAGCCAGAAAGATCCGCGCATTGAATTCAAGAAAGAATCATCGCGCCTCTTTGGCGAAATGATCTCGAGCGTTCGTGAACGCGTCATCGATCTCGTGTTCAAGGGCAAGCTCTCGCCGCAAGCGATGCGCGCTCCAACACCACCGCCTGTGGCGCCCACGCCGCAGGCAACCGACGACGCGGCTGCTTCAGAAGCACCCGCGGCAACTTCAGCGGCTGCCTCGGCACCAACGGCTGAGATCGCAGCGGTTGTGCCAACACAATCGCAGGAGCGCGACATCGCCATCGCAGAGGGGGCTGGAGTGCCTGTTGCCCGCTCGGCGGCATCCGTCGCTGGATCGCCCTCTGGAATGGCTCGCCCGTCACGGGTGGTTGTGCCCGTGACTGGTCCAGGCGCGGTCGGCCGAAACGAACCGTGCACGTGCGGGTCTGGAAAGAAGTACAAGCAGTGTTGTGGAAAGAAGTGAACGCGCACACGAAACCCGCTATACTTCGCCCCCCAAAGCGCCTTCTTAGCTCAGTTGGTAGAGCAGCTGACTCTTAATCAGCGGGTCGAAGGTTCGAATCCTTCAGGAGGCATTGTTTCGCTGCGCGAGGTCACCGCATCAGGAGTGCGGTGAGGCCCGTCAGCGAGAGAATCACAATCAGAATCAGTGCGAGCGCGGCCCATCGCACACTTCGCCGTGATGTGCTCTCGCGCGGCGTAGGTCCATCCCAAAGAAACGCGTGGCACTTCGGGCAGATCTCTGCTTCCTCGATCACCGCTGCGCCGCAGTCGGGGCAGGTCGTGACAACGGGTGCAGAAAAACGTCGGATGTCCTCGTCTGAGGGATCCGCGTCGTCGAGTTCGTCGTCGGGTGCACCCATCATGCACATTACTATGACAATCTTTACTGGCGCCTGCAAGCAAAATCACCATGGCACTCACACCTTCAACGATGATCCCGCTGGGAACTCACTGCCCAGCATTCGCACTCAATGATGTCACTTCTCGAGCCCCCGTGCGATCAGGTGATTTCGTAGGTCGCCCTCTCTTGGTGATGTTTCTCTGCAATCACTGCCCATTCGTTGTGCACATCCAAGATGCTCTTGCACTCCTCGTGCGGGACTATCCCAGCGCGCGGGTTGGCATGGTTGGAATCTGCTCGAACGACGAGAGCACACACCCTGGGGACGCCCCAGAGAAGATGGTCACGATGGCGCGCGATCATGGATGGACTTTTCCATATTTGCACGATCCCTCACAGATCGTTGCGCACGCATTCAATGCCGCGTGCACCCCTGACTTTTTTCTCTTTGATCAGTCGCACGCGCTGGTCTACCGAGGACAACTTGATGCGAGCCGTCCTGGAAATCGAATCGCCGTCACAGGACGCGATCTTCGCGATGCGCTTGATGCGCTCTTGAATGGCACTGAACTCGCGGCGATTCAGCATCCATCGATGGGATGCAACATCAAGTGGAAATCAAAGTAGCGACAAAGAAAAACCCCCGCCGTGCAATGCACGCGGGGGCTATTCAACGAGGCGGACGGGAATCGAACCCGCAACCACCGGCGTGACAAGCCGGTACTCTAACCAATTGAGCTACCGCCCCAACACTGGCGAAATGCCAAGACGGGAATAATAGCGCGACATTGTCGCCCGTCAACCGCACACGAGATTTTGCAGCTTCTCACGCATCAAACCAATTCGTGCCATGACTCGATTCGACACGCACGGGGACTCGCAGTTGCACCGCCGTCTCCATCTTGTGCACGACCCATGGTGCCACCTGCTCGAGTTGCTCCGAGGGCACCTCGAAGACCAGTTCATCGTGAATCTGCAAGAGCATGCGCACCTGTGGAAATGCCTTCGGGAGAGCATGGTGAATCTGCACCATGGCGACCTTGATGATGTCGGCTGCGGTCCCCTGCACGACGGTGTTGATCGCGACGCGCTCACCAAGCGCGCGTTCAACGCCATTGGGTGAGAGCACCTCAGGCACCGCCCGCCGCCGGCCGAGCATCGTCTCGACATAGCCCTGCTGCTTCGCCTGCGCAACGCACTTGGCGAGAAAGGCATCGATACTTGAAAATCGCTGCCGATAGTCATCGATGATCTCACGCGCACGCGCTGGACTCGTCGAACCACCAAGTCGGCGCGCGAGTCCGTACGGCGTGATTCCGTAGATGATTCCGAAATTGACCATCTTCGCACCGCTGCGTTGCTGCGGGGTGACTGCCGATGGCTCGATGCCATTCACTTCAGCTGCGACGGCCGTGTGAATATCGATGTCACTCAAGAATGCGGCAATCATCGCTGGATCATTGGCGAGATGTGCCAGCACCCGCAGTTCGATCTGCGAATAGTCACACGAGAGCAACTGATATCCAGGGGCGGCAACAAACGCACGACGAATCTCGCGTCCCATTTCAGAGCGAATGGGAATGTTCTGCATGTTGGGATCGCTCGAAGAGAGCCTGCCCGTTGCGGTGCCCGTCTGGTGAAAGGACGCGTGAATTCGCCCAGTCGTCGGCTGGATTGCCTTGCGCAATGCCACGAGATAAGTGCCCACGAGTTTGCGCAGGGTGCGATACTCGATCATGCGCGCTGGCAATTCACTCTCAACGGATGGGTCAGCCGAAAGTTTTTCGAGCACCTCGACATCGGTGCTCTGACCCCCTTGCGTCTTGCGCACAGATTTCAGTCCCAATCCTGGCGGAGAGTCAGTCGGGGCATTGAAAAGAATGGCTGCAAGTTGCTTTGGACTGTCGGGATTGAATGGATGGGGCGCCATCGCTGCGATTGAGGCGCGAAATGTCTCGGTCTGCGCTTCGAGGCGATCACATTGCCGTTGCAACTCAGCAGCATCGACGAGAATGCCGTTGAATTCGAGTTCAGCCAAGACTGCAATGAGCGGCACCTCAACCTCGCGATACAGAACTTCAAGTCCTTGTGATTCGATGCGCTCGGTGAGAAGGCGATCGAGTCGACCCGCAATGTCTGCATCCTCGGCGGCGTATGGACCCGCAAGTGCAAGATCGACCTGATCAAATGTGCGCTGAAACTCGCCGCTACCGATAAGGTCTTTGATCGAAATGCATGTGTAATTGAGGTGTGTTCGCGCAAGCGCATCGAGCGAGTGACTCATCCGACTCGCATCGAGCACATACGAGGCGATCATCGAGTCGCCGACCAACCCCTGCACGTTGATTGCATGACGCCGCAAGACATGCAAGTCGAACTTCGCGTTGTGCGCAACTTTTGCGAGCGCGGCGTCTTCAAGAAATGGGCGCACGATCGCGACAACCTCATCGCACGAGCAGTGGCTCGATGGGTCGGGAGAACGCGTGGGAATGTAGACCCCCTGTCCTTCCCGCCAAGAAAGGCTGATGCCGCACAACTTTGCCTCAATGAGATTCAGCGAGTCGGTCTCTGTATCGAAAGCAATGCGGCCTCCATCGCGCGCCGCCGCGCGCGCCTCGGCAAGCGCCGCCTCAATCTCAGTGGGCGTGCGAAGAACCGAGTACTGCGCAGCGCGCACTGGATGATCGGTTGGAATCACACCATCCAACCCGCCCCCACTGCCCTCCGACTGCGCCTCGTGAAACTGCGCGAAGAGCGGAGCGTCAATCGCGTCCTGTGCCGCGCTGCGCTGACGGCGGGGCGCGGGTGCCTGGCGCGCGGCAACCTGAGGCGTGGGTGCCGCTGCCGCGACTTCGTGCGCGACACTCTTGCCAGTGAGCATCGTTTCGACTTCGCTGCGAAGACGTCCAAAGCCGAGCGTCTTCAAGAGTTCGACCACAGCAACAGAATCTGCTCGTTTCGTGTCGACGCGCGCACTCTCGTACGAGAAGTCGATCTCGCAATCTTCTTTGAGAGCAACGAGCTTGCGCGCGAGTGCGAGTTTGTCCTGTGCCGCGACGATCGCCTCGCGTCGCTTGGGTGTCAGCGACGCAAGGTTCGCGAGCACTCCATCAAGGCTTCCGTAGGTCGTGATCAACTGCGCGGCGGTCTTGGGACCGATTCCATCGACTCCTGGAATATTGTCTGATGTGTCCCCCATCAGAGCGAGCATGTCGGCGACTTGATCGGCGCGAACCCCCTTGGTCTCGAAGAGTTGTTCTGGCCCGAGGTCGAGCGCAGTCTGCGGATCGAAAAGCGTTGTCTTTGAGTCGACGAGCTGCGCAAGATCTTTGTCGCGCGAGACGATGCGCATTCGCAATTCTGGGCGTTCTCTGCGCACCCGCCGCGCAATGGTTGCGATGACGTCATCCGCTTCAACTCCGGCAATGGCGAAGATTGGAATGCCAAACAACCGCGTGAATTCGAGGCAACGCTGCACCTGCCCAGAGAAGTCAATCGGGGGGGCAGGCCGATTTGCTTTGTACTGCGGATAGAGCTGCGAACGAAAAGTCTCTTGGTCCCCCGCAGCATCGATGACCAATACCAAGTGCGTTGGCTGCTGCTCGCGCAGCAACTTCATCAACATCGACACGTACCCAAAGACCATCTGCGTCGACTCATTTGTCGTGGGGCTGGTCATCCCACCGCGAATTGCAAAGTAGGCACGAAAAAACTGCGCGTGCCCGTCGACAACATAGATCATGTCTGTGTCAACGGTCACGCGCAGTTTCACTTCATGCGAATCTGCGTGAGATCAACCCTTCGTGCCGAGGGCCTTGAGAATCTCTGCCTTGAGGTCGCCTGTCAGGTCGCCCTTTGGATCGAATCCCTGATGGACGGTGACGATCTTGCCGTCGGCGCCAATGATTACGGTGGCTGGAATTCCGGAGAACCCGTATTGCTTCACCACATTGCCGTCGAGGTCGAGCAGTGTTGGAAAGATGAAGCCTTGCTTCGCCCAGAACTCGCCCGACTTCTTTGCAGCGTCATCTCCGCGCTCCCAGACATTGATTCCGAAGACTTCAACGGGCTGCTTGGTCTCTGCGACCCACTTGGCGAGTTCGTTGATCGCTGGCAGTCCCTTGCGGCAGGGTCCGCACCATGTTGCCCAGAAGTCGATGACGACGATTTTTCCCTTGAGGTCAGCGAGTGTGACTGTCTTGCCACTGAGATCTTGCAGCGAGAATCCTGGGGCGACTGCACCGACGGCGATCGCCTCGGGTTCTGCAGGCGAAAGTTCTGCAGGCGATGAGACTGCCTTGCGGCTCCCTGCATCGAATGCGATCGCAGTTGCAAGTTTGTCCATGACCTTTGGATCCATCTTGAAATTCACCAAGAAACGCACACCTTCTGGAGCGCCTGGCGGAGTCATCACAAGAGACATTGATGAGACCAACTTCGTCGTTGGGTTGACGTTGACCGTGAGATCGCTGTCGGCGCCAGTGAGAAGCACCTGGTCGACGCCGTCCTTGGTTTGGAATCCAGCGACTGTGTCAAATGCGCTTCCGCCGAAACTGAATGCTGCGAGAGCGCCGCCCGCTGTGCTGCCACGCAACGCGAGATGTGGGCAAGGAAACTCGAGCCCTTCGAACTTGGTCTTGAGTGTGTTGTTGACAGTTCCATCGAGTGGAACTTCAACGAATTTGTCGTCGGCGCCGCCGTCGATGAAGTAGACCTTGCTGTTCACTGCGATGAGTTGGCTGGTGCCGATCTTGACGAGCGTCTCTTGACCGCTACCCAATTGGATCGTCATCGAGTCCTTCTGCTCGCCACCTGGAATCTTGACAGACCACTCGATCGTGTCGGTCATCGCTGGCGCCGCGCGATATGCCGCAGCGACTGCATCAAGGCACGCCGTTCCCTTGGCGATCGCCTCTGCGCTCTTCGCCGCTGCATCGAACGACTCTGCGTTCATCGCGACTTTCGGAAACATCGCGGCGAGTTGGGCTGGATCGAGTTGCGCATCCTCTGGATTCGCATCCGCTGGTGCGGCTGGTGCGGCAGGTGCGGCGGCTGGAGGGGTCTCTTGAGCGAATGCGGTCGCACCGACCAAGAGGGTGGAGATGGCGAAGAGGCGTGAATATGACTTCATGTGAGGTCCAATCATTGGCGCGAAGTGAGTTGCGTGTTACGGGTGCGCCACATGACGACACCATCGTTTTCTCGATCCGCGCAGAGAAGTGATAGTAGCAATTCACCAGTGACAGGATGGGCGAGCGTGGCATCGAGTTCGAGCAGTGGCCGCAGCACAAATGGGCGCATTGCAAGCCTCGGATGGGGCACTTCGAGGTCGCTCTCATTCACAATGCACTCGCCAAACAGCAAGATGTCGAGGTCAATGGTGCGCGCCGCGTTGCGTTCTGAGGGATCGCGCACGCGCCCAAGCATCTGTTCGATTGAGAGCAGCGATTGCAGAAGCGCACGCGCGGTGAGCGTCGTCTGCACTTGCGCAACCGCATTGAGATAGTGCGGCTGCGGGGGACCAACAGGAGCGGTTTCGTAGAGCGAGCTCACCGCAACCACGCGCAGAGACTCTTTCGCGCCGAGAAACTCGATCGCACGATCAATGGCCGCACTGCGATCGCCCAGATTCGATCCAAGCGCGATGAATGCACACGTGGTCATCGCGGTGCACTCGTGCGCGGGCCGACCTCGGCAAGCAGTCGCAGTTCGCTCTGGCCAATGAGAGTGAGTCGAAGCAGTTGCAGGGCGATCATTGCGGCGCGCCCCCGAATGGTCGCGCGATCTCCTGCGAATCGAAACTCGCGCGCGTGTGTGTGCGGTGCGCCACCATCACCACCACGATCTGCCACGCCGATCCAGAGAGTTCCGACTGGCTTCTCGATCGATCCTCCGTCGGGACCGGCGATGCCTGTTGCGCTCAAACCCCAGCGCGCGCCCGCGCGCTCCGCAGCACCAAGCGCCATCGCGCACGCAACCGATTCGCTCACGGCTCCAAACTGTTCGAAGAGTTGCGCAGGAACACCAAGAAACTCACTCTTGAATTGATTGGAGTATGAGATCCATCCTCCGCCAAACCATGCGCTCGATCCCGCTGCTGTTGTGATGAGTTGGCCGATTCCGCCGCCAGTGCAACTCTCAGCAACTGCCACGCATTCGCCCCGCGCGCAGAGCAATTCGCCCAGCGCCTGCGCAAGTGTCACTTCGTCGCGTCCGTACACGTAAGCGCCCCACGCGCGCTCAACCGCGCACGCCGCTCGCGCAAGTTCACCATCGCTCGCAGCGGGCCCAGTTGCGCGCAGGCGAGCTGTCACAACCGCGCCACTTGCCGTAGTTCCGGCAAGTGGATTCGCGCCGCGCAGCATCATCGGGCGAATCTTTTCAGCCGCAAGACTTTCTGGAAGCCCGCACGCATGCACTGAGCAGACTGCAATCTGCTCGCCGCCGCTCGCAGCAACGAGCGCGCGTGCAGTCGGCACGACGTGCGCCGCGAACATCGGCTGCATCTCGTGCGGAGGACCAGGCAAGCAGAAGATGTGCGCAGCCGCAATCTTCGCGCTGATTCCTGGTGCGGTGCCGTTGTTGTTTTCGAGAAATGCGCCTCCCACTGGGCAGAACGCTTGGCGCCGGTTCGATGGTGGCATCGCCATTGCCCGTCGCACGAAACGTTCTTCGAGAATGGCGCGCTGCGCCGCACTTTCAATGAGTTCAACCCCACCCATCGCATCGGCGAGTGCTTCGCGTGTGAGATCATCTTCGGTCGGGCCAAGCCCACCAGTCACAACGACGAGCGGAACGTGATTCGCAAGTTCGCGCATCGCCCGCGCAATTGCACCACGGTCATCTGCAACGGTTCGGTGTTCGATCACCATCACACCATTGCGGAGCAATTCGTGAGAGATCCACCGCGCATTGCTTTCGGCAGTTTGCCCGAGTGTGAGTTCATCACCAATCGAAAGGACTGCGGCGCGTGCTGGCATCTCCCTCAGCGTATCGCCGCGCGAGTTACTATCTGTTGATGACCCAAATCAGCGTGCATCCTGCCGATCGACTCATGCACGCGATCACCATGGCTGGGTCACCAGTCTGTGTCGGACTCGATCCCGTCGCTGAGAAGATGCCGGCTGCGCTCGTAGGAAAGCCAATCGCCACGGCACTTGAAGAATTCGGCACTGGAATCATTCGAGCGCTTGTTGGAATTGTTCCCTGCATCAAGATTCAATCAGCTTGCTACGAGCGGTTTGGTCCTGATGGAATGCGCGCACTCGCGCAGACACTTGAAGCAGGCCGCGCGTGCGGGCTCGTGATGATTCTCGATGGAAAGCGCGGCGATATTGGCATCTCCGCAGAGCACTACGCCGCCGCGATGTTCACGCAGTACGCCGCTGATTGGGCGACCGTCAATCCATACCTCGGCATGGATGGCGTCACCCCATTTCTCGCGCACGGCGGAGCATTTGCGCTTGTGCGCACCTCGAACCCAGGGTCGGATGCGCTGCAATCACTCGCGACCGCTGCTGGCCCAACCATCGCCGAGACTGTCGCCGATCTTGTTGCTCGTGCCGGGCGAACGATGGTTGGAACGTGCGGCTTCAGCGCTCTTGGAGCGGTCGTTGGAGCAACGAAGAGCCACGAGGCCGCGTCGCTTCGACGTCGAATGCCAGAGCAGATTTTCTTAGTGCCAGGCTTTGGCGCGCAAGGTGGAACGGTCGACGACATCTTGCCGTGTTTTCACCAGGATGGCCGTGGAGCTCTCATCACCGCAAGCCGAAGCGTGATTTTTGCGGCATCGAGCGATCCATCCGATTGGCTTTCGCCGATCCAGCGCGCCGCCGAGACATTCGCAAGCGAAGTGCGCGGCGCAGTCCAACGCGCCGCAACTGCGCCCGCACACTGATCATGAATCGCATCACGCTCTTCATCGCGTTGTTTGCAGTCTTGGTATTGACCACCACGCCGGTGATGCTCTACCGCGGCACGCCCAAAGTGCAGGGAGTACGAACACTCGTCATCGTGACTCCGCACAATGAGCAGATTCGCTCAGAGTTCTCGCGTGCGTTTGCGCGCTGGCATCAGCAGAAATTCGGCGAACTGGTCGATGTGGCTTGGAACGCGCCGGGTGGCACCACTGAGATTCGCCGCATGCTCGTCGCGCAGTATGAGGCGGCACTTCGCCACGGCAGCGCGCCTGGTGGGGACGCAGATTTGCTCTTTGGAGGTGGCTCGTACGAATTCGAATTGCTCAGCCGCCATCTCAAGGTTCAAGTGGACGGCCAGGAACGGACAACGACGATCTTGGAACCTTGCGCGTGGATGACCCCCGCTCTTCTCGAAGAACTCTACGGACCAAATTCGGTCGACGGCCGCACGATCTATGACCCCGAGCTCTACTGGTTCGGAGTTGCACTCAGCACCTTTGGAATTGTTTCGAATGTTGCACAGTGCGAAGCGCGCGGGATCGACCCTCCTTCATCTTGGCAAGATCTCGCAGATCCAGCGCTCTTCGAAGCAGTTGCGCTGTCGAATCCATCGCAGAGCGGATCGGTTGCGACAGCATTCGAGACGATTCTGCAGCGCTTGGGATGGGAGCGCGGATGGCAAGTGCTTCGACGTGCAGCCGCGAATTCAAACCAGATTCTTGCGTCGAGTTCGGTGATTCCGACGACTGTTGGAAGCGGCGAGTCATGCGCTGGAATTGCGATCGACTTTTACGGTCGCTATCAAGTGCAAGCGCTTCAGGAGCATGCGATCGAAACGGGATTGCCGTCGATCGACAGGCTTGCGTTTCGAACCCCAGTTGGCGAGAGCGTGGTCGATGCTGATCCCGTTGCAATCTTGCGTGGAGCCCCAAACGCAGAACTCGCAAAGCGATTCGTGCAGTTCTGCCTCTCGCTTGAAGGGCAGCTTCTCTGGCAACTTCCCCACGGATCAGAACCCGTCTGCGGATATCAACCACCTGAGCAATATTCGCTGCGCCGCATGCCTGTGCGCCGCGCCGCATACGCCTGCTGCGCGCAGTGTTTCGTTGACGCGATCGACCCATTTGCCGAGCAATCTCCACTTGTGAGTGAACCGAATTTTCGGGACTTCGTTGGACCACTCTTCGTCTCAATGACCATGGATCACTCTGCGCAGTTGCGCAGTGCGTGGAAGGCGATCTTCTCGCATCCCGCATACCCGCCCGGCGGCGACATCGTCACAGCGGCCGATGTCTCTGACCCCACGCTCAAGGCGTGGCTCACTGCGTTCGATGCGATGCCCACGATTGCAGGACCCGACAACGCACTCTTTCATCTGAGCAATGTTGCCGACCTCGGCCCAGTGCGCCAGGGATGGATCAAGGGGCACTTTGCCGGCAAGGGGCTTTGGCAAGAGCGCGATCAGCCCCGCACGCTTCTTCGTTCACAGTGCAGCGAGTTCTTCGAGATGCAGTATCGGCAGATCGCCCAAGGCGCCGAACACGCAAGCGGGACGCACTAAGTTTCTACACTTTCGTCGTGCCTGACAGCGATGCTCCCCAACATCTTGAACTGCGCCGAAATGAGGGACTCGTCGTGCGCTGGAACAGCACGCACTCCTCGTTCTTTCCACTGGCATTTCTGCGGCGAATGAGCCCATCTGCCGATGCGCGCGCCCTGCGCGAGTCGCTCGCGACCAATCCCCTGACGGTCATCCCAACACCTGCGAGTCATGCGCCACTCGCGGCGACGAGCGCGACACTTGTCGGCAACTACGCGGTGCGAATTCTCTTCAACGACGGTCACGACACTGGCCTCTATTCGTGGAAGTATCTGCGCGAGATCGATCCGCAACTCTGCGTTCCGCCGCCTCGTGAGCAGACGCCGTGACCAACGCAAGTGAGTTTCGAGTCGAAACGATCGCCGTGCCAACTGGCTTTGCTCCTGCGGGCGCCCATCCGTTCACGCTCTCGTTGTCCGTGACGCGAGTGAGTCACAGTGCATCAATCGCACACGTCAGCAATGTCGAGTACGTGCGGTGGATCGACCGCATCAGCGAGTTGCATGGTGAAGCATGCGGGCACTCGCGCGCAGCACTGTTGGCAAGCGGACGGATGTGGTTTGTCTCGCGACATGAGGTCGACTACCAGCGTGAGTCATTCGCGGGAGATCAACTTGCATGCGCCACTTGGATCGCATCGGCAGGACGAACAACCGTGCAGCGCGAGAGCGTGATCTGGAACAGAGCGTCACAGCTCTCTGTCTGTCGCGCATCAAGTCGCTGGGTGTTGATTGACCTTGCGACGCGAAAACCGATGCGAATCGCAGAAGCAGAACTTTCGCTGTTGCAACCACTTACGCGCCGCTAACGAGCGCAATTGAACGTCAAGCCTCGCGCGCGCAAGCGCAATTGCCACGCTCTTCGAGGCGCCAAGTTGATTTGCACAAGAAATGCACATGTTTTCTGTTGGATGGCACCGCCGTTATCCGAAAATAAATCTGCCCAATTGCATGTGCGTAGTTCGGGCAACAAGCATCTTTCTCCCCTCCGCCCCGCCGACTTCTTCAACGACGTCGGCTGGGGTTTTTTTGTCGCGACCCTTGACCGCAGCGACTGCCGTGCGTTCAATAGGGCATATGAAGAAACTCACATACGTATTGGCGACGACCATTCTGGTCGGTCTGACTGCTTGCGGCGACTCGGGTTCGTCGAAGGTGACCAAGGTTCAGCCAAAGCCTCCAGTCGCAGCAGCTGACAAGGTGGCTGGTCCAGACGATGCATTCAACGCGAATCGCAAGTTGCAATCCACGAGCGACGCGCCGCCAACTGCCCCGAAGAAGAAAAAGAAGTCTGACTGATTCGCGCACTCCGCGCGTTCGATCTCACGAACTCATCATTCGCCGAAGGACCTCGAGTCCTTCGGCGAGTTTTTGTTCGGGGGCTGCAAAGCTGATTCGGATGTGTGTGTCACGGGCGCTGAAGACGCCACCAGGTACCACGATGAGGCGGTGCGCGATGGCGCGCTCTGCGAACTGCGTTCCAGTGAGTCCAAGTCGCTTTGGAATCTCGATGAATGCGTAGAACGCCCCCTGCGAAACAGTGACATTGGTGAGATCGCGCAGCGCATTCACCACCATGTCGCGACGAAGCACATATCGCGCGATGATCGGCGAGAGATCAACATCGAAACATTCAATGGCCGCGGCCTGCAACGGTGTCGGAGCGCAGACGAACAGATACTGCTGCAACTTCGCCATCTGCTGAATGAGTGACTTGGGACCCGCGCCGTAACCGAGGCGCCATCCTGTGCATCCGTAACTCTTTCCGAAACCGCGCACGAGCAGCAACTGCGAACTGAAGCGCGCTGGGCTTGGGCAGCGTCCGCCATCGAGCGCCTCTGGGAAGGTGAAGGCGTCGTAAATCTCATCCGAGACAAGCAGGATTCCGCGTGCCTCACAGAGGTCGACGATTGCTCGCAGTTCGGCGCTCGTGAGCACAACTCCGCAGGGATTGCTCGGGCTGTCGATGATCACCATCTTGGTGCGCGCAGTGATGAGCGGGGCAATTCGCTCGGCAGTCATGCGAAAGTCGGGGTATGTGTCGCAGAGCACAGCGCGTCCCCCCGCCATCTTTGCGAACTGCGGGTACGCCACAAAGTATGGGTCTGGAAGAATGACTTCGTCGCCATTCTCGATGAGTGCGAGCACCGCGAGCACGAGCGCTCCCGTCGTGCCCGAGGTCACGATGAGATCGCTCGAATCGCTCGGCGTCCATCCAACGTCTTTGGTGAGGTGCGACCAGATTGCGCTGCGCAACTCTGGCAGACCTTGCGTGAGCGAGTAGCCGTTGCGGTCCCCTTCGATCGCCTTGATCGCCGATCGCTTGATGCGATCATCTACCGGGAAGTCAGGCTGCCCAATTGAAAGATTGATCGGATCTTGAATCGACGCGCCCAATTCGAACGCACGTCGAATGCCTGAGGCATCGATCGACTTCACGCGGGGGGTGAAGAGTCGTTCGAGATCCAACTTCCCAGCAGTCTGGGAGGAAGTCATTCTTACTTTTTCTTGTCGCCGCCGGCCTTCGCGCCTGCTGCAGGTTTCGCGCCGCCCTTGGCATCTGGCTTGGCGCCTTCAGCACCACCAGCAGCGGCCTCTTTCTTGGGCTTCTTGGCAGCAGCAACCTTGATCGAGCGCACCTTGGGCAGGCAGAGCGCAGAATTCTTTGCGTTGTCGAAGAGCGCGAGCTCGGTCAGTTTGGCGATGCGCTCAGTTCGTGTCAGAACGTTGCGGTGTTGATTGAGAGCGCCGGACTTTGATTTCAGACTTGGATGAATGCTCATGACTGACCTTTGAAAAGTTTCGGATAAAAACCGCGGAAGTCACCATTACCACGACCAAGCGCCTTCCACTTTGCGCCGACCGCTCTGATCTTTGCCTCAAGTGCCTTCACGAGAGCCCCCTCGCGATCCTCCCACCCGTAGCCGGGAAGGACAATCACTTGGGATCGAGCATTATGACTTGGAATCGTGATCGCATCAAGCCCTTGACCGCGACAAAACGCCACTAATTCGCTCGCTCGGTCGGGAGCGAGAACATCGTCGATGATCAGGTAATTCAAACCGACCTGGCGCGGATCGCCAGTGGGTGGCGGTCCGAGCGGTGCATTTCCGTTCGAAGGGATGGTTCTTTGCGGCTGGGGGGTGATTTCAGGGGCGTTGACGCTTTGCCCCGCGCCTGCCCGCGGCCCGGCGCGTTGCCCCTGCGGGCTCACGGGGTCGATCGTTTGCGTCGCCCCCTGCCGCGCTTCACTGTGCTCTTGATTGGCCGAAGCGACCCCGGCGCGAAACCCGAGGTAGTAGGTGCCTGTCGCCAACGCGACGACAATCGCGAAGATCACGAGCATGAATCCGAGTGGAATGCGCATCGCGCGTGGACCAAGCCCATGTTGAAGCACCGTGACACCGTCTTTCGCGCGTCGAGCTTCGTAGAGAGTCGTTCCGCCCTTGGCCATGAGGCAAGCGTATCACGCTCAGGGATGCGACCTCAGACCGATCACACTCGCCATTGCGAATCCACCCGTGTGGGTGAGCGAGATCATCCAAGATGAAACGCCAAGCGCGCGCGCGGCCGCGGCGGCTCCGCCTGTGAGGGCGAGCGCTGGAGCTCCGGTTGCCAACGTGCAGACTTCGATATCTGTCCATGACATTCCCGTACTCATGCCCGTGCCGAGCGCTTTGAGCACCGCCTCTTTGGCTGCGAATCGTGCACTCAACCGCTGTGCGCACTGCGCGCCGCCAGCCGTGGCATACGCCCGTTCTTGCGCGGTGAAGATGCGCTCGAGAAAACGATCGCCGTGGTCGGCGATCATTCGCTCGATGCGCGCGATCTCTACAAGGTCGATTCCGTGTGCGATGAGATTCATCAGTGTGGGTCCGCCGTCCAGCGTTGCAGAGTGTTGATGAGTCCGCTGCGTGGGTCGGCCCACTGCCGCGCATCTGCAACTGGAGAGAAACGCAGCGGCAAGACTGCGAGCGATGCCGCATATGCGAGCAAGTCGAGGCGCGACTCGTGAGGTTCGCTTGGTGGACCGCGCATGCCAGAACGCAAGAGATCGACGATGCGCGCTGTTACGACGTGCGTGCCGCACCGCGCGACAACCTCGCAGAGATCTTTTCCCGCCGCAAGAATGGTCGGCGGATCAATGCCGATTCCCAGTGCGCTCGCGTGATTCATCTCAGTGCCTGCGGTCGTTGCGCCGAGTCCGTGGTCAGAGATCCACACACCCTCGCGCTGTGCGCATGCACTGAGAGCCTCGCGCACTTCGCGCAATCTCCCCTCATTTTCAGTCGTTTTCTCAGGCAGCGCAATACTCACGGGACAACGACCGAGCGCCGCCGCGAGCAGCGCGCACTGCGAGACTGCGTCTACAGCGCGATCGACAAATGCAGCATCGACAAAGTGCGCGGATGGAATCCACAGGTCGAAACCAGCGCATGAGAGCTCGAGCCGCCGCAAATGCGAGGCGAGTCCGCGGCGTCCGCTGCCATCGAGATCGCGCGCGCGGGTGCCAACTTGCGTGGCAGAGAGCTGCACTGCACGAAACCCCATTTGGGCGATCGCGGCGAGTGCCTCGGTCACCTCACCCGCGAGTGGAGCGATTGTCGCTGCAAGTGGCGGCAATTGTGTTGCGATGGGATTCGGCACTCTGTGAGGTTATCGTCTGAACAATGGATGCTCTCGAGAATCGCGCGCGACTTGTGTTCAGAGCACTTGCCAAGCGATATCCCGATGCACACTGCGCACTCGACTGGACGAAGCCGCATGAGTTACTCATCGCAACGATTCTTTCTGCGCAGGCGACTGATGTCGGCGTCAACAAGGCAACGCCCGCGCTCTTCGCAGCATTTCCCACTGTGCGCGCGTTTGCCAGTGCGAGTCCCGCCGAGATCGAGCCGTACGTGAAAACGATCAACTTCTGGCGAATGAAAGCAAAGGCTGTGTCTGAGTCGATGCGCACAATCGAGCGCGAGCATGGCGGCGAGGTGCCTCGCACGATGCAAGCACTCGTGCAACTGCGCGGCGTGGCGCGCAAGACGGCGAATGTCGTACTCGGCAACGCGTTTGCGATCAATGAGGGCGTTGTTGTTGATACGCATGTCATGCGACTTGCGCAACGCTTTTCACTGACGAAGCACGCAGAGCCGCTCAAGATTGAACGCGACTTGATGCAGTTGTTTGCACGCAAACACTGGTGCCAACTTTCGCACCTCTTGATCGCTCACGGGCGCGCAGTCTGCAAGGCGCGCGGAAACACCTGTGCAACTGACTCGATTTGTCAAACATTTTGCTCTGAAGAAAATCTGAAACGAACGCAGGTCACTTCGCAGCGGCCGTCGAAGGTGACGGCGAAGAAGAAGGTGTTGGCGATGCGTTCGGATCGACGTCAACCGACTGCCACAAAGCAACGCCCATCCCGCCGAAAAGGCTGACCCACGTTGCCCCATCGAATGTTCGCCGTGGATAGATGTTGGTGACGGGTCCTTGCAAGCGCACGCGACCCACCCGCTTCATCGAGGTTCCTGTCAGTCTCCAGACGTCGATTCCATCATCGTGGCCGATCCACAAATCATCGCCGACGAGAGCGAGTGTTCTCGCGTGCGCACCCTGTGGCATTGCGATGACTTGGCGCATCCCCTTTCCTTCGATGATGACGCGCGCGCCGCTCTCGATCGTGAACTCGTCGCGGTCAGCGCCTTCGATCGAGGCTGTTCCAAATGAACCCATGACGATCGACGAGGGCGGATTGACCGTTTGAATCGGATTCGAACTGAGTTCGCATGTGCCGCCTGAGAGGTAACGCCAATTTCCTTCATCACTGCCTGCGACCACGCGCCGTCCATCCGAGAGAACGCGCTGCAAGCGTCCTGGCTCTCGGGTTGCAGCAAAGAACTCGTCGGCGGGCCCGCGTCGATCGGCCTCGAACCGGTAGAGCGATCGCCCGAACGTTCCTGCGATCGCATAGGTGTTTTCGTCGGCGAGATCGATGTCGATCGCACCCCGCACACGAATCTCGCGCGCGTCGGTGAGTGCGTTGTTGGCGATCTTCCATGTCGTGATGAATGCGGGCGTCACCGCCCACAGCCGTCCGTCGAGTTTGCGCAAGTGACTCACGTTGCCCGTCACGACTTCGGCTGCGATCTCTTGCAAGTCCGCATCGAGTATTCCCACACGTGCCTTCGACTCGCCTTGAAAGATGAACCCGATCCAGTTGTTTGAACCAATGTTTGAGGTCAGCGGTTGCAGGTCAGTCGCGCGTCCGATCGATGAACCGTCTGCGAGCAGGACGATCTCACGATTGCGTGTCGTCACGAGCCCGTGCGCGCTCATGACCACGCGGCCGCACACATCGCTGCTCGCGAGAAAGCGTTCACCCGTATCGAGTCGAACCACGCCGCCGAGGCCGCTGACATAGAGCTCGTCGCCGACCACCGAGATGCTCTCGGGGCGGATGCCGAGGGTCTTTTCTGAGATCGATTCGATCACCATCAACGCGCGGGGGTTCGCTTTGTCGATCCGAATGACTGCTGTGCGATCGAGCACCGCGATGAGGTCTCCACGAAAGAGCACGAGATCGACCAACGCACCAGACTTTCCGATGGGCATGCAGGCGATTTCATCGAGTTTGACCCCCGTTGAGGGCACGAGCGAGATGAGAGAAGGACCATAGGGCGCGAACCACGTTCCGTCGGTGACGAGCGTGCGCCAATGCGTTCCGCCGACTGCGTGGCTGACTTGCAGTTCCTTCGGGCGGAGATCTGTGCGTTGAACCGGGGTGTAGTCCGAGACACAACCGCAGGCAACGCTCGCACCGATCGCACTCATCACCTGCACAACTCGCGACAAAGTCGATCTCATCGTAAAAAGAGTATCGCAGAGTGGTAGCCTGCGCAGATGAGCCAAGGACGGATCGAACTGCTCCAGAAAATGCTTGAAGAAGATCCCTCCGATGCATTTTGTCGCTACGGGATGGCACAGGAGTATCTCAAGGCTGGCGACACCGTCGCGGCAGTCGCGTGGTTCGACAAGACCATTGAAGTTGATATCGATTATTGCTACGCGTACTACCACAAGGCGCGCGCGCTTCAACTCGCTGGGCGAATCGAAGATGCATGCCAGTGTCTGCGCCTCGGCCTCGAGCGCGCGCGAGCCTCGGGAGATTCGCATGCCATCAGCGAGATCACTTCTTTTCTGGATGAGTTGACATGAGCCGAATTTCAACAGTTCGCAGAAAGAGTTCAAAGCGGGCGCCGGCGACGATTGCCAGCGCTGGCACGACAATCGATCGCATTGAGAGCGACGCAAAGGATCCACGTTGGGCGAAGGTGTTTCTCGTTGGAGCGACCCGCGCGGCGGCGCGGCTTCCACGCGAGTCGCTCACTGAACTGCGCATCAAAGAGGGTGCATCGTGGACCGCAGCGCTTGCAAAGCGTGTGAGTGCGTTTGTGATCCACCGCGACGCGCGCGAGTTCGCGCTGGGATTGCTTGCGCGCAGCACGCAGAATGCCGCGACAATCACCGTGCGAATGAATCGCAAGGGGTTCGAGGGCGCGGTGATCGCCAAGACGATCGTCGATCTGAAGTCCGATGGATGGCTCAACGACGATGCGCATGCCGCACAGCGCGCAGAGAGTTTGACCAGACAGCGTCGCGGGCTTTCGCAAGAGTCGCTCGAGGGAATGTTGGAGGCCGAGGGCGTTGACGCGCCGCGCGCATCGCGCGAATCGAAGCGTGTCGCTGGCAGTGCGCAGGCGAAACGCGCCGCGTTCGAGATTGCGAGAAAGGCGATTGCACAGCGTGGCAAGAAACACGCGTACACCGTTGCGACAGCCCTCGCTCGGCGTGGAATGGACACTGACATCGTGACCGCGGCACTCCGCTCTGAGGGATTTGACGTTGAAGAATGAGCGTGTCATCGCGTGCGCAATCTCACTCGCGGCTCTGAGTGGATGCATGAACAACACCAACACGTTGATCGGCGCGGGTGAGAATCCGCTGCCAGCTCTGGTGAGTCAGAGTCCCTCGGTGACCGAAGTTTCGCAGCAACCATCGGTGACTGGCCTCGACCGAAGCAACTGGTCACTCGTCGCGGTCGTCGTTCCGCGCGGTCAAGTTGAAACGCGAACGAACTATCTGACGAGTTTGCATCTCGCGACGGGAGTCGCCCGCGACACGGGCGCGTATCCAACGATCGCGACGGCGCTCGAAGGAACGTCAACAAGCGATTCACTTTTCGTCGAGGCAGTCGTGCAACCGTTCTGGGTTCCAGTGATGCTTGTTGCCGCACCCGTGCAGAGATTTTCTGGCGCAGTGCCCGCCGATACGCGCGGCCCCACCGCGAACTTTCAACTCGCGCCATGCGCGCAAGCAGCAGTCGAACTGCCCTCTACAGCAAGCGGCAACGACTGATTCCGGCGTGGTTCATCGCTACGATCCCTCGCGAGCAACTGCTGTGACCGATGCGTGTGACAACGAACTCTCTGATGGACTTCCAAAGGGGTATCCGTTCAACCGCGACTGGGAGATCACCCCGCGCGAGTTTCAACGGCGTCGCGCGGGTGGCGAGACGATCGTGTTGATCGATTGTCGAACTGCCGCCGAACGCGACCTCGCGAAGATTGATGGATCGATCCACGCCCCGATGCAATCACTCAGTGCACATCTCGCGGCGCTGCGACCTCACGAATCTGACCCAGTCGTCGTCTACTGTCATCAAGGTGGGCGCAGTTTGCAAGTGACCGCCGCGCTGCGCCAAGCAGGATTCGATGATGTTCGCAGCCTTGCCGGCGGGATTCACCTCTGGGCGCTCGACATCGATTCGACTGTGCCGTTGTACTAATCAACAGCGCGATTCGCACTTGTCTCAGCGCACATTCGCCACGTTGCGGGCAATTGTCGACCGCCAGCGGTCGAACTGTGCCCGTAAACACTTTTTTTTGAGATGGTCGTTCGCAGACACGCCGACAAGCACGCGAAAGTAAAAAAGCGACACGTTGCGTGTCGCTTTTTGAACTGAAGCGGG
>CAYHFW010000005.1:0-122498 GCA_964355975.1 uncultured Singulisphaera sp.
CTTGCTCGACTCGGGAACTCGCGCGAGCGAAGATTCCGCCGCGAGGACGCAAGCGAGTAATGGCAAGAGACTACGGCAGCGCGTGGACGCAAGTGCGTTTCCTCCGCAGGGCGACGGCCCTGGCGAGTTTGCAAGCCGAGCCGGAGTCTTCGTAGGCGAGGCGCAGCATGTTTGAGTCCAGGGTCGTTGACCTGCGGAGGTCACCGTTGTTGGCTCGAGTGGGGAACTCGCGCACGCGAAGATCGCGTCGTTCGATATCAGCGTCCTGTTAGCCGCCGACTCGTTCGTTCGGGCGAGCGACATGTGCGTCAGAAACTTTGACCCACCCAGATTGCCCATCGGCCAATTCGATTCGATACCACCCTGGTCGCACTTCAACGAGGACGAACTCCGCGCCTTGCTTGAGCGGATCTGTAAATGCCGCCGCAAATCCATCGCCGTTTCCCTTTCGCGCGATCACTCCATCGTGAACGACAACGCCCAGTGGATCGATCCGCCCGCGTGCGAAATCAACGGCGAGTGTTGCGCTGACAACGACGACGAGCAGTGCGACGGTCCCGATCACACCACGCCAGTGGATGCGCCGTGACCATCCAGTGGCGATCGCCGCGGCGAGGGTGATCCAGAGGAGTGCCCAGAGCAGAATTGCGCCAAAGAGGCGGATGCCGGGCGAGGTCCACTGCCGACCGCTCCACAGGGCGGCAATACGATCGAGCGGGCGTGTCACCGCAGACGAAGCACCCGCCGACGAGACGAGCGACCGTGCATGTGCCAAGTTCGCGGCGACGCGCGCGTCACCGGGCAGCAATCGCTGCGCGTCGAGCAGTGCACCGATGCCAAGTCCGAAGTCGCCAGATTGCACGCGCGCATTGCCAAGATTGAAAAACAACTCGCCATTTTGAATGCCGAGATCTGCAAGCCGCTGGTAGCCACTTGCAGACTCTCCAAAGAGCAGTTGTGCTTGCGCGGGATCTGTTGCGACCATGGACATTCCATCATCAAACTTCTGTTGCGCCAATGTCGCAATCTCGAGCCGAGTGTGCTCGTCGAGTGGAGGGGCAGAATCGACTTGCGCGACTGCCTTGCCTGCGATCGAGAGCACGCAGAGCACCGCGAGCAACGCTCTGATTGCACGCGCCAATGGCCACTTGAAACATCGCGCTTGCTTCATGAGCCCTGTTCCTTTCGAGCAGTGCGCGCGGCATGCCAGTCGAGTGTTTCAAGCACGCGAAGGCACTGTTCAGTTTCGCCACGCTGTGACGCCGTCTGCGAGGTCGCTGCATTCTGCCCGCAGCTCGCATCGAACCGTGCACGATCGGCCGCGCCAAGCAGCGCATCGACCTTTGCACGCACCTCTGCTGATGCTCCCGCCCATTGCAGCGCGTTTGCTGCATCACGCCGCGTGATACTGCGGTTTGGAAGGCGCAGTCGATCGGCGATGTAGTCAGCGATTGCTGGCGCGAACTCGCCGCGCGTCACGCGTCCTCTTGCGTGCGCGCTCGCGCCTGCCTCGCGCAGTGCACCATCATCACCCACGAAGCGTTGAGCGCGTCGTCGTGCGAGCAAGACTCCTGCGCAGAGCGCGGGGGGAATGAGCAGTGCGCCTGCCGCCGCTCCCCATCCGAGAGTCTGTGCTTGGTCGCGCACCATAGACAGTGTTGGATGGATGCTCGCGACCAAGCCACCATCGTTCGCAGTGCGTTTCGCAGCGACTGAATCGGCGGGGTCTTTCTTTCCCAATATTGCATCGGTCGAAATGTGATCGGATGCGACAACGTCAATGGCGATTGGATCTGTGTGGGTCGTGCAGTAGGTGCCCGTCGAAGGATCGAACCACGAGAATGCAATTGACGGAATCGAAGTGATTCCAGGACGGGTCGCCCGAAGAGTCTGAGTAAAAGTCTTCTGGTTGCCCGTGACTGTGCCGGCAAGGGGACCCGATGGAATTCGAAAGTCCGCCAGAAGTTGTGCAGAATCGAGCGGTGGAGGATGCAACTGTGCAAGCCCGCTTGCTTTGGTGCTGGCGGTGATCGCAAGAGTGAGAGTGATTGGATCGCCAACCGCTGCGCGCAGAGGCTTGGCAGAGGCGCTCAGTGTGAATGAGCCAACAGCTCCATGAAAACTCGCTGGCTGTCCATCAACTGGAAGTGGCTTGACCTCGATGTGGGCTGGGGATGGCACGGCGCTGATCGGCTTCGTTGCCGAAACTGAAAGTTCATTGCCACCGAAGAACCCACGCGTCGCAGTGAGGCGCACGGGGTAGTTCCACGCGATTCGCACATCGTCGAACGATGGGGTGCCACTCTTGGCTGGCATGATCTCTCCGCGCAAGTCGTATGTGAGATAGGCGAGGCCATCGATGAGTTGTTCATGTCCCAGCGGTCTTTGTCCGCGCTGCGCAAGTTCCCTGATCGCTGCGGTAAATGGACCGAAGTCGCAGAGTTTCTGATCGATGAACTGCCACATGTCCGCCTCGCCGAGCGTGACCTTGTGCTCGGTGCTTCGGAATGGTTTGACGAAGATTCGAAGTGTGACGCCGAGGGGTTGGCCGAGCCAGACCTCTTGTGAGTCCCCGATCACTTCGACCCGCAACAAATCACCCGTCGTCGAGATCGATGATGAAAGCGCCATGGCGGCGCTTGTGTACATCTGCCCGTCCACAACGATGCTGACGGGGGGGATCGTAAAAACACCAGCGACCGAAGGTGTCACCATCACCGAGATCGTTGTTGTGTTCTCGCGCGTGATCGTCCCGTTGATCATGTTCATCGAGTTCATCGAACTGCGGCCAGGTTGCAGTTCGAGATTCAATCCATGCACGAGTGGAAGTGTTGGGTTGGAAATCACTTCGCCATCGTGCACAACAATTTTCAAGATCGATGGAGTGCCGATCCATGTCTCGCGCGGCGAGAGAGTGAATTGCACATCTGTCGCCCATCCAGCGAAGACGACAGCGTAGGAGAGCGCCAGCGCACAAAGTGTTCGCGCGAGCGTGGCAGAGATTGGATCGATCCTGTTCATAGCGGTCATCAAGGTGTTACCAGTCGCGGCTCGCAGGAGCCTGTTTCGTTCGTTGCGCTTGCTCCTTGGCATCCGCGCGCGCCTTCTCTCGGTCGCGCACCGCTTGAAGCAGCCGTTCTGCCTCTTCTTTGGTGAGCGGTGCGTCTTTGACAATCTCACCAGCGCCCTGTGCATCCTGTGGCGGCTTGTCAGGATTCTCTTTCGACTGAGCCTGCGGAGCGGGTTGTTGCGACTCATCACCCTTCTTCTCAGGCTGCTTCTGCGCATCCTGGGGTTTGGGTTCCTTGTCCTCTTGTTCTTCGCCCTTCTGTTCCTGTTCCTTCTGTTGCTGCGACTTCTGATCATCAGACTTCTGATCCTTGGGATCGCCGGGCTCTTGAGACTTGTCTTGTTCTTCGCCTTGCTGATCCTTCTGTTCGTCCTTCTGTTCTTCTTGCTGATCTTGCTTCTTCTCTTCCTTCTCTTGCTTCTCCTTCTCTTGCTGCTCTTGTTTCTTCTGCATCTCCTCAAGTTGTTTCACGAGCCGCGCCGCAGTCTCTGCATTCACACGCGCGTCGCGGTCACTGCGATCGGCGCAGGCGGCGTCTTTGAAATGCGCGAAGGCGCTGCGTGTCGCTTCGAGTGCCTCTTCGATTGCAGGATTGCCCGCTGCGGCATCGCTACCCATCTGCTGCGGCTTCGCGTCAAGTTGCGCGAGTGCCTCGGCATAGACCGCGTTGCCTTGGTTGAACATCGCATGTGCTGCGAGCGAGGCGTCTGCAGCGTGCGAGGCTGCGGCAAATGAATCGGCTGCGGCCTTGAGATGTCCACTGCGATACTGTGCGACGCCCTGGTTGTACTGAGCCGCAGAGCTCGATGGATCAGCAGCAACCGCACGCGCGAACGCAACTTCGGCCGCTGAAAAGTCCTCGCGTGCCATGGCTTCGTTCGCTTCGTCAATTGCAACTCGAAAAGCCTTGTGGTCAACGGCATTTGTTGTCGTTTGCGATCCATCGACGCGCGCCGACGCGGCGACTGGAAGGGGTGCCGTTGCGGGGGTCGCCTGCTGCGTCGCCTGCTGCGCATGGCTCACGTGCGCGCAGAGCGCGAGAAGCGCGATGACGAGAGTGGTGCGTGCACACAACCTCATGCCCGCACTCCTTGCACGGTGGCGCTCGCGAGAGTTCTGCGGCGCAGCGTCGCCTTCGAAACTCGATCGGGGATCACTGCCTCGATCACGAGCAGCAAGAGCGCTAAACCAGCGGGCCATTGAAAGCGGGGGATCGTCCTGTGAATCGTTGAGGTTTCGAATTCGCCTCGCTCGAGATCGGCGAGTGATCTCTGCAAAATCTCTCCGAGGTCGACTTGTGCCGTTCCGGCGGGAACGAAAATTCCTCCGCCGTTCTGAGCGACATCCCGCAAGGTCGACCCGTCCATCTTGGTCCAGACTTCTTGCCCATCATGCACGAGCCAGGTGCGCTGCCCGTTCAGATCGACTGGAATGCGCGCGCCATCCGCAGCGTCGCCAAGCCCAACGGTGAAAATCCGAATCCCCTGTGTCTTGAAGATCGACTCAGCAATCTTCACAGGATCGCTTCCCATGTCCTCACCATCGGAGAGCACAACGATCGCTCGACCAGCGACCGCATCGCTCGAAAAACTCTCAGCAGCCCTCGTGAGCGCATCCCCGAGCATCGAACCGCCACGCAACGAGTCCTTTGGTTCGAGCCCGTCGACCGATGTCATCACGGCGCCGTAGTTGAGTGTGAGGGGAGTGCGCAGTGCAGCGACACCCGCGAAATCGACGACGCCGACTCGGTCGCCGCCCATCTGCGCGAGCGCGTCCGAGACGAAGAGCTTCGCGCGACTGAGGCGGTTCGGCGTCGCATCCTCAGCGAGCATCGATCGACTGACGTCAATGACGAACATCACATCCGCACCGCGCCGCTTGATCTCTTCGCTCTGCACTCCCCACCGTGGATCCATCAGCGCGACGACCACGGCGAGCAGCGCGAGCAACACCAACAGCGAACGCAGGGCTGGACGCCAAACCGAGAGCGTCGGCGCGATGCGAGAGAGCAGGGCACTCTCGGCGAAAGCACGCACGGCTCGCCCTCTCCAGAACGCGCAGTGCAAGCCAAGCGCGGCCAAAATGGCGACGAGCCAAAGCCAGTGCAGCGCCGAGAGGTTGTTGAATTCGATCGCCATTGATGTGTGTGTCTAGTTCACACTCCGTAAACGCGTCGAAACGAGCAAGAGTTCACTGCCAATGAGCAGCACGACGCCGAGAAGAAGTGGGGGCACTGCGAACCCAGCAAAGCGAAAGGGCTGCACTGCGAGGTCGGTGAAATGCAAGGTCTGTCGCTGTTCAGTCGTCGTCTTTTCCATCTGGTCGATTTGCTCGTAGATCGCCTGCAGGCTGCTCATGTCGGTCGCACGAAAGTACGCACCGCCCGTTCGCTTGGCCATATCAGTGAGCAGTGCTTCATCGATCGAGACGGGCACGTTGCGAATGATCTGCCGACCAAATGGATCGACTCCCATCGGAAACGGAGCCATGCCGCGCGTTCCAACACCAATGGCGTAGATCTTGATTCCGTACGTCGCTGCAAGATCGGCCGCGACGCGCGGATCAACATCACCCGCATTGTTCTCGCCATCTGTCATGAGTATGAGCGCTGCGCTTCGGATCGGTTGGCGCCCATCGCTCAACTTCGCGTTGGACATCGCGTCGCGCAGGCGGTCGACTCCAAGCGCAACTGCGTCGCCAATCGCCGTGCCATCTTCCGATTGGTCACTCGCGGGTTGCATCTTGTTGAGTGCATCGATCATGTATCCGTGATCGACTGTGAGTGGCGAGAGAGTGTCTGCGAACCGTGCAAAGACGACCAGACCAACGAGGTCGTCAGGGCGTCCGAGCAAGCCATCGCCTCCGCCGATGAACGAACTGCCAACGCGTTTCACAGCATCGATTCGATTCGAGCGTGTGCCGTCGAGCTCGAAGTCAAGCGCACGCATCGAGCCCGAACGATCGACGACGAATTGGATCGCCGCTCCCTCGACAAAGACCTTGGTCTGCGAGTTGGCAATGACTGGTCGTGCGAGACAGAATGCGAGCAAAATGATTGCCGCGCACCGAAGTGCAGCAGGCAGCCAGCGCACTCGCCCAAACACCGTCGTCCCCGCAGCCGCGGCAAGGGTGCTTGACGAAAAGCCAATGCGCGCGCGGCGACGGTGTGCGACGAATCGCCATGCGCCGAGCGGTGCGACAATCGCGAGGGGCAAGAGCCACCATGCAAGCAGTTGAAAGGTGGTCATGCAGCCGCTCCCTGTGGCGTTGGCGTTTCGGTCTGCGTTGGCGTCGTCTCGCGCACGAATTCATGCGCCGAGGCAAGCCCCTTGCGGCACTCGTCGACCGGTGGCTCGTGTCCCGCAAACTTCACCATATCCGCGGCACGCAGGAAGCGCGCGAGCAATTGACGATGCGCTCCATCAATCGCGGGGTGCGCTGCGGCTTGAGCCAAGAACTCTTTCGTCGTTTGATCCGGCGCAGCGATTGCGAACTGCCGCTCGACATACTCACGCAGGGTTCCAGAAAGTCGCACCCAGAATCCGTGCACTTCGCCCCGTTCAATGAGCCCATCCCGCTCAAGCAATTCGAGTTCGCGCGTCGCCCATTCGTCGGCAGTCAACGCGGGCGCGTTGGCGGCCTTGCGCCTGCGAATCGCGAGCACGATGAGTATCGCGATGGCGATCAGAGCCAGGATGGCGACGACCCACCAGAAGAATCCACTGCCGCCGATTTGGACCGCCCCCTTGATGTCGCGGTAGACACTTGGATCGAACTCGGCGCCGACGAGGCTCACGACTTCGATGGGGATCGCGCTCAATTCAAGGGTCTGCTGCGCTCCGTCAGCACGCGTGAACGCCAACTCAATCGCTGGCAGTTCGAGTTGCCCGCTGAGATACGTCGTCGCGGCGAACCGCACCGTTGAAATGCGTTTCTCTCCCTCGCGCACAGAACTGCGGTCGGTTTCTCGCACCTCAAATGCACCCATCGACTCTCCAATGTCTGGCGACGTGAGGGCGACCCCTTTGTCGAGAGTGACTGTGAGAGTGAAAGGCAGTTCTTGTCCTACTTCGATCACGTCTGCGGGTGCTGTGAGCAGTGCGCTCACGCCACCATCTGCGCAGCGCACCGCGACTGGTTTCGATGGGCGCGATGGCAGGGTCGATGGCGGAGTTGATAGTGGCTCTGGCGGCGGAGGCAGAGTTTGAGCGCTTGGCGGAGTCGCCACAGCGGGAGCAGATGGCGCCGATGGCTGCTGCGTGAGAACCTGTGCGCTCGCCACCCGCGCGACGAGCGCGACTGCCAGAACCGCGCAGAAACGCAGCGTGTGCGCTCTCATCGGCTTCTTCGCGCCTCGCGTTTTCGAAAGTATGCGGTGATTGGCTCGACGTAATCGACGCCAGTTTCGAGCATGAGCGGTTCGATCTTCAATCGCCGCAGTCCCAATTGAAACTGTTGCGATCGAATCTGCGCTTGCCTGCTGAACTCATCGCGCACACGCTTGCTCGATGTGTCGACGACAATGCGCTCGCCGCTCTCTTCATCCTCGAGTTCGATCAGCCCGACGTTGGGCATCAGATTCTCGCGTCGATCTGAGATTGCCACAGGGATGACATCATGTCGGCTGCGCGCGATTGCCATCGGTCGCTCCCACCCGTGATCGAGAAAGTCGCTGATGACGAAGACGACTGCGCGTCGGCGCTGGATGCGATTCAATTCGTCGAGCGCCCCCGCAAGGTCAGTGCCACTGCCGGTTGGAGTGTGCGCGAGCAGATCGCGCACGATGCGCAACACATGACGCCGTCCCTTTCGCGGGGGAACAAACCGCTCAATCTCGCCGCTAAACAGTAGCAATCCGACTTTGTCATTGTTGCGCGTCGCGCTGAACGCAAGGGTTGCGGCGACCTCGGCAACGAGTTCACGCTTCAGTTGCCCCTGTGATCCAAATCGAAGCGATCCAGAGACGTCGATGGCCAACATCACGGTCAGTTCGCGTTCCTCGCGAAAGAGTTTGATGTGCGGCGAACCTGCGCGCGCTGAGACATTCCAGTCGATTGTGCGAACATCGTCGCCGACTTCATAAGGGCGCACTTCTTCAAACTCCATTCCGCGTCCCTTGAATGCAGAGAGATACCGCCCCGCGACCGCTTCTTGCACGACGCGCGAAGTGCGAATCTCAATGCGGCGAATTTTGCGGATGGTTTCGGCAGTCAGCACTGTGCGCCTTTCCATTCATGGGTTCGTTCATAGGTCACGATCAAGGCACTGGCACATGATCGAGCAGCGCTCGCACGATGTCGTCGGCCGTTTTCTCTTCAGCTTCAGCCTCGTACGAAAGTCCCAGGCGATGGCGCAAGACATTGGGAGCGACATCCTTCACATCTTGCGGAACCACATAGCCGCGTCCATCCAGAAATGCCTTCGCTTTGGCTGCGAGTGTGAGCGCAATTGTTGCGCGCGGCGAACATCCATATTGCACGAGTCCTTCGATTGGAATCTTGTGTGTCTTTGGATTGCGCGTCGAAACCACGAGGTCGACGATGTAATCCTTCATTCGGTCGTCCATAAAAATCTGATCGACAAGCAATCGCGCTGCAGCGATGTCTGAAGGATTGAGCACGGCATCGACCGTGAGTTTGTTCTGCGTATTCGCCATGCGGTCGAGAATGAGTCGCTCTTCTTTGGGCGACGGATAAGACACCACCAACTTCATCGCGAAGCGGTCGACCTGCGCTTCAGGCAGCGGGTATGTGCCCTCTTGCTCGATCGGATTCTGAGTCGCAAGAACGAGAAATGGATCGGGCAGCGGATACGTCGTGTCGCCGATGGTCACCTGTCGCTCTTGCATTGCTTCAAGCAGCGCCGATTGCACCTTTGCTGGCGCGCGATTGATCTCATCCGCGAGCACGATGTTTGAAAAGATCGGACCCTGCTTGACAGTGAACTCGCCCGTGTTTGGGCGGTAGATCAGCGTGCCGATGAGGTCCGCAGGCAAAAGATCAGGCGTGAACTGGATGCGGCGAAATCCTGTGTTGATTCCCTTCGCGAGGCAACTCACCGCGGTTGTCTTGGCGAGCCCGGGAACGCCTTCGATGAGCACATGTCCATTCATCAGAAGGCTGCAGAGCAGTCCCTCAATGAGCGAATCTTGCCCCACGATCACGCGCTGAATCTGATCGACAAGATGTCGAAAGGGTCGGCTTGCGCTTTCAACTTGTCGCTCGAGATTCGCGATGTCCCTGTGAGGTGTCGTGTGAATGTCCTGCTGTGGAGTCGTCATAGTTGGGTGCATCCTGTCAATACGCTGCCGAAATCACTGGGGTTCGAACGCCCAATGGAGGATAATTCAATCGTATTCTTGCGTCGATGCAGACCTCAATGCGCATCGGATGGATCGGCTGCGGAGTGATGGGGTCGCCGATGGTCGGTCATCTGCTTGGGGCGGGTCACACAGTCACCATTCACACACGCACCAAGGCGCGTGCAACTGCGCTGCTTGATCGCGGCGCAGCGTGGGCGCCGACACCAGTCGCAGCGGCCGAGGGGCAGGATGTCGTCTTCTCGATGGTCAGCATGCCAAGCGACGTCGAAGAGGTGCACCTCGGCAAGTGCGGAACACTCACAGCAACGCGCCTACCCGCACTGCTCGTCGATATGACGAGTAGCCGTCCATCGCTTGCGCGCAAGATTGATGAGGCTGCCCGCAGCAGAGGCGTCGCGGCACTCGATGCGCCGGTCACAGGCGGTGACATCGGCGCGCGCAACGCGACGCTCTCGATTCTTGTTGGTGGTTCATCGCAAGCCTTCGAAGTCGCGCGACCGCTCTTTGGGGTGCTCGGAAAGACGATTGTTCATCAAGGTGCGGCAGGGGCTGGACAGCAGGCGAAGATTGCAAATCAGATCTTGATCGCCTCGAAGATGATCGGCATTTGCGAAGCGCTGATCTTCGCCCGTTCCGCGGGGCTCGACCCAGCGAAACTCCTCGAATCTGTCTCTGCGGGAGCGGCAGGAAGTTGGGCGCTTACAAATCTCGCCCCTCGCATCATTCGCGGCGACTTCAGCCCAGGATTTTTTATCGATCACTTCGTGAAGGACCTCGGTATCGCGGTCGAGGAGTGTCGCGCGCAGGGGCTGCAGTTTCCGGGGCTCGAGCTTGCCGAAAGGCTCTATCGCATGGCACAGGATGGCAAACTCGGTGACCACGGCACGCAGGGGTTGTTTCTGCTCTATGAGCGCGGTTGCGTTTGATGTGATCTTTGTGTATCCTCCGCCCTCTCTTTTGGAGCCCAATATGACCGCATTGACCGCTGGAACAACCGTGACAATTTCTGTGAAGAAGGTGCCTCTCGAGCCTCGCCATCGCAAGACGATCGAGCGTTTGATGCGCCTGCAGCCAGCGGTTCAACGCACACTCACCCGCGTCGCTCGTCGCCGCGGCCGAGACAACCCGCTCAATCAGCGTGGTGGTCGTATGTGGGTTTCACGCATTCCTGCGACACGCTGCGTGGGTGCTGAGTTGGGCGCGAAGTTCACGTTGCGCGTGACGCCAAAGATCATCCCTGATGTCTTGGCTGTGCAGCGCTTTCTCGAAATCGCCTAAGCCTGCGTCTGACTTGTGATCCACTCGGCGACTGACCGCCAATCGTCAAGATCCTGCACGAGCAGGTCTGGCGAATGCGATTGCAGTTCGTCCATTGTGTGCGCTCCAGTCGCAACCGCGATCGCGAGGCAACCATTGAAATGTGCGCAGTCGATATCGAGCGGAGTATCTCCGATGATCACAGTCTGCTCCGCACGCATTGGCCGTTGAGTCTGTTCGCAGTAGCGCGCGATCGCAACGGGTGGCAGATCGCGGCGGTGCCATCCATCATCTGCCCACGCATTGAATTGAAAGGGCTCGAGCGAGAAGCCAGCGCGCTGAACCTTGAGCCGTCCAGTGTGTTCGTAATTGCCCGTGAGTAGCCCAATGCCGCCGAGCGGGTTCGAGGCGCCATCCTGCGTGCACTCGTGCAACGCTTCAACCAATGCGCGCGCGCCAAGCAGGGGCATCGATTGCGCACCACCAAGAAACGCCTGCTCGAGGTGGTGGCCATATCGCGCGCGAAAACGCTCATGGTGATGGCCTTCCACATCCACCTGCGCGTTCGCCATCAAGTCGCGCCAAATGAGTCGATCGAGGCGGCCTGAAATCGAGACATTCTCGAACGAAAATGCGTGCGCGGGAAAGAGTTCGTGCGCACATGCGAGCATCGCGTCCATGCCAGCACCAGCTGTGCGCAGAAGCGTTCCGTCAATGTCAAACAACACAAGCATCGGGGGATCAGACGGCAACCGCAACCGCGCTGACGATCTTCGCAGCGGCATCGCTGAGGTCGGTCGCAGTCTGCATCATTGGAATCTCTGCACGCGCTGCTTCAAGAATCGCACGCGCCTGAGCGACGTTCGTTCCTTCGAGGCGCACAACCAGTGGCACACGGAACCCGATTGACTTCGCAGCGCCGACAATCGCGCGAGCAATGCGATCGCACTGCATGATTCCGCCGAAGATATTCACAAGCACGCCCTGCACGCGATCATCACTCAGGATGATGCGAAAGGCCTCAGTCACAGCTTCTTCGGTCGCGCTGCCGCCCACATCGAGAAAGTTCGCAGGCTCGCCACCATGCAGTTTGATGATGTCCATCGTGCTCATTGCAAGTCCAGCACCATTGACGAGGCAGCCGATGTTGCCATCGAGCGCAACATACGAGAGTCCAAACGACTCGGCACGAATCTCAGCAGGATTCTCTTCTGTTGGATCCTTCATCGCGCTGATGTCTGCGTGGCGAAAGAGCGCGTTGTCATCGAATGCAAACTTCGCATCGATCGCCATGACTTGACCATCGGGATGCGCCGCACTCGGAGGAGTTAGCACCAGCGGATTCACTTCGACCAGACTCGCGTCGGTCGATCGTTGGAGCGCACAGAGATTTGTAAACACGCGCATGGCTTGGGCAATCGCCTTTCCCTTGAACCCAAGGGCGAGCGCGACTGCACGCGCTTGGAATGGCTGCAGTCCAATGATTGGGTCGAGCGCAAGTTTGATGAGTGCATCAGGGCGCTCTTCTGCAACCTTCTCGATGTCGACGCCGCCCTCAGCACTGGCGATCAACGTGTTCGTTCGCCGCGCGCGATCAACGAGCACTGCCGCATAAAACTCGTGTGCGATGTCGACCGCATCAGCGACGAGCAGTCGTTGCACTTCGAGCCCCTCGGGTGGAGTCTGTGCGCTCACCATTCGGTTGCCGAGCATGAACTGCGCAGCGGTGTGCGCGTCTGCCGCGTTGTCGACGACGCGCACGAATCCAGCCTTGCCACGTCCACCCGCGTGCACTTGTGCCTTAACGACGACCATCTTTGATCCACTCGCAAAGAGAGCGCGCGCGGCGATATCCGCGGCATCGACGCTCTGCACCATCGTGCTTTTAGGAACTGGAATGCCCGACTTTTCGAGCAGTTCGCGCGCTTGAAATTCGTGAATCTTCATGGGTCGCGGATGCTACCGAGTGAGTGACTTGCGGCGACTGCGCCACCACTCAATTGCGACGGGAAGCACTGAGATTACGACGATCGCAATCACCACAACTTCGAAGTTGCGTTTCACGATTGGAATCTCGCCAAAGACATATCCCGCCCCCACGAGCAGCACGACCCAGAGCAGGCCTCCCGCGACGCAGTATGCGATGAATGTTCGAAATCGCATCTCTCCAACACCAGCGAAGAATGGGGCAAATGTTCGAACGATGGGCACAAACCGAGCAAGCACGACCGCTTTGGGACCGTGGCGTTCAAAGAACGTTCGTGTGCGTTCGAGATGCGCAACGCGAAGCAGCGGCACTTTTCCAGAGAACGCACGCGGGCCGACCCATTTTCCTATGTTGTAATTCACCGTGTCCCCGCAGACCGCGGCGACCATGATGGTCCCTCCAACCATCCACGGGTCAAGACCAATCTTTCGCGCGCAAATGGCCCCGAGAGCGAACAGCAGGCTGTCTCCAGGCAAGAACGGCGTGACCACGAGACCCGTCTCGCAGAAGATGATCAAGAACAGAAATGCGTAACTCCAACCGCCTGATACGCGAACAAGATCGCTCAGAAAGACATCTAGTTCGGTAAAGAGTCGTGGAAGCTGTTCGATCAAACCATCCATGAAAATCGACTCTGCAGCGAAAGAAAGAGAAACGGACAGGGCGGGATTCGAACCCACGGTAGGGGTATAAGCCCCTACATCGGTTTAGCAAACCGACGCCTTCAACCGCTCGGCCACCTGTCCAGCGGTCGGTGAGTGTAGCAACGGACGCAAGAACAACGGTGCGGCCCAGCCCTCAAACTGACTTTGAGAGTGCGATACCCGCGAGCATGCGCGTGCGGTTCTCTGGTTCGCGGCGGTGACTCGCAAATCGGGCGTTGCTGATTGTGCAGGGGGGATCGATGTCGATGCAGGTCGGCGCGATTCCTGCGCGCTCGAGCAGCATGCGCGCGGCAAGCGGGCAGTTCGCCCATGCCTTTTCTGCGCTCCCTGTTGCGCGTAGGGCGCGGTTGAGTCCGACACCACTCCACGCATCGATCACATCTTGCCCGACCTCATACTGGTCCCTTCCAGCACAGGGGCCGATCGCTGCGATCATCGACTCAGTTCGGGCGCCGAAGCGATCGCACATGAGCCGCACGGTCGCGCCTACAACGTCCACTGCAATGCCCCGCCAGCCCGCGTGGATCGCAGCGCAGGAGCGCGAATGCGTGCAGACGACAAGCAAGGGCACGCAATCGGCAGTTGAGACAATCGGCACGAGCAGCGGGTCATTCGAGACAACGGCATCCGCCTCCGGCAGTTCCCCATCCACGCAGGCGCCGGCGACCACGCATTGCCCACCATGCACCTGCCGAGCCCGTGCGGGGCGCGCGAACTCACCCGCGAGGTGCTGTGCAATCCACTGAGCGGGTGGGGGGTCGCGCGTCGAAAACCAATGGGCTATTCCGTGCTTTCGAAAGAGCGGCGAGACCCAACCTGCCTCGGCGCGTGCGAGGTCAGGGTTGTGGGGCGTCCCAGCCAAGCGAGTCAAGCACTTTCAGTTCGGTGGGCGAGAAGAATGCCGGGAACGCGGTGAATCCGTTTGGAATCGCCGATCCACCCATGAGAAATGGAACTGTCAGTGGGAAGGCAGGGGTTGGGTTCAATAGAAAACCATTGACCGCATTCGTTTCATCCATCACCGCGACTTCGAGATCGACTCCTGTCGCTGAATCGTCGGTCGTCGACCCGTTGAGCCCAGTCACATAGTTCAAGACTTGCTCTCCATCGGGAAGGTTCAACCCGCGGACGGCCAAGCGCGCGTAATAACCCGGAAAGACTGAGTTGTAATCAATCAAGAAGCAGAATCCACTATTGGTGACATACCCTGGCATGTTGCAATCGATGTAACGAGTGCGCTGCACGAATGGAGGTGGGGGAACGAGTTGTGCATCGTCAATGATTCCACTCCCGCCAAACTGATTTCGGATCGCGGTGCCGTATGCGGAGAATCCGGCCGATGGTGGGCCGAAGTTCGAAGAGACAAACGCAGCCTGCTCTTCAATCGTGACGAATGGACTATTCGTCGCGAGCAGGGTGCGAAACTGTCGGTAGCCGCCAGGGTTGTAATCAGGCGCGAACAGCCCAAGGTTCGGATCGGTGTAGGACGCGGCGTTTCCAACGGTGGTCTCGAGTGCGAGGGTGACGTCATCACAAGTCACGTCAGGAAAGATCGAATTGAATGCCGTTGGCTCCTGAGTCAGGTATCCAAAGTCGGTCGGAATCGACGGACCAGGCTGCAGCCCGTTCGTACTCTCGGCAAGAATGTCATTTCGAAATCTGTAGAGGTCAAAGACCGCAACATCGCCCACCAGATTCGTTTGGACCGACGAGAGCCATCCCATGTTGATCGCTGTCGCACGAATCAGCCAGTCCTGGAATGAAATGCCTGCCGCTGGGAATGGCACGACAGAGGGGTCAAACACATAGTTGTCAAAAATGCCGGCGCCTGTCGTGAACGTAATCGTCCCGTCGAACGCAGAGAGCGCGGGCAGTGTGTAGATCCATGCGGCGCGTAGATTCGCACTCGTCCAGTAGATGCGATCCTCTGAGGTGTAGCGATTGCTTCCGTTCGACTGCAACGCGGAGTAGAAAACGCGCAGTCGAGAATTCGCCGAAGGTCCTGTGCCATAGGGAGCAGGCGGATTGGGAAGAAAGCGTGCATCGTCGAGTTGTGATCCTGAGAGACCTGAATCGATCAGGCTTGCGAGTGAGGGAGAGACTGGCTGCGCAGCGATGCGCGGTGCGGCGATGGCGATCGTTCCTGCCACGAGGGGTTGAAACTGCAACTTGATGTTGACAGTGGTGGTGTTGAGGATCACTGTGCTGAGATAGTTCGCAACTTGTTGCGTCGCAGCGATGACTGGCATCACAACACCCGCGGGTACCGCGCCAATTGTGAAGACAACATTCGATCCGCCCGCGATCCCGCCGTCGCCGCCACTCGTGACCACAATCTCTTGTCCGTCGAGGTCGCCTCGAGATTGTGCGCGCTGAACCTGTGAAACACACTCCTCGAATTGCTTCTGACTCAAATGCGCCGCGCTCGGTGCCATCAGCGGAATCCAGACCGACCCAGACTCTCCGAACTGCGCGCCACGTGCAGGAACATCCCACTCATGCACAACGGGGGATTCAGGGGCAATGGTGGATGCGACGGGCGTTGATGGCGGAGCAGCGGTCAGGGCGGCGCCAAGAAGTCCAATCGCTGAAACAAACGTCGCACGTGAAATCGTCATCGCTCAAGAGTAACAAATGCGATGGCTCAAGAGGCGCAAGCAAACATCGCACGAGCAAAAACGCAAGAGCCGCGGTCGAATGAATCGGCTGCGGCTCTCGCGTGAGGCTTGATCGCCTCTGCGGGTACCTCAAGTTCACTGGGTGATTACGGAGTCGTATCGCCCTCGTCCGTCTCGTCGAGCGCCTCCGCAGTCATTTTCCATCCAAGCGTGTCAAGCAACAACATCTCGCGGCGGGTCATGAAGTCTGGCTGTGTGCCGAGCGGGGCGGCGTACAAGCCAACGATGTCGCGGCTGTAGAAGGTCACTCCCTTACCGATTGACTTGCCCATGATGCAGCGCGTGCCCACCGGTGCAAGCTCGTTTTGCAAGACGAAGCATCCGCGCACTGGAGAACCGTCGTACATCTCGAACTCAAAGTCGCCTGGCAGTCGACCCGTGTCCTGCAAGAAGTTCATTGTGGATGCGTCGGACTGGGTGTTTCGCGCAACGGTTCGCGGCATCGCCCCACGGAACTCGACGGTCGTGACCCCAGAAGTGAGCGTGTACGACTTCTCTCGAAAGTCAACTGCAACACAACGGGTCGTTGCGGCAACTGCACCGATGGTCACGGTTTTGAGGGACTGTGTCGCGCCGTCTGGAAAGGCCGTCTTCTGGTTCGCGGGAACCGCCGCCACTGGAAGCCGCGCATCGTCGAAAACGTTGCCGGCACTCTCGGTCTCTGGCAGTCCAGTGAACAGGTTGAGTTTGCCACGCATTTGATCGGTCATGTACCGAGTCGGGATTGGTCCACCAGCGTCTGCGAGCATTTCAGCGCTGGCGAGTAGACGCGCAGCAGCCATGTCTGCACCTCCTTGCCCTGCGGCAAAGATGATTTCTGCGTACTCTTCAATCGCAGCAGCGTTGAGACCTGGGTTGTAGTCGAGCGCCCAACCGGGAAACTGCCCACCAGCATTGATCGAATCAATCACTATGGTGCTGAACCCTGCGCACCCGACTGCAGCAGGTGGATGCGGTGGTCCAAAGACATCGGTGTTGCTATTGATGAGCCATGTCGTGTCGATGACATCGCGCTGAAATCGAATGAGATCCATCATCGTGCAATCTCGCACGAGAAAGTCTGCGCCGGCGACAAACCCGAGCGCTTGCAAAACCTCGCGAATCAAGTGATCTTGAAACGAATACAGCACGGTGGAACCCAAAGTGAGTCCATCGGACGGGTCAAAGTCCCACTGAATGGCAGAGTTGAGGGTGACGCGCCCATCAACTGTCGGCACTCCAATTCCGCCGCCATCGGGAATCCCGAGCGCCTTCTTGAGTGGGCGAACGACATAGACACGATTCTCCGTCGTCACGGTGATCGATACGCCGCTGTACCGCACAGGAACTGTTGTCGCCAACGGCATGCACTGAACATCGTCGAGGTCGGCAGCGTCAACAATTGCAGTGGAAATCGTCGCGAAGTTTTCGACCGAGTATCGGCATGTGGTAAAGCCAAGACGCCCGGGAGTGAGCTGCGCGTACGCGACTTCGAGAATCAACGTCACGTTCTGCGACTGAATCTGCGATTCAAGGTACGCCTCAACGTCAGCGAGGGCTTGCGTGAATGCTGCGAGTTGCGCCGAAGGAATTGCCGACTGTGCGGTCACTGCAAACTGGATGTCAAAGGGAAGGTCGAATCCCGCGATGCCACCATCGCCATCCTGATCCTTCTGATTCTTTCGTTCTCCTCCGATGGTCTCATCGACCATGAAAGCAACCGCTGGACGCGCAACAACGGCGTCAACGTGCGCCACCATTGAGCGAAGCTCTGCCAGCCCGACAGGAGGCATTCCAGCGATGGACGAGGGGGTTGTGACCGAAAGTTGTTCGCTCTCGCCCGCTTCAACCCGTTCCCGAACAACAAGGACGGCGTCCTGTTTCAGGTCAGAGATCAGGGCATCACTCGATCCCCGTTGAAGAAGAAAGAGTTCGGTGGCGAGATAGAGGGATGTAAGCATTGTTGAGTTCTCTATTGCGTGGGTATTGAACGATCAGGGCCCTGCGACGCCGCCAGGACAGTTGCCAAAACTCGCAAGCACCTCGAGCATGTCGGATGCATCGACAAAGTTGTCATCATTGATATCGGCAATTGCTGCGAGTGGATCTGCGGGGTCGATCGGATTCGCTGCATCGAACGTTGCGAGAATCAGCAGCAAGTCCTCGGCCGCAACGCGTCCGTCTGGGGTGGGAAGACCCCCAACTGGAATTCCGCCTGCGATGTCGCCAATACATTGGGCAAAGATCTGCCCGCGATCGAACGAAACATTGTCGATCGCAACGAACGCACCGGTGATCGCAACCTTGTCAAAGACAATTGGCGGATCTCCAATCGCGGCAGAAACTCTCACAAACTGAAGTCCGCTTGGAACGCCAGGGGTTTCAATGCCGCGAAGGTCGAACGACTGAGAGAAGACGACAACTTCGGCACCGGTGATGTCATCGACTTCGATGCCCTCAACCGTCACGAGATTTTCTTCGAGGTAGCCGAAGTTTGCGAGTTGTGGCAGTGGGGGGTCGGCAGCAAAGTGATCGACAAAGTCCGCTGCGTTGATGTAGAGCCGACACTCCGAAATCGGACGAGCGCACACGATCGTTGTGAACCCATTGCCCGAAGGAAAGTCACCTGTAATCGAATTGAATGTCAATCGCTGCCCGTATCCACGCGATCCGAAAGCCACGGCGAAGCCCTGGCCGAGCGCCCCATTGAGGTTGAGATTGCCGTTGCGTCCAAGCCCGTACTGATAGAGCGACGGAACGATGTCGGTGTAGATGAAGCCAGTATCGGTTGGATCTGGGCTGAGATCGGTCGTCTCGATCGTCGCGAAATAGTCAGGAAAGTCTGGGTCGGTCAGGCGGATCTGAGCGAGCGCATCTGCTCCGACTCTGGCAATTTGAAGCGCTCCATCATGCGTTCCAAGAGCGATCGTTTCGAAGTTCTCGCGGAAGAGCAGACTCTGATCTTCGCACTCGTCTGGAATACTGTTGGAATTGATGTCCTGGCTCTCCCCCGTTGAGATATCGCACGAATCAGGAATCTGATTCTGGTTGCAATCGATGGGGCTTGGGATTCCAGGATCTTCTTGGGCCGTTTCACACTCGTCGGGAACGCCGTTGGCATCGCAGTCATCGTTGGTTCCGTCAAGCGCTTCGACAAAGTCATCGATCAGGTTGTTGTTGCAGTCGTGAACAGGGAAGATGCTGCAGCGAAAGCGTGCAAAGTCAAACTTTGCCTGTGAAATCGAACGCGCGTTGTTCGCGCATTCTTGACCTGCATCGTCAATCGTGACATCACCTGCAATCACCATGGCCGCGGGCGAACTTGGGTCGTCGTCGGTCTCTTGATCACAAATGCCAGGTCCAACTCCACTTCCTGGCACGTACTGAGCAAATGTTCCGAGGCCATCTGGAGAAACGGCACTGCATTCGAAATCGAACTCTTTTCCAGCCGGAGTGATATTCGCGGCGGGACCCTCATAGTCGCGCCACGTCTTGTCTGGATTCGAAAACCCTGGCAATCTGACATTGTTTTGGGCTGGATACGCCATGACGGTACGAAAATTGTCATCGCCGAATCCGAACGAGTCTGGAAAGAGCGCGTCTTGTGGTTGCGCACTTGGGGCTTGATGATTGTGTTGGCATCCAAAGTTGTGGCCGAGTTCATGCGCGTAGACGAGATCTCCCAAGATCGTCTGGTCGAGCAAGCAGTAGGGGGACTCGGAAAACGCTTGCAAGGTCGAGACGGTTGAAGGCCCGAGCGCTCCGGTTGTTGTGTCGACAATCGGATGTGGATTGGCTGGAATCGAGAGTCGGGCAAACCCCTGAGCTCCGTTGTTGGCATCATTCATCACGCTCGCAAGCCCGACGAAGGCGCTGTCGGCTCCGTAGTCCATTCCCACGAGTGCGACAGCATCGGCACCAAGTGCATCGCGCCATGTTGGAACGTAGTCAAGAATCCCATCCGTGTAGTTCTCGATGCGGTCAAGATCGACGGCTTGTCCGGTGCTGACGAACGGTTCTTCCTGCCCGAAAAAGCCGTCCGCCACAAGAGCACCTGCGAGTCGAAGCCTCGGTGTGCAAACATCGCTCTCCGCAGGAGTTACGCCCGCACGCGCCTCATGTGCAGAGACGGTGTTTAGATCGATCGGAACCGCCCCACACGAGATCGGGCTGGTCACGGGATTGGTAAGAGCCGCCGCGCCTGGAGCCGGATATTCGCCGTATCCACACTGCGTGTTCAACTGGTTGTCTGCGTCCTGACCATCAAACGTGGTCGCGCCTTGACCGGTCGAGTTCTTGAGCGCCATGTTCGCTTGGGCAACAGTCAGGACCGCTTGGTCGTACGGGGTTGACCCAGCAGCGAGAATCGCTTCGTTCGCATCAACCGAGAAGACAAAGAGAACATCGATGAGGATGCCGCCATCCTTCACGAGTCCTGGGACAACTTCGAAAGGAATCACTTCTGGCGGGCATGGGGTCACTCCACCAGCCAATCCGCCTTGGGCTTGAATTGGATCGCGTGTCGCATTTGGGTTTGCGGGGCGAACCCGATCAACGCCGCACTCAAGCGCGCCAAAGTTTGGTCGCACGGTGAGTTGGTAACCGCTGCCTTGCACAGGTGAAAGCGCGTACGCGGTGCCGCTGCGCGCAAGAAAGTATCCCGTCAGCCGGGGACCAACTTGCGAAATGATTCCGTAAAGCGCGTTACCAGTCGAACCACTTCCAAAGTAAATCTGCTTCTCATCGGCACCAGTCCAACCACGGCGAGTGACGACCAGATCGAGCGCCTTTCCATCAGCAGTCACGAACAGCATTGGATCGCCAACCTTGAGCGATCGGATGGTCTCTGCCGTCAGATTGGGAGACGCGGCACCCGAGCGCCCGAGTGCAGACAAATCACTGCGTCCAACTCCGACCTGCGGAAGGGAGCGCGCTCCAGTTTGCTGCGTTGGCTTGCCGGTGACCGACTTTGGCGAATCGGTTGTTGCGAGAGAGACCGGTGTCGCCCGCTTGCCGGATTCAGTCGTTGCGATCGAAAGTGAGGTCGCGGTCAAACAAGCCAATGCGAGCATCGAGTAGGTGGCAGTTTTCATGAAATGTTCTCAGGGGTCTGCGAGGGGCGAATCGTGGTCAAATCACTGGGAAGTTGCCAACCCAATGACCTTCACAATCCTGCGACGCCCCGCAGGCAATGAAGGCAACATAGGGTCACAACGACGAAAGTCAAACGAAAGCGAGAGAAACGAGGTCTTTTCTTGGGAAGTGTTGTCGGGGACGAACGACATAAGAGGTGATTATGGGCAGGCAGGTGGGACGGCAATCAGCGGCGAGTTGTAATTGATGAGCACCTGGTCGAGCCAGATTTGTGTCTGTCCCAAGCCGCCAAGCGGGAAGACGACGACACGCGCCGCCATCTTGACTCCCGAGCCACTGCTGTACGCATAGTTGCCAGGATTGACGCACGCGCCCAGGGTGAACTGCGGCAGCGTCTGATTCACGGTTGTGAATGTCGCGGCAAACGGAGGAAGGAAGTTCCACCGATTCATCGCGCCGTCGTACAAGAAGACCATCACGAGCGCGCTTCCAACACTTGAAGCGCGGCCGGTCACAGAAACTGAAACGCGCTCAAGATCTGCTGGAACAGCAAGGTCGGTCGTCCGAATCACTTGGACATCCAAGATGCGACCAGAGGGTGGATACATCAGCGGAGGACCGAGCCCAGATGATGCTTGGCTGCCCTGTGGGCGGGCGGTGCGAGCTTTGACAAACTTGTTGTCAGCTTCTCGGATGCTGAAAGGGGTGCCTGACACCAACGATCCGCACACAATCTTGAAGGTCGATTGATTGCCATCGTAAAAATCACCGTTGATTGTTGAAACGCCCAGTCGACGCATGTTGGGAAAGCCACCAACTGCTCCAGCCTCTCCGTCTCCTGACGGAACCGTGTCGCCGTAGCCCGCAACGATCCAGTTTGTGATGGCCGGTTGCCCGCACTGCGCGAAAACATTTTCTGGATCCGACAAGAGTTCAACCATGTTGTCAGGACTGAAAGGCTGCCCCTCGTAGACCTGCTTCGCAAGCGCCTGAATGAGGGCTACGACACCACCGATTTGAGCGGCCGCGGCACTGGTTCCGCCCCATGCTGCTGTGTAGGTGCGCAAGCGATTGACTTCATACTGCGCCACGGCTGGATTCGTCGAAACTGGGTCGCTCGTTCCGCAGAAGAGGTCGCCATAGCCAAGCGTGCAGACGCCCGAGCCCCACGCTGAAATCGCGACGGTGCCAGGCCCAGAGAAATTGCTGGCTCCGGTTCGGCTGTAGTTCAGCCCTGGATAGACCGTCGCGCCAGCAGGCGCAACGATTGCCTGAAAGCCGGGCCAGACTGCGCCCACCACAATCGCTGACTCTGATCCGACGATGGGGATTTCGACCCCGGCAGCGCCATTCCCTGCAGCAAGAACGAAGTTTACCCCGAGCGCAAGTCCAGTTGTGATAATCGCTGCGCGCGACGGGATCGTATTGAGCGGTTGATTGCCCTCTGCGACCGGCATCACAATGATGTTGCCTGGATTCGGATCTGAACTCGTGATGGTGGTGAGAACATTGACCGCGTTTGCCATCGCCGTGAGCGTCCGTCCCTGCTCTTCAAATGACTCCGTTGGAAAGAAGTAAGCGTCGGTCTCGGGGACTACACCAGTCGCTCCGATGCTGTTGGCGTTCGCGAAGAGCACTCCAAGCGAGGCGGTGCCGTGTGCTGGTGCAGTGTCGAACGAGCCAGAGAAGGTTGGCGGAGGGCTCGTTTGGTCGTTGATGATGAGCGGAGTCTGCCCAGCTTCGACCGTGACCTTCGTAACTCCGGTGATTGGATCGATGAGATCTTCGTGGTTCGCGAGCGCCGACGGTTCGACGAGGGCAATCTTGATTCGAGGAAGTTGAGGACCCGCAGTTCCCGGAAACTGTTCGAGAAGTGACGCGATCGCATCGATATTGATACCGCCGCCGCGAAAGCCTGTGACGGATGCAAAGGTCGTGAATGGTCCAAAGTTCGACGGTGGAGGACTCGGTCCCGTGTATGGATCTGGCGCGCGCTCTGGAGTTGTGTAAAGAGCGAGCGGGGCGCTGCCCGGCGCTGCTTCAGGCGGTGGCGGATCTTGAAGCATCGTCGCATCAAAGAGCGGCGAAGGCGCCTGTGGATTTGGCGTTTGGGGATTTCCGCTTCCGCCTGGAACGGTGTAGCCGATCGTTGAATAACAATCGTCGTAGAACCCAATCGCAAGTGACGCGCAGTCGGCATCCCAAGAAATGGTGCAGCATGTGACATCTTCGAAACAGACCGCTCGGCAGCAACCCGAATTGATCGATCCAGGAATCGAGTGCGCGATGAAGGGTGAAGTCTGAAACAGAAGCGATTCTTCGAGTGGTGACCAAGGAACATCGAATGGTGTAAACACCGGGGAGGGAACCGGCTGAGGCTGGAGGCACGTGTCGTACGGGCCCGCACCACCGAACGCTGAAGGGCCAAGCAGCAACGCGAGCGTTGCACAGACTTCGTCCCAACTGACGGTGCAAGATGGGCGAATCGCAGTCACCGTCGCACAGGTCACGGTGTCGGAGCAGTATCCAACGGGATTGCCTTGATCGTCCGTGGTGCCAGGGTGAGGAAACTCACATGGAAGTGCGCTGCACGTTCCATCGCTTGGGCCGCACTGGCCGCAGGCATTGCCGCCCATCGCGAGTTGTGTCTTGGCTTCGATCTCGACCCACGCGACTTCGCCGAGCGCAAGAAAATCTCGCGCGGCTCGAACAAGTTGGCTTGGTGCGATTCCCTCGAGATACATCATTGACGCGAGGTCTGGCATCGGCTTTCCGCTGCGCAGTTCAGCGCGCGAACGGAGATCGGCGAGCATGACTGGGTCGGCGTTGATTGCCTGGCGGATGGTGGCGCCGTACTTCGCAATCAGCGCGGATGGTTGTGCAAGGTCTGCACCCTGCAACGCAAAAAGTTCGTTGCTTGCAGTGCGCGGTGCGCGAACCGCCATGTTGGGGTCGAACATCACGATCAAGCGGCCGGTGTGCTCGGGGGTTCCACGGGTTGGATCAACCGGAAGCACGAGCGTGCTGGGATCCTTTGCAAGCGCCGCGGTGTGCAGCGAAACGGACGCAACTTTGGCTGTCTTGTCAGGAGCCGCGTTCACCTCGCAGTGAAGGGCGACGAAGCAAAGAGTCAGAATCAGCGTGAGATAGAAGCGCATGAGGAAATTACAACTCCAATTTTGAGCGAATCGACGTGTCTCGAATTCAATGCGGGGGCGTTCTGTACTCAAAAACAAATTGAGTTCAGAGAGTGTAGCACTTGTTATTACGCGCGGAAGGGGGTTCGCGCTGCCAAGCCCAGCAAAGTTTGACGAATTCAACTCACGCAGAAGTTTGGCGTTGGCGTAAGACGCGAAAGCCAATGTCGCGTCTGTGGAACGCCCCCGTGAACTTGATCGAAGCAGCAGAGACCGTCGCCGCTCGAGTCGCCTCGTCGAGTCCGCTCCCTAAACAGGTCACTCCAACAACTCGCCCCCCATTTACAGCCGTTTCACCCTTTTTTTCGCGCTTTGTTGCGCCATGGAACATCATCGGGATGTCCGACGAGGCTTCAGTGCGGGTGAGCGGCATCAGCCCGCTGATCGGAGCGCCTTTCTTAGACGCCCCGGGATACCCCTGCGCACAAACAACAACGCAGCACGCCGTCCGGGGATCGAATGAGAACTCAACTTCGTCGAGTCTTCCCATCGCAGTCAGCCACAGGGTTCGCAGCAAGTCGCCGCGAAACCGCGCCATGAGCACCTGTGTTTCAGGATCGCCAAATCTGCAGTTGAACTCGAGCACCTTCGGACCTGCGGGCGTGAGCATCAGTCCGGCGAACAGCACACCGCGAAACTCAATCCCTTGGCGGCGGAGTCCGTCAATTGCTGGCACGAACACATCGCGAGCAATCGCTTGCAGCGCGTCATCATCGAGAAGCGGCGTGGGACAGAATGCCCCCATGCCGCCCGTGTTCGGACCCGTATCGCCCTCGCCGACTTGCTTGTGGTCCTGCACCGTATCGAGCAAGGTGATCGTTCTGCCGTCGACGAGAGCCAGTACCGAGACCTCTTGTCCTTCCAGTCGCTCTTCGATGACGACACTTTCGCCAGCCGCGCCGAATGCCCGCTGCTCCATGCATCGCTTGACCGCCGCGATGGCTTCTTCCTTGTTCTTGCAGACGCTCACTCCCTTGCCAGCGCAGAGCCCGGTCGCCTTCACGACGCATGGTTCATCGCGTTCTGTGACATAGGCGAGCGCCGCTGCGAGCGTTGTGCAGACACGCCCTTCCGCCGTGGGAATCGACGTTTGGCGCATGATCGACTTTGCGTAGGCCTTGTCCCATTCGAGTCGCGCGGCCGCGCGCGTTGGTCCGAAGATCGCCCGCTCGGGTGACGCAAGCGCGTCCGCCATGCCGTCGCTGAGTGGACCTTCAGGACCGATGATGATGAATCCGATGTTCTCCTGAACGAGCCAGCGCTCGAGGTAGTACTTTCGCTTGAGCGAAAACTCTTCGGGACATGGGGAGCCAAACTCGAGGAGTCCTGCATTCGCCGTGGACTCAACCCACAACTTTCCCAAGTGCGGAGATTCGGAGAGCCGCCACGCAATTGCATGCTCGCGTCCACCGGTACCAACGAGGAGCACATTCAGTTTTTCAGGAAACGGTTGGACGGTCATTGATTTCGATTTCCACTGCATCGTGGACGCCCGAGGGCGGACACGAAAAAGTCAAAACAACTCTCCGAGTGTGATGGGTGATGCGTGACGAAACGCCGAGTGTATCGAAGCAAGAGTCGGATTCGGTCTGCTACCCTTGGTTTTCTTATGAACGTGCTTATCTCGCGCAGCGGTCTTTCCATTTTGCTCCTCGTGTCGGTCGCGCTGACCTCGAATAGTGGTTGGTCGCAGGACGCCTCCGTGCTCGCAGCGCTCAACACCCCTTTGAAGGAAGTCAGCGACAAGAACAAGAGCGCGAAGGAGGTGGTTGGGGCATTCTTGAAACTGACGCCTCCTCCCATCGAATTCGGTGATGGTTTCAGTCAATCGACGATCTGGCCAAAGATGGAACGATGGGATGAGGTCTCGCGCTGGGCGAAGGCAAACGGCGCGATGGGGGAAGCCCTGATTTCGGCGCAGTTCGCGTCGGTCTTTGGACTGCCCTACGGAACGGCCGGAGTTGATCCAAGTTGGGTGAAGGCCGGAGTCATCATTTCAATCCAGCAGAGTGCGGACGTTGGCCGGGTGCAATATGGGTACTTCACTGCGATCGAGGCAATCGGCGCCTACGCAACGGCTGAGATGTATCGCCGGGGCGAAGCGGGCGAGTTTCAAGCGGCGTTCAACGTGGCACTCGCCTACGCGCGGCTCCTGCGCCAACTGTGCGAGCAGTCGATGCTCGAAGAAAAACTCTTTGCTCTCGAAAACCTCGCTGAAAACCTCTCGGTCCAGAGAGATTTCATGTGGACCTACCTCGACAAGATTCCGGTCGCTGTCCTGCAATCTGCCGCGCTCAAGGAGTACACATTTCTGAAGCCGTCCGACAATGAGAAACTCCGCCGATTGAAACTGCCAGAAGGCGATCGCATCCTCGCAGAAGCGGTGCTTCGAAAGGCACTCGCCCCGCAGGCTGGCGGCGCAGGCTTGGACTCAGAAAAATTCGCAGAAGTGGTGGGGGCGCAGGAATCCCAAGAGGGTGCTCTGCAACGATTCAATACACAAGAGATGTGGCGTCGCATCTCTGCGGTTCATGGATCTCTCGAAGCAAGTAACGACAAGTTGGCGGATGTCTACGACGATTGGTGGCGACGCTGGCGTGTGCGACCATTCACAACGCTGCACCAAATGGCGACAGAACTCTCGAGAACGAATCCAATCAAGTATGCCGCAGTCGTCGCAATGGTGCGCGACCTCGAGAAGGCGTTCGTGTGGCGCAACGTGGTTATTGCTGAAGTGAATGGCACGATCATGTCCGCTGGACTCTGCGGCTACTACGGTGAGTTCAAGCAGACGTGGCCGAAGGATCGCGAGCGCGCGTACGCAGTGTTCTTTCAGAAGAAGTTCGACTTCGATCCGTATGACAAGAAGTACGGGCGCTTGCAATTCAAGCAGTTGCGCGACAAGCAAGCGATCGAGACCCCACTGGGGCGAGTGTGGGCGACCGGGTGCCTCGTTTGGGCGCTCGGGGGCAATCACGAGGATGACGATGGAGCGCAGCATTCGAATGACGCGCTCGTTGGGGACCTCGTTCTCTGGCCTCCAATTCGCGCGCTCGCACGCGAGCAGGGGCTTCTGAAATGACGGCAACGAATTCGACCGAACGCGTCGTGATCATTGGATCCGGACCAGCCGGATGGACCGCAGCGATTTACTGTGCGCGCGCGAACCTTGCACCACTCTGCATCGTCGGAGTGCCGCGATCTGATCCTGCGCCCGTGCTTCCAGGTGGTCAGTTGATGCTCACAACTGAAGTCGAGAACTATCCCGGGTTTCCAACGGGGGTCACGGGCCCTGAACTCATGGAGCATTTTCAGGCGCAGGCAAAGCGATTCGGCACGCGCGTCTGTGATGACGACGTGACGGCGTGCGATTTTCAGTCGCGCCCGTTTGTGCTGACGCTCGCGAGTGGCCAGACGATTCGCGCCCACAGCGTGATCATTGCCACAGGGGCAACTGCCAATTGGGTCGGAGCAACGAATGAACTTCGCCTCGCGCAGTCGGGTGGTGGCGTGAGCGCTTGTGCAGTGTGTGATGGTGCACTGCCGGTCTACCGAGGCAAAGAACTCGCAGTCATCGGCGGCGGCGACACAGCGATGGAAGAGGCGACCTATCTCACGAAGTTCGCATCCAAGGTTCACGTTATTCACCGGCGTGATTCGTTTCGAGCGTCGAAGGTGATGCAAGATCGACTCTTCGCCGCTCCCAACGCAGTCGCAGTCTGGAACAAGAAACTTGTCAATGTTGTCGGCGATGAACGCATTGAGGCTGTTGAACTTGAAGACACGGTGACTGGAACGCGCTCGATTCTGCCAGTGGGAGGGCTCTTCGTCGCGATCGGTCACTCACCTGCCACAGGTTTTCTTGCTGGCAGCGGTGTCGCACTTGACTCGGCTGGCTACGTCGCGCTTGCGACACGCTCATCGGCCACGAATCTTGACGGAGTCTTCGCTGCCGGCGATGTTGCCGACGCGCACTATCGCCAAGCGATCACCGCAGCGGGCATGGGATGCCAAGCTGCGCTTGAGTGCGAGCGTTGGCTTGCTGCCAAGGGTGTGCACTGACTTCGACTCGCAGGCTGCTGAGAGCTGAGAGAGCGATGGAATCAGCGCATGAGAATGCGGCTCGCTCAATCAAGCGTGAGCGCGGATTGCTCAATCAAGCGTGAGCGCGGCGGCGAGTCACCAATCCAGCGTGAGCGCGGCGGAATCCTTCACTCGGCGCTCAAACAGCCCTCGCCGAGCTGCGCAGACTTGCTCGTCTCGGGAACTCGCGCGAGCGAAGATTCCGCCGCGTTGACGCAAGCGAACGGTCGGCACGCGCAACCACGCGCACCGCCCTCGCAGCAAATCTCGTTCTTTGGAAGGAATGACCCGCTTAATGATGCGTTCTTTCCAAAGAACGGCTTTGAGTGCGAACCGACACCGCTGAACCCACGACCTGACTTCAGATCGTGTTCTTGACGTTCAGTTCGCGCAGTTGCTCTGGGCTAATGGCGCTGGGGGCTTCGATCATGAGATCACCGCCGGATTGCGTCTTTGGAAACGCGATGACATCACGGATGTTGTCTGTTCCAACAACATGCATCACGAGTCGATCGAGCCCAAAGGCGATTCCTCCATGCGGTGGTGCGCCATGTCGCAGTGCCGAGAGTAAGAACCCAAACTTCGCGACGGCTTCTTCTTGGCTGAGCCCAATGAGTTCGAAGACCTTCTGCTGCACATCTGGTCGGTGCATGCGAATCGAACCGCCAGCGATTTCACTTCCGTTGAGTACGAGGTCGTAGCCCGCCGAGAGGCAGGCGCCAGGGTCGCTCTGCAGAATGTCGAACTGGTCTGGGTTGGGACTCGTGAAGGGATGGTGGAGTGCGACCCAACGCTTGCCCTCATCATCCCACTCGAACATTGGAAAGTCGATTACCCAGAGAAAGTTCCACTTGCCCTTGGGGATCAAGTCGAGGTCGCGCGCAACGCGCAGCCGCAGTTCGCCCATCGTCTTGGTTGCAATCTCCCAAGTGTCCGCAGCGAAGAGCACAGTGTCGCCCGGTTCAAGTTGCAGCCGCGCCTTGAGTTCATCTGCGATTGGTCCAATGAATTTCGCAATGCCTGATTCAAACCCTGCAGCGGTGTACTTCACAACAGGAACGCCTCCCGCGCGAAAGGTCTTCACCCATTCGCTGTAACCATCGGTGATCTTGCGTGTGAGTTTCTCGGCGCCGCCGGGAATGCGCAGAGCCTTCACGACGCCAGCGCGTCCCGTTGGGCTTCGCTTTGCGAGCGCTTGCGTGAAGACTTGAAAGTCACTCTTGGCGGCGATGTCTGAGACATCTTCGATGAACAAGTCGAACCGCGTGTCAGGGCGGTCGATGCCGTATCGCTCCATTGCATCGGCCCATGTGATTCGAGCGAGTGTTCCAACGTCGTATGCAAAAAGTTCGTTCCAGAGTCCGGCAACGAATCCACTCATCATGTCCATGATGTCGGTGCGCTCGACGAAACTCATCTCAAGATCAATCTGGCTGAACTCTGCTTGGCGATCTGCGCGCGGATCTTCATCGCGCAGGCAGCGGCAGATCTGCAAGTAGCGATCGCACCCCGCGACCATCAAGATTTGCTTGAAGAGTTGTGGACTCTGCGGCAGCGCGTACCACTGACCTGGATGGAGCCGGCTTGGCACCACGAAATCACGGGCTCCCTCAGGTGTGCTCTTGATGAGCAGGGGCGTTTCGATCTCGAGAAAATTGTGCTTCGCGAAGTAGTCGCGTGTGAACTGCGTGATGCGCGAGCGGGTCTTGAGGATGTGCTGCATCCGAGGGCGGCGCAAGTCGATATAGCGGTATTTCAGGCGTGTTTCTTCGTTGATTTTCTCGGCATCGTGTTCGTCCGGCAAGATCGGTGGATTCTCTGCCTTGTTGAAAATCTCAAGCGACTCTGCAACGAGTTCGACCTCGCCGCTTGCGAGTTTTGGATTTGCTCCGCCCGTGCGTAGCCGGACGGTGCCACGCACCCCAACGACATCTTCGCGGCGCAATCCACGTGCGCTCTCAATCAACGCAGCGTCTGTTGACTCAGTACCGAAAACAATCTGCGCCAATCCTTCTTTGTCGCGCAGGTCGATGAAGAACAACCCTCTTCCTTGCTCTCGGTAAGTGTTGATCCATCCGCAAAGCGTGACGGTTTGACCAGCATGAGAAGGGCGCAGTTGGCCACAATATTGAGTTCGTTTCAGCATCAGATTTCTCTTTGAAGCGGGGTCGGGATGGTAGCGAGACGGTGTGAATGGGTGCGACTACTCTTCGATGATGACCGTCTCGAGATCGGTGATTCTGTTCACGGCGTTCGAGCCCTCTGGTGATGCGCACGCCGCGCCAGTCATCGCTGCCTTGCGCCGCCGAGAACCACAACTTCGAATCGTCGCGTGGGGCGGTCCCAAGATGCAGGCGGCGGGCGCAGAGATGATGGGGCGCACGGCAGATGATGGAGAGATGGGAATTCCAGCCCTGCGCAAGGTGCTTGCAATTCGCAAGACCGCGCAAGAGATCGGCCGTTGGGCCGATCGAACTGCGGTTGCCGTGCATGTTCCAGTGGACTCACCCGCGGCGAATTTTCCGATGTGCGCGCGAATGAAGCGGCGCGGCGCGCGGGTGGTGCACCTCGTTGCGCCGCAGATTTGGGCGTGGGGACCCTGGCGCATTCGAAAGTTGCGCCGTCTGACCGATCATGTGATCTGCTTGCTCCCTTTCGAGGAGAGTTGGTTTCGCGCGCGCGGTGTCGCGGCGACGTTTGTGGGTCATCCTGTTCTGAACGATCCACACGACTTGCAGGAGAGCGCGCGGGGGTGGGTCGAACCAGCGGGTAGTCATCCTCGCCTGCTGTTGTTGCCGGGTTCGCGCACGATTGAAGTCGACCGCAACGCGCATCTGCTGATGGAAGTCGCGGCGGCGGTGCGGGCAAAGTTCAATCAGACATCTACTTTGATCGCTGCCGCGAACCCAAACATTGCGCGTCGCTTCGTCGAGGTCGTCGGAGAACTTCCACCGCGCACAGAGATGTTGACGGGTGTCATTGATCGTGCTGCGGCATGGTGCGACTTCGCGGTCGCTGTCTCTGGGACGGTCTCGCTCGACATGACACGCGCGCAGAAACCAGTCATCGGGGTCTACAAAACAGGACGGTTTGCAGCCTTGGGAGCAAAGGTCATGCTGCGGTCGCCTTGGCGATTGCTGCCAAACATTCTTGCGCGACGTGCGCTCGTTCCAGAATTCGTTCCATGGGCTGGATCTTCTGCGCCAATCATTGCAGCAGCGGTGCAGTTGGCGGGGGACGAGCAGATGCGTGCGCAGATCAGCGAAGGGATGCGGATGGTGACAGCTTCGTTCGCGGGACACGATCCTGGTGAGGAGTCGGCGGCTGTCATTCTCGCCATGTTGCGTCAGACATCGCGTTGAGCGGTCGATCACCCCCCGCGAAACTCGATAGGATTTCGCAGAGTCGCATTCGCGACCAAGAACAAAAGAACCCCATGAAAAAACTAAATCTGCTCGCACTCTCGCTCGCCGCCATCGCCATCACCAGTAGCGCAGTCGTTGCCCAGTCGACCGAGTCGAAGGGAACGCTCACAATCCTTTCGAGTTTGCCGCGCACAGGCAGCGCGAATGCGCAGACGACAACGATCGTGAATGGAATCAAACTCGCGATCTCGCAGGTGGACGGTCAAGTCGATGGATGGACGATCAACTATCAAGACCTCGACGATGCCAGCCCGCAGCGCGGCAACTGGGATCCTGCGGTCGAGGCGCAGAACGCCAATAGTGCGGCGAAGGATGCAGATTGCGTTGCGTACATCGGCACGTTCAACTCTGGTGCCGCGAAGGTGGCGATGCCAATTCTCAATCGTGCTGGCATTGTGATGGTGAGTCCAGCAAACACATATCCAGGGCTCACGAAGCCGGGACGTGGCGAGGCGAATGAGCCGATGGTCTACCGGCCAACAAAGACGATCAACTACTTTCGAATCGTTCCAACCGACGATCTGCAAGGGGTGCAAGCTGCCAATTGGGCGAAACAACTCGGGGCAAAGAGTGTTTTCATCCTGCATGACCGCGAGCTGTATGGCAAGGGAATTGCCGATGTCTTTCGCGCACACGCCAAGACAATCGAACTGGTTGATGTCGGTTTCGAAGGGACTGATTCGAAGGCGGCGAACTATCGCTCGCTCGTGACCAAGATCAAGGCTCTCTCCCCTGATCTGGTGTACTTCGGCGGAACGACACAGACCAACGCTGGCCAGATTGCGAAGGACTTGCGCGCTGGCGGGTACGAAGGGATGTACATGGTGCCCGATGGATGTTTCGAGAATGCATTCATCGAAGCTGCGGGCGATTCGAATCTCAACGGCAAGACGTTCATTACGTTTGGTGGATTGCCCGCCAAAGAACTGACCGGAACCGGCGCGGCGTTTCGCGAGGCGTACCACGCGAAGTATGGAAGTGATCCAGAGGCCTACGCTGCGTACGGGTATGAGGCTGCGCGGGTCGTGCTGCAGGCGATCGCCAATGCAAAGACGAAAGATCGTGCGGGCATCCTCGCCGCAGTCGCTGCAACGAAAGACTTCGATGGCGTGCTTGGCAAGTGGTCGTTCGACGCCAATGGAGACACATCAAGCCAGGTGTTGAGCGGGCAAACTGTGACGAACGGCAAGTTTGAATTCGTCAAAGTGCTCGGAGGCTGAGTTTCAGAGCCGATCGAGCACCGCATGCAGGACTACGAGGTATTCCTCCAACAACTGATCACGGGACTTTCCAACGGAATGATCATCGCGCTGATCGCGTTGGGCTACACGATGGTGTATGGCATCATCGAGTTGATCAATTTCGCGCATGGTGACGTGTTCATGCTGGGCGCATTCTTCGCGCTCACATTGCTTGGCGCGCTGGGGATGGAGGCATGGCCAGGGCAGTGGCAAATCGCAGGAGTCGTGCTCATGCTCGTGGCGAGCGCTGCGTTCTGCGGATGCTTGAATTGGTCGCTCGACCGAGTCGCGTATCGCCCGCTGCGGCGTGCATCGAAGCTCTCACTGCTCGTCTCTGCGATCGGATGCTCATTCATCTGCACCAACCTCGGACTATTTTGGGGAGGGATGCCGATGGAAGTCTTTGCGGGTGGAGTCGCCGCGGCGGCGCCCAAGGACTTTCCGCAGTTGGTGCCGCAGTACAACTTGCTCGGCGACAGCGCGATTCGAATCGTCCCCGCGGATGTCGCTGTGCTGCTCGTCACAGTGCCGCTCATGGGCGCACTCGTCTACCTAGTCAAACGCACACGACTCGGCCGCGCGATGCGGGCCGTCGCGCAAGACTCGACGGCCGCAGCGTTGATGGGAATACCTGTCGACCGTGTCATCGGCACGACATTCTTTGTCGGTGGCGCTCTGGGCGGATTCGCGAGCGTGGTGTACGCGCTTTACAACAACACCATCGGATTCCAAATGGGGTATCGAGCAGGCATGGATGCGTTCACCGCAGCGGTGCTTGGAGGAATCGGAAGTCTTCCAGGCGCAGTTCTGGGTGGACTCACCATCGGCTGCGTCCGCGCGATGAGTGATCAGTACGTCGAGACGCGCTGGACCAACACAATTGTCTTTGGAATTCTCGTCTTGATTTTGATTTTCCGTCCGAGTGGACTCCTCGGCTCGACGCGACGGGAGAAGGTCTGATCATGCGCTGGCGACCTGGACCAATCATCTGCATTCTCGCGCTCGCCGCGGCGCTTCCCGCGCTCGAGTTTCTGTTGCCGCAGCCAGCGCATATCAGCGAGGCAGTGCGCGGAGTGTTCTTGTATGCGATCCTTGCGCTTGGACTCAACATTGTCACGGGCTACGCGGGGTTGCTCAATCTTGGCATTGCTGCGTTCATGGCCATCGGCGCATACGCGTTTGCCATTCTCACCTGTGAGATCTATCCGTTTCAGCTGGGTTTCTGGCCGGGATTGTTGCTGACATTGCCTATTGGAGCGCTTGCAGGGTTCTTGCTCGGCGCTCCGACGCTGCGCCTGCGCGGGGACTACCTCGCAATCGTGACGCTCGGTTTCGGCGAGATCGTGCAAGATGTGCTCAAGAACCTCGAGACTGTGACAAAGGGAACGCAGGGGATCAACCCTGTGCCAGCGCCGTCGTTTGGCGGAACAATGTGGACCGCCGAGGACGAATACAAGTGGTACTACCTGTTTCTTGCTCTGCTCATCGTTGTCATCTTGGCGATTCGCAATCTCGAACGCTCGCGACTTGGACGCGCGTGGTTCAGTATCCGCGAGGATGAGTTGGCTTCACGGTCGATGGGCATTCGCATCGAACGCACGAAGATGCTTGCATTCTCCGCCGCGGCCGCAATCGCAGCGTTCGCTGGGGGACTCTCGGCGAGTGTGCTGAGTTCGACTGGAGAGCCGAGCAATTACGACTTTCAAGTCTCGATTCTCGCACTCTGCATCGTCATTGTCGGAGGGATCGGAAGCATCGCAGGCGTTCTTGTTGGCGCACTCGTGATGATCGGTCTCAACTCGATCGTGCTCGTCAAAGCAACGGCAGCGCTCGACGCGATGGGAATCAGCGGGCAATCAAACGTCTTGCTCTCTCCAAACAACTGGAAGTATCTGATCTTTGGATTGGCGCTCGTTCTTGCAGTGCGCCTGAAGCCGCACGGTCTCGTCCCGCCGCGAATCGAACGGAGGACGAAGTGAGTGCACTCTGCGCCCGCGGGATCACGATGCGCTTCGGCGGTTTGGTGGCAGTGCAGGACGTCTCATTTACGGTGCAAACTGGGCAGATTTACGCGGTGATCGGCCCCAACGGTGCCGGAAAGACCACGCTGTTCAATGCGATCACAGGGATCTATGAGCCAACTTCTGGAGCCGTGACATTTCAGGATCGCGTGATTGTTCTTGCATTTTCGTGGAGCTCCGCGCTCCGCATAGCAGTGACCGCATTCGCGTGCGCTCTCTCGGCCGTGATTGCAATCAACGTGCAAGACCTGTGGCAAGTCGCCGTTGTCAACAATTACCAGTACGCCCAACCGTTTCCGTGGATCAAAGGGATGCTCGATCTCGCACACGCAGTCGGAAGCCTTTCATTCTCGGCTGGGGTGTTGACGGCGATTCTTGGTGCGATCGGTGGTGGGGGGGCAGCGGCCGTGCTTTGGTGGCGATCGCGTCGAACGCCCGATCTCATCGCGCGCGCTGGCGTCGCACGAACGTTCCAGAACATTCGACTCTTCAACGAGCTGAGCCTCGTGCAGAATGTGCTTGTTGGAATGGATCACCGAATGCGCGCGGGGTTCTGGAGTGCGCTCTTTCGCTTGCCGCGATTTCATAGAGAACGAAAGGAGTTCTACGCCGAAGCGATGGAGTTGCTGAACTTTGTCGGTTTGGCCGATCGCGTGGACGATGCAGCAGGCAACCTTCCCTACGGGTTTCGGCGCAGGCTCGAGATCGCGCGGGCACTCGCTGGAAAGCCACGACTCATCTTGCTTGATGAACCAGCCGCGGGAATGAACCCCTCGGAGATTGTCGGACTCATGGCGCTCATCCGCCGCGTGCGCGATGCCGGAACAACTGTCATCCTGATTGAACATCACATGCGACTTGTCATGGGTGTCTCGGACCGCATCCTCGTCTTGCAGTACGGTCGGCAGATTGCCGAAGGAACGCCTGCAGAAATCAGAGCGAATCCTGCGTGCATCGAGGCATATCTCGGTACGGAGAGCCACGGATGACGCTGCCGATGCTCGAAGTCACTGACATGCACGCCGCGTACGGCGCCATCGAAGTGTTGCGTGGTGTCTCGCTGCACGTCGATGCAGGCGAGATCGTCGCCCTGATCGGATCAAACGGCGCTGGAAAGAGCACATCACTCTTGTCGATCAGCCAGATTGTGACCCCGCGCAGTGGAGATGTGCGATTTCTCGGCGAGTCGATGATCGGTCTGCGCGCAGACGAAGTCATCGCGCGTGGACTCGTGCAAGTCCCCGAAGGTCGACGCGTGTTCGCTCGAATGAGCATCGATGAAAACCTCAAGCTCGGCGCCTATCTGCGTACGGACGTTGCAGGGGTCGCGAAAGATCTGCGACATGTGCATGAACTCTTTCCAGTCTTGAAGGAGCGGGGGGGACAGCTGGCGGGCACGCTCTCTGGCGGAGAACAGCAAATGCTCGCTATTGGCCGAGCGCTCATGAGTCGTCCGAAGTTGCTCATGATGGATGAACCATCGATGGGAATCGCGCCGCTTCTCGTGACGCGGATTTTTTCAGCGATTCGTGAATTGAATCGCGGTGGGCTCACGGTCTTGCTCGTCGAACAGAATGCGCGCGGCGCACTTGGGCTCTCTTCGCGCGGTTATGTCATCGAAACTGGAAAGGTCACCATCGGCGGGAATGCCCAAGATCTGCTGCGGGATGATCGAATTCGAAGTGCGTATCTCGGCGAGTGAACGCAGAACTCACCACTCATCGATCGCGGTCATGTGCACTTCAGCCTTTAGCCGGCGCAGTGTGAGATCGCCGAGTTCTTCTGGCCGTTCATCAAACGCAACTCGATCGACCGAGAAAAACCCCTCAAAACTCCACTGAGGCATGTGCTTTTCAACGTGGTCGTTGACGAGGCGTTCCATCTCAGAGAGGCTGCCAGCCGTTGCCCAAACGGTGACATAGCCACCCTTGCCTCGTCGGTCTTCGCGAACGGCGAGCACGATCGCATGCCACAAGACCATGCCGAGCTTTCGGCCACTTTCGTCAACATTGGCTTCGGGGTCGACATCGAGCTCAAGCCCCCACGCTTCGCGCAATTGGAGAAGGATCTCGTCGAGATCGGGGCTCTGGTCATCATCAGTGCGCAATACTTCACGCAGCTGTGAAGGCGGCTCGGGTGAGTGGTCGAGATCGTGCGGCCATGTTTCGAGCACTTCGCGCAGTCCGTGGCGCGCGAGAATGCTCTCGACTTCGCGGCGCATTGCGATGGGCACATTGATGAGCAGCCCCTTCCAAGTGTCGAGGAAGACTTCAATGAACGGCTGCTCAGCGTTCGCGCCCGCACCAATCGACCCATCCTCAAGCAACAGCGGTTCAAATCGTTTCCAGACTTTCAAAAACTCGTCGACTGGGATCATCTCGCCGCCGAGATAGACATCGAGCGCGCGGTACGCGTCCCGCGATCCGATTTCGACAATTGGAACGACCTCTTCGGGGAACAATTCAAACGCGTCTGCGATGACTGCGCGCAGGCGGTCGTGGCTCAGGACGATGTGAAATGCGTACGTGTCGGGATCGCCATCTTCGCCCGGGGTGTATTCGAGCGTGTATCCCTGCTTCGGCGCGGGGAGCGAAAGAGGTTCGATTCCAAGGGGAAACTTGTATCCCTCTACTTCGGATCGTTCGATGTCGCGTCGAAGTTCGTAGTCACGCATGCGGTGATCTTACGAGGGAAGGGGGTCAGAAAAAACACCTCGCTCATCTGCCTGCGTGATGTGCGCCAAGAGCCATGTCCACTCGGCATAGAGATAGGGGATCTGATGCTCGTCGTGCAACGATGTGATCGACTCATGCAGACGCTCACTCAAAGCCGATTGCCAGAGTCCCTCTCCACGGTCACAGAAGTATGTCCGGCACCCTGTGGGCCGCACGGGATGAATCGTGCAGAGTGACCCCGAAAGAAACGCGCAGACTCCAGAGGATCGTGCGGCATCGGCACTCGAAGATCGCAGCGTGCGTTCAGTCTGCCGCCAAACCCAGAGCGCTTCGAGTCCGGTGACAACCAAGAGGTGATCATGCCCCCGAAAGTTGCAGCACTTGCCCGAAGAAAGGCAGATCGGGCGCTGCGCCTCGACAACATTCGCCGCATACTCGTGAAGTGCACTGAGCGCCCCTTCAACAGCAGGCAATGTCGCTGCGCGCCACCACAACTGCATCATTGTGTCTGTTGGGGAAGTCGTTGGAATGAATGGATTCACAGCGGCGAGATGTCACCAAGGTGCCGAATCATTGTCGACGCGGTCGCGCTCGCGCAAGATCCCGATCTGCTCTGGCGAGATGAGTGGGCCGGTGTCCATCCCAGGACAGGGAGTGCGCGCCTTTGCTGCTTTCCATGCGCGTGCAGAAGTGAGATTGTCAGGCCAAAATGGCCATGTTCCACACTGCGACGGTCTGGTCTTATAGATGCGGCAGAGCGCCACCCCAGGCTTGCTTTCTCTGTCGAGAAAGACGCAGTCGAAACCGTGTGAGGTCTCGCGCTCGTTGAGAGATCGTCGACTGCCAATGGCGCGGGTGTACTTCGCGGTGAACTCATCCTCGGTCATCTGCAATGTCGCGGCCATCTCGCGTCCCTCCTGCGCGGTGTACCAGACCGCTCCTGGACCGCCCGTACAGCAGTTGCCGCACTGGCTACAGGAAAACCGAAGCCCATCTTTGAACCAAGGTTCTGGGACAGGGGAGTTTGGCATGCGATGGCGTACGACAGACTGTGACGGACTGTGACGGACTGTGACCGAGTGTGCTTCTGATGACTCTGAGGGATTACGCCTCTGAGTCGCTTCCATCGAACGACGATTCACCGCCGCCGACTGCGAGTTCTTTCGCTGGGGTGACTGCCGCAAGATCCTTGATCGTTGCAGCAGTCCCAACGCGATCCGCACCGAGTGCTTCTGCAGCCATCGCCGCAGCTTGCATCTCAGCCGCTTCTCCAAACTCTTCATCGTTGTTCTCAACGAGGTAACGCATGGTCAAGTTGGTGTAGGCCTCGAATCCCGTACCTGCAGGGATCAAATGTCCAAGCAAGACGTTCTCCTTCAAGCCAATCAGCGTGTCGACCGCACCCTTGAGTGCTGCTTCTGTGAGAACCTTCGTTGTCTCCTGGAAGCTTGCGCCCGAGAGGAAGCTCTCAGCTTGCAGCGATGCCTTCGTGATGCCCAAGAGCAACGTTCGGCCACGCGCAGGCTTCGCTCGGCGTGTCTTTGCGGGCTGCTTGCCGGCAAGTTCTGCCTCGGCATTCGCCTGCTTGACCTCGTCCTTGGCGAAGAGACCGCCCTTGACCAGAGTTGTGCCTCCAGCATCTTCAACCTTGAGCATGCTGTTGAGCGACTCGTTGACTTCACGGAAGACATAGCGCTCGATGACATCGTTGGGAAGGATTGTTGTGTCTCCAACTTCAACGACCTTCACCTTGCTGAGCATCTGACGCAAGACAACTTCGATGTGCTTGTCAGAGATCGGCACGCCCTGAGCGCGGTACACATTCTGCACCTCAGTGAGCATGTATCGATACAACTCATCTTCACCCTTGATGGCGAGGATTTCAGAAGGCGTCAAAGCACCTTCGGTGAGCGGATCGCCTGCTTCGACAACGTCTCCTGAGTGCACGAGCAATCGCTTGCCTTGCAGAACGTAATGGTCTTCGGCAAGTTCTTCTTTGCCACCATCTGCGTGAACTCGAATTGTCATCTTTCCGCGGCGCTCATTCGGCAGCAGTTCGACGCGTCCAGAGATGCGCGCGAGAACAGCAGGATCACGAGGAATGCGTGCTTCGAAGATCTCAGTCACGCGAGGAAGACCACCGACGATGTCTGCTGAGCGCGCCGTGCCCTTTGGCGTAAAGGCGATGCGCTGGCCAGCCTGGATGGTTTGGCCATCCTTCGCTTCGATGTGTGCCTTTGCTGGAAGATGGTGCAAATCGAGCACCTTTCCAGCGGCATCTTCGATCGTGAGGCGGGGATGCTTCTCTCCCTTGTGCTCAATGACGACCATTTCATCCTTGTTCGCCTTGCGTTCGACACGCACGGTCTCACCTTCTTCGATGTCACGGAAACGAATCGTTCCAGACTTCTCAGCAAGAATCGGCGAAACGTGAACGTCCCACTCCAAGACGGAGTGACCCTTGCGAACCTGCTCATTTGCAGACGCCAAGAGGATCGCACCGTATGGAACCTTGTACTTCTCGAGTTCTCGACCCTTCGAGCCGAGCACGCGAACTTCACCGGTTTTTCGCAGTGCAATTCGATGCGACTTGTCGCCATCGACCACCGTGACTTCACCGCAATCGACATACTCAACGGTTCCGGCCTGTGTGACCTTCCACTGGTTCTCTGTCGTCGCACTCACTGCGATTCCACCCGTATGGAACGTGCGCATGGTGAGCTGCGTTCCAGGTTCACCGATGGATTGAGCCGCGATGATTCCGACCGCCAGTCCTTCTTCGACCAACTTGCCGGTTGACATGTCCATGCCGTAGCAAGTTGCACAGACTCCGCGTGAAGTCTGGCAGGTCAGCGGGCTGCGTACGAAAACAGTCCGGACGCCGAGGTCTTCGATCGCACGTGCCTTCTCGGCAGTGATGATCTCGTTGCGTGCAACGAGCGGACGATCGGTGCGTGGATCAACGATGTTCTCGCAACTGGTGCGACCCTTGATGACGTCACGCAGCGGAACATCAACTTCTTCACCCTTGTACACAGCTTCCTTCGCGATGCCGCGGGTCTGTCCGCAATCGTGTTCAATGACCACGACCGACTGAGCGACGTCGCACAATTTGCGTGTGAGGTATCCCGAATCTGCAGTCTTGAGTGCCGTATCGGAGAGTCCCTTGCGAGCACCGTGTGTCGAAGAGAAGTACTCGATGACCGAAAGACCTTCGCGGAAGTTCGACTTGATCGGCGTCTCAATGACTTCGCCGCTCGGCTTCGCCATGAGTCCGCGCATTCCAGCGAGCTGCTGCATCTGGGTCTTGTTGCCTCGGGCGCCTGAGTCCATGAACAAGTACACAGGGTTGAGATAGCGGGCGGATGGGCTCGGCTTCGATGGAAGTCCGCCCACATTGCCTGCGATGACAGCCGATCCAGCCGCAGTGTTCTTGCGATCGTTCTTGAGAGTCTCGAGAAGCATCGCTGAGAGTCCATCGCGGCACTGCGCCCATGCATCGAGCACACGATTGCGGCGCTCGTCGTCGGTGATGTTTCCATCGTCGTAGTTCTGTTGCGCCTTGTCGACCTTCTTCTGTGTATCGCTGATCAGTTTTTCCTTGTTTTCTGGAATGTGCAGATCGGTGATACCGAACGAGAGACCGCTTGTCGTGCTGGCCTTGAAGCCAGTCTCCTTGAGCGCATCAAGCAACTCAATCGTTGCAGCTTTGCCGCGACGAGCGAAGGTGTCATCGATGACGCGAGCGGCACCCTTCTTGCCGAGAGAGCAGTTGTAGAACGGCATGCCTGTCGCGAGGATCTCCGAAAAGAGCACGCGACCAACGGTCGTTCGAATGCGACGATGGGCTGGCGTTGCGACGGGGGAGTCTGTCTGCCCGTTGATCACCTCTGTGAATCGGCCGAGGCGAATATCGATCCACTCATGGACGCCGATCTTCTTGAGGTCGTACGCCAAGAGCAGTTCATGCACATCACCAAACGTTGGGATCGCCGAGCGCTTTCCTGCCGCATCGACAGGCATTTCAATTGGAGCGCAGGTGAGGAAGTAGACACCCATGACGATGTCCTGGGATGGACTCACGATGGGGTTTCCGTTGGCAGGGCTGAAGATGTTGTGTGTGCTCATCATGAGCACTTGTGCTTCAACTTGTGCCTCGAGCGAGAGAGGCAAATGCACTGCCATCTGATCGCCGTCAAAGTCTGCGTTGTATCCAGCGCAGACCAGCGGATGAATCTTGATCGCATTGCCTTCGACGAGCACGGGCTCGAACGCCTGAATACCCATGCGGTGAAGGGTTGGCGCGCGATTCAAAAGCACAGGGTGGTTCTTGGTCACTTGCTCAAGAATGTCCCAGACCTCTGGTGCTCGACGCTCAAGCATGCGCTTTGCACTCTTGATCGTGTCTGCAAGTCCATGCTCCTTGAGCTTTCGGATGATGAACGGCTGGAAGAGTTCGAGCGCGATCTTCTTGGGAAGTCCACACTGCCACAACTTCAATTCTGGACCAACGACGATCACGGAACGCGCGGAGTAGTCAACGCGCTTGCCGAGCAAGTTCTCGCGGAATCGACCCTGCTTACCCTTGATCATGTCGGTGATCGATTTCAGAGGGCGATTGCTCGATCCAAGCACAGGGCGGCGGCAACGACCGTTGTCAAACAACGCGTCCACGGCCTGCTGCAACATGCGCTTCTCATTGCGAATGATGACCTCAGGCGCATTGAGATCCATGAGCTTCTTGAGGCGATTGTTTCGATTGATGATTCGGCGATAGAGATCGTTGAGATCGCTCGTCGCAAAGTTTCCGCTCTGCAGGAGAACCAGCGGGCGCAAGTCTGGCGGGATGACCGGAACAACATCGAGCACCATCCACTGTGGGTCATTCGCTGATCCACGAATCTGTTCGACGAGTTTCAGGCGCTTCGAGAGATCCTTGGCCTTCTGCTTGCTCTTGGTATCACGCAGTTCGTCACGAATGACCGCAGCCTCTTTGTGCAGGTCGAGCATGTCAGCGGAGAGCAATTCACGAATTGCCTCTGCTCCCATCATCGCGGTGAAATTGCTGCCGTTCTTCGCGACTTGCTCGCGGTACTCGTCGTCCGTCAACACCTGCTTGAATTCGAGGTCGGTGGTTCCTGGATTCGTAACAACGTAATCCTGGAAGTACACAACCTTCTCGATGTCGCCGGTGCGCATGCCAAGCAACGTGCCGAGACGGCTCGGGAGGGCCTTGAAGAACCAGATGTGAACAGCGGGGGCAGCGAGATTGATGTGGCCCATGCGCTTTCGACGCACGCGGGAGTGCGTCACCTTCACGCCACAGCGGTCGCAGATGATGCCTTTGTACTTGGTGCCCTTGTACTTGCCGCAGGCACACTCATAGTCGCGCTCTGGACCGAAGATTCGCTCGCAGAAAAGACCGTCGCGCTCTGGGCGATAGGTCCGGTAGTTGATCGTTTCAGGTTTCTTGACTTCGCCGAAGCTCCAACTGCGGATGTCGTTTGGACTCGCGAGTTGAATGCGAACTGCGCCGTAGTCATTGACACGATCGAAAACGCTTTCTGCCATGCTGTTCATATGTGGATCTTTCGCAAATGAATCAAGTTTCGGAACGAACCAACTTCGCCAATCTCAAATCAGTTTCAAATCAGTTCAAACAAGACCAGACCTTAGATAACCGGAGCTGCTGCTTCGCCACCAACTTTTTCAAGTTGAATGTTGAGGCAGAGTCCCTTGATTTCCTGGCACAAGACGTCGAACACCACAGGCATTCCAGCTTGCAGTGTGTTGTCGCCCTTCACCATCGACTCGTAGATCTTCTGTCGACCTTCGATATCGTCGCTCTTCACGGTGAGAAGTTCTTGCAGCACATACGCAGCGCCGTACGCCTCGAGTGCCCACACTTCCATCTCGCCGAATCGCTGGCCTCCAGTGCGCGCCTTTCCGCCCAGTGGTTGCTGGGTGATGAGGCTGTATGGCCCAGTCGATCGCGCATGAATCTTGTCGTCGACCAAGTGGTGCAACTTCAGGATGTACATGTAGCCGATTGAGGTGCGTTGATTGAACGCTTCTCCGGTGCGGCCGTCGAACAACTGAACCTTGCCGTCCTCAGGCATGAGCGCGAGCAATTCGCGTGCGCCGCCTGGATTCTTGCCGGTTGCTTCGAACGCTGCAACACGATCATTGACGTGCGCATTCGCTTCACGGATCGCATCAAAGATCTCAGACTCTTTCGCACCGTCGAAGACGGGGGTGACAGCCTGGAATCCGAGAACGCGCGCAGCCCAACCGAGATGTGTCTCCAAGATCTGCCCGACGTTCATACGACTTGGAACGCCCAGCGGATTGAGCAACACTTCGACTGGCGTGCCGTCTTCAAGGAATGGCATGTCAGCTTCTGGAACGATGCGTGCAATGACTCCCTTGTTTCCGTGGCGACCTGCCATCTTGTCACCAACCGACAATTGCCGCTTGGTGGCGAGATAGACCTTCACCATCTCGAGAACACCCGAAGGAAGTTCATCGCCGCGCTTCATGTGATTGACGCGTCGTTCCTTCTCTCGAAGCAACTTCTGAATACGTGGCCAGAACTGACCGTGCGTGACGAGAGCTTGTTCGCGAGTCTCTTTCGAGCCCTTGATCCACTTCTCGCTGAAGCCATCGATCTGTTCGAGGATGACGTCTGGAATGTCGCTCGCACCGATGCGCTGACGGGTGGATGGATCAACCATCTCCGTGCCGATGATGCGGTTGATTTCGGTGGCCATCTGGCGGAAGAGTTGGATGCACTTGCCATCCATCAGTTGCTCGTACGCGGTGATGTCCTTCTTGAGTTGACGCTTCTGCTCATCATTCTGGTGTTGACGACGGCTGAATCGCTTTGCACCGATGACAACGCCCTCGGTGCCTGCTGGCACTTCGAGCGAATCGTTCTTGACGTCTTCTCCAGCACGTCCGAAGATCGCGTGCAGCAACTTCTCTTCTGGAGAGAGTTCGCTCTTGGACTTCGGGCTGACCTTTCCGACCAAGATGTCGCCTGGGCGCACGCGTGCACCGACGCGAATCACTCCGTGCTCGTCGAGGTTGCGAAGCATCTGCTCGGAGACGTTTGGGATATCTGCGGTGAACTCCTGACGGCCGAGTTTCGTTTCACGCACTTCCACATCGAACGATTCGATATGGATCGAGGTGAACGTGTCATCCTTGACGAGGCGCTCGCTGATCACGATCGCGTCTTCAAAGTTGTAACCGTCGAAGGTGTTGAAGGCGACCAACACATTCTTACCGATCGCCAATTCACCTTGTGAGGTGCTTGCGCCGTCTGCGAGAATCTCGCCAGCCTTGACCCGTTGTCCGAGTCGCACGATTGGCTTCTGATTCTGGCAAGTCTTCTCATTGAGTCCGACGAACTTGCGGAGCACGTACTCATCGGCGTTATCGATGATGACGCGTTCTGCGTCGACCATCGTCACAACTCCAGCACGTTCTGCGCGCACGATCATGCCGCTGTACTTGCCGACGATCTTTTCCATACCCGTCGAGACGAGCGGGGGATCGACCTTGACGAGAGGAACAGCCTGTCGCTGCATGTTCGATCCCATGAGCGCGCGATTCGCATCGTCATGCTCAAGGAATGGAATGAGCGCCGCAGAAACACCGACCGTCTGCTTTGGACTGATGTCGACGTATTGCACTTCGGTTGAATCAGCAGCAACGAGATCGCCGCCCTTGCGCACAAGGACGATTTCTTCCGCGATGTTGCCAGTCGGATTGAGTGTCTCGCTTGGCGCAAGAACGCTCTTCAACTCTTCGTCGGCCCGCAAACTGATCGTCTTCCCAGTCGCCTTGCGCGACTTGATTTCGCGGTAGGGAGTGAGGAGGAATCCGTAATCATCCACGCCTGAGTAGATGCCGAGGCTCGCGATGAGTCCGATGTTCGCACCTTCAGGTGTTTCAATCGGGCAGATGCGACCGTAATGCGAGATATGCACGTCGCGCACTTCGAAGCCAGCGCGCTTGCGGTTCAAGCCGCCTGGTCCGAGCGCTGAAAGTCGGCGTTCGTGCACGAGCATCGAAAGCGGATTCGTTTGATCGACGACCTGCGAGAGTTCGCTGCGACCAAAGAAGAATTCAATCGCACTTGAGATCGACTTCGAATTGACGAGGTCGGCGATCTTGTATGAGGTATCTGCTGGATCCTTCACACTCATGCGCTCTTGCACAGTGCGCTTCAGTTTGAGGAAGCCCTTGCGCATCTCTTCGGTTGAGAGTTCGTCGAGCGTTCGCAGACGTCGATTGCCCAAGTGATCGATGTCATCGATGTGTGCGCGCGATCGGCGATTCGGATCGGCGGGGCGGCGCAACTCCATCATGTAGCGAATGACAGCGAGGAAGTCTTCTGCACGCAGATGTTGTGCGCTCTCGCCCACTTGCTTGTAATCAGCATCATCAGCGAACTTGCGGTTGACACGGAAACGTCCCACGCGACCCAATCGATATCGATTGGTGTCGAGGAACTTCTCCATGAACAGATCTTTCGCCTTATCAATCTGCGGTGGATTGCCCGGACGCAGGCGTGCGTAAAGCCGCAAGAGGGCAGCTTCGTGCTCGGTGGCTTCCGCGAGGAAGTCGAGCTTCTCTTCAGCGATCGTGTTCAGGATCAGGGGATCGCCAGGATTGCAAATCGCACGAACTGACTTGAGCGCGCTCGCCTGAATCGTTGCGACTTTGTCGCCAAATGGCAGACCGATCTTGCAGAGTTCTTCGCCCGTGTCTTGATCGATGATGAGTTCGGCGGAGTAGTGCTCAGCGCGCAGTTTTTCAACGCGCACATCTTCGACCTCGTAGAAGAGTTCCAAGAGTTTCTCGGTATCCGAGAATTTCTCGTCCATCGCACGCAGGAAGGTGGTCGCGGCCAACTTCGTGGACTGATCGATGCGCATTGCAAGGACGTCCTTCTTTGTGACCTCGAGTTCGATCCACGATCCGCGCTCTGGAATGATGCGAGCGCTGTGCAGTGGGCGGTCGCCAAAGCTCGAGGCGATCGAGAAGTCGACGCCAGGGGAGCGATGCAACTGGCTCACGATGACGCGCTCGGAACCGTTGACGATGAACTCGCCACCGCCGAGGAGAATCGGAATGTCGCCAAGATAAATATCTTCTTCGAGTTTCTCTGCAGATCCCTCGCGCGAGAGGCGCATCTTTACGCGCCATGGGTAGCCGTAGGTCAATCGCAACTCACGACACTCCGCCTCGGTGTGCTGTGGTTCGCCGAATGAGTACGAGATGAACTCGAGCTTCATCTGCCCGTCGTAACTCTCGACTGGAAAAATCTCCTGCAGCAGGGACTGCAATCCGAGGTGTTCCTTGCGCTCGCCCGGGGCGGCATCTTTTTGCAAGAAGCGCTCGTATGCAGCTTGCTGCACGCGGGTCAGATTCGGAACAGGAATCGCGTCTCCGCGCTTCGAATAGTCACGGACGTTTCTCGTGGTCATGGTCACCTCTGAAAATTCTCGTTCCAACCCAATGCGCCCTCATGCATCGTCAGCGAAACTGCCAGCGATGTGACTCGTTGCAGCCGATGATTCATGAGTTTCCGGACAAATGCGGGGGCGCGCGCCAAGTCCAGAAGTCTAGCACCGCCCCAAAGGTTTGCGCAAGGGGGAGATGGGGGCAATCTCAAAAATTTTCATAAAAAAACCCCGCCTGGTCGGGCGGGGCTTTAGGTTCTACGTTTCAGTCCCCAGTGAAGGGCGACTTTGCCACACGTTTGCCACACAAATGTGGCATTCCGAACGTTGGATTACTTCAGGACGACCTTGCCGCCAGCTGCTTCGAGTGCAGCCTTGAGCTTGTCCGCATCTTCCTTGCTGACGTGCTCCTTGATTGCCTTTGGAGCTGCGTCGACGAGGTCCTTGGCTTCCTTGAGGCCGAGTCCAGTTGCTTCGCGAACAACCTTGATCACGTTGATCTTGGTCGCGCCTGAATTCTCGAGAATCACAGAGAATTCGGACTGTTCGACTGCGGCTGGAGCAGCGCTGCCGCTGTCGCCACCGGCAACCATCACGGCGCCTGCAGCTGCTGGCTCGATGCCGTACTTGTCCTTCATGTATTGAGCCAAGTCCACTGCCTCTTTGAGAGTCAGGGATGCGATTGAGTCGCCCATGGATGAAATTTTTGCGTCAAATGTTTGTGCGTCAGACATATCGAAACTCCTTACAGGTTTGCGTTCCATAGGCAATGCCACAAGGCATTATTTCATCCCCGAAGGGACCAGTGGATCGCGGTTCAAAAGACTGGTTTAGTTTGCTCTCGCAGAAATGGTCTCGCCCTTTTCGAGGCGAGTCTGGACTTCCTTGATGACTCCAAGCAAACGTGCTCCTGGAGCCTTGACCACCGACATCGTCTTTCGGGCTGGCGAAAGGATCAGCGTGATCAACTGCGACTGCGCTTCTTCGCGCGTTGGGAATTTGCTGAGGCGGACGACGCCATCCTTGCCATCGAACCAAGAGCCGTCGATGCACGCGCCCATCAAGGCGAGCTTGTCGTTCTCTTTCGCCGACTTCACGAGTTGACGTGCAATCGTGACCACGCTTGTCTTGCCATACACAATCGCGCGTGGGCCCTTGAGTCCAGGTGCGAGTGGTGCAAGCGGAGTGCCTTCGAAAGCACGTTGCGCAAGGGTGTTCTTGATGACTGTGACGCTGACGTCAGTTTCGCGCAACTGCGCACGCAACTGTGTGGTTGCTTTCGCAGCCATGCCACGAATCTCGATCAGCACAGCTCCTTCGACATCGGCAAAGCGCTTCTTGTATTCGCCGACGATCATGTTCTTGATTGGTTTGCTCATTGGTTCACCTCATGAATGCGAGTCTGATCAGATTGCGATTTGGACGCTCGGGCTCATCGATGCGCTGATGACGCATTTCTTGATGTACAGGCCCTTGGACGACGCGGGCTTGACTTTCGTAATGACGCCGAGGAAGTGCTCGAGATTTGCGAGAAGATCTTCGTCGCTGAACGACAACTTTCCGATCAAACAGTGGACGTTTCCGCCGTCGTCATTTCGGTACTCGACCTTGCCCGCGACATACTCGCGCACGGCGGTTGCGACGTCTGGAGCGACCGTTCCGGCCTTGGGGGATGGCATCAGTCCCTTTGGACCGAGCACTTTGCCGAGGCGGCTCACGATGCGCATCATGTCGGGGCTTGCGACTGCGACGTCGAAGTCCATCCATCCTGCTTCAACCTTTGCGACGAGGTCTTCGGCGCCAACTTCAACTGCTCCTGCAGCTTTTGCTGCGGGAGCCTTGTCACTGTTGCAGAAGCAGATGACGCGTGCGGTCTTTCCGACGCCCTTCGGAAAGGAGATCGCTCCGCGCAATGCCTGATCGGCAACCTTTGGATCAATTCCAAGGTGCACAACGACGTTGACCGTTTGGTCAAACTTCGCCGCCTTGAACTTCCGAAGTGCTTTGACTCCGTCCGCAGGTGAACTTGGGGTCTTCGCGATGAACGCCTGATTGGCGCGCACGCGCTTGCTGTGACCAATGACGACTGGTGCTTTCACTGCCATGGGATTATGCCTCCACCGTGACGCCCATCGAGCGTGCGGTTCCTGCGATCACTCGCATTGCTGCTTCAAGACTTCCTGCGTTGAGATCCTTCATCTTGTCTTCTGCAATCTTGCGCAGTTGTGCCTGTGAGAGCACGCCAACTTTGTCGGTGTTTGGTTTTCCGGATCCCTTTTCAATCTTGAGCGCCGAGGCGATCAAGACGGATGATGGAGAACTCTTGATTTCAAGATCAAACGTTCGGTCTGCGTAGACCGTCACGATGCAGCCAACGACGCGGCCGTTGAACTCACGTGTCGCATCATTGAACTTTGAAATGAACTGCCCGGGATTGACGCCGTTGGCGCCGAGCACTGGTCCCAGTGGGGGTGCGGGCGTCGCCTTGCCGCCTGGGGCAAGGATCTTGAATTGCTTTGTTATTTTCTTGGCCATGGTTTTGAACCTCCTACCCAAATGTCCCCAACGAGGGGAGGTGCCGGCTCAGCCAAGATCCGGCGCATTCAAGTAGTTCGTGCGGTCTGAGATTGAAGAGTCGAGGAATGTAGCGCTGCGCTGCAGTTGGCGCAAGTGGGTTTCAGAAAGATCTTGCCACCACCTTCGCCACAGGCTGTGAAGAGCCCAAACTTGAGGGCGCGCGTGGCGGCGCCATCTCTTCTATAGGATTCAACAATGACGAGTGGATTCATTGCCGACCTGACTTGGCGCGGTTTACTGCACCAAACGACCTCAGAAATGCTTGTGGGCCACTTGGCGACCCCAGGCAGATTGGCGTACTGCGGGTTTGATCCAACGAGCGATAGTTTGACAGTCGGAAATCTGCTTCCAATCACGGTACTGGCCCGCTGGCAGCACGCTGGTCATCGACCCCTCGTGCTGATGGGTGGTGCGACGGGGCTCATCGGCGATCCGAGTGGAAAGAGCAGCGAACGTCAACTTCTCGACGCAGAGCAGGTGCGCCACAACATCGCTCGGCAGCGCCCGATCTTTGCACGGATTCTTGATTTCTCGGGTCACAATGCTGCATCCATTGTCGACAACGCTGATTGGTTGTTGCGATTGGGATATATCGAAGTTCTGCGCGATGTAGGCAAGCACTTCTCAGTGAATCAAATGGTCGCGCGCGATTCGGTCGCGAGCCGTTTGACGCAGCGCGAACAGGGCATCTCGTACACAGAGTTTAGTTACATGATTCTGCAAGCGTATGACTTCTTGCATCTCTATCGAACCGCTGGTTGCACGGTGCAACTCGGCGGGGCCGATCAGTGGGGAAACATTTGTTCAGGGATCGACCTCGTGCGACGAATCGCTGGAGGCGATGCATTTGGAGTCACGAATCAGCTGGTCACGAAATCGGATGGAACAAAGATCGGCAAGTCTGAGAGCGGTGCGATCTACTTGAATGCCGATCGCACGAGTCCCTATCGGTTTCATCAGTACTGGTTGAACTCTGCCGATGAGGACGCGCTGAAGTTTCTTCGGTGGTTCACATTTCTCTCGCAGGCGCGTGTTGAAGCAATCGCTGCCGAGCAGGCGAGCGATCCCGCGGGTCGGTCAGCGCAGAAGGCTCTCGCCGACGAGATGACGACCATGGTGCACGGCGAGTCTGAGTCGCGGCGCGCCACGGAGTGTGCATCCGCGCTCTTTCGTGGCGATATTCGATCGCTTGACGAACGTTCCGCGGCAGATGTCGCGGGGGAGTTGCCGGGATGTTCGTTGCCTCGCGAGAGTGTCGCAGCCAGCGCGAAGCCTGTGCTTGAACTGTTGATCGAGACTGGACTCGCAGCAAGCAAGCGCGAGGCGCGGGAGTTTCTTGAAACTGGCGCGGTGCAAGTCAATGGAGAGCGCGCTGCAATCGAGACACTGCTGAGTCGCGAATCATTTCTTCACGGAAAGTTTGCATTCATCCGGCGTGGAAAGCGAAACTGGGCCGTCGCGCAGTTGACTGGATGAGTTGCCGCTAGGATCAAACAATGACAGGGACCGCAGGTACGTACGAACTTGGTCGTTTTTCAGGGGTGTGCGCATCGTCGCAGCAACCGATCACACCAGCTCAAGAGTTTGTCGCAGCGCTCGTCGACGCCCTCGATGAGGCGGAGCGACCAATCTTGCGCCGACTCGATTTTTCCGCCGCGGTCTGGGATCAAGGCACGCGTCCCGATGGGCTCGTCTGTTTCTGGCGATCACTCGCTCCGCAACCAGGAGACCGCAAGCAGACATTTGTCGATGATGAAACTCTGCTCGAGATGGTGCAGCGGATGGGTGACGAGACAGATGCTCGCCGCAGGGGATTCCGCTGGATCCTTGCATTGGTTCTGCTGCGAAGAAAGATGATCCGGCTCGATGGGATCGTGCACGAAGATGGAATCGAATACTGGTCGTTTCGCCCGCGCGGTTCGGATTCGGCATCGGTGCCGATTCGGGTCGCGAATCCCGGCGTTCGCGCAGATGAAATGCAAGAACTTGCCGACCAACTCGGCGAAGTGATCCGCACGGACACATGAACTGTTCGCCATCGTGCATGGGTCTGCGCGCAAAGCATTCTTGGTTGCTTGTGGTCGTTGCGCTCGCTTCCTGTTGTCCGCAAAACTTCCACGTTGCTGCCCCTGATGGTCCTGCTCCGACTGCTGAGCAATTCGCTCAGGCGCAATCTGCGCGGGTCGCTGCACTCGGATCGCTCGCACTGCGCGGGCACGCAGAACTCACATGGCGCGATGCGAGTGGTGGGCACTTCGATGATGGCGACTTCGACTTGCTCATTCGCCCTCCTGTCGAGATGAGCCTGCGGGTGAGCAAGCTGGGAGAAAAGATCGTTTGGGTTGGCGCGGGCGATGGGAATTGGTGGATTGTCTTTCCGCGCGAACGCCCTTCGCGCGCAGTGCTACGACCTTGGTCGGGGCAGCGTGCAATCGCTGCGATGGGGGCGGATGCGGATGAGCAGGGGTTGAGCGCGTTACTCGTTCCGACACGATTGTTCGAAGCGCTCGGAGTCTCTGCCGTGCGCAGCGACGAGGTGCGTTCGATCGGTTGGGATGAGACGCGCGGTGCATGGCGTATCACGCTGGCCGATCGTCAGATCTTCGCGCGCGGAGAAACTTTGCTGCCCATTGGCTGCGAGTGGTTCGATGCGAATGAACACATCGTTGTCCGGTGCACGCTCGAAGGATTCGAGTGGGTGCGCGGCGACCGCCCAGGTGGAAACGCCTCAGTTTCGGCGCCTCTCGTGGCAACTCGAATCAATTTCGAGATCTGGAGTCGTGGCCGAAGCGCGAGCGACGGACCGCCTGACAGCGCTTGCGCATTCGCGGCAGAGACACCTTCGTACGGGGCCGATCGCATAAAGCCGCAACTCTTCAACTGGCCTGATGTGCAGGCAGCGCTTCGTCCAGAAGTGGTCGAGGACGCACGTTGAGGCGCACGATGTTCTCGATCGTCGTGGGTTTGTTCATCGCATTTGGACCTTTCAGCGAGCACGCGCGAACGGACGAGCAGCCATCCGTACTCGCACCCGCACTGCGCGCGGTGAGCTCAGGAAAACACTTGTGGATTGCGATCCCCGCCGAAGTGGGGTGCAGAGTGCTTCATCACAGTTCTGAAATGGATGGTCCGTTTTTCAAAGAGGTCGCGCGACTTCAGGATGTGCCCGCTGCGCTTGCTGCACTCGACAACAAACTCTGGATCGTCGCGCCGTCACGCGGGACGGACTCGGCGAGCGCGGTGTTCTCGCTCTCGACTGATCGCAATCCTGTCAATGGAGTGATTTCCTACCAACCCAATGGGCGACTCGATGTCTTGCCGAGCATCCCAGCAGCAGATCGGTTTGTCGCAGTCGCCCCAGCGCACGATGGACTTGTCGCACTCGTTGCCCGTCCTGAATTCACGTTGATTGAGTCGAATCCAATGCAGTGGAATGACCTCGTCACCACTGGCACATGGGGGCTTTCACCCAAACTCGTTGCTTGGCCGCACTCGGCGGCGTCGCCATGGGCGATTGTGCAGGTGGATGGAAGCGACCTTGAGTCGTGGACCGCGATGCAACAGCCAGCAGCCTCGGCGGAGCAACGCCAGCGTTGGATCGGTGCTGGCGAAGGTTTCGAGTTGATCATCACAGGCAGTTCGCGTCCTGCGATGATCGCGCACATCGAAGGAACTGGGTTTGTGCTTCAGTATCTCGCGGCGGCTGGACCACGCAGGCTCACGACGGTGACTCCTCCGAATGGAGCGTGGACCATCACCGGACTCGGCGACGAGTTTCGATTGGTGTGGTGTGATGCAAGCGGCACGGTGCACATTGCGCCGATCGATGGCGTGACAGGCGCGATTGCAGAGAGTCGCCCATTGACCCCCCAACCGAGCCCCACCGGTGAGTGGATTCACCTGCCGCTTCTGGGAGCACTCACGATCGGCATGCTCTTGGCTGGCTTCATCATTCACCCCCCAATGAATCCGCCTGCGGCGCTCTCGGCAGATTGGGTTGCACTCTCTCTTCCGCGACGGGTGATTGCACTCGCGGTGGATCTCATTCCAGGAGCGGTGATTGCGCTGCTCGTGACTGGTGCGCAGTTCGATGAGCTGCTTGCAATGCCATCGTGGACTCCTGATCTCGCGCGTTCGACGCCATCGTCGATCATGTTGGGAATCACCGGTGGATGGTGTTTGATCTTTGAAGTCTCACTGCGCGCAACACCCGGAAAGTTTCTGGTTGGAGGACGCATCGTGAGTGCGCCCGAAGCCGGGAGTGATCTGCGAGCGGGATTCCTGCGGACCGCCGCGCGTGCGTTGCTGAAGACGTGCGTGCTCTTCGCGCCAGCCCTTGGATTCTTGGCGTTTGTTCATCCGCTGCAGCAGGGGCTTCCCGAGACAATCACCAAGACGATTGTCGCGCGCCGCAGCGGCTAAGAGATTTCAACGGGTTTACTGTCGAGCCAGTTTTGGAGAGTGCCATCCACCAGGTGGCAGAAGCCAATCATTGCCAGCCTCTGGACCCCACGTACCGGGCTCGTACTCGTATGCGGGCACCGCTGCGCCCAACACGTTGTCGACGATGCGCCAGCACTCATCCACGCTGTCTTGGCGAGCAAAGAGTGTTCCGTCGCCCCGCAGTGCGTCGCCGAGCAATCGCTCGTAGGGGGTCATCTCATCTGATTGCTGATCGATCGCGAGAAGTTCAACTTGCTCACCGACCATACGTTCGCCATCCACTTTGACTTGCGCGTTGATGCCAATCTCGATGCGCGGATTAATTTGCAAGCGTAGGAAATTGTGGCTCGGTGGCAGCGGTTCGTGAAACACAACTGGGGGAGGACGGTGAAACTCAACACGAACTTCGGTTGCCGACATCGGCATGTGCTTGCCGGCACGCAGGTAGATCGGTACTCCCGCCCAGCGCCAATTGTCGATCTGCAATCGAACTGCTGCGTAGGTCTCTGTGGTCGAACCTGCGCGCACGCCTGGCTCTTGCAGATAGCCGCGAAACTGCCCGCGCACAATGTCGGTGGGCTGCAAACTTCGGATCGCGCGAAAGAGTTTGACCTGTTCATCGCGCGTGCGCTCTGTGTCATCCCAATTCGGAGCTTCCATGCAAAGGAACCCGAGCACTTGCATGAGGTGGTTCTGAATCACATCGCGAAGCGTTCCGGTCTCGTCGTAGAAGCCGCCACGTCCTTCAACTCCAAACGACTCTGCCATGGTGATCTGAATCTGACGGACGTGCGTTCGGTTCCAGATCGGTTCGAGAATTGCGTTGGCGAAGCGAAAATACAGTGTGTTTTGGACTGCTTCTTTGCCGAGGTAGTGGTCAATGCGAAAGATTGCAGACTCGTCAAAGACTGCGTGCAACAACTTGTTCAACTCAGTCGCTGTTTGTCGATTGCGACCGAAGGGCTTCTCGACGACGACCCGGGCGCCCGCTGCGCATCCCGAAGTTCCGAGGTGCGAGGAGACTGGTCCAAAGAGAATGGGGGGGATCGCGAGGTAATGCAAGGGGCGTGCGCTCGCGCCGAGTTCTTTGCGCACATTCGCGAATGTCTGCGGATCTGCGTAATCGCCATCGACATAGCGAAGTAACCCGCACATCGTGCTGAATGCCTTCTCGTCGACGCCACCACCAAATTTCTCGATGCCATCGCGCGCACGTGCCTTGAGTTGCTCGAGTGTCATGCCGCTCTTGGCAACAGCGATGATCGGAACAGTGAGCACGCCGCGGCGAACCAGCGCTTGAAGAGCCGCGAAGGTCTTCTTGTGCGCGAGGTCGCCCGTCGCGCCAAAGAACACCATCGCATCAGCGGGAATGTGATTGGCCATAGCGAGTTATCCCTTGTGATCTGCTGCTTTTTCGAGGTGTCCGCCAAAGCCCATGCGCATCGCCGAGAGCACCTTATTGGCGAAGTCCGACTGCCCACGACTCTCGAATCGATCCATGAGCGCGGCGCTCAACACATGCACTGGAACGCCCTCTTCGATCGCGGCAAGAACAGTCCACCGGCCTTCGCCCGAATCAGAAACGCGGCCTGCGTATGTCTTGAGTTCGGTGTCGCTCGCGAATGCTTGCGCCGTGAGATCAAGCAGCCATGATGCAACGACACTGCCACGACGCCAGACTTCGGTGACCTCGGCGAGGTTGAACTCATACATGAACTCAGATGGGTTGCGAAGTGGCGTTGTCTCAGCGTCGATCACTTGTGCATGCATTCCTGCGTTTGCGTGACGTAGCACATTGAGCCCCTCGGCGTACGAAGCCATCATTCCGTACTCGATGCCGTTGTGGACCATCTTGACGAAGTGTCCGGCGCCAGAAGGGCCGCAGTGCAGATATCCCTGGTCGGCGGTGCTTGTTGCAGTGCGTCCCGGAGTTGGTGGGGCAGCAGCCTTGCCAGGTGCGAGCGCACGAAAGATTGGATCGAGGCGGGTGACTGCTTTCGCATCGCCTCCGATCATCAGTGAATAGCCTCGTTCGAGCCCCCAGACTCCGCCCGATGTGCCGCAATCGACGTAGTGAATGCCCGCGGCACCCAATGACTTTGATCGGCGCAAATCGTCTTTGTAGTAACTGTTGCCGCCATCAATAATTGTGTCGTCGCTAGTGAGCAGCGGGGTGAGATCTGCGATGGTGCCATCCACGTACGCGGCTGGAATCATGAGCCAAATGTTGCGTGGCGAAGCAAGTTTCGAGGTGAAGTCGGCAAGCGATGTCGCGGGTGTCGCACCCAACTTGGCGAGTTCTGCCATTGCATCTTTGCTGCGATCGAAAACGACAACTTGATGTCCAGCCTTCATGAGGCGAATGGTCATGTTTGCGCCCATTCGTCCGAGTCCAATCATTCCGAGTTGCATGGTTGAAGCGCCTTTCAGTGAGTTGTGGAGTGGAGCGCGAGCCCCTAAGAGGTTGAAGTTAGCAGACGCACCACTCTCGTGCAGATTGCGCGCCGCACCTTGCTACTATTTCGACTCTTGTGATTGTTCAACCAACTGGAGTAGCGAGTGGCTCGTAAGGAACGCAAAAAGATCGGTGAACTTCTTGTCGAAGCTGGGGTGGCGAAGCCCGAGCAGGTCGATCAAGCGGTCGCAACTGCAAAGAGTTCTCGCAAGCGAACCGGCGAAGTATTGGTTGAGATGCAGGCGTGCAGCGAAGAGGATGTTGCACGTGCTTTGGGGCGGCAGTTCGGGATGGAGTTCGTCAATCTCGATCGTCCCGAGGGTGCAAATCGCATCAATAGAAAGTTGCTCTCGGAAGACATCATCAAGAAATACATGATTCTTCCGCTCGATCAGAAGACCGGAAACACGCTCAAGATTTTGGTGCACGATCCGATGGATCTTGACGCGCTGTCAGCGCTTCAGTTTCGCCTCACCTGCACATTTGTCACTCTGATTGCTTCGCGAAGCCAGATTCGGCGGTTTGTGGAAGGTACGAAGGAAGAGGTGAATCTCCTCAATCGCAAGAGTGTGATCACGGCGTCGGTCAACTTCTCGACGGACAAGTCGACCGATTCGTCGATGGACAAATCGGTCGATCGCGGCACGGCATCGCTCGATTCCGATCGCAAAGACACTCAACAGGCAACGGCAGCTGAGGTCGGCGCTGCGACCAAGGTTGTCGAACGACTCATCATCGATGCGGTGCAGCAGCGCGCGAGCGACATTCATATAGAACCGATGAAGGACTATGTTCGTGTGCGCTACCGAATTGACGGGTCGTGCAGCAAAGTAGAGGAAGTACCGAAGAAACTGCAGAGTTCGGTCTTGGCGAAGATCAAACTGATGGCGGGGGTGAACATCGCCGAGCGCCGAATTCCGCAGGACGGCCGCATCAAGTTCACGGTTGATGGCACTGCGATTGACTTTCGAGTGAGTGCGTGTCCCGCGTACTGGGGCGAGAGCATTGTCTTGCGAATCTTGCGCCCTGAGTCGGCGCGCATCGGATTGCTCAATCTGGGTCTTCAGCAGGACACACTCGACACGTTCAACAAGATCATCCGCCGTCCCAATGGAATCTTTCTCGTCACGGGCCCGACAGGATCGGGAAAAACCACGACCCTCTACTCGGCGCTCAACGACCTGAACCGACCTGATCGCAAGATCATCACGGCCGAAGATCCAGTCGAATTTTCATTCGAGGGGATCAATCAAGTGCAGGTGCGCGAGAAGATCGGATTGACGTTTCCTGTCATCTTGAAGTCGATGCTGCGTCAGGCGCCAAACATCATTCTCGTGGGTGAAATTCGAGATCGAGAAGTTGCGGACATCGCCATTCAGGCGGCGCTCACAGGCCACTTGGTCTTCTCGACGTTGCATACGAACGATGCGCCGAGCGCAATCACGCGATTGATTGACATGGGTGTCAAGCCGTTCCTTGTGGCAAGCTCAATTCAAGCGGTGCTTGCGCAGCGTCTCGCGCGCATCCTCTGCCCAGAGTGCAAGGTTCGCGACGAGGCTCCTGACCCACATTGGATGCGGATCGCTGGCATCACCGCAGCGGAGATCGCAAATGGCAACATCATGAAGCCCGTTGGGTGTCCGAAGTGCGGCAATCTCGGGTACCGCGGACGCCGTGGGGTGTACGAGATGATGGTGATGAACGCTGAGATTCGAGACCTTGCGTTTCAGCGTTCAACCGTTTCGAAACTGCGTGGTGCTGCCGTGCGGTCTGGCATGCGAACGCTCTTGGGTGATGGCAAGATCAAAGTTCTCAACGGCATGACAACGGCTGAAGAGGTCGCAACGTTTGCACAGGCAGAGATCGCTGTCTAGATCGGTTTGAGGATCGGTTCGAGGCTCGGTACACAAAGACTGAAGGAGTCCGTTTCAATGTCAGGCGCAGAAACACCAAGTCAACGAGTCGAGGCGAGCTCGATGCAAATGGATCGCTTGCTTGACACCGTCGTCCGGCAGGGAGCATCGGATTTGCACGTCACCGTGGGTCGTCCACCAACACTTCGTCTCAACGGGCGTTTGCGTTCCCTTGCAACAAAGGTGCTCGGGCCAGAGGACACGATGTCGCTGATGAAGCAGATCGCGCCAGAGAAGAACCAGCAAGATCTTCAAGAAAACGGCGGATCAGATTTCGGAATCGCCTTCGGAACCGCAGCGCGTTTTCGTTGTTCGATTTTCAAACAGCGTGGTGCCGTGGCGCTCGTGATGCGGCAGATTCCAAATCGACTCATGACATTCGCTGAGATCGGCTTGCCAGACATCTGCCTCGATCTCATTCGCCGTCCGCGCGGTCTGATGCTCGTCACTGGTCCCACAGGCAGCGGAAAGTCGACATCGCTCGCGACGATGATCGACTACATCAACCAGAGCTTTGAGCGGCACATCGTCACGGTCGAAGATCCCATCGAGTTCTATCACCACCATAAGAAGTCGATCGTGAATCAGCGCGAAGTGGGCGACGATGTTCCGTCGTTTACCGAAGCACTCAAGCGCGTTCTGCGACAAGATCCCGACGTCATCCTCGTTGGTGAAATGCGCGATCTTGAAACGATCGAAGCGGCGATTCGCGCAGCAGAGACGGGCCACTTGGTCTTCGGAACCCTCCATACAACTGGTGCGGCAGGAACGATCAACCGAATCATCGACGCCTTCCCAACCAACCAGCAAGAGCAGATCCGGGTTCAGCTTTCGGTGAGTCTGATCGCCGTGCTCAGCCAAGTGTTGCTCGTGCGAAACGACAAGCCTGGACGGCTCGCGGCCTACGAGTTCTTGATGGTGACCCCCGCAATCGCGAATCTGATTCGTGAGAACAAGACTTTCCGAATCGATTCGGCCATCCAGACCGGAAAGAAGTTTGGAATGCAGTTGCTCGACGACCACCTTTGGCGGATGTACTCAGAAGGAAGAATCGACGCAGAAGAGATGGTCGATAAGGCGAAGGATGCCGCGGCGCTGCGCGACAAAGTGCATCGTTCTGGAGGAAAGATCGGGCGTCCAGAGTGGGATGAAGAGGACGTAAAGGCTTGATTGGCGCGAATTCTGAACGGAATCTAAGCCTGTCCTGCTCGAAGCAATACGTTCGAATACTAGGTGTCATTTCAAAAACGCGATTCTTTCGACTTTGACGAGGTCGAAGTCTCGCTGGGTCGTATATCGTCGGAGTCGACATTTCTATGAGCACCGCGATGATTGAGCTCGATCCATCCGAAATGAAAGGCCGAAAACTCGGTCGAGTCTTAACCAAGATGGGGAGGATCACCCGCGAACAGGTTCATGAGGCGATTGAACTGCGGGTGAAGGATCCGACGAAGTCAAAGAAAAAGATCGGCGAACTGCTTGTAGAGATGGGGCTCATTACGCCCCTAGATCTCTCGGTGGCTCTGGCGGGGCAGAAGGGCTATCGCTTTCAGAGCATCGCTTCACTCGAAATCGCTCCCGAGGTCTTTCATTCGCTGACCCCAGAGACGGCGCGCGTGATGAAGGTCGTCCCCATTGCGCGCGACAGCGTCGCCAAGACGGTCACGATCGCTTTGGCATCGGAGAAGAACTTTCAAGCGGTCGACAACCTGAAACTGAATGTGTATCCGGGGTTCGCAGTCTCGGTCGTCATCGCCCCAGCGAGCGAGATCGAAAGTGTGATCACGCGCGAGTATTCGAAGGCGGTCGATACCACCGAACTCTACGCCGAGGTTGCTCGGTCAGATGCAGTGAAGAACCTTGAGGGGCGCGGTGATTCGATCGATGTCGCGAGCCTGAGTGATGCAGCGAGCGATAACGCGGTGGTCAATCTCGTCAACAGCATGCTGCTGCAGGCGATCGAGGGGCGCGCATCTGACATCCATCTCGAGCCCTTTGAGGGCAAATTCAAGGTGCGGTATCGCATCGACGGCGTGCTCTATGACATGAAGGCGCCGGATCAAAAGATCGCGATGGCGATCGTGAGCCGTGTCAAGATTCTTGCGAAATTGAACATCGCTGAACGACGGTTGCCGCAGGACGGCCGAATCAGTTACAGCGGAATCTCAGAGCAGCCGATCGACTTGCGTGTGGCTGTCTTGCCGACGATGTACGGCGAGTCTGTGGTGCTTCGTATTCTCGATCGTTCGGCAGTCCAGCTCGATCTTGATCTCATCGGTTTGCGTGAAGATGAACTCGCGAAGATGCGGTTGATCATCAACAAGCCCAATGGCATCGTGCTCGTGACGGGTCCAACAGGATCTGGAAAGACGACGACGCTCTACGCAGCGCTGCGCGAGTTGAACCAGATCGATACGAAGATTCTGACCGCTGAGGATCCTGTCGAATATGACATCGAGGGGATGATGCAATGTCAGGTGAACACCGACCAGGAGTTGACCTTCGCGAAGCTCTTGCGGTCATTCTTGCGTCAAGATCCAGACATCATTCTCGTGGGTGAAATTCGAGATCTCGAGACGGCGCAGATCGCGATTCAGGCGAGTCTGACAGGCCATTTGGTCTTCGCGACATTGCATACAAACGATGCGCCCAGCACGATCTTGCGATTGCTCGATCTGGGCGTCGAGTCGTTCCTTCTCACCGCGACCATTGAGGCCGTTGTGGCGCAGCGACTCGTGCGAAAAATCTGCACGAAGTGCAAGGAAGAGTTCGTGCCCTCTGAAGAGCATCTGATGGAACTCAACCTGCGCATGGCTGATGTGCAGGGGCGAACGCTGTACCGCGGACGTGGCTGCACCGCATGCACTGGCTCGGGCTACAAGGGTCGCATGGCGATCTTTGAAATCATGTTGCTCGACGATGAACTGCGCGAACTTGTGATGCAGCAAGCTTCGACATCGGTCTTGCAAGCCGAGTCACGCAAGCGAGGAATGCGCACGCTGCGCGAGGCAGGATTGCTCGCGCTGTTTGAAGGCCAAACAACAATTGACGAAGTGGTTCGAGAGACGATTTCTGAGTAATAGAAAGCACCGCAATGCCAACCTTTTCATACGTTGCAGCCAATTCCGCAGGATCGACCCAGAAGGGAACGGTCGAAGCCGCGAGCGGCGAAGAAGCGGTCCAGAAGATCAAGTCGCAAGGTCTCTTTCCCACATCTGTGCTCGAGCAACGCAAGGGGGGCGAGAAGAAGAAGGCGGTGAAGAATCTCGACAAGAAGAAAAAGAAGAAGGGGTTGTCTCTCTCGTTTGGAGGAGTCAGCACCAAGATGCTCACGACCTTCACCCGTCAGATGTCGACGCTGCAAGACGCAGGGTTGCCGCTGTTGCGTTCCCTTCAGATTCTTGAAGATCAGCAGAAGCCGGGCAAGCTCAAGACTGTGCTCGGAGAAGTGTGCGAGTCAGTGAGTGGTGGATCAACGCTTTCGGACGCATTCGCGCAGCACCCAAAGGTGTTTGAAACTCTCTACGTGAAGATGGTCGCGGCAGGTGAGATCGGCGGTGTGCTTGACGTCATCATGCAACGACTCGCCGAGTTCATGGAAAAGGGGCAGCGACTCAAGAGACGCATCATTGGCGCGATGATCTATCCCGCGGTGGTCATCTCGATCGCTGTCGCGATCGTGACTGGAATCATGTACTTCGTGATCCCGAAGTTTCAAGAAATCTTCAACGACTTCGACGTCGCGCTTCCGGCGCTGACCGTCTGGTTGATCGATGCAAGTAAGTGGGTTGCAGGACAGAAGCCCGATCAAAAGATCCCAGGCGCCATTTGGGTGATGTGTTCGCCGTTCATCATCTTCTTCGGGATGAAACTCATTCGCAAGACGGGGTTTGGTCGTGCTGCCACCGATGTGATACGAACAAAAATTCCGGTCATTGGCGTTCTGATCAAGAAGACTGCCATCGCGCGGTTTACGCGAACCCTCGGCACATTGGTCGCTGCAGGTGTGCCGATTCTTGAAGCAATTCTGATTACGCGCGACACCTCAGGCAACTACGTCTTTGAGCAGGCACTCACGAAGGTGCACGATTCGGTGCAAGAAGGAGAGTCGTTTTCAAAACCGCTGCGCGATAGCAAGGTGTGTGACGCGCTCGTCGTGAACATGATCGACGTCGGTGAAGAGACGGGAGATCTTGACGCGATGCTCATGAAGATCGCTGACAACTATGAAGAAGAAGTCGATGTCGCGGTGGCGAGTTTGCTGTCGTTGCTTGAGCCATTCATGGTGGTCATCCTCGGTGGCATCGTCGGAACCATCGTTCTGGCGCTCTTCTTGCCACTCGTCGCAATGATCGAGAGCGTCTCTGGTGGAGGCGGAAAGTAAGCACATGATTCGCCGCCGCGCATTCACGATTGTCGAACTCCTCACGGTTGTTGCCGTGATTGTTCTGCTCGTCGGACTGCTCGTTGTTGTGCTCTCGTCATCGGCAAAGGCCGCACAAACGGCGAGCACGCGCAGTCTCATGGGCACGCTCACAAACGCAATCGCGCAGTTCAAGGCCGATCTGGGGTACCTGCCTCCGATCCTCGGCGCTGCGCCTTCTGGAGGCAGCCTTCCCGGATCTGCTGGTTACCTGCGCGACCTCTTGATTCCGCAGTCGACGATTGGCGCCGCATTGCCGCAGCAAGTCCCACCGCAGCAGTATGTGTCGATCACATCCCTCGTCGAGTATCTGACGGGACCAGGTGGACGCAACGAGGATGGCTTCGGCGGTGTCGGAACGCCTGCGGCGAACTCGGCTGGCTCGAAGGAACTTCCACCGGCGGGCATTCGCAGCCCGCTGAAGGATGGCGCGTGGGGGGCATACATCACTCCGCTCAACGCAGCGCAGCCTCTTGGCACATTCGCGCAGCGCAATTTGCCGCAGGGGGCGGGGGCAAACACATCGACCGCCCCCAACGTTTCGGGACGCACATACGGCCCATATCTCGAATTGAAAGAAGGGTCGATCTTCGGCGCAGTCGTTGGAACAACTCCAACGGGAGCACCGATTGTTGCGCGCCCAGGCGACAACAACTGGGATCCAACTGCACCGAAGTGCATCGTCGATTACTGGGGGCAACCAATTCGGTACTACCGCCGTGGGTATTCGAATGGCGATCCGCGCTTGACGGCTGGTCGCAGCACTGGAGGCTCTGGTGGTCTCGGTATGGGGTGGGATCTCTCAGACGTGTTTGTGCTTCGTCCGCAGACATTCGCAGCAGGTACCGAAGTCGATGGACTCGCCGATGGCAACAACGACACAACGACCTCGCGTGCGCTGCAGGGAGCTGATTTCGCGTTGATGTCGATGGGGCCAGATCGAAGCGCTGACTTTGATCGGCGTGTGGATGAGTCTGGGTTCAACGCAGACAACGTAGTGGAGGTTGGCAAGTGAACACTTTGAAGCACCGCCGCGCATTCACGCTCTTGGAACTGGTCATCGTGATTGGCATCATTCTGATTCTCATGGGGCTCGCACTTGCCGTGACGAGTTCGGTGCTTGCGTCGAATGATCGGCGCACGATGGAGAACACGTTCAAGATGCTCGATCAAGCGCTCGATTCTTGGCAGAGTCAGATGGGACGTGAGATGACGTTCGGACGTCGCGTGGTTCCAGGTGGCGGAACGAACACTCCAGACTTCACGCTCGCTGCGACGGGACCATCGGCGGGTTATGACATTTATGAGGAGAACTTCGCAACGGCCTATGCGATCTGCGTCGTTGTTGAAAAACTCAGCGCGAGCCCAGATGCGATGGATGTCTTGTCGCGCATCCCTGCAACTTCTTTGCGCAGTGTGCCTGTGAATGGGCTTGCGATCGTCGGAGAACCAGTTCCTGCCACATGGTCTTCGACGACCGCGCAGACAGATCCGAATCAGATGCCGTATCCCGCGGCCGCTAATCCCACGGCACTGCGCGAAATCGTTGATCCATGGGGACGCCGCATCGCCGTGGTCTTCCCTGGTCGCAAAGCAACGAAGGCCGAACTCTCGTCCACCGCATCATCGCCTCCGCCAGTCGATGTTGAAGATGGATCGGTTCGTACGGGCGATGAGCAGGTTCTTGGAATCTGCCGGAATCGGCGAATGTATTTCGTCTCAGCGGGTCCGGACGGCGACATGGTTGCGACCACTGCCAATCCCAATGCGGCCGCCGACAACATTTATTCCTACGAGCCAAAGCCGAAGCCCTAATGCGCAATCGATCGCCGAGTCGCGGTTTCACACTTGCCGAGTTGCTCGCGGTGATTGGCGTCATTGCGGTGCTCGCCGTTGTCGTGAGCATGAGTGCGCAGCGCATCTCGAAGGATGCAAAGATCTCAAGTGCGACCAATCAGGTGCTCGCTGCGCTCGGGCAAGCGCGGGCAATCGCGATTCGTGATCATGCGACGGTGCTCGTTGGATTTCGAGTGCGCCGTCCGACCTATCGGGGCACGGATGGAATCGAGAGGATCGTCGAGTCGTCGCGGCAGCAGACTGAAATCGTGATCGCCAAGTCAACTGGACGGATCGGATTTCCTGGGCCCACGGTTGGGCTTGGAAGTTTCACGCTGATTTTTCCAAGTGTTTCGATCGACGACCTGCTCATCGAAGAGTTCGAACCAGTCGAAGGGCTTCCACCGCAGTTGCTTGCCTCATCAGTGAAGGTCGCTGGGTCAGCAGCAGATTTCCCAGACGCGAATGAAGTCGGACAGGATTCACTCTGGCTCTCACAGCCGCGCGTCATCAGCAGTAGTGACGCAACACTCAATGTGCGTGGCAGCATGGTCGTTGTTCGGTTCGCTCCTGATGGATCGATCCAAACGCGCAATCCAAATCTGAGTTCGAATCTCACGGCCGCGACGACGGACACCTCGGTCGTTGCTCCCTACATCGACTTCAACCGCAATGGGCGCATTGATGTGGGAACGACGAATACCGGCACTTCGAACTCGATGTTCTTTGCGTTCGACGAGATGAATGACGAACCGCTCGGCGATCACACGTCGTTTCTTGCGATCTTCGATGATGACCTGTTTGCGGAAACGGGTTACACGACAGGACTCTCGCTCAACGAGGGGCGCACGGAGTTCGTCAATCAGTTTGCCGATCGCATCCACTTCAATCGTTTCACGGGCATCGCAGAGGTCGTTCCAAGATGATGAGTCGTCCGAAACATCACGGCACGAGGCGCCGCGGCTTTTCGCTCGTCGAATTGCTCTTGGCTGTCTTCATTCTTGGCATCGGAATCATCGGAATCTCTGCACTCTTTCCCGCGGGCATCGCGCAGCAGCGACAGGCGACCGATGACATCATGGGGCCAGTCGTCGCAGACAATGCACTCGCGATTCTGCGCACGAAGTTGAAGCCAGAGTGGTTTGGAAGTTGTGACGAGTTCTTTCAGCCATCCGACCGCGCCTACCCCAACGGGTTTGCGGCAGTGAGTCTTGGCAACACCATCCCAGGCGATTGGAGATGGATGCGCCCAGGCTTTCTTTTCGCCAACAACACAGCAACTGCGATCAACGAACTCGGTGCGATCGACATTTTTAGCGCGCTCTATACGAGCAACATGCTCGGTGGACAACTCGGGGCCTCGCTCAACGCGTCGCTTGCGGCGACTGAAAATGCCGATGGAGGCGACCCAACTGCAGCGGCCCTCTATGGGATCCCTTTCAACCGCGTGATGTTTGATCCGCTCTATCAGCAGTTTCCATCGGTGACGGTGCACGCAGATACGGCGCCTGTGGTGATCATCACCCAGCAAGAACGTTCCTACCCGATGGCGGGAACCGCAGGCAGTGGCACGAAGCGTCCACAGTATTTCTGGGAGTGCATGTTTCGAAAGTTTGAGGGGCGTGTGCAGGTCGCGATCTTTGTCTTTCGCATCGTGGATTCGGGTGGAGAACCTCGCAACTACACCGTCTCGCAATCGCTCGCTGCGCAAGGTCCTCTCGTGCCGCCGTTGCCGATCGTGGCGAATACCTCGACGACGCCTTGGAGAGTCGGAGGTCTCGACGGCAACCCGCTCACAATCTCAGACAACGCAACGATTCTCAACGCAACCGCTGCGGCGACACCCGCCACGATCGTGATGGAGCAATCGTGGCAAATGCCTGGGCAGTGGATCATCGACGAGTTCAATAGTGTGCACCGCACACTGATGGGACGGCGGACGACCAAGGACACGATGGTCACGTTGACGCGACCACTCCCGGATCAGCCGCGCATTCCAGCTTTCTTTGGCAATGCGAACAATGGCGCGGTTGGCGCGAATCCTGGTATTCGGGCGCCAGCATTTATCCCATCAACGGATGCGCGCAGTTTCACGCTCGTCCCCATCTACGCAACGGTGCAGGAACTCTGATGCGACGCGCGTTCACAATGGTCGAACTCATGGTCGCAGTCAGCTTGCTGATTGTTGTGATCGCCGCGACGAGTCGAATTTTTAGCACAGCGAGTCGCGTTGCGAGTTTGGGCGAAGCGAATACGAATGTCTTGCAAGAGACCGCAGCGATTGAGCGACAATTGCGAGGCGACATCGCACGACTCGATACCGATGGAGTCTTTGTGATTCAGTGTGTTGCCGTCGGCAACAATGTGAATCAGGTGGCGAATCCATCTGCGCCGCTGCTCGATCCTTCGCGTCCAGCGAACGCGATCATCCGCGCCGACCAACTTCTGTTCTTTGCGAAGGGAACGCAAGATTCAGCGCGCTTCTCAGGTGGACAAGATCTTGGAGCGACGAGCGGGCTCGCCCGAAGTGCAGTCTCGCGCGTGCTCTACGGTCATGGAGTGCAGTTGCCCGACCTTGTGCCGGTTGGCGGGGCGCGTCCTGACCCAATTGGGTTTGATGATGGTCCGTTCGTTCCATGGAGTTTCGATGCACTCAATGATGGCCCGAGTTTGGAATACAACTATTGGATCGGCGGAGGGTCTGGCCGCACGAATGGAACTCAGCCAGAAGCGCGCGATTGGACGCTCGCGCGGCAAGCGGTGCTGCTCGCAGATGATGGCAACATCAAGACGCTCTTTCAGAGCGGCGCGACATACGGACCCAACTCTGCGGTGAGCCTATTCAATCAAGCGAACCTCTACACGCCACTGAGCGATGCCGCGCTGTTTCCAAATCCAGACATTTTGAATTCGCGCGTCGATGTTGCTGCATCGAACCTCGATGACATTCGACGAATCCTTGCTCCAGTCAACAACGCGAATTGGCGAACGCGCATTATCAATGGGTTCTTTGGTCCCTTTGGTGGATATGGGCAACTTGGTGGATATGTGCGCAGCGAGAAGCGCGCTCCGAGCATGGACCGTCAGGACGTCATGTTGACGACTCCAACGCTCGCCTCGAATTGTTCGGGATTCATGGTTGATTGGACATGGGCAAGCGGTGTCGGTGCGACCGTTGTGCCGACAGTGCCTGCAACATATCTAGATGGGTTCAGGCCATCGGGGCTCTTTCCAATTCCGTGGTTTGGATTTCCAGACACGCTCGTCGCAAACCCAGACGAACAGCGGGGGGTGACGACGCTGACCGACTACCAGCGCGACTATGTCGCGGGTGGCAACTCACTCTTCGTCTCCGCGCCAATCGTGCCGACTGCGATCGAAGGCGCGTTTGGAAGTGGTGTGATCCCGGTGGCCCGACCGTTCGGTGCTGGCGTTCCGATTTCGATCTACACAGCAGTCTTCGGATTCAACGGCGACAAGGCGTTTTTTCAATCGAACACCACGAGCACCGCGCAGACGGCATTCGTCACGCGATCCGACTTCACGCCGTGGCCAACCGCCATTCGCGTCACGATGACGCTGAATGATCCGCAAAAACGGCTTGAACAGGGAAGAACCGTTCAACTCATCATCGAACTTCCACAGCGTCCAACGTCGTAAGCAGTGAGGACATCCATGCCTATCCAACCAACCATCCCAGTGACACGCCGTGGAAGCACGATGATCTTGGTTGTCTCGATCTTGGTGCTGCTCGTGATCATCGCGTCTGCGTTTGTGAGTCGAACACAAGCAGGTCGAATGACCGCAAGTGCGCAGCAGCAAACTGCAGCGCAGAATGACCGAGTTGGTCCAATCGCAGGTGCCGTCACGAAAGAGATCTCGCAGAGCCTCTTTGCGCAGCCGGTAAACATCAATGATTCGGCGCTTGCGCTTGTTGGACCTGCTGGCACGATTCCTTCTGCGTCGAGTTCGATGCCACGCCTTGCTCCGAGCGCATCACAAACCCGATTCTCGATCGATCCGCTCGATCAACTCAATAACTCGACGCTTGCTCCGATGATGGCAGGAGACGGCATCATCGACGGCTACAACTTCGCGCCATTCGATGTGCGCCCGTGGACCAATTGGCCCGACATCTACAACCTGTCGCCTGCTGGAGACATTCGACTCGCCGAAGGAAACCCCGTTGGGAATCCTGGGTTTGGCGACACGCGCTGGTTGCGCAGCACTGAGCCTGTGCGTGTTGTGTATGGAGGGCAACCCGCTTTTTCGCACTGGGCACACTTGTCATGGATTCCAACGGCGAACAATGGATGGCGCGTCGTTACGGACATTTCGAATGTCGCGTCGAACACACTGACTGCTGTTCCACCAGGCTTGATTGCGGCGCAGTTCTTTCCAAACATCCCGCTTCGGTATGGGCTCGACATTCCGTACGAGCAGTGGTTGCCTTCGGTGCCACCCGATCCAAATCTTTGGATTCCTACAACCATCGGAGCGATTCCGCCCGCGCCTGTTGGACCATTCCCAAACAATGGCATTCCGCAGGGTGACGCCGCGCTCACATTTCAACAGTTGGCATTTGGAGGACCACCGGTTCTGCCGCCACTCCCAGCGCCAACTGGCGGTTGGTTCTCGAGCGCACATCCATCGATGATGTCGACGATGGGTTCAACGCTGCCAAACTTTTTGCGGCTGAAGTGGTTTGGCCCAAAGAGTGATGAGTTCATTCCAAACAGCCCACGCAACATCATCACGCGCACACTGTGCGACACGGACGGCGATGGATTCACAGATAGTTTTTGGTTTCTTGCGCCATCGTCGCTTGATCGATCGATTCGTCATGTGGTTGGAGTCTCGGTTGTCGACAACTCTGCGCTGCTCAATGTCAATGTCGCGACGCGGTTTGACCTCGCAACGACTGGTGGAAAGACGCCGTCTGACCTTGCGCTTGTGGGGCGGTTGAACGAAACGCCGGCCGCGGCGATTGCGAGCGGCAAGGAAGTTGGCTATCTGAGTTCACAACTCAACACTGCGGCACTGAACGCTTACTCAGGCGTGGCCGTCGCGTTCGATCCGGCGAAGTTTGGTTCGCCGACGACTGCGGCGACGATTCCGTCGAACGAAAATGATCCGACCTTTCTTTCTGAAATCGGAGTGATCAAAGAGAAGGGGGGCACAGGCGCAACCGCTCCGCTCGTGAGCGCAGCCTTCCCAAACTTCTTGAAGTCTGACCTCGAGCGAACGAACTATTTCAAGGCGATGAGCCAGGGGGGTGAAGTCGAGGGATATTTCGACGCGACTGGCACCGCCATCGTCCGAACGAATGGGCTTGCACCCGAAGTGCTCGAGCCTTTCACAATGGCAGATGAGTTTGAACTGCGCGCGTACTCGGGACACAACAATCCATATCTGCGCAGCCGACTCGAGCGGGCGGTCGAGAGTGAAGTCCTGCCAACTGGTGCGGTCAACACAGCGTCACAGTTCCTGCGCTCAGCGATGACGCGAGAAGAGACGAGCGAGTATTTCGACCAGCTCGATGCGCGGCAGTTGCTCTTTGACAATCGCCGAAAACTCACAACGGTCAGTGGAGCACGGAATGATTTGATGCCTCCGTGGCTTTGGACACTGCCGCCTGAGCCCGTGGCCCCAGGTTCTGGATGGACTGCAAATACTGAGCGCTCGTGGAAGCCGCTCTATCAGGTTGGGTATTCGGCGTTCGATGTCTCGGCCGCGCGAAGCGTTCCGCCGCGGGGTGCTCCTGATCTCGCGCTGCAGTTTCCAGCGCAACCAGGTGTGAGCGTGGGCGATGCGAACTGCGACGGATTTGTCGACCAGCGAGATATTGAGCGAGCCCGCGCTCAGTTTCTCGAGTGGAATCAGAAGGTCGACATCAATCGTGAGTTGTTTATTGACGATGCGAACGCAGTGCAACTCAACGATGCGCAGCATGACTTCGCCCGCGACATCATGAAAGTCCTGCAGCGCAGTCTGCTCGATGTCGATACGCGCACGAGCGTCTTCGGAAGCGCGCCGACGGACATGGATAAGGCGCGGCGCGCCGCAGCAAGTTGGGCAGCCAACCTGATCGCAGCGCGTGATGGTCCGCGGCTTGGCGCAGCTGCGATCAACATTCCGACCGATCCGCCGCTCCATCCTGACCACGGAATCATTCTTGATGAGACTCCGCCTTTGAGTTTCATCGGACAAGAGAAACACCCCTTCATTGTGCAGGCGTTCTTTGGCGTGGTCTACCCAAAGACTGGGGTCGTTCCCGATGGTGTCCCTGGTTCTGGAAACTCGTACGTTTGCTACAACCAAACAAACAGCGATCCAGCGCGCATTGTTCTTGCTGTGCAGATCGCAAATCCTTACAACGAACCGATTGCCCTTTGGCCTTTCCAACTGCGGGCGTTCGGGCAACTCTTTCAGTTTCTCCAACCTGCAACTGCCACCGACGGCAAGTGGGGATACGGAATGGAGCCAATTCTTGGCCCAGCGACTGAAGAGGGGCCGCGAACGGCGATTGTGTTCGCGATGCCCTTAGAACTCGGCGGAGACGCGAATTTTCGTGCGCGCATGATGAATGCGCTCGATCTGACACACCCGTGGTTGCGTGCGAGTACGACTCCTCCGGGCGCGATCGCTCCGAAGACTTTTCAGACTGAACTCGCGGCGCTTCCACCATCAGAGGTCTTCCCCTCTTCCGGCGGAACTGGGTACGACTTGTTCGAGACGGTGAATACGCTTTACGCAGACTCGATGGTGTTCAACGCATCGAAGCCGACGGGTGCAGAACCCGCGGCGCTCGCAGGTTCGAACCGTTGGGACCTGCATCCAAAGTTCTATTTCGATAAGGTCGATTCGTCGAATCCACTCGATGCTGACATCGCGATTGTCCGACTCGTCTCGAATCCGCTCAACACTGCGCTGAGCGCAACAATTGTCGTCGATCGACTCGAGAACGAGTATGCATTTGCTTCGAGCCAGGGTGCGACGAGTGAGGCAAATCGACCTTGGCGTGAGGCGTTGAAGCGCATTTTGACTCCGCCTTCAAGTAGTGGCGGGGCAGGTGGTGGCGCGGGAGGGGGGCTCGGCGGCGGAGGCGGCGGAATCGGCGGCGGTACATCACCAAACTCGGCAGATATGGTTCCGCCAAAGTACGTCGCCCCAGATCCAGGAAGTGCGACGCAACAGTTCGCCCACATCGACATCGGAAACAACGATTACTTGATGACATGGGCGCGCATCAGTCGCCCATGGGTGATGGATGTCGATATGAACGTGGCAATCACGAGCGATGAACGATCTCCGCGGTATGTCTTCGCGATGAACAGCGCGCCAGTGACATCGAAGCCAGGCACTGGCATTCCGACATTTATTGGATTGACGCAAGGGCAGGAGAGCGACTTCGCTGGCGCGGTGTTCACGAAGGATGACCTCAAGACGAAGCCAGATGACTTGCTCATGCGTACGGTGCGTGGGCCACTCGGTGGAAGTGTGCGCGGAAAGCCAACGAATTTCACGCTGCGCACAGTGTTGAACGGGACGACTCGCATCTATCCATCGTTCGATGAGCCGGCAACGGGGGCGGCGTGGCCGGGCACTCCTGGACTCGCAGCAGCGCCTGCAGAGATCTTTGGTGATACTGGTGCGGGGACTCCCAAACTTGCGTTTGATTTCTACCGACACCCACTGCGAATGAGTCAGCGCGATGGACCTTTTGAACAGATTGCTGAAGTCTTGGACGTTCCTGTGTGGGGTCCAGTGATGCAGCAAGATGCCAACGGCAACTGGACTACTTTGGCAACGTACGGAGAGATGATGGTTGGCCCGCGTGACTTCACCTCGGGCAAGCGAATCGTCAACCAATCGCAAGTGCGGTTTCCGACGTTTGCTCCTGTGCGTGCAGATGGCACCCCCGTCGCTGGAGATGAACGCGAGACGATGCGCTTTCTCTTCGACCGCGCGCGCCCTGCAGTGCTGAGTGTGGTCGGATTCGTTCCGCCGATGCCTGCTGGGGCCTCGATCTTGGATGGATTCACGCTCGATGGAGCAGGATTGCCTGTGGTCGACCAAAACTACGACGACAGCTACACCGCAGCAGAGCGACTCGCCGCTGAACAGCGCCGATTGCGACTCGCAAGCGGATTCAATGGAAGTGCGACCCAAGGGTTGATCAACGTGAACACCGCGCCGCTTGAGGTGCTTCGCGCGCTGCCACAGATGCAGCAGCTCTCGTACAACAACGAGGCGCCCGGACTCAATCCAGCGCTGCAGCCAAGCGGCATTGAGCGCGTACGACTTCCTGAATCGATCGTCAATTATCGAGATCGCTTTCCAGCCATCGCTGGCTTTGTCGATGGCCCCAAGTACGACGACCGCGGATTCGCTCCGGTTGCGCCTGCCACTGAGCTCTTTCCGTTCCATCCAGGCATGCGCGGAGAGCGCGGCATCGTTTCGGTGGGCGAACTCGCACTCATCGACCGTGAGTACCGCCCATCCATGGCTGGTACGACCGCCGAACCAGACCCCGAAGCAGGCGTCAACACAGATTGGTCGTTCAACAAATCATGGTCGACGCAGTTTGCTGGTCGCGACCCGTATCGCACTGGCGAAGATCCTCCGGTTCCCGCAGGTGGCGGATCAGGCCATGCACCAACCGTGGTGCCGCCACCATCCGATCTAGGCAGCGGATGGCACGCCGCATCATCTGCTGGTGGTGGATTCTCGAGTCAACTCTCAACGGATCGACTTTCGCAATCACTTGTTCAGACAGACTTCCTGCTGACGCAGGGGGTTGTTGAACCGACGATCGCGACAACCGTCAACATCGCCGGCGATCAGACTGAGCGAAATGCACTCCTCAAGGGCATCGCAAACCTCGTGACGACCCGCAGCGACGTCTTTACGGTCTATCTGAAGGTTCGCTCTGTTGCACAGGACCCCGCCACGGGAGTGTGGGATGCGACAAATCCTGCAACGCTCGTCGAAGAGTCGCGTTATCTTCTGGTGGTCGACCGATCGAAGGTCGAGCGTCCTGGCGATCAGCCAAAGATCTTGATGTTCGAGAAGATTGTGGAGTGAGTGCCGCCGTGACACCAGTCGAAGTTCCTCAACACATCGCCATCATCATGGATGGCAACGGCCGCTGGGCGCAGTCGCGTGGATTGCCTCGCGTCGTCGGTCACCGCGCTGGTGCGGGGGCGATTCGTCCAGTGCTCGAGCGTGCACAACAATTGGGTGTGAAGGTGCTGACGCTCTATTCGTTCTCGAGCGAGAATTGGAATCGTCCCACGGCAGAGGTTGATGCGCTGATGGCGCTCTGCTGCGAGAAACTTGCGCAGGAGCGGGCAGGGCTTGTCGAATCGGGCATCCGCCTACGCCGCATCGGAAGTCGCGTGGGACTGCCAGAAGAAGTCTTGCGCGAACTCGATCTCACTGAGGCCGCGACCGCAGGGGGTCGCAAGATCACTCTCGCACTTGCGCTGAACTATGGATCGCGCGGCGAGATCACGGATGCCGTGCGGTCGATTGCAGTTCGTGTTGCAGCGGGAGAGATTGCATCCACAGAGATCACCGAAGAACTTGTGTCGAATGCTCTCTACACGAGCGACCTTCCAGATCCGGACTTGCTGATTCGCACGGCAGGGCAGATGCGTCTCTCGAATTATCTGCTCTGGCAATTGAGTTATGCAGAGATCTTGTTTACGCCCACACTCTGGCCAGACTTCTCACCAGACGATCTCTCTGCCGCCGTCGATGAATTCACCCATCGCAAACGCACGTTCGGAAAGGTTGCGGCAGAATCATCGCTCTCAAGCATCCACCACGGGGACCACTGCGTAGAACCAAGTGGATTCTCTCAATGACGCGTCTTCTTCCACGATGTCTGGCGTTCGGTCACCACATGTCGTTGTCGGCGTTGTCGGCGCTGTCGGCGCTGTCGGCGCTGTCGGCTTTGTCGGCGCTGTTGGCGCTCTGCGTGGTCGTCGGCGCATTCACGGCGCGCGTCGAGGCGCAGTACTGCTCACCCGCGGTCTTTCTTGGCGACCTCAATCAAGACAATCTTGTCAACGACACCGACCGATTCTTCTGGCAGAATCTCTTTGACACGAATCAGTACTCCGCATGCGCAGATCTGAATCGAAACGGCATTCTCGACTATGAAGACAAGGTCTTCTTGGCACGCGCCGCCAAGTTCGCACAAGTCGGTGGTGGTGGGCTCGGATTGCAAGGGCGACTGCCTGCGTTCACGATTTCAGAGTTGCGCAGCGCGCGCGTGAATCCTGGGGATTCACAAGAGCGGTATGTCGAGTTTCGCGTGCCTGCGGATCTGCCATCCAATTACAACTTCTCGCGCCAGTTTGATGCGGGGTACTACCTCATCCTCGTCTCGCGCAACAACGGGACGAGTCTGAGCAACGGTGTGATTCGCCGCGTGATCAATCTGCAAGGGCTGCCATTCGCTGGAGGCGTTGGATTGTCGTCAGGGCTTGGGCTGCTCATCGACTCGAGTTTCACGCAGGCACTTCCAGCAGGATTCATTCCGTTCGCTTTGCCAGTTGGCGAGACGATTACGTTCGCAAGTCAGAATGATTTGAATACCGCATGGCTGCTCGTCTATCGCCGACCCACTGGGCCGGGCTACAACGCTTCTGCAGCGCTGCCAGTCGTCGGACAGATCATCGATCGAAATCAGGACTGCATGATCGACAACCGGTTCTTGCCGACCTTTCCGAGTCCTCCTCCGCCCTACGCGCTGCCGCCGTGGGACCTCATTCTCGATGCGATCTCGATTGCCCGATCAACCGTCACTACCGCACCGGGTGGGCGAGGGTGCATCTACACACATGGGCCGCTCTTTGAAGTTGATCCAGTCGAGTCGGCGTTGGGCACACTCGAGGCTGCGTACCACGTCTACCGGAATAGAGACAACAAACTCTTGAGCGCAGTGTTTCAGGAACTCACCACCGGAATTGATACCCCCGGAAAGGCCAATGCAACGAGTGCGAAGAGCGCATTCTGCGGTTCAGAGTCTGCAGGCCTCTGTTCGGTTGAGCGAACGACTCCATTCTGCAGTGATCGCGAGTGTTGCCAATACGTTTGCTCAGTCGATCCGTCCTGCTGCGAGTTTGCTTGGGATAGCAGTTGCGTTGCGCAAGCCGCCGCGGACTGCGGTGCATGCGGTCGCCCTGGAACGGGTGGTTGCTTTGCGCCCCACGCATCACCGAACTGCTCCTCGCCAACATGCTGCGCCAATGTCTGCGCGGTGCTCCCTCTGTGCTGCTCGGTGACTTGGGATGCCGACTGCGCGCTGAAAGCACTCGAACTCTGTCTGCAGTGCGGCGAAGTTGCGCTTGGCAGTTGTTTTCAAGTTGGGCTGACGCCATTTTGCAACGATGCGGCGTGCTGTAACACCGTCTGCCAGGTTGATCCTGCATGCTGCGAGTTTCTTTGGGACGCTTCCTGCGTCTCGCACGCCTCGCTGCTCTGCCAAGAACTTGCTTGCGGAAGTTTGAGCACTGGTCCGTGCTGCCTCTCACATGGAACCCCGTTCTGCACAGACTTTGCTTGCTGCAATACGGTCTGCCAACTCGATCCATACTGCTGCGAGTTTGTGTGGGATGTGCAGTGTGTCACTGAGACGCTGCAGTTCTGCACAACCGTCTCCTGCACCTGCGGTGGTGGCGGTGCAGATGCGAACTGTTTCGCTGTGCATGAATCTCCTGGTTGCAGTTCAGTGACGTGCTGCAACTCAGTCTGCAATAGCGATCCATTCTGCTGCGGGATTGGTTGGGATGCTTCGTGCGTGGCAGCATCCGAAGCACTCTGCGCTTCGAATCCACTCTGCGAGGGGGCGACGGGTGGTTGCTTCGTCGAGCACGCATCGCCAGGATGCTCCGATCCGGCGTGCTGTTCAAATGTCTGTGCAAGAGACCCAAACTGCTGCAACATTGGGTGGGATGCAGAGTGCGTCGCGCTTGTTTCAGTGGTCTGCCAAGGTTGCGGCGATGTCTTCGCTGGAAGTTGCACGGCACCGCACAAGACCCCCTCGTGTGACAATCGAATCTGCTGCGAGCTCGTGTGCGCAACTGATCCATTCTGCTGCGAAGCAGTGTGGGATGCCGCGTGCGCTACGCAGGCCACCGCAACCTGTGCGCCAAAGCTTGACGGCTGCGGCAACAACGATGGGCGCAGTTGCTTTGTCGCGAGTTTCCTCAAGGGATGCTCAGATCCACTCTGCTGTGCAGCAATCTGCGGCACAGAAGTCAGCGGCTACGCGATGGACGACTATTGCTGCACTGTTCAGTGGGACGCGATTTGCGTTGGCGAAGCTCTCACATATGCGCGGCTCGGATTGGGTTGCCCTCTGCCAAGCGGTTCGGCCGGGCGGGGCGACTGCCTTGAGCCACATCCAGAGAGAGGATGCGCAGATCTCGAGTGCTCGGCGGCCGTCTGCAGCATCGAACCGGTCTGCTGCCAAGTGGCTTGGGATGCGAACTGCGCCGAGATCGCGCCATACGTCTGCATCACGACTGGCGGTTGCCCTGGAACTGGATCGTCGTTCGCTGTGCATGCAACCCCTGGCTCAATCGACGCATCGTGTTGTCAAGGCGTGTGCGTTGTGCGCCCAGAGTGTTGCACGACTGCATGGGACTCGCAGTGCGTCTTGATTGCGAATCAGCGCTGCCGGCCCGACCCAGATTGGAACCTCCCTTGCACTGGGTCATGCATCGAAGCACATGTGAATCCAGGTTGTGAAGATGTCTCGTGCGGAAGCGTCGTGTGCTTCGTCGACGCACTCTGCTGCACGGCGGCATGGGATCAAGATTGCGCATCGCTCGCACGCGGTCTCTGCTGTGGCTTCCCTGGGTGCGGAAATTCGTGCAACGGCGGATGTCTCTTTCCTCACGAGAGTCCGTACTGCGACGATCCGTATTGCTGCGCTGCCGTCTGTGCAGAAGATCCATACTGCTGTGAGACGGTCTGGGACTCGAGTTGCGTCAAGTTTGCCTTCCAACGCTGTTCGCGCGGATGCGGCAACTCCGAAGCTGGAAGTTGTCTGATGGGACATGGCACCCCCGGGTGCGCCGACGCAGTCTGCTGTAGCAAGATCTGCGCGACCGATCCTTTCTGCTGCAGCACCTCATGGGATACCGCCTGCGGGCAAGCCGCGCAGGCTGAAGAACTTTGCGGAACGCTGCTCGAGTGTGGCAGCGAACTCTCAGGTGATTGCTGTTCAGAGCACATGGGTACGCCAACGTGTCGCGTACCAGCATGCTGCGATGATGTCTGTGCTGCCGATCCAATCTGCTGCGAGTTGGGCTGGGACGCAGCGTGCGTAACCGCTGCGCTTGCGCTCGAATCATGCGGATGCATTCGACCCTGCGGCGATCTCTGCGCGGGCGATTGCTGCTCAGATCACCTGACTCCAAGTTGTCGCGATGCCGCCTGCTGCGACCTTGTGTGTGCCGCCGATTCGTACTGCTGCGAGACGGCGTGGGATGTGACCTGCGCGAGTATGGCTCGGTCGATGTGCGCTACCGGACCAGACAGTGCATGTCCAATTCCTGTCTGTGGAGGTACGGACGCAGGGGATTGTTGCCTTCCGCACTTGACGGCTGCTTGTCGCGATCTCGCGTGTTGTACGAGTGTCTGCGCTCTCGAGCCACAGTGTTGCACAGTGATTTGGGACAGCACCTGTGCGCAGGTCGCTGGAAAGACCTGTGATGTCTGTGATGGTCCAACCTGCGGATCGCCTGAAACAGGTTCATGTTTTACGTCGCAGACGACTCCGTTTTGCAATCAGGCCGCGTGCTGCGGGCTCATCTGCGGGAAGATTCAGCCCGAGTGTTGCTCGATCGCATGGGATGAGTCGTGCGTCGCGATTGCGATGGTCTTCTGCAGTCAGTGAGTCGCGCTCGGCATTCACGAGTGTTCGCGCTCGACCAGTGTGAGCGCGGCGGAATGCTTCACTCGGCGCTCAAACAGCCGGATACTCAGCCAGTGTGATCGCGGCGGAATCATTCACTCGGCGCTCAAACAGCCCTCGCCGAGCTGCGCAGACTTGCTCGGCTCGGGAACTCGCGCGAGCGAAGATTCCGCCGCGCTGACGCAAGCGTGAACGCAAGCGTGGATGCACGCGAACAGCCGTCGCGCCTCATCCCGTCCGTTGGAGAGAACGATTCACTTCAGCGTGTTAGGCATTCACGAGCGTTTGGTTTCGGTCTGGACCAACGCCAACCATTTCAATCGGAACGCCGAGGTATTCCTCGATGAATGCGAGGTACTTCTCGGCGTTCAGTGGAAGTGACTTGCGGTCGGTGACATCGCGCAACTCTTGGGTCCATCCCTTGAAGGTGGTGTAGACGGGAGTTGCTTGAGCGAGCAGGCGCGCATCTGGAAGGAAGCGATCGACGACCGATCCGTCGGCGAGGCGGTAGCCCGTGCAAATCTTGAGTTCGTCGAATCCTGCGAGCACGTCGAAGAGCGTGCATGCAATTCCTGTTGCACCGCAGACCATCACGCTGTACTTCACCGCAACGAGGTCGAGCCATCCCGTGCGGCGGGGGCGTCCAGTCGTGGTGCCATACTCGCGCCCGCGCTCACGAATCAGGTTGCCGATCTCGTTGAGTTGCTCGGTCGGGAAAGGACCCGCACCGACGCGCGAGCTGTACGCCTTCATGATGCCGAGTATTCGTCCGAGGTGATGCCCTGGCACACCCGTCCCCGATGGAATACCAAGCGTCGAACAATTACTGCTCGTCACGTATGGATACGTGCCATGATCGATGTCGAGCAGGCAAGCGTTTGCTCCCTCAAAGAGAATTGATTTGCCTGCGGCGATCTCATCGTGCAGCGCATAGACGGTGTCGGTGATGTGCGGGCGAAGGGTCTGGCCGAGTTCGAAGAAACGTGCCGCAAGCGCATCTGGATCGAGTGGCTGCGCTGCGACACCGAGCGCCTTCAGCTCGGCAGTGCGCAAACGACAAATGACACGCAAACGGTCGCGCAGATAGTCAGCATCGAGCAAGTCACCCATTCGGATCGCGGTCGATCGATTGACCTTGTCCGCGTAGGCAGGACCGATGCCGCGCCGTGTCGTTCCGATTGCAAAACTGCCACGCTCATTGCTTGCGACCCCCGACAAGAATTCTTCAAGCGCTGCATCTTGCTCTTTGTGATATGGCATCACGACATGTGCGCGGTCTGAGACCTGCAAATTCGTTTCGACATGCACGCCTCGTGCGCGCAGTTTGTCAATTTCTTCAAGCAACTTCTCGGGATCAACAACGACTCCGTTGCCGATGATGTTGCGCTTGTTTGGATTGAGAATTCCCGATGGAATCAGATGCAGCGCGTAGCGCTCGCCTTCGACGACGACGGTGTGACCCGCGTTTGCTCCGCCGTTGTATCGCACGATGACATCGTGTTGCGCCGTGAGCAAGTCGACGACTTTTCCTTTGCCTTCGTCGCCCCACTGCAGTCCCACGACAGCGGTGTGTCGACGTGATTCATTGTGCGTTGTTTGTGCCACGCGTTCAAGTCTAGCGATCCACTCGGCGAGCGATGGCAGGCTGCTAGCCTCGTGGGGTGCAAGAATCTGCGCATGTTCCTCTGACGATTTCGCCACCGCCTCGGGGGGCATCTCTCGGCGATTCGACTTCGGCGATCACGACGGCGATCGAAGCCGCGACCCTCGCGCAAGGCGCTCGCTACCGAGGCGCGTACGTGCATGTGCCATTCTGCCGGCACAAGTGTCACTACTGCGATTTCTACTCATTCGTTGACACCGAGAATCGCGCCGAGGCGTATGTCGAGCGACTCGAAGCAGAACTTGCGAGCGCCGTTCCTTTCTTGTCGCAACCCATTGAGACCGTCTTTGTGGGCGGGGGAACTCCCACCATGCTCGGTGCGTCGCTTCTGGTACGGATGCTCATTTCGATCCGGCGGATCTTGCCGATCGCGGAAGATGCCGAGTGGACGGTCGAAGCGAATCCAGAGACCGTTGACGAGTCGATCGCTGCGGCGCTTGCGAACTCAGGCGTGCGGCGAGTGAGCCTCGGAGCGCAGTCGTTCAATCCCAAACTCTTGAAGGCTCTCGAGCGCGACCATGACCCAGCCTCGGTTGGGCGTGCGATCAAACACTTGCGCGCTGCGGGCATTTCGCAGATCAACCTTGATCTCATCTTTGCCGTTCCTGGCAGCACCCTTGCCGAGTGGCAAGCAGATGTAGGCGCGCTGCTTGACCTCGCTCCAGATCATGTGAGCGCCTACGGGCTTGTCTACGAGCCCAACACTCCACTCGCGGTCAAGTTGCGCAAGGGGATCGTGACCCGTCTCGCGGAGAACGACGAGGCGCTGCAGTACGAGTATGTCGCGCAGGCGCTCGCCGCAGCTGGCTACGACCGATACGAAATCAGCAACTGGTCGCGTCCGGGGCTCGCATGCAAGCACAACATCCTCTACTGGGAGAACGCCGATTGGTGGGCATTCGGTCCGAGCGGGGCCTCGCATGGAGCAGGTGTTCGTTGGCGCAATGTGCCGCGGCTCGCGACGTGGCTCGAAAGCGGTCCGTCGCCCTGCGTGGATGAGGTCGAGAAACTCGACGAAGAGGGGAGGATCGGCGAGTGCTTTATGCTCGGGCTTCGCTTGATTCAAGGCATGCCCATGACGCGGGTGGATGCGCTTCTGGGTGATGGGGCAGCGTCTCTTCGGCGGCGGCGCATCATCGCAGCGGCGGTCGGAGATGGCCGTCTCGAAGAGTGCGACGGGCACCTTCGGTTCACGACGCGTGGGCTGATCGTCGCCGATTCTGTGCTCAGTGCGCTGATCTGAAAAGTGTCGCACGGGAGATCTCTTGACCGATAAACCTCACATGCCAGCCCATTTCCGCCTGCTGAGACCAGGCGACTGGATCAAGAACATCTTCGTGCTCTTGCCGTTGATCTTCTGGCTGCCTGGTGCGGGTCGGGGGATTGACCAGGGAACGATGACTTCGAAGGTCACTCTCGCACTCTGTGCCTTCGCAGCATTCTGCCTTGCGTCGAGCGGGTGGTACGCGATCAACGACACACTCGATGCGCGCGAAGATCGCATGCATCCTGTGAAGCGGCGCCGTCCTGTCGCCTCTGGGCAGGTCTCTCCAACCACCGCACTCGTCATCGGCATTCTGTGCATGCTGGCAGCGCTCGCGATCGCGCACACAGTCAACGACGCAACGATGTGGATCGTGGTTGCTTACATCGTGCTGCAGGGGTGTTACAACCTTGGACTCAAGCGGCTGATTTTCATTGACACAGCAACAATCGCGAGCGGATTCTGCTTGCGTGCAATCTGCGGCGCGATGGCGATTGCAGTTCCAGTTTCGATCTGGCTTGTGCTCTGCGTCTTTTTCTTGACTCTCTATCTCGCGTTCATCAAGCGTGCTTGCGATCTCTCGTCTGCAAAGCGTGCGGATGATGGAGGTTGGACGCAGCGTGCGCGATACGGCGACTGGGCTGAACTCAACTGGCTCTTGAGTGTGAGTGGCGGACTAACCGTGTTGATGTATCTCATGTACACGCTGAGCGCGCACGCGCAAGGAATCTTTGGAGGGCGTGCAGTCGGTCTTGCGCTCCTCACGCCGCTCGTGCTCATCGTCGTGCACCGTTTCTACCGCCGCGCGATGCATGGATTGAGCGACTCACCACTCGATGCGATTCGGACTGATCCGATCGTGGCAGCATCGCTCGCACTCTTTGCACTCGGGGTCTACTTGATTCTGTACGTCCCAGGGGTCGAAGCATTGCTGCGCCAGGCGATCTTGATCTGATGGATTGCCCGATGAAACAAGCCGAATGCGAGCGGGGGAGGCGCGCTTGGATCGTTCTGGTCATTGCATTCGTATTGCTCGTGCTGCCAGTCATTCTGTTTGGCGCAGACACAACGAGTGAGTCAGATGATCAGAATCGACATCACTTGGTTGTGGTTCGAGAAGCGACTGCATCGCTGACGGGCGCGGCTGGTGCGCCACCACTCGTCGCTTTCTTGAAGGACTATCCATCCGCAACGAGTCCGGGCTATCACCTCGCGCTTGCGGCGTTTGATGCATGTGGGCTCGGATCAACGATCGTGCTGCGACTGATCTCGAGTCTCTTTGGGCTCGCGCTTCTGCTCTCGCTCTGGTCCATCCTCGCACGGTGGATGGATGGTTGGCTCGCGCTTGCGCTGACGCTGCCACTGCTCTGCTCGTCGTACTTTCTCTCGGGATGCATGTGGCTGACCACCGACGTTGCCGCCGTCTGGTTCATTGTGTTGACTCTCGGAGCGGTGCTGCGTGCGCCAGGGTCAAAGCCCCAGTTCGTGCGGGCAGGGATCTTCGCAACTCTTGCGGTGCTGGTGCGACAACCGACCATCTGGCTCATCGCGCCGCTCTTTCTGGCGGTGTGGATGGCGCGTCACAACACTCCGTCATTGTTGCCCCGTCGAATCGCAACCCTCTGCGCGCTTGCCTTGCCAATCGTTGCACTTGGTTGGTTGATTCTGCTGTGGGGGGGCGTCATGCCTCCGGCGTATCGATCGCTTCACAATGCTGGGCCCAATGCGGCGACGTTCGTTTTCGCATTGAGCGTGATTGCACTCTGGGGAGCACCGTGGGCGATCGCGCTTCAACCACGCGAGTTCGCTCTCCCGAAAGAAAAAGAACTCTGGGTCAGTTTCGCTGCACTTCTCGCGTTCGTTACAGGTGCCGCCGTACTGCCACCCTCTGATTACGACCGAGCAGCGGGTCGGTGGGGAGGACCACTCTGGAGTGCAGTGCAAAGGGCTCCAGTCGTGGACGGACGATCTCTCTTGCTGATCGCCCTCGCGGTTCTTGGATTCTTTGCGGTGCGACTGATCGTTCGCGCAGCTCGTCGGCCCGCCCCGGATGGAAGCGCGCGCACCGAATGGATCATCTTTGTGGTCGGATTACTCGCACTCTTCTGCGCGCTGGCGGTGAATTCGCAGTGCTGGGAGCGTTACTTCGATCTGCCCCTCCTCGCGCTCTTGCCGCTCGGGGTGATGCTCGGCATCGACCGGTCCGACAAGGCGCAGCGGCGTCGCTTGATCGTCGCGTCCATCATCGTTGCGGCTGTGCAGTTCGGCCTGACACTCTGGATGGTCTACCGTCCCACCTTCTTCGACATGCCACTCTCGTAAGGAGTTTCAACCCACCATGTTTGCCTCGACAATCGGAGCTCTGATGCGTGCGGTGCATGCGCCGATCTATGCCAAGCGACAACGTGTGCTTGCAGAAATCATTGCGCAGTATGTTCCGGCGAACGGGCGACTGCTCGATGTCGGGTGTGGAGTCGGCACCCTCTCGTGTGCGGTGCTTGCCCACCCTTCGTGCGGACGAGCGGCGCGTGCGACCGGTCTTGAAAGCGCGCCGCGCGGTGGCGAGCCGATTGAAGTCGTTGCGTACGCGGGTGGAAAGTTTCCGTTTGACGATGACACATTCGATGTCGTCATGATCGCAGACGTCCTGCACCACGAAGCAAACGAGGAAGCACTCTTGCGTGAGTGCGCGCGTGTCTCGAGATCTGTAGTGATTGTGAAGGATCACACGCGTGAAGGTTTTGCGGCGCAGGCACGAATCTCACTGATGGATTACGCGGCGAATCGGCCGTACGGAATTCCTTGTCTCTATCGATATCACTCGCTGGCTGAGTGGCGAGAACTTCAGCGCGCGTGCGGACTCGATCTCATCACTGAGATTCATCCAATGAAACTCTATCCGTTCTTTTGGCAGCAACTCTTTGGCGGTCGACTGCAGTATCTCGCAGTGTCGCGGCCTACCCAGGGAAGATGATCTTCGACTTCGGTGCGGCGTCCGCGCGCGGAGCCGCTGGTGGGTGCCCAGTCAAGGCGGACGGGCCACCTTGTGCAGCTTGGGCCGCAACGAGTTGTGCGAAATGCACGAAGCGCGAACGAAGTTCGGCGAGAATTGCGAGCAACTCTTTCTCTTCCTCGGCGGCGAGATTGCCCTTTGTTTTCTCTGCAAGCACCCCAAGCAAATCGATCGCGAACTGCGCTGCTGGAAGGTCAACAACGATGCGTCGAGACTCGGGATCGCCGTACGCGCCGAGCCCCCCGAGCGCTTGCGTCGCAAGCAGTCCGACGATGCTGCGAAAGTCAGCAGGAGGAAGTTTGTCGGGGGCGTCGGTTGCAGAACCTGCATCCCGTTCATCATCGATCTTGCGCAACTTTTCGCGCTCTGCTTCAGCCTGCGCCTTCCAGTCGCTATCGACATGCAACTTGGACTGCGATGACTGATTCGATGCGTTCGGTGCGTCGGGCATTTGGTTCATGAGTGGCTCCTGCCGCCAAGTATAGGAGCGAGACCGTAGACTCGAATCATGGTGAGTTGGAGCAGACTCTGCACTGCAAGTTCGATTGTGATGCTGTGCATTCCAGGATGCGCCGTGCTCGTCGATCGGCCAGAGACCGCAACTGAGGTCACTCCGCAAGATTTCACGAATGTTCCCGTCGAAGATCGCAATCTCAACATCGTCGCGGTGCCGACGGATGTGTTCGCCCCTGAACGGGTGCAGACGGATGTCACAACCGCAACGAGCGGTGGTGTTGAAACGGTCACAACGCAGAAGTCGTTGGTCGAGAAGAATGCTGATGGCTCGACGCGCACCGTTGCCATCGGCGGCGGTTCTGAAGAGATTCGCTTGCGCGCTGGGGAGAAGTGGACGATTGACAGTCTTGTTGGGCAAATCAATGGGCGTCCCGTCTACGCCAGCCAATTCATGCAGTCGATCGAAGACCGCATCCTGCGCATCGTTGCCGAGAACCCTCGGCAGCGCTCGCAGCGGCTCATCGAAGAACTCGTCGCTGAGCGATTTCAGCAGTACATCAACAACGAACTGATCATTGCTGAGGCTGAAGGAATGCTCTCTCCCGAGATGCAGGCGGGAGTCTTCGCGTGGTTGCAGGGAATCCAAGAGCAGACGGTCGCGGGGTATGGCGGCAACCGCGCATCGGCGAGTCAATCGCTGCAAGATCAATTCGGCATGACGATGGAACAATATCTGCGCGAGAAGCGTGACGAGGCGCTTGCGCAGGATCTCTTGCGCCGCCGTGTGAAGCCACGAACGATTGTGAGTTGGCGCGATGTCGAGCGCCAATATGGATTGCTCGAGAAGGAGTACAACCCTCAGCCGCGCATCACAATTGGGCGTATCAAACTCGCGCCAACGGACGAGGCGCTGATCGCCGATGTCGAAGCCCGTCTCGCGCGCGCAGAGACGTTTTCGCAAATCGCAGTCGCGCTCGCGCTTCCAGAGGGTGGCGCCTGGCAGCAGTATCAACTGCCGACCAATGGACTTGAAGGGCTCGACCTTGCGCAAGAGATTCGCACCGCGCTTGCGGCGGTGCCACAGGGAAGTGTCACAACGCCCATCCGCAAGCCAACGAGCGTCACTTGGTATTGCGTGACTGATGTGCTTCAGCAGACGCAGCGCTCGATCTTCGATCCAGTCTTGCAGCGACAACTTCGTCGTGCGCTCGAGGATCAGCGAGGTCGGTACGAGCAGTTTCGCTATCTGCGCTCGCTGCGCGATCGGTGGGTCACGAACGACATTGACCAGATGACACTGCGCCTCACCAGAATTGCATGGGATCGCTACCTGCCGCACGAGTGATTCGCACGGGCTATCCGCTGACAGCACTCGGAAACCAGCGAAAACTTGGCGGACAGTTCGGCGGCATCGTCACGGCAATCACATCGATCCGCAGGGGGCATGTGAGTCGCCCTCGCTGCGCGAGCGTTCGCGCGAGTCGCACCAAACTTCGCTCCTTCGCTGCGTCGACGCGCTCTTCAGGCCACGCGCGTGGATCTGATCGGGTCTTTACTTCAACGATCACGAGCGTCTCACCGCAGGGGGTTCGCATGACGAGGTCGGCTTCATCGCTCCCAACGCGCAGATTCTGCGCGCAGAGTTCGTATCCGCGGCTCTCGAGGTAGATGCGTGCGGCATCCTCACCAATGCGTGCGAGTTGAGTCTGCTGCGAGCGTGACGCCATCGCGCGCGACAGTAGCAGCGCGCCAGATGACTCTCGCAAACACGTCCCTTTTTCAGGGCATTTTCGGACAGGCTGTGGATGCAGCGTTGCGCGTGACCTACGAGGTCGCGACGGCAGCGGGGGATGCTTCGTACACAGGCGATCCTTCGACGACTGCGCGAACCGTTCGGGCAATCGCAGCGCCGTCAATTCCAGCCTCAGCGAGTTGCTCTTTGCGTTCGCCCTGATAGATCCACCGATCCGGAAGTGCCATGCGGGTGACGAGTCGGGTATCGAGGTGGAGTGTGTGGCAACTCTCAAGCACTGCAGAGCCGAATCCGCCGCGAATCGAATGGTCTTCGACGGTGATGATTGGCGTGCCCGCGCCGAGCAGTCGCTGCAGAAGTTCGCCATCGATGGGCTTCGCAAAGCGCCCGTCATAGAGTTCAACTGCATATTCGCCGTTGAGCGTCTCGATCGCTTCGGCGGCGTCGATCGCAGAGACTCCAAAGGTGAGAATCGCAACATCTGGATTCTCGCAGCCGATGAGCTGCCGCGCTTTGCCGAGTTCGTATGGCGGGCACGATTGCGCTGCGAAGCGTGGGCTCACGTTCTCACGTGGATACCGCACCGACGAGACGCCCTCGCTGTAGTTGTTCATGAATTCGACGCACGCTGCGAGGCTCGGCTCATCCATCGCTGCCATGATGCACGCTTGTGGCAGCACGCTGAGCAACGCAATGTCGCAGAATCCGTGGTGCACCGCACCGTCACCGCCGACGAGTCCTGCGCGATCGAGGCAGAGCCGCACTGGCAAGCCCTGCAACGCCGCTTCCTGAAAAGCTTGGTCAAACGCGCGCTGCAAGAACGTTGAGTAGACGGCGAAGAAAGGCTTCCATCCCGTCTTGGCGAGTCCTGCAAGCATGTCGAATGCGTGGCTCTCGCAGATGCCAGCATCCCAGACGCGGTCGGGAAATCGATCGATGACTCGACTCACACCAGTTCCATCGGGCATTGCAGCAGTGCAAGCAACGACCTTTGGATCGCGCTCCATCAGCGACGACAAAATGTCGCCGAATGCAGCGGTGAATGAGCGTCCGCCCTTCTTGACCTCAACGCGGCATCCCTCATTCTCAAGCGTTTCAATCTTGAATGCGCTTGGTGAGTGAAATGCTGTCGCATCATTCTCGGCAAAACTGTAACCCTTGCCCTTGATGGTCTTGACATGCAAGACCATCGGTCGATCGAAGTGCTTCGCTTCGTTGAGGAAGTCGATCAATGTTGGAAGGTCGTGACCGTCGATGGGTCCAACCGTGACGAGTCCGAAATGCTCGAACCAATGGTTCTCAGCAATGAAAGCTTTCGATGACTCACCCATGCGGTGGTAGAGATCGCGCAAAGTCTCGCCGCCTGGCATATGCGAGGCAACTTCTTTCGCACGCTTCTTGAATTCGCCGTACGTATGTGAGAGTCGCAATCGATCAAAGTAGGCCGAGACTGCCCCTTGAGGCTTGGCGATGCTCATTCCATTGTCGTTGAGGACAACAAGAAACTGCCGCTTGAGTGTGCCCGCATTGTTGAGCCCTTCCATGGCGACGCCATTCACAATCGACGCATCGCCGATCAACGAAACAGTGCGCCGTCCGCCCTGTACATCGGGGGACCATCCATCACCGTTGAGTGTGTCGCCGCGCGCCATCCCAACAGCTGTTGAGATCGCAGTGCCGGCGTGGCCGACTGTGAAGAGGTCGTAGGCTGACTCGCGCGGTTCTGGAAATCCTGACATGCCACCGCGCTGACGAAGGCGGGGAAGGAGGTGTTGCCGTCCTGTGAGCAATTTGTGGGTGTAGCACTGATGACCGACGTCGAAGAGCAATCGATCGAACGAGAAGTCAAAGACATAGTGCATCGCAACTGTGAGTTCGACGACCCCGAGGTTTGGAGCAAGGTGCCCGCCGCTCTTCGAAACCTGCTCGCAGATGGCATGACGAATCTCGGCGCAGACTTGCACGAGATCGCCGGGCGGGAGAGCTTTGAGGTCTGATGGGGAGTGGATCGAGCCAAGCAAATTCATAGAAAATCCTTCCAAATGCAGTATAGACACAATGCCTACGCCAGTCGCACTCAGCGTGTTCGAGACGCGAGGTACTCGGTGATCGCTAACAGATGTTCACCCTTCTCTCCGAGCGACTCGAGTGTCGCGAGCGCCTCGCGGCGAAGTCGGGCCACTTCGAGGCGTGTCGCTTCGATCCCGTAGACCGACGGATAGGTGAGTTTGCCGGCGTCGGCGTCTTTCCCGACAGCCTTGCCGATATGAGCAGCGGACTGGGTGACGTCGAGCAAATCATCGACCGCTTGAAACATGAGTCCGATGAGGTTGCCCCAATGGTCGATCGCGGCAAAGTTCTCAGCGCGCGCGTCGCCACAAATCGCACCGATTCGGCAGGCACAGCGAATGAGCGCCCCAGTCTTGTGATTATGAACGAGGTGCAATCGCTCGCGCGGCGGCATCGAATCTGGAAAACCTCCGAGCGTGTCATAGACCTGCCCAGTGATCATCGCCGACGTCGCGTTCGTCACTTCATGAGCGATGCGCGCTGGATTTCTCGATGTCGAACAGGCGGCGTGCATCGCAAGCGCGAGCAGCGCGTCCCCAGAGAGAATCGCCATTGCCTCGCCGAACGCAACATGCACGGTAGGGCGTCCGCGTCGCATCTGGTCATTGTCAAGCGCGGGTAAGTCGTCGTGGACGAGGCTGAAGGCGTGCACCATTTCGACTGCTGCAGCTGCCTCGAGAGCATCTTTGGTTGATGCGCCGCTTGCTTCGCAACAGCGCAGCGCCAGCAGTGGGCGGAGCCGTTTTCCGCCTCCGAGGAGCGCGTATCCGACCGCGTCGCGAAGCCCGGGGCTGTAGGAAGCATCGTGCACAAATCGCGCGAGGCAAGTTTCGATCTCTCCCATGATCGAAGGTGAAAAGACATCTTGTTCGAGTGTGGGAGCAGTCCGCATCGTCGCGAGTGTAGTGGCTGACTCGATGGGTTCACCTCACTATGATCTCGACACGATGGAATTTCTTTGGAATAGTTTGTTTCTGCTGATGGAACGCGGCGGGCCAGTGATGTGGCCGTTGTTGCTGCTCAGCATTCTTTCGGTCACGTTGACAGTCGAACGCATTTGGTTCTGGCGCAAAATGGCGTCGCGCGGATCGCGCATTCGATTGCGTGCGATGATCAATGCGCTGCGGATGAACGACGCCGAGAGCGTCACCGCACTCGCGCAGGAAGATGACAGCCCGTACGGCGCGGTCGCGGCAGATCTCGCGTGCGATGGCCCATCGGATGCGATCGCGATCGCATCGGTCGAGCGCCAGCGCCCACGACTCGAGCGCTTCTTGAACATTCAGTCGACGATTGTGACCGCTGCCCCGATGCTCGGAATTCTTGGAACCGTCTCAGGAATCATTCGAAGTTTTGAATTGCTTGGAGGAAAGGACACGCTCAGCGATCCACGGCTTGTTTCAGCAGGGATCGCCGAGGCGCTCGTCGCGACTGCAAGTGGACTCGTCGTCGCACTCGTCTCGCTCTTTCCGTACATGTACTTTCGCTCACACTCCGACAAGGCCATTGGCGTGATGGAGGGTCTCGTCGCGAGCGCGAAGCTCGGCGTTGAGCGACACGGCGGCAATCCCGATTCGTCACTCCGAAATCCCGTGACATCATTCTCGAATAGCGCATGAACCCGCGGCAGAAACAACCATGACCGGGAACACCCGCGACAACTGCAAGCTCGTGCCGATGGGCGAGTGTCCAGCGAAGTCGATGGAACTTCGCGCAGATGGAAAAGGATGCATCATCGGGCGATCGGCTGGTGCGACACTCCATCTCGAGCATCCATCGATCTCGCGGCAACACGCATCGGTGCAGTTTCTGAACGAGCGCTGGACAGTGACAGATCTCGGGAGCCGTCACGGGACATTGCTCAACGGCGTTGCGCTGACTGCGCGCAATCCGATGCCGCTTCGCAATGGCGATCGCATCTCGCTCTCGCCATGGTCACTGCGCTTTGTCAGTGGATCGGCGCAAGCAGAGACTGTGATCGGCTCGAGTGATGAAGCAGGATTCAACTCGGTTCAGGTCGTCGCAGAGTCGCGCGTCAAGAACGAGGCGCAGCGGCAGCTCGACCTACTCATCAATGCTTCGGTGGCGATTTGCGCTGCACCGACCGAGGCGACGCTCGCCGCAGAATTGACGCGCGCATGTGTTGAAGGAACGCGGTGCGAGCGCGCTCTGCTCGTGCGCTTGCTTGCAGCGGACAATCGAGTTGAAGTGGTCGGGTGTTGGCCTGCGGATGCACTGAAGTCACGACCCGTCAGCCGCACGTTGCTTCGTGCCGCTTCTCAGGGCAAACCTGTGCGACTGACCGAAGATTCATCCTTTGTCTCGGCTCTGAGCATCATTGGAACTGGCGTGCATGGGGCGCTGTGCATTCCAGTCATGATCGACGATCAAGTCATGTCAATTCTGTATCTCGACCAACTTGACCAAGGGAAAGCATTTGAGGAAGTCTCGGCGCTCAGTCAAGCACTCGGGCGACTCGCCGCGTTTGCCCTCATGAAGATGCAGCGCGCCGATCTCGAGTTGCGCCAGCGCGACCTGCTTGAAGAACTCGCAGGCGCTCGCAATGTTCAGGAGCGCATGATGGGAGCATCGAGCGGCAGCGCGGCCGGAGTGCACTGGCGGATGTTGTCGATTCCAGGTCAGGTCGTCGCGGGCGATATTTTTGGAGTCCACGCATCGAAGGCAAGCGCTGAAAAGGTCGCAGTCTTTCTGGGAGATGTGACTGGCAAGGGGCTCGGCCCTGGGTTGCTCATGGCGGCGATCACCGCGCATCTCGAGGCACAACTCTCCGGTGGCATCGATGCGACCAAAGCAATCTTTGATCTTTCAAATTTCGTGAACTCGCGCGCTGGATCGGGGCAGTTTGCAACATTCGCGCTTGCTGAGTTTCATTCCTCTGCACGCCGTGTCGACCTCTTTGATGCAGGCCACGGGTACTTCATCGTCGTCCAGGCGAGTGGGAAGGAAAAGTCAACAACCATTGACGGCGGTGTGCCGATCGGAGTCGTCGAAGACTTTGAGTATGTCCGCAACGGAATTGAACTCGATGTCGGCGATCGCGTCGTGCTCTTCAGTGACGGACTCGTTGAGCAGCACAATCGAGATGGGGTCATGCTTGGAGCGGGCCGCATCGCAGCTGCACTTCTTGGCAGTCGATCGTGCGCAGAAGATGTCGCGCGCCTCGAAGACTTGCTCAAGAAGTTTGCGGATGGCCTCACCTACACCGACGATGTGACCATCGCGAGCGTCATGTTTGCGAGTGACATCGTCGCGGAACCGACCACGAAAGCGTGAGTCGCCGTTGCAGGGGGTGATCAGGGAGTATGCGTGAAATCCGGCGCGTTGGCGCATGGAATCCACAGCCGAATGTCGCTCAACTCGGCCATGCTCGACGATTTCACACTGCCGTCTGCCATGCCGACTGAGACCGTGCCGCCATACCGTGCGAATGGAATGGATTGGTCCGCGGTGACAACGAGCTTTCCGGCATCGCTGTTTGGATTTGGATTGGGGGTTGGCGCGAGCGCTGCGACGTCAACACCCTCGAGCGTCACACCGCCGAATCCCCAGACTGGCGTCGCTGCGAGTCTGTTTGGAACGGTCCACGCGGCGCCGGGTTGAAAGTCATCAAAGGTTCCGTAGGTGCCAGCGTTGAGAAAAGTGCTTGCTGTGAAGACAACAAAGTCGCTTGGTTTCGAGATGCCGCCGATGGTGCGAGCGACGAGTCGCCCACGAACGGTTGCGCCGCCCTGCGTAAAAGTGCCGTCGCCGAAGGTCAGATTGGGACTCCCAGCGACTGACTTCCACCATCCACCGCAGTAGAAAGCGTTGTAACCAAACGCGGGCTGCAAGCTCGCCCCTGCGCCAGCCATGTTTTCAGCCGCGAGCAGTTGCGTTGGCAGTGTGGCTGGAATCGCAGAAGGAAAGTAGATCGACTCGTCAAGCGTGTCTTCATCGCTCTCGCGGTAGCCGAGAATTGGCTCGTAGTTGTAGTCAAGAAAAGGCAGCAGCCGCCATGTGTATGTCTGGCAGAGTTCTGGAGCGAGTTCTGTTCCTTGGCGATTCTTGTAGCGAACTCCCCATGTGCTCTGGACGCCGGTCTCAAGGTAGCCAGGGAGCAGTTGATCTTCGTACTGTCCCGAATACATCGTCCACGCGGTCATGACCCCTTTGAGTCGGTTGAGTTCTTTTGTGCGCTTGCCACCTGTGATTGCGCCGCCGATGCCTGAGGCAAGAAGTCCGAGCAGGATCGTGATGATTGAGATGACGACGAGGAGTTCAACAATCGTGAATGCGCTTCGTTGCGTGTTCTTCATGTGGGTCTCTTATGAGGTGCGTCCAACAGTGACTTGCTCAACATGTCCCGCTGCGATCTTGGCATGTCCGCTTCCGAGTTCGCCAATTGGATCTGGCGGAACAATGTCGACCTTCTTCTCGCCGAGTCGTGCTTCGCCCGAACGAACGCGTGCTTCAAAGGTCTTGCACTCGAGCAACAATCGCGCAAGAATCTCTTCTTCGGGCACATTCGCGACGCGCTCGCCTTGCACATAAATGATTCCGCGGCGATCGCCCGCAAACACCGCGACATCGGCTCCTTCAGCTTCGCCAGGACCATTCACGATGCAGCCCATGACCGCAACCTTGATCGGAAGTTGCAGTTCAGGCATGAGCGTCTTCTCAACTTCCTTCACGAGCGTGAAGAGGTCAACCTGAATGCGTCCGCATGTTGGGCAGGCGATCAGTTCGACGCCTTTGCGCTCACGCTTGCCGAGGCAATAGAGCATCTCAAGGGCATCTTTGACTTCATCGATGTGATCGCTGGCATACGAAATGCGTACGGTGTCACCGATGCCATTGGCGATGAGCGTTCCAAGTGCGACGACACTGCGAATCGCCCCTGAGTCTTTCGTCCCGGCGTGCGTCACACCCAAGTGCAGGGGGTAGTCAAAGCGGTTCGCGATCTCGGTATAGATGTCGATGACGAGTGCCGCATCCATGCTCTTGGCGCTGAGCACGACCTGATGAAAGTCACGCGCTTGGAAGATCTCGAGATATTCCTCGAGTTTGGTGATCATCAGCGCGAGCAGATGCCCAGCGCGATGGCCAGCGAAGTACTTGCCAAGTTCTTCCATCCGCCGTTGCTTGTCTTTTCGTTCGATGATCGACCCCTCATTCACGCCGACACGAATGGGGATTCCTCGTTCTTTGCACGCATCGATGACAGAATTCACCTGTGCGCGGTCACTAATATTGCCTGGATTGAGACGGATTTTGTGAACGCCTGCTTCGATCGACTCGAGGGCGCGTTGATAGTGAAAGTGCACATCTGCAACGATGGGAACTTCAACCTGCTTGATGATCTCTTTGAGCGCTTCGGTGTCCTTGCGTTCTGGCACAGCCACGCGGACAAGTTCAGCACCCGCCTTGTGATAGCGACGAATCTCAGCAACGCACGCGTCGATGTCCCATGTGTATCCCGCGCACATCGTTTGCACGGCGATGGGCGCTCCGCCACCGATTGCGACGCGCCCAGTGCGATCATCTCCGACCCAAATCTTTCGCGTTTCACGCCGTGGTTGCATCTCTGAAGTGTACGGAGATTGCGGGCAGAAATGCGCAGAACCGTTACGCTTTGTTGCATGACCCTGAACTCTCCGCCATCGTCGGTCGTCGCTTGGGTTCGCACACGCCTTTCAATCATGATGCTGCTGCAGTACGCAATCTGGGGGGCGTGGCTTCCGCTGCTCTGGCCCTACCTCTTCAACGTGCGCAAGTTCACCCCCGCCGAAATCGGCTACGCATTCGCCGTCGGCGCACTCGGCGCGATCATCGCACCATTTCTTGCTGGACAGATCGCAGACCGCTACTTCAATACTGAGAAGTTTCTTGGTTTCAGCCACATTCTGGGTGGAATTCTCGTCTTTCAACTCGCATCGATCGAGAGCCTTGGTGCATTTCTCATCTTCAGTTTTGTCTACAGCCTCGTCTATTCGCCAACGCTTTCGTTGACCAACTCGATCAGTTTGCACCACGTCGACCGCGACCGAGACTTTGGAAAAGTTCGATTGTGGGGGACGGTTGGATGGATCGTCGTCGGCCTCGCCATTGGACAGTGGTTGCTGCACGTTCATACTCCAGCGACGGGAACTCCAGCCGAAATCGCCGCGGCTCAGTTTGTTGGAATGGCCGATGCGTTTCGCCTCTCTGGAGTTCTGGGCATCGTGATGGGGATTTATTGTTTCACCCTGCCAGCGACACCGCCCGTGAAGGGCACCCAGAAGAACGCAACCTTTGAAGCGCTCGGCGAAGTACGAGCGCAGCCGTTGATCGTGCTCTTTCTTCTGGCCGTGCCGCTCTCATGCATCCACCAGTTTTACTTTGTGCATGCGGCGGGTTTCCTTGGCGCGTTCCAACGCACCGCAGGCGAGGATGGGTTCACGAAGTTCGTGAACTCAGTGGTTGGCGTGGGAGGCGGGGGGCTCATGACGATTGGGCAGATGAGCGAGATTTTGGTGCTCGCGCTGATTCCAATGGCCGCGGCGGTCTTCTCGCGAAAGTCACTGCTCGCCATCGGCATCGCCGCCTACGCCGTTCGAATGCTTCTCTTCGCAAACGCCCCGCAGATCGCAGCGGCGACGGGAGTTTCAGAACTCGCTGTGCTCATTCCAGCAATCGCGCTGCATGGCCTCTGTTTTGGATGCTTCATCTTCGTGAGCTTCATGATCGTTGATGAAGAGACGAGCAGCGATGTTCGCGCGAGCGCGCAGAGCCTTTACAACCTTGTGATCATCGGCGTTGGCATCATCGTGGGCAGTTTCATCGCCGGTGAAGTTGCGACATGGGCAACGGTCGATGGACAGATGAATTACGGGCGACTCTTCGGTGTGCCGATGTATGGGGCGCTTGGATGTCTCGTGGCACTCGCGCTCTTTTACAACGGGCGCGTTGGGCGACGGGCGTCGTTGGGTGCGCCATCCGTCGCACCTGCCGCAAGCTCACGCAGATAATCCGCGTGAAACTTCAATGTCTGCACGCCTCCCGGTTTGATGAGCAGTTCGACGGGAGTGCCTTCGGCAATTGGATCGCCATTTTCGCGCGTGACGACGACGCGCACAAATGACTTCATGTGCGCATCGAGTGCGGACTGAAGTTTCTTCTGCTCACCCTCATCGAGCTTCGCGAAACTCTCGCGCCCACGGCACTTTGGAAAACGGCTGCAGCCGAGCCATGCTCCGCGTTTGCCATCCCGAAGGTTGAGCGGAGAGGCACACTTTGGGCAGGGCAGCGCCGTGAGGTACGCAGGCGGCGAAGGCAAGCGCAATCCACCCTTGCGATCGATGTTCAAGATGAACGGCCCTGGTGCGGGTGGAGTCGCGGCGGCCGCGTCTGCTGCAGTCTTCTTCTTTCGTGACTTTGCCTTCGCTGGCTTCACTGGGCGCGGGAGGTCTTCGACGAGGAACTCTCCAAAGCGTCCATGACGCTGCACCATGGCAATGCCGTTTGGTGAGAGAAGGTCGAGTTGTGTGGGCAACAGCGGACGCCCCTCACGGTCGACTGGATTTGCATAGGTGCAGGCGGGGTAACTGCCGCACGAGAGAAAACGACCATGTTTGCCGAGCCGATATTCGGTGCGCGAGCCGCACGTCGGGCAGGCGTAAGGGGCGGGCAGGGTGGTCGACTTCACATGGTCCATCGCCGCACCGCGCTTGGTGCCCGGTTCAAGCAACTTCATGAATCCGCGCAGCATCTCTTTGTACTGCTCTTTGCCCTCTGCGATTTCATCGAGTTCTTCTTCGATGCGGCGGGTGTAATCGATTTCGATGAAGTTTCCTTGGAATGCTTCGGCGAGGAAGTCATTCACAGCCATCCCGAGGTCTGTCGCATGAAAGCGTCGGTCAACTTGCTCGACGTATTCGCGCTCTTGAATCACGCGAATGATGCTTGCGTAGGTCGAGGGGCGCCCGATTCCAGCACTTTCAAGCGCCTTGACGAGTGTCGCTTCGCTGTAGCGCGGGGGTGGATTCGAAAATTTCTGCTCAGGATCAATCGACAGTGGTGCGCAGGGTTGCCCCTTCGTGACCACAGGCAGCGTCTGCTCATTGTCGGATGTCGGGACGCCGCTCGCGCGGTAGCAACCGTCAAATGCGAGCACTCGTCCGTTGGCCTTGAATGTTGCGCCAGTCTGTTTGTCGTCGCGCACAAGTCGAATGGCGGTCGAGTCCCACTGTGCATCGACCATCTGGCATGCGACAAAAGAGCGCCAAATCAGCGTGTACACCTTGAGTTGTTCTTCGGTCAGCGAGTGGGCGATCGACTCGGGAGTGAGTGCTGGGTTCGTGGGTCGAATCGCCTCGTGTGCCTCTTGTGCGGCCTTGTTGCTGCTCGAATAGATGCGCGGCGCAGCCGGGAGATACTCAGGTCCATACGCCGATTGAATGAATGTGCGCGCGCGGGCGATTGCTTCACTCGAGAGATGCGTGCTGTCGGTACGCATATAGGTGATGAGGCCAACGAGCCCCTCTCCTGGAATGTCGATGCCCTCATAAAGTTGCTGCGCAATTCGCATCGTGCGGTCGGTTGCCATCCCAAGCCTTCCCGATGCTGCCTGTTGCAACGTGCTTGTAATGAATGGGGGATAGGGCTTCGACTTCGTGCGGGTTGTCTCAATTGAATCGATGCGATACCGCGCCTTTGGATCGAGTGTTCCAGTGATCGCAACAAGATTCTTCGCTCGTCCGCGTGCATCTGGAGCGGCGGTGCGCGTGATGGCGACATTGATGAGCCCTGCAGCTTCTGCGGCGAGAACTGCTGCGGGAGCAAGATCGTCCTTCGAATCATTCGCGGCTGAAACTACGAATGGCTTGCCGCCATGCGAAACGAAATCGCATTCAAGCGCCCCATGTTGGGCGAGCCATGCCATGCGCTCGCGCACGAGCGGTCCCTTGCCACGCGCATCGCGCTGCGCAAGAAAAGTCTGCCATGGCGCAATGTTTGCAGCCGCGCTCTTTGGGTCGAGCGAGAGGACTGCACTCATCGCCCACGACTCTTCTGGGGTGAAGGCGCCGATCTCACGTTCGCGGTCAACGATCATGCGCGTGGCTGGGCTCTGCACACGCCCAGCGCTCAATCCACCTGCAACTTTCTTCCAAAGAATGGGCGAAACCAGATAGCCCACGATGCGATCAAGAATGCGCCGCGCTTGCTGCGCATCGACGCGGTCCATATTGATGGCGCGCGGATGGGCGAACGCATCCTGCACGTCGGCTTTCGTGACCGCATCAAACGTGACCCGTTTCGCTTGGGCTGGATCAACTCCAAGAATGGCTGCAAGGTGCCATGCGATGGCTTCTCCCTCACGGTCAAGATCGGTTGCGAACCAGATTTCGCTCGCGTCTTTCGCCAGTTTGCGAAGTTCGCTCACAGTCTTGGTCTTGGCCTCGCTGATGACGTAGGTCGGTTCAAGCGTCGCAAGGTCGACCCCAGGAACAGGCTCCTTGACACCCTTCGGCGCGCGCGCTGGAAGGTCGCGAATGTGGCCGACGCTTGCGCGCACCGTGTACCCCTTGCCGAGGTACTTCTCGATGGTCTTCGCTTTCGCAGGGCTCTCAACGATGACGAGTTGGTACGCACCCGTTCCACTCGCTCGAACCTTCGCGGTTGTTTTTTTGGATGCTTTTTTCGCCATCTGCGGGGGAGATCATGCGCCGAGTTGCCAACTTGTCAAGCGAAGAGTGCCCAGAAGTATCGGTCGACGCACTGCGAACGATTTGCGAAAGGCGCGCGATTCACGCTAAGAACGCGGCTATTTGGCTCTGAGGACCCGCAGAAAAAAATCGTGAGAAGTTTTTTCGCCGCAGGGTTCGTTGAACCACGTCGAGCGCTCGATGTGGGCAAAGCGGCGCAACCAGGTGCGTTGTTGCCGCGCAAGTTTGCGTGTGCGAATCTTGATTCGCTCAAAGGCGTCGTCGAGGGCGCATGCGTTGTCAAGATGTTCGGCGAGTTCGCGGTACCCCACAGCCTCGGCAGCTTGTCGCGCGAGAGGTGCGATTGCCCGCAGTCTGCGCACTTCGTCGAGGAACCCATTCTGCATCATCGCTTTGGCGCGTTGGTTGATCGATCGACCGTTCGACTCGGGGTCTGGAAGCAATCCAAAGCACTGCCATCCCGCGGGCAACTGTGGCGGTGCGGCACTCCACTGCGATTGATGGGTGCTCATTGGAATGCCAGTGAGGCGTGTTACTTCGATCGCGCGAATCATGCGCCTCTGATCGTTGGGATGGATGCGCAACGCAGAGGGGGCATCGACCGCATCGAGCTGAGCGCGCAAATCAGCGAGTGTGAGTGCGCGAAGTTCTGCGCGAATGCCTTCGTCGGCCGCTGGGCCCTCAAACAATCCCGCGAGCAGCGACTGCACATACAAGTTCGTCCCTCCGACAATGATCGCGCACTTGTTGGCGGCGTTGATCGCAGCGATTGCGTCGTTGGCGCATTCGAGCCACCGGTCGACGGTGAATCCATCGCGGTAAGGAGTCGTGATGTCGATGAGGTGGTGGGGGATCGCACTGCGTTCCTGCATCGAGGGCTTTGCAGTGCCGATGTCCATTCCCTCGTAGATCTGCATTGAATCTGCGCTAACAATCTCGCACTTCCCCAAAAGTGCTTCGCTCAACGCGAACGCGAGCGCGCTCTTTCCACTCGCAGTGGGGCCCAGAATGAGGAGTGCTTGCGGTTCCATCTGAGCACAGAGTTGTACCCTCTGCGCATGACTCCCCGAACGATTGACCAGATTGATGTCTTGAACAAACGTGTCTTCTTGCGGGCCGATTTTAATGTCCCGCAGTCAGACGATGGCCGCATCACCGATGACCGGCGCATTCGTCTGACTATTCCGACGATCGAGTCGATTCTCACGCGCGGCGGAAGTGTCGTGATGGCGAGCCATCTCGGCCGCCCGCAAGGAAATGGATTTGAATCTGAGTATTCGCTCGCGCCGATCGCGCAGCGCCTGCGCGAACTCTCACCGCTGCTCGCGCAACTCACGCTCGTGGGGCAACGCTGCACCGACGCCGCTGTTGGAGTGGCCGCTGCGGCGCTCACCGCGGGGCAGTCGATGCTGATCGAGAACTTGCGATTCGAGAAGGGTGAGAAGAAGGGCGATGCAGCACTTGCCGCGACGCTCTCGAACGATGCCGACATCTACTGTAACGATGCATTTGGAGCCTCCCACCGCGGTGACGCATCCATGTTGGCACTGCCGCAAGCGATGCGCGCCCAGGGCAAGCCATGTGTTTCGGGACTGCTTCTCGCGCGCGAGATTCGCTACCTCAGCGGCGTGCTCGAAGCCCCCGAGAAACCGTTCGTCGCAATCGTGGGTGGAGCGAAAGTCTCAGACAAGATCATCGCGCTTCGAAATCTGTGCGGGCGGGTGGACAGCATTCTGGTCGGCGGCGCGATGGCGTACACGTTTCTCAAAGCGCTCGGGTCACCCGTGGGTCGAAGCCTCGTGCAAGATCAGATGCTCGATGAAGCGCGCGCGATTCTGAAACTCGCTGCAGAGTCAGGAACGTCGATTGTGCTTCCTATCGATCACGTTTGTGGAGAAGCGCTAGTTGCGGGAACTCCGATCCAAACGACGCGCGGTGCGATTCCCGATTCGCTCATGGGTCTCGACATTGGGCCAGAGAGTGTGCGACAGTTTTCTGAAATCGTCCGTCGGGCGAAGACCATCGTGTGGAATGGTCCACTCGGTGCGTTTGAAACGCATCCATTTGAGCAGGGCACATTCGCGGTGATCGCAGCGGTCGTTGCGGCGACGGATGCAGGTGCAACAAGCGTTGCGGGGGGCGGGGATACCGCAGCCGCAGTCGAAGCAGCGGGGGCAAGCGAACGGTTCAGTCACATTTCAACGGGAGGCGGAGCATCGCTCGAGATGCTCGAGGGCAAGGAGTTCGAGTCGCTCAATGCTCTCGATTCGGCCGAAACTCTCGGCTATAGTGCGGTCAGAAAGTAGAGGACTCTCATGCGAATTCTTGCGACACTCTGTATTGCTCTCGCCGTTGCTGGTTTTTCACCAAGCATGCAGGACGGACCGTCTCTCAAGGTTGGTTCGACCGCGCCATCGATTGAAGGACTCGAATTCATCCAAGGAGAACTCGCCGCATCTCCCAAAGTTCGCGTGGTCGAGTTCTGGGCGACATGGTGTGGTCCATGCTTGCAGTCGATCCCGCACATCAACGAGATCTACCAAGCGCAGCGCAGCCGTGGGTTAGAGGTTGTTGGGATCAGTGACGAAACACGCGAGAAGGTTGAGCCATTCGTACGCAAGCGCGCGGGACAGATGTCGTACACCGTCGCGATTGACCCCGAGAAGAAAATGAGTCAAGCCTTCATGCAGGCGGCTGGAAGGGGTGGAATCCCCTGTGCGTTCGTGATCGGCACGAACAATAAGATCGTCTACATCGGCCATCCGATGGAAGAGGAGTTTGAGCGCGCCGTGAAACTCTCGCTCGATGGCCGATATGACCCTGTGCTCTCGAAGAAGGCGGCGCCTCTGCTTGAAGCAGCGCGACGCGCGGTGAAATCGAAGAATTTCAAGGATGCCTATCGCCGCTTTGATGAGGTCATCGCGCTTGATCCAACCATCTTTACGGATGCCGCGATCGAGAAGTACCGCGTGATGTTGAACGACGAAAAGAACGCAGTTGGCGCGAAGGCATACGCACAGGAACTCACAGTCGCTTTTTCAGGAGCGTCGGATGCCCCAGCGCTTCGCGATCTTGCGTTGACGCTCTCGTCTGATCCGCGCGTCAGCCAGTATGACAACGATCTCGCCCTTGTCGCGGCGCTGGCGATGGTCAAAGCTGCCTCGAGTTCCGATCCATCCGCACAATCCACCATCGCGTCGGTCTACTACGCGATGGGAGATTTCTCAAAGGCAGTTGATGCGCAGAAGAAGGCAGTTCGACTCGCTGATCCATCGATCAAGGCCTCGTTGAAACCAACACTTGATGCGTATGAGTTAGCGCTCAAGCGCGGAGTCAAGGTCGCCGTGCCCGCAACTGCAGCAACAACGAGCGCCCCCGCGGGAACGCCAACGACCGTCCCAGCAGGAACGCCGTAAGTTTGCCACAGCCAGAGCTTCCATTGTTTCGTCGTGTGGTGACCCGCCCACTCGTTGGTCCATCGATTCTTTCGGCGGACTTCACCTGCCTCGGACGCGAGGTCAAGGCGGTGCTGCGCGGGGGGGCTGATTACATCCACGTCGATGTGATGGATGGCCACTTCGTTCCAAACCTTTCAATGGGCTCTGCGATTTGTGCTGCTGTTCGCCGATGCGCGCCACATGCGTGGATCGATGTGCATTTGATGGTCACCGACCCCGCCGAATTATTCGAACCCTTTCTCGATGCGGGGGCGAATCACATTTCGGTTCATATTGAAAGTGTTCGCAAGCCTGCCGAATTGATCCGTCGCATTCAGTCGCGGGGGGCGACCGCAGGGATCGCCATCAAACCCGAGACGCCGTGGAAGTCGGTTGAATCGTTGTTCACGCTTGCCGATCTGTTCTTGGTGATGAGCGTGCACCCAGGATTTAGCGGGCAGAAGTTTCTCGCGAGCGCACTGCCGAAGGTGCGTGCCATTCGCTCGCGCATCTCGAATACGCAGCGCGTCGAACTCGATGGCGGGGTGAATCCAAGCAACTCCGCAGCGTGCATCGCCGCCGGGTGCGACGCGCTTGTTTCGGCATCGGCGATCTTTGGGTCGAATGACTACGCAAAGGTCATCACGCAACTTCGCAGGAAGGCGCTGCGTTAGGATGGGTGCGATGGCAGAGCCGACATGGGATGTGGCGCAGAGCGCAACTGCGAAGAAGACTGTTCCAGATGGACTCTGGATGCAATGCCCTTCGTGCGGCGAAACGCTTTTTCGAAAGGCGGTCACGCAGAATCTCAACGTCTGTCCGCGCTGCGATTATCACATGCGCATCTCTGGGCGAGAGCGCATCGAACAACTGCTCGATCCAGGGACGTTTGAGCCGATGAACGCGCACATGGCGCCGCGCGATCCGCTTTCATTCTCTGATCTCAAGTCGTACCGCGACCGCATCGCACAAGCGCAGAAACAGACTGGCGAAAATGATGGTGTGCAAACTGGCACTGGATTCATCAAGGGGCGAAAGGTCGTCATCGCCGCGATGGACTTCACCTTTCTTGCAGGGTCGATGGGATCGGTCGTGGGCGAGAAGATCACCTGCGCGATTGAGCACGCGACCGATCACGCACTTGCGATGATCATCGTCTGCTGTTCAGGTGGAGCGCGCATGCAGGAGTCTGGTTTTTCACTGATGCAGATGGCCAAGACGAGCGCTGCGCTTGCGCGGCACGACGAAGCGAAGGGAGTCTTTATCTCGGTGTTGACTGATCCGACAACGGGCGGAGTCACAGCGAGTTTTGCGATGTTGGGGGATGTGATCTTCGCAGAGCCGAAGGCGCTGATCGGTTTCGCCGGCCCCCGCGTGATTCGACAGACGATTCGACAAGATCTGCCTGAGGATTTTCAGACGAGTGAATTCTTGCTCTCCTGCGGATTTGTTGATCGAATCGTCCACCGCTCGAACCTACGCAGCGAGATCAGTCGCGTCATTGACTACTCGGGCAACTAGCGCGTGCAGTTGAACACGCACGCGCGAACGTGGTTGCTCGCCCTGGGGTCCGCGGCTTGCTTCGCACTTGCATTTCCACCCTTTGGCCCTTGGTGGTTGGCGGTCGCCGCAATCTCAGGGTGGGTCATGCTCGCGGCGCGCGAAACGCTCACACGAGGTGCATGGTTCGCCATCACGGTGAGCGCGCTGTTGATGTGGCTCTGGTTTCAACTCTGGGTGATTGACGTTGCACTGGTGGGGTATCCATTCATGTGCATCTACCTCGCGCTGTACACGCCGCTTTTTGTCTGGGCACTTCGACAAAGCGCGCGCGGCACCATCGGCGCGTATGTGCCGTGGGCAGTGCGTGCGCCCATCGTGTTGGTCGCGCTCGAGTGGATTCGGGGAGTCATTGTTTTCGACGGATATCCGTGGTACGCGGCGGGGCATCCACTGATTGACTGCGCACCTCTTGCGCAGGTCGCCGACTTTGGCGGCACTCCGGCTGCATCATTTCTCGTCGCATCGCTCGGCGGTGCAGTGGTCGATGTCTTTTGTTGGCGAGCTCAGCGCGCGGTGCCATCCCATGCATCGCGCACGAGTTTGGCGGGTGTGTTTGTGGCGATTGCGCTGTTGGTCGGGTCGTTGGGCTATGGCTCGATGCGACTCGCCGAGACAGAGCAGTGCCTGACTGCTGGCCCGCGCATTCTCGCGGTGCAGACAAATCTGACGACTGACAACAAGATTGGATGGCCCCGCGACCGGCAGGAGTCTGATGTTGCTGCGTTCGGCGCACTCACGCTCTCACTTGCAGAGTCGGCACGAGCGAATGGCGATGCAATCGATCTCATCGTCTGGCCAGAGACGATGCTGCCAGGTTTCGGACTCGAGCCTGAGACGATCTCGATGATGTCCGCAGGGGGATGGTGGCCTGGCAGCCGATTCTCTGACTTTGTCCACTCGATCGCAAGAAATGTTGGCGCACCATTCCTCGTGGGAAGCCCCGCGTACTTGGGACTTCGTGCGCAGAACGAGCGGTGGGTGTGGAATCAGCAATTCAATAGCGCGTACCTGCTTGAACCGGCCGGTACTCAGCAGCGTTATGACAAAGTGTTTCTGACTCCCTTTGGCGAAACGATGCCGTACATCTCAAACTGGTCGTGGCTCGAAGAGCAGTTGCTTGCACTCGGTGCGCGCGGGATGACTTTCGACCTCGATGCATCAACCGACCTGCGCACGCTTGCCTTTCACTGGGGAGCGGCGAACGACGCAACCAAGCAGATTGAACTCGCGACTCCGATCTGCTTTGAAGACACGGTCGCCCCAGTCGTTCGAAAACTCGTCTACAGAGCGGATGGATCGAAGCGCGCGGCGATCATCGTCAATCTCTCAAACGATGGATGGTTTGGATTCAGCGACGCAGGCCGCGCGCAGCATGCGCTGATGGCGCGTTGGCGCTGCATCGAAAATCGTGTGCCGATGGTGCGGGTCGCCAACACCGGCATCTCTGCCGCGTTCACAAGCGAAGGCGCGCCCGTTGCTGGGGCGTCGGTCGCCCCGCGCACTGCAGGTGGGTTTGCGACGACCACCAAACTCGACTCACGCGAGACGCTCTTTGGTCGATTGGGCGATGTAGGATCGCCGCTCATGTTGCTCGCAACGATCATCTTGTGTGGAAAGTGGAAACGATGCAGTCTGTGTGCACTTCTACTCTTGGCAGGCTGCACGGGGAATCCTTCGAGCGTCGCCTCGATCGATGGCGGTTCTTGGAGCTCGCGTCCACGCACGATCGATCCGAGCATGTCGCTGCGAACGGTCGAACCAGTCGAAGAGACCGTTGTTGTTGTGCCAACTGAAACCGTGGTGGTTGAGGCCGCCGCGGTCGAGCCGCCGGTCGCCGATCCAACGCTCGGCAAAGTCGAACAGCCCGCACCCGCGCCCGCACTCGCGCCCGCAGCAACCGAAGTCGTTGCGGTTGAAAGCGCAGCGACGGTCGCAGTCGTTGCGCCCGCTGAGACCGCACAACAATTGATGCGCGAAGGCAAGTCGCCGAGCGAATTGGCTCTCGACATCTTGGTCGCAGCATCTTCGAGCCAAGAAGCGATCTACCGAGCGCACGCGCTCGAGGGATTGCAGCCCGCCACTGCGGCGCTCGAGAGTGCAACGTTTCGGCTCTTGGCAGACCCCAATCCAGGAGTTCGATTTGCCGCGGCGGTGACCGTGGGGCGCAATCGATTTGTGCAGTGCGCGCAGGTTGTCGAACCGCTGACGCTTGATCCGAATCTTTCTGTGCGCGCTGCCGCGCTCTATGCGCTCGTGCGACTTGGGCGCGTTGTCGACATCACGCCACTCGCGCAACTCATGATGAGTGAAGATGCTGATGTGCGGTCCAATGCGTTTTTTGTGCTTGGCGAACTGCGCAATCCATCGGCGATACCGCTGGTCGAAACGGCAGTGGGGCGGCCGCTCATTGGCGCCGACCGCACGCGGGCGCGCATCGTTGATCTGCAGGCCGCCGAGGCGATGGCAAAGATGGGTGACTACCGGCAGTTCGACCCAATTCGCGCAGCGCTGTTCGCGCCGAGCGATCAGTCAGAAATCGTGGCGCTCGCCTGTCAGATAGTGGGAGAGATCAACGACCGCGGCGCGCGTGGACATCTCATTGGCATTTGGAATGGCAAAGAGCAACTGCAGAAGCCCCTCGAGATTCGCTTGATTGTTGGAACCGCGCTGATTCGCATCGGCGAACCGAATGTGCAACCCATCCTTCAACTCTGCGAAACCGCGATCAAAGATCCGTCGCCATCGGTGCGCGCCCAAGCTTCTGCCACCCTTGGATGGGTCGGCGGACCGCGCGCGCTCGCTTTGCTCTCCCAAACGCTTGCCGATCCGGTGCCGATTGTGCGCCTGACTGCAGCCGCTGGGTATCTGCGAGCGATGCCCGAGTCGCAGTCCAATTCGGCTGGTGGATGAGGCGAGTCGACTCGTTGACATCAACTCCCGCTACAGGTAAAACACAAGGTCTGTTGGATGTGCGGCGATTGCGCCCCCGTCCGAGTCTGCGTCCTGAGTGATCTCCAAACCCAATTAGGTCCACACGTGCATATTCTGACGAAAGTATTTGTTGTTCTCGTTTCGCTCCTCGCAGTTGCATTGGTTCCGCTCACTGCGGTGCAGAGCATGAACCAAGCAGCGCTGAAGCAGCAGGTCAAAGACAAAGAAGGCGCCGTTGGAACTGCCCGCCGCGAACTCGATTCTGAGCGCGCGCTGCGTGCGAAGGCAGAGAACGACACCGCTCTGCAGTTGAAGGATCTCGACGCCGAGAAGAACCGTTTGCAGGCACTCGTCGAAGAGGGCACCTCGCGCGTTCGCGTGCTTGAGTCGGACTTGGCGCAGTCGAAGATCACGCTCACGACGGCGCAGCAGTCGCTCTTGGTGATGACCGAAACAGATCGCGCCAAGACTGAATTGACGCGCACGTTGACCGAAGAACTCGACACCCAGCGCAGCCTCGTGACGGATTGCGAAAAGGTTCGCATTGACATCGAACAAAAACTCGGCAAGACCGACAGCGATCTGCGCGTTGCGCAGGAAGCGGTGGGTGATCTCAAGGAACAGGTCGCATCACTCAGTTCGGAGAAGACCAAGACCGACCAGGTCGTTCGCGACTATTCGGCGCGCTACGGCACGCAGACCGGAGAGGCCGCAGCGGGCGGATCCTCAACCGTTGCTGATCGCGATCTCACTGCACGCATCGTGAATGTGCGCCGCACCGATGACGCGGTTTATGCTGAGATCGATGCTGGAAGCCGCGATGGAATCAAGCAAGGATGGGTTCTCACAATCGGAGATGGATCACGATTCATCGGAAAACTTCGAATCACAACGGTCGATGTCAACAAGGCAGTCGGAACCGTTGATCTTGAAGATGCCGCTGGACGGGGACCGGTTCGAGTCGGGCAGCGCGTGACCGTGCGCCGCGGACAGTGACGATCACGAGACCAAGAGAAGGATTACACCATGGCATTCCTCGGAATTGGAAAGAAGTCTCCCAAGCCCTCCTCCGCGCCTGCGCCCGTTGCGAGCGATATGGATGAACTTTCGGATGATGGGTTCGATGGCAGTGGCGCGGCAGTCGCCGCTCCTGCAAAGCCCGCGAAGAAGAGTTTCTTCGGCGCAAAGGCGAAGGCTCCCGCTGGCAAGTCGGGCGCGGCGAAGTCCGCTGCAAAGCCGAAGGCTGCGAAGTCGCGCTCTTCAGGTGGAGACATGGACATTTACACAGCGGTGCTCGTTGCCGCTGTTCTAGCGCTCGCCGCTGGATGCGTTCTGGTTGCTCTGGACAACCTCGCTGGGGTCGAAGGCACCTCCGACGAGGGGAATCCATTCGTGGTGCTCTCCTCGAACTGAGGAGCGCCATTTTCACTGGCCAAGGAGGTGGCCGCACATGGGTCTAGAGAAGATGATGGGTTGGTTCAGCGTGGATATGGGAATCGATCTGGGGACGTGCAACACATTGGTCTGCGTTCGTGGCGAAGGCATTGTGCTCAATGAGCCATCCGTCGTCGCTGTGCGCAAGGGCACGAACCAAGTCTTGATGAACGGAACAGCCGTTGGTTTTGCGGCCAAAGAGATGCTCGGCCGAACCCCGGGATCGATTCAGGCGATCCGTCCTTTGAAGGATGGAGTCATCTCTGATTTCGAAATCACCGAGGCGATGCTGAAGTACTTCATCCAAAAGGTGATGGGGCGAAGCAGGATCTTTGGGCCGCGCGTTGTGATCTCGATTCCATCGGGCATCACTGCCGTTGAAAAGCGCGCGGTGCTCGATAGCGCCGAGCGAGCTGGCGCGCGCAAGGTGTTTTTGCTCGAAGAGCCGATGGCTGCTGCAATGGGTGCGAATCTTCCATTCGACGAGGCGACTGCGAGCATGGTCGTTGACATCGGCGGCGGAACAAGCGAGATCGCAATTCTCAGCCTCGCAGATATCGCCAAGGCGTCGAGCCTGCGCGTGGCGGGCGATGATTTCGATGAGGCGATCATTCGATTCCTCGAAGAGAAGCGGGGACTGCGCGTCGGTGAACAGACGGCAGAACAGATCAAGATTCGCATCGGAAGCGCGTGGCCACTCACCGAAGAACTCGCAATGAAGGTGCGCGGTCGCGATGTCGCGAGCGGATTGCCTCGCCAGATCGAAGTGAATTCGGTCGAGATTCGCGAGGCGCTTTCTGAACCGCTTCGAAAGATTGCAGATGAAGTCGTCAAGACATTGCGTGAAGCCGATCCAGAACTGGCTGCAGATCTTTGCAATCCTGATCTTCCACACAATGGAATCACCGTTGCGGGCGGCGGCGCATTGCTGCGAGGAATCGACATGATGTTCGCTGATCGCACTGGGCTCACGGTCAAGATCGCAGAAGATCCGTTGACATGCGTCGCGCGTGGGACGGCGCTCTACCTCGAGAATCTCGAGCAGTACAAGTCGATTCTTGAGTCCAACGTCGAGGAACTCTGAGCGCTCGCGCCGCGCTCGCATGGATGAAATGGAACACCTCGCGTGCGCCGCATCCCTCCTCTTGCTCTGGTCGTAACTTTCATCGTGCTGTTGGGTCTCTGTCCGACGCGGTGGATCGCGCCGCTGACGGGTGATCTCTCGTCTGTATTGTGGGTGCCACTCTCGCCACTCTCGCACGGCGCGACGGCGATGCGACTCTGGCTGCGTCCGCGACCGATCACTCCGTCGACCGATGAATCAACTGCTGTTGCAGAGCGCGACTACTACCGCGGGCTCTGGCATGCAGAGCGCATCCGAATTGAAGCACTTGAGAAGAAGTTGCGCATGTATGAGGTGACAGTGGGGCGTTCGTCGACTGCCGAGAGCGTTCGACTCTCGAGCGCCAATGTCATCGCACGCACTCCAGGTTCGGGTGGGCTCGCGCTGAAGGTGAATGCAGGAAGCCAGCAGGGAGTCTCGCCTGGCGACATCGCGATCATCGACGGTGACGCGCTTGTGGGGAGGATTGCGCCTGAAGTTGGCACGGTGACGAGCGTCATCTTGTCAATCGCAGATCGGTCGGTCGGAAGGTTTGACGCCTACATCGTGCCTGCTGCGGAGGAGCGATCGAATCGCCAAACTCGAATTTCAGTGCAGTTGCTCGCGGACGGAAGTGGAAATCTGCGCGGCGACATTGATCTTCCGAGTGCGGTTCGACCGGGAGATATTGTGCGATTCAGAGATGGAGCGTGGCCGATGGGTGCACAAGGAATGCGCATCGGCGCAGTTCTTGCTGTGCCTCGAAAAGATGCGCAGCCGCTGCGTGGCGAAGTCATTGTTCAGCCCGCCGTCGATCCCGCCGTCGTGGGCGAGGTTGTGATCAAACTCGCAGGAGCGCCGCAACCATGAGATGGATTGTTGCACTGCCGTTCTTGGTCATCGCGCTCGTCGCAGATGTTTCATTCATGCCAGTCTTCGAGATTGGTGGGGTGACCCCTCATCTCGTGATCGTGGTGGTCGCGTTCGCAGCGATGCACGCAGATTCTGCGACTGTGAACTGGTTTGCGCTGCTCGCCGGATTTTGCATGGACCTCTCTGAGCCATCACTCACTGGACCGCGTGCGCCGCTCTATCTCGTGGGTCCTTCGACGCTCGGGATGTTTTTTGGTGCGCAAGCTCTGCTCTCAATGCGCGGGTTTCTTGTCCGGCGCAATCCGCTCGCCGTCGGCGTGACATCGTTCGTCTTGGCGCTCACAAGCGGTCTCTTCTGGACCGCATGGTGGGCGCTTCGATCGTGGTATCCCGACTCTCCACCGCCGTGGGGTGATGGATCAGCGCTTGGCGAACTTGGAAATCAAGTCTTAGAAGCTCTTTCGATTGGGATCATCGGGCTGCCATTTGGATGGCTGCTCTTGCGCTTCTCAGGGCTCTGGGTGTTTCCTTCCATTCTCGAGCGCTCGCGTCGCCAAGGTGGTTCGGCGCGCATCATTCGACAGTAGAGTGCGCCGATGCGCTCCACAGGCACGATCGTTGCCCTCTTCGACGATGGTCAATCGCGATTTGGTCCACTCGGTGATCTGCGTGCATCGTTTGAGCAGCGCCTTGGCGTGTTGACGTGCATTGAGCGCACAAAGCTCGTGCTCGGCCGGGTCGATGCGCTCTTTCCACCCGAGTACCTCGCAGCCGTGGTGGTCGAGCGACATGCTGGAAGCAACACGACCGTGGGTCGACTGCCGACGGATGCAACCGAAGTCATCCTCATCAATGGCGCACTCGATTGCCTTGAAGATGCCGCCGATCTTTGTGCAGGCGAGACGATCCTCTCGCCCGATGGGCGAGTCGCAATGGGGCGTTGGCCGATTGCGCTCGCGCAGGCGTTCATCGATCGACTTTCGACGAACGATCGCAAACCTCCAAAGACTGCGGTGCGTGCGATGGCCCATGGGCAGATCATCGCCACTCCATGGAGATTGCTCGAACGCCTCGCGCACAGCATTCCTGCAGATATCACGCTGATGAGCCGCACGGGAGAGATGACAGACCGAGTTTCTGCTGGCGTGCAGCGGTTTGGAAATCATCCGCTTTTCATGGATCCCACAGCGCGCGTTCTGCCGGGAGCGATCATCGACACGACGGATGGTCCAGTTCTTTTGGCGCATGGAGCGACGGTGCGACCGGGAGCGGTGGTGTGCGGTCCTGTTGCTGTGCTCGAAAATTCATCGATCATGGAACGCGCACATATCAAAGCACGCACGGCGATCGGCCCGGAGTGCAAAGTTGGCGGTGAGGTTGGATCGACCGTCTTTCAGGGGTGTTCGAACAAGGCGCATGAGGGACACCTCGGCGATGCGTTGGTCGGAGAGTGGGTGAATCTTGGCGCTGGCACGTGCAATTCGAATCTGATGAACACGTACGGCGAAGTGACTACGCGTCTCGATGCATCGGGAAGCCATGAACGAACAAACCGCGTGTTCTATGGATGCATCATTGCCGACCACGCGAAGTGCGCGATTCTCGTTGCGATCAACACGGGGTCGACGATCGGAACGGGGGCGATGGTTGCAGTCGCACGTCCTCCAACATTTGTCGATCGCTTCGCGTGGCTCACCACCGATCGCGCGCAGTCGTATCGATTCGACCGCTTCGAGACGGCACTCGCGGCAGTGATGGCGCGGCGCGGTCGGGAACCCGGACAGGCATACACCGCACGACTGCGCGCGCTGCACGAGGCGCATACGAACCGCGGGATACGCGGGTGAGTGGTGCGCAACGCGAACTCTCATGAGAGCATGAGAACCTGACGGTTTCACATCATGACATCCACCACGCCACTGCATCTCTCGCAACTTGATTCCGCGAAGGAAGAGTCGTTGCGATCATCGATCGCGCAGCAGCTCGCGAACGCAATCGATGGAGAAGTTCGCTTCGGACAGCACGACCGATTGCTCTATGCCACAGATGCCAGCCTCTACCAAGTCGAACCAATCGGAGTCATCATCCCTTCAAGCGTCGAGGATGGCATTGCCGCGATCGAAGCGTGCGCGCGGCTTGGTCTGCCAGTGCTTGCGCGGGGCAGTGGAACCGCGCTCGCTGGGCAGAGTGTCAATCGTGCGGTCGTGATCGATTTCAGCGCGCGTTGTCGAAAGATCGTTCAAATCGACGCGCCGAATCGCCGCGCGCGCGTCGAGCCTGGGGTCGTGCTCGATCAACTCAATGAAGCGCTCGTCTCGCACGGGCTGATGTTTGGCGCGGACGTCGCAACGAGTTCACACGCGACGATTGGCGGGATGATCGGCAACAACTCTGCGGGTGCCAATTCGATTCTCTACGGGCGCACGGTCGAAAACCTTCTTGCGCTTGACGTTGCGCTCGCCGATGGAACACGCATGCGACTCGCGGAAGGTTCGAGCGACACCGATCCGCGACAACACGAGATGACGCGACGACTCGCCGCCATCGTGCTTCCAATCGCAGATGAGATCGACCGGCGCATTCCTAAGATTCTTCGCCATGTCGATGGATACAACCTCGACATCCTCTTGACTCAACTGCGCAGCAGCACCGCCGGAACATTTGATCGGGTCAATCTTGCACACCTCGTCTGTGGCTCTGAAGGAACACTTGCCATCACCCTTGCTGCAGAGCTCGCGCTCGTTGCGCGTCCCAAGGTGCGCGGACTTGTGATCATCGGATTTCGATCGGTGCCCGAGGCACTCCGTCCACTGAGGGCGATGATCGCAACGAAGCCGAGCGCGGTCGAACTCGTCGATGACATCGTGATCGAGATGGCGAAGCGCAACACGAGTTACCGCGCAGATGTCGAAGTGATGCCAAAGCCATCTTCCGGAGAACTCGGCGCGGTCATGTACGTGCAGTACTTCGGCGATTCGCGCGAAGAGATAACGGCGAAAATGGATCAACTCGAACATGCGCTCGATGGGGCGCCGCTCGTGCGGCACTTCGAACAAGCAGCGATGGATGCCGCGTGGCGATTGCGCAAGGCTGGCGAACCTCTTCTGCATGGTGTTCCAGGCGAACGCAAGCCAATCACATTCGTCGAAGACACGGCGGTCGATCCAGAACGTCTCGGCGAGTTTGTCGATGCCTTTCGCGCGATTGTCGCTCGACACGGAAGTGTCGCCGCCTACTACGCGCATGCGTCGGTGGGGTGCCTTCACATTCGCCCCCTCGTCGCACTCTCAAGTGAGCAGGGGCTCGAAACGATGCGCTCGATCGCAGTTGATGTCGCAGACCTCGTTGTCGAGTTCGGTGGAGCGCTCAGTGGTGAACATGGAGATGGACGCGTTCGCAGCCCGCTCTTGACACGTGTGCTCGGTCCAGTCATCGCACAGGCGATCCGCGATGTGAAGGCAGTGTTTGATCCGCAAGGACGGCTGAATCCTGGAATCTTGGTCGAGAACAACGCTCCCGAAATGATCACGTCGAAGTTGCGCGTTCGCCCCGATGACCGCCATTTTGTGCACGCCCCTCAGGTCGAGACGTTTTATGGTTACGAGCGCGAAGAGGGATTCTCCCACGCGCTCGAGCAGTGCAATGGTGCTGGACTCTGTCGTCGGCTCACTGCGGGTGGAACGATGTGCCCTTCGTATCGCGTGCTCAAGGATGAGCGCCATGCGACGCGTGGTCGGGCGAACGCACTGCGACTCGCAGTGACCGGTCAACTCTCCAAGCAGGGTGAGGATTCACCAACGCCTGCATGGGGCGATGCAGAGACCAAAGAAACACTCGCCCTTTGCCTCTCGTGCAAGGCGTGCAAGAGCGAGTGCCCAAGCAACGTCGACATCTCAAAGTTGAAAGCAGAGTTCACAGCGCAGGAGTTCTTGCAACGTGGGCGGGTTCCGTGGCGCACGCGCGTGCTGAGCGGGGTTGCACGCATCAATGCGATCGGCTCTGCTCTTTGGCCCGTATCGAACTGGGCAGTCCGCGCCAAGCCGTTGCGTGCAGTGATTGCTTCGCTCATGGGCTTCGCGCACGCTCGCTCGCTGCCAGAGTTCGGTCCATCGCTTCGTGGATGGATGACCAAACGCACGAGTGCGCGCGTCCGGAAGTTCGGCCCAGACTCGATCAATCCTCGGCCGACCGTTCTCTTGCTTCCAGACTGTTTCACGCAGTGGTCTGAGCCTGCGATCGGCAACGCAGCGATCGAAGTTCTCGAACGGCTCGGATATCGCGTCGTCCTGCCCAAGGTCGGTTGTTGTGGGCGCGCTGCAATCTCAAATGGAATGCTCGCAGATGCTGCACGCTCGTGCAGAGAGACTGCGATTGATCTCATCGACGCATTTCGCCGCGAGGGGGCGATCGCACTTGTTGGGCTTGAGCCCTCGTGCCTCTCGGCCATCAAAGACGATTGGCTTGAACTCAACATGGCGCTCGACCCAAGGGCACTGCGCGATCTCGCCGCAAAGACTTGGATGATCGAAGAGTGGATCGAGAGTCGATGGGACTCGCATCCGCAGCGGCTCAGAGTCGTGCGGCCGTCGCAAGAAGTTCTGCTGCATGCACACTGCCATCAGAAGGCGCTGTGGGGGGCGGCAAGTTCTTCGAAACTACTGCAGCGCATCTTCGGCTCTCATGCCAAGACCCTGCAGACTGGTTGCTGCGGGATGGCAGGGGGATTTGGTTTCCAGAGTGCGAACTACGAACTCTCGATGAAGATAGGCGCGAGCGATTTGTTCGCGAAGGTTCAGGCGAGGCCAGAGGCGATCATCTGTGCGCCAGGTGCGAGTTGCCGCCATCAGCTCGCTGATGGAACGGCCCGACGTGCGATCCATCCCATTGAATTGATCGCGCGCGCACTCGCGGATGATTGAGTACACACGGCTCGCACAGGGGTAATTCCCTATCATCTCGAGCAATGAACGCACTTGAGCCAAACTCTTCTGCCGTCGACCTCAGCGAAGGACGCGTGCTGATCGTCGATGACAACACGCAGAATCTCGAACTCATTCAAGCGTTCATGGAATCGTTGCCCTGCCAACTCTTGGTTGCGCGCGATGGGGTCGAAGCGATCGCGCAGATCGACCGCGAACATCCTGACCTCGTGTTGCTCGACGTGATGATGCCCAAGATGTCAGGGTTTGAAGTCTGCCAGCGGGTGAAGGCAAATCCAGCGACTCGCGACACGATCATCATCATGGTGACCGCGCTTCATGAACTCGGAGATATGGAGCGCGCAGTCGAGTCAGGTTGCGACGACTTCGTGTCGAAGCCCGTCAATAAGGTCGAACTCTTGACGCGCGTGCGCGGGCTGCTGGCGCTGCGCCTGTTGAAGAAGAAGATGGCCTCGTACCTTGCCGACCGCGGGGCGGGTTGACGGCTTTGCGCGCTTAGGCGGCAGTTCGGGAGACGATGGCGGGGGTGTCTCCCATGCGCCGCCAGGGAGTTGCCGAGTGGCGCGGTTCTCCAGCGCTTTCGAGGTGTTGCAGGTATCTGCTGAGGTCGTAGGCGTTGAACGAGACAAGCCATGACCGATCCGCTCCTGGATTGAGCGCGACGATTGATTCAACGAGATGGTCGACGGTTCCGGAGGCGTGATCGTTGGTCATGCTTGGCAGGCGTGTCATGGTGTTCATTCATCGGACTTCGAACGCACTCATCTCTTGTGAAATCGGCCCGTTGGCAGAGGGCTGCGCGCCTCACTTTGCGCGACTACGACTGCTTGTGGTTCGGCCGTCATCGACACACGAGCGGTTGCGCTTCGTCGTCGCGGCAATCCATGATCGGGCAAAAAAATTTTCGCCCGTACACTCGCTCGACCATGTCGACCAAATATCGAACCGTCCCAGAAGTGACCGACCAGATGCCCCGCGGCATCGGCTACATCGTCGGCAACGAGGCGGCTGAGCGCTTTTCGTTCTACGGAATGAAGACAATTCTTGCAATCTTCATGACGCAGTATCTGCTGACGTCCAGTGGGCAACCTGCCTACCTCACCAAGACAGAATCAACCGAGTGGGTCAGCCTCTTCATCGCCAGCGCGTACTTCTTTCCGGTCATCGGCGCCTTGATCGCCGATGCGATCCTTGGCAAGTACGTCACCATCATGTTGCTCTCGACGGTCTACTGCGTGGGGCACCTCTGCCTCGCCTTCATCGACCTCCCCTCATCGCTGCTCGAGTCGACACTTGATCCAAAGGGATGGCTCATCGCAGGGCTGGTCTTGGTCGCCATCGGGTCGGGTGGAATCAAACCATGCGTTTCAGCGAATGTTGGCGATCAATTCGGTCCAAAGAACGCTCACTTACTCGAGCGCGTCTTCGGTTGGTTCTACTTCGCAATCAACTTTGGCTCGCTGTTTTCGACGCTGCTGACGCCGTGGGTTCTCAAGGAGTACGGTCCCGGTTGGGCCTTCGGAATTCCTGGAATTCTCATGGCGCTCGCCACGCTCATCTTCTGGATGGGTCGAAAGAAGTTCGTGCATGTGCAGCCGCGCGGATGGGCCTACCTGCATGAGACCTTCGGGCCGACGGGACTGCGCGCGATCTTCAAACTTGTTCCGATCTATCTCTTCGTCGCAGTCTTCTGGTCGCTCTACGACCAGGGCGGTTCGAGTTGGGTGCTTCAGGCGCAGCAAATGAACTGCAAGTTGTTCGGGATCACTTGGCTCGAGAGTCAGATTCAAGCGGTCAATCCGCTGTTGATCTTGATGTTCATTCCACTCTTCGCCTATGTGATCTATCCACTCGCATCGAAAGTGATCACATTGACCGCGACGCGCAAGCTCTTCGCTGGCTTCGTGCTCACAGTCGCGGCATTTTCGATCTCTGCATACGCGCAAGAGTTGATTGATGCTGAAGAAGTGCGATTCGCAGCGGTCGCGCGACCAATCGTTGAAAGCGGACAACTCGATGCCGAGGCCACAATCGCCGAGATGGGACGGCTTGAAATGAACGCCGCTTCAGCAGAATTGGGCGCCGCCGTCAAGAGCGGTGGCGCGGTCGATGCGATGGTGCTACCCCTTGTGAAGTCGGGCATCGCCGTCTCGAAGGATGGAACGATCACCCATGCACAATGGCCAACCATCGGATGGCAGTTGTTCGCGTATGTGATTCTCACTGCGGGCGAAGTGCTCGTCTCGATCACCTGCCTTGAATTCAGTTACAGCCAGTCGCCCAAGCAAATGAAGTCGTTCGTCATGAGTCTCTTCTTGCTATCGGTCGCTGCTGGCAATCTCTTCACCGCGCTTGTCAATCGATTCACCATGGATGCGAACGGCAACTCGACGCTTGTGGGAGCGAGTTATTACTGGTTCTTCACGACGACGATGGCAGTTGCCACGCTGCTCTTCATTGTGGTGATGGTGCTCTACAAGCCACGCAATTACGTCACTGAAGGTGCGGGAGTTGTCTCCAATCCATGATCGCGTGATCTGGTTGCGGCGGCCCGCACGCGTCATTGCGAGCGGGATTGCATTTGTGCCATCCGCTGCCGCGCATGAGATCGACTCGGCATGGGATGCGCTCGTCGCTGCCAACGGGCGCATGACCGATGGTCCATGCTGGCATGTCACTGGGGTGCACCGCGACGGGCATGGCGGCGCAACGATTCACGTCACGCGCACGACCTACCGGATGGGGGCGGTGCGGGGCTGCGGAGTCGCGACAGGTTTCGTCGGGCTCGGAACGAAAGCAATTGCCCACTGGAATGGAAAGATGCTCATTGGACAGCGCGCAGAGTCATGCGCGACCTATCCCGGCCACTGGGAGTTTGCTCCAGGCGGGGCGGTTGAGCCTGGAGAGGATCCCGCCGTTGGAATCGAACGCGAACTCATGGAAGAGTGTGCAAGCAAGAGCCGCGGAGGGGCGCGTCCAATTGCGATCTTCTTCGACCCTCATGCGCGCAACTGGGAGATAGTGCACGAAATCAGCATCGAATCGCCGCCAGACTCGCCGCCCAACTGGGAGTACGTGCAACTTCAACTCACGCAAGAGATCGCACTGCCAACCCCCGCAGCGCCCTCATCAGAAATGATGTTGCGCATCGCGCGCCGCGTGCTTAGCGAAAGATAAGTCCATCGGGTGCGGGACCGACCCACTGCACACGCTTGAGCGCATTGCTCGTGTACTGGCTTGCGGCGCGGCGCAGTTGGCGCGTCCCACTCTCGTCATGTTGGGTGCGCAATCGCCCGCTGAGTTGGCAGGGGCTCAGCAGATCGACGAACCCAGGTGTTGAAGCGAGCAGTGAGAGATTTGATCCAACGATGTCCACTCCAAACTCGCCCTGACCTGCGATTCCTGTGGGCCATCCAAAGCCGCCGCCACCGTAGAGGCCCATCTCGTGACCTGAGAAGACGAGCAGGCGGATGCTCAAGTTGGTCGCGGCAGGATCAATCGCAGTCTTTCCAGCCTTCGGTTCCCACATCAATTCGACGTGCAAGAGTTGTCCGTAGATTCCGCTCGTCTCGGCGAGTTGGCTTGTCGTGACATCGCTGAGTACGAACGAGACATTCGCTGGATCGACGGCGTAGGTGCCAACCCCAAGGCCCGCGCGAAGAGTGCGCGGTGTATCACCCATGCTTGTGACTTCAAGTCGTTCAGGTGCAGTGACGCCGCACGCTGCGAGCGAGAGCGCAATACAGAACATTGCGAGGCAATGTGCGATAGAAGAGGCTGCGCGCATGCGATTGGAACGCGCTGCGAGAGTCATCGGCGAACGGATGCGGGGTGCGCTCCGAAGTCTGCGCGCTCATTGACCGCCTGTGCTTGTGATGGGCTGCCGATTGTGAGCGGCGCATTCATACCCAGCGTCGAAATCGGATTGCGCTCGACAATGAGCCGCAGTGCAGCGCGCGGGATTGAAGAGAGGTTGGTTCCAAGCGCGTACGAGTTGAGCGAATAGATCGCCTCGACGGCCGATGCGGGTGAGGCAAACGGAAATCCAGAGGCAAGGAAGATCTTCTCGAGCACGCCCGCTTCGTGCGCGTGCAAGAGGGTCGTGTAGAGACGCCACGATTGCGAAGCGATGCCACTTGTGTCGGCATAGATCCCAGGGTGCTTGGCGAGCAGGGCGATCGTCTCGTCGATCCAAGGAAACCCAATCTCGCCAAAGACGATCTTGAGCGTTGGAAACGTGCGTGCGACTTCATCCCATGGAGTGGGTCGATCGAATTCCATGATCATCGATGGAGTCATCAATCCGGGACGTGAGACAAAGACTGGAAGTTGCTCTTTCGCACAGCGATCGAAGAGGCGCATCGCGGTTGAGTGCGTTGGATGAAATCCTTGGGCCGAAGGAGAGATGTTGATGCCGACAAGCCCGAGCGACTTGGCATGGTCAAGATCATCATGCCACGAGGGGCACATCGGATCGATTCCAGCGATTCCAGCGAGGCGATGTGGCTGGCGACCGACGACTCCTGCGATGAATTCTGGTGGGACGGCTGCGCTGAGCGCCTGCGACTTGAATCCGTGCACCAGGGCGCAACCGATGCACTCGAGTGCTTGGGTATGCGCGCCCATGGTTCCATCGACTCCACCTGGGCGGCGCGAAGCCGCGCGAATTCCCTCAGCAAGCTCGAAACCGAGTTGCTCTGGGGAGTGCCAAACGCGTGTGAGTACGTCAAAGATCATGGGTTCATTTCGAGTGTAGCGAGATGTGGCTCAAAGTGCGACGAAACCAACCGAAACGACGCAGGTTTTCATCGTCAATGGATGCTGCGTGACTTTGGAAAATCCAGCGGTATTGAGTTGTTCTCGCAATTGCTGGGGATCGAAGAAAGTCTGCACCGACCGAGGCAAATAGCGATATGCCCCCGATTGATCGCGCGCCAGAATGGTGGCGGTCCAGGGCATGATGTGGTTGGTGTAGAGGTTGTGAAAAAACCGCACGACTGGCGATGAGGGCTGAGAGAACTCGAGGATGACAACTCGGCCGCCTGGGCGCAGCACCCGCCGAAACTCACGCATCGCCCGCTGCGGATCGGCAACATTTCGAATGCCGAACGCAATTGAAACAACATCGAACGATTGATCGGGGTATGGCAACTGCTGCGCGTCACCTTGCACGTACTGAATGTGGGCGATCGAACCACCCGCACGCGCAGCTTTCACGCGGGCGTGGTCCAACATGGCAGGCGTGTAGTCGAGTCCGATCACACGCGCTGCGCCGCCGCGAACGAACGCCATCGTCAGGTCGCCCGTGCCACATGCGACATCGAGCACCGACGCACCTTGCAGCGGCGCGGCCAATCGCACTGCGACTCGGCGCCAGTGCTGATCGAGTCCAAATGAGTGCACTCTGTTGTTCAGGTCATAGGCATGCGCGATCGCAGTGAACATCTCGCGCACACGGTCAGACTTGTCCGCACGCGCATGTGGGTTTCCTGTGAGTGAGGGTGAATCCCAACCTGACTCACGTGACTGCGGATCGCTCGAAGGGCTCATTTCTTGATCCTAGACGCGTTTGTGTGCCCGATAAACACCACGGTCAGAGTCGATAACGCTCGTGCGAGCACGTTTGTTTCATGCAGCATTCGTCTCTCGCAGGCGGCCGATGAACTCTGCATGACCTCCCCATCCATGAACGCTGAACTTGCTCTCGAACGACTCCTTCAACTCTGCGTGAGCGGCGACCGTCCCGCAACGCGCACATTCATCGAGCAAGTGCAACGCCATGGACTCACTGCGATGCAACTCTCACAAGAACTCTATTGGCCTGCGATGCAGACGATCTTTCGCATGTGGCGTCAGGATCAACTCTCGATGCTCGCGTACCAATACTCGACACGAATTCTTCGCATGCTCGTCGATCAAGCGCAATCGGGGTACACACAGGCGCCGCGCAATGGTCGCCGACTGCTCTGTGTCTGTGGACAGAACGAATCAGAAGACCTTGCAGGCCAACTCTGCAGCGACTTGCTCGAAGCAAGCGGATATGAAGTCTTCTTCGCCGCTGGTGGAGTCGCCAACGATGAAATTCTCGCAGAAGCAGGACAGCGCCGCCCCGATGCGGTCGTGGTCTTCGCAGCGGCTGCATCGGACGCCCCAAAGATTCGACATCTCATTGACTTGATTCGCTCGACCGATTCGAATCCTGGAATGCCAGTGATTTGTGGCGGCGGGGTCTTTGCGCGCGCTCCTGGTCTTGCTGAAGAAATCGGAGCGGATGCAACCGCAGACGATGTCTTCGCCGTCGAGAGAATGGTGCGCTGTGCACTCGCAACTCCCAAGGCCGCGACAGCGTTTGTGCCATCGAAGCGTCGCCGCGTCGCCGTAGCATGAGCGTGTGAACGCATTCACCGCTCAAGACGTGCTGCACTGCGCGGGACGCCATCCGCTGGTGGCGCGATTCAGCGCGAATTTGCGGGTGCGATGTCGTCGCAGCGAGAGCGACGCGATGATCGTTGGGTTGAGTGGGGGAGTCGACTCAACTGCACTGCTCGCACTCGCTGCCGTGGTGGCAGAGCGCGAATCCAATCTCACTGGGTTGCACGCCGTCTATGTGCACCATCACTTGCGCACAGAAGCCGACGAAGATGTTGTCCATTGTTCGAACTTGTGCAGTGCGCTGGGGGTTGGGTTTTCAGTGCTTCATGTGCATCCCGTCGCTGCGAAGCATGGACTCGCCGCCGAAGCGCGACGATTGCGCCACCGTGCATTGGCTGGGTACGCGCAGCAAGTTGGAGCGAAATGGATTCTGCTCGCCCATCAGAGCGATGATGTGCTTGAGACGCTGATCATGCGCATCGGGCGCGGCGTGTTCGTTCGCGGGTTGTCGGCGATTCCGTGGCGACGAAAGGTCTCGCCTCGCAGCGACATTGCGATCGCGCGTCCACTTCTGAGCGTGACTCGAGATGAACTCGTGCAGTTGTGCAAGGCGGTGGGGGTTGGTTGGCGCGAAGATGCGAGCAACGCGAACGTCAAATCGGCGCGCGGATTCTTGCGGGCAAATCTGATCGACTCACTGCGCAGTCGCTGGCCACGAATTGCATCCCACGCAGTCGATGCATGCGATGCGGCCCGCAGTGGAGCGTGGGCTCTCTCGCAGATCGCAGTGCGTGATGGATGGTGCGCACGCGAGATTCCGCGTCGACAGATTCGAGCGCGTGGTGCGGTGCTCGCCTCTGCGCTTCTCGTCAGCGCCTGTCGCAAGCGCGCGATTGAACTTTCGCCGCGCACGATTCGTGCCGCCGTGGATGCAGCGTGCGGTGAAGAAGTGCATCCACGCACCTTCACCGATGCGAATGCGACGATCACAGTGAATGCACGCGTGCTGCGAGTGAGCGCCACGCGGTCCGAACAAGTGTGAGCGCGGTTCGGTCAAGCAGGCGTGGGCGCGGAGAATTCAACCAAGCGTGATCGCGACGGAATCCGGCAAGCGTGATCGCGGCGGAATGCTTCACTCGGGGCTCAAACAGCTCTCGCCGAGCTGCGCAGACT
>CAYHFW010000006.1:0-99569 GCA_964355975.1 uncultured Singulisphaera sp.
CAGCTCGGCGAGGGCTGTTTGAGCGCCGAGTGAAGCATTCCGCCGCGCTCACGCTTGCCAGTGCGCACTCACGCTTGCCAGTGCGCACTCACGCTCACCAGTGCGCACTCACGCTTGCCGGAGCGCGCCCGATTCACCGCGACAACCATCCGCCGAACTTCACCGACTCTCGCCGACTCGCCCACAGACACAGCGCGCCGCCGAGCGCAATCATCGCGATCGAGAGCATCATCGGCAGGGTGATCTCGCCGATCATGAAAACCCCTTCGTCCACCGCGCGAAACTGTTCGCTGATCACGCGCGCTACGCCGTAGGCCATAAGAAAGACGCCAGCAATCACTCCGGGCTTTCGTGGGCGCATCCACACCATCGCCATCGCGGCGAACAAAAACGGTCCATCGGTGAATGCTTGGATGAAGTTGCTTGGGTAGTACGCAGTCAGAATTGGTTCGAGTCGGACGAGCACATCGGGGCGCCCCAGCATCGCTGCGCGGTACACCGCATCTTGGATCGGCTCGCTTGGTGTGACGATCGATTGCAGTGGCGCAAGTTTCTCGAGGTCGAACGATTGCTCGAGTACCTCGCTTGGATACTTCACCGCCCACCACGGCGGACTCGCTTGCATCGATTCTGGAAGTGCCTTTCCCCAGAGCTCTGCGTTCACCCAGTTGGCGAGTCGTCCCATGCACAATCCAAATGGCGCGCCGAATGCGGTGCAATCTGCGATGTGCAAGAACGGCACGTTCACATGCCGCGCGAAGAGCAACGCGGCGACGGTGCATCCAATGATTCCTCCGTGACTCGACATTCCTCCTTTGTGGATGTCGAGAAGTCCCCACCACGGAAAGTCTGTGTGAAACGACAGCAGTACATGCGGCTCATAGAACACCACGTGTCCAACTCGCCCTCCGATGACGACGCCCGCGATGAGATACGTCATCAAATCGCCGACTTGCACCACCGACAATCCGATGCGCTCGCGTTTGGCGAGTTCGCGCAGCAACATGTATCCCAAGAAAAACCCCGCGGCGTATGCGAGGCCGTACCAGCGGATGCCGATGCCTGGTGAGATCTCGAACGCGAACGGACTGAGGTTGTGAACCAAGACGGCAAGCACATGCGTAGCATCCCCGACTTCGCATGGAAGCGCCACTGCCAAACCTCAATCCGAGCGAATTTGCGCGGCCACAGCGGCCTGGCGATCTCACTCCGTTCTTGAAGTTGCTGATTCACGGGCACACACTCTCGCGCGAACAATCGCACGCCGCGTTTCAAGAGATCATGACTGGATCGGCGCACCACGCTGAGGTCGGTGCACTCCTTGCGCTTCTCGCGCGGCGACTTCCGACAGTCGACGAGCTCACCGGCGCGGCGATGGTGATGCGTGAGCACGCTGCGATTCTTGAGAGTTCGCTCGACCCAACAACGATTCTCGACACAGCAGGCACAGGCGGTGCGCCGAAATCGTTCAACGTCAGCACACTTGCCGCAATCATTGCAGGATCGACCGGTGTGCCTGTGGCCAAGCATGGCAATCGCTCGCGCACTGGGCGCGGGTCGGCGGAGGTCTTGCAGGCCCTTGGCGTGCGCATCGACGCACCCGTCGAAGTGCAACGCCGCTGTCTTGAGCAGGGGAGTGTTGCGTTTTGTTTCGCTCCCATGCACCACCCCGCCGCGCGACACGCGATGCCTGTGCGCCAAACCTTGGGCTTTCCGACACTCTTCAACTTGCTCGGTCCGCTCACAAATCCAGCGCGCGCGCAGCGACAGGCGATCGGTGTTTACGACCGCAGTTTCGTGCCGCTTGTTGCACAGGTCTTGTGCGAACTCGGTGCGATTCGTGCCGTTGTGTATCACGGTCTCGATGGCCTCGACGAAGTCACCACAGGCGCATCAACACTGGTTGCTGAGGTCACGCGCGATCAGCGCGGCGGATCGGTGCGCGTTTACGAAACCACACCCGAGTCGATGGGCGTCACGCGGGTCAATCCACTTTCTGTCGCCCCCGACACGGTGGCGGATGCTGCTGCGCTCTTCATCGCGGTGCTCGAGGGCCGCGCGTCACTTGCTGCAACCGACTTTTCCCTCGTGAATGCGGGTGCTGCGCTGGTTGCCGCTGGTCGCGCCGAAGATTTGGCCGATGGCGTTGCGCGCGCACGCGCAACAATTGCATCGGGCGCAAGTCGCGCAACACTCGACAAACTCATCACGCTTTCACATCAGCCCTGAGAGATCTATATGCAAGTCACAGAAACACTCGAACAAACGAAACACGTTGCGCAGTCCTCTGCTGAATGGGGGATGAGTCTCTGGCAGCAGTACGCCAATCCAACAATCAGTGGCATCATCATCGTCGTCGTCGCGATCGTCGTCTCGAAGTGGGTGAAACGGCTGATTCTGGCGGCGTGTGTGCGCGGCGACATCGACTCAACGCTTGGACATTTCTTCGCGAAACTCATTGGATGGGGACTGCTCTTGATCGCAGGAATCCTCGTGCTCAATCGGTTTGGATTTGACACTGCGAGTTTCGCGGTTGTTCTGGGAACGGTTGGTATCGCCATCGGTCTCGCATTTCAGAGCACGCTCTCGAACTTCGCGTCGGGTGTGATGCTGATGGTGTTTCGTCCCTACAAGATTGGTGATGCGATCGTTGTCGCTGGGCAGACTGGCGTCGTCAACGAGATCGATCTCTTCTCGACAACCCTCGACACGGTCGACCGCCGCAGGGTCTTCGTTCCCAACAGTGCGATCTTTGGCTCGGTGATCACCAACACAAGCGCCTACGAGACGCGGCGCGCCGATGTGAATGTGCGTGTCGAGTTTCGCGCGGATATCGATACGACACAGCGCGTCTTGCTCGCTGCTGCGGTCGCCACGCCAGGACGAACTGATGCGGCGCCTGAAGTTGGACTGCTCGAACTCGGCGCGACGGGGGTCGATTGGCAGGTGCGTGTTTGGTGCAAGAGCGAGGACCATCCGATTGTTCGCGGCGCACTCGTGCGTGCGGTAAAGATGGCGCTCGACGAGGCGAAGATCATGGTTGCGATTCAAGTCGTCGACGTGCGCGTCGTCGGCGATAAGCCTGCGAGTATGTGATTCGTAGTCCTAGCGCGCACTGCTTCGCGTTCTTTGGAAGAAACGCATCACTGAGCGGGTCATTCCTTCCAAAGAATGGCGAAACCTGCGAGCCGAGCACCTCAAGAAAAAAGGTGTGTTTTTGAGAAGTGAGTTGGCGAAGTTCTAGCGTGCGCTCATGCCGCGCAGGACGAGCGGTACCAAAGCAGCACGCCACGCCTTCTTGCCTTGGATCGCATCCGCCATGGTCGCGGGTTGCGCATCTGCCGCCTACGCGTGGCCGAACGTTGCCTTGGATGAGCGCGGCGCACTCGTCGGAGTCGCCGTGCTGGTCACTGTCGCTCTCGCCGCGCACGGACTCGCGCTGGCGTGGCGGCAGTGGCGCACTGCAGCTGCAATCTGCTTGCTCATCGGCGCGTGCGCCGTTGGCGCGCTGCGGTGCGTATGGTTCGACCGTTCGTGGCAGGCGACCCTCGTTGCGCTTGGGAGCGCAGCTGATGATCCGCGACGGCTCGTTTGTGTTGAGGGAATCGTTGTCTCAGAGCCACGCGCCGATGAGTCGTGTTTTCGCGATGCGCTTCTGCTTTGTGAGTCGTGTGACGAAGACACGCTGGCATCATTCGTACCCGATACGCCAAGTGTTCGATTCAATCTCGCCGTCGATCTCGTCTGTGATGGTGCCAGTCATCCGCAAGAGATCGACGCCACCGTGCGTCTCGCCGTCGAAGGCACTGCGTCTGGATGCATTCCAGGCGACCGCGTGCGTGTGTTGGGATGGCTCTCGCCATGCTCACGCAGTCGCAATCCTGGCGCGTTCGATTCACTGCGGTGGGGACGCTCGCGCGGCATCGCTGCGACAGTCGCTGTGAGCGATTGTGCGCTCATCACGCGGTTCGAGAGTTCACAGTGCAGCCTCACCGCCCAACTTGCGCGATGGCGTTCGTTCGTCGACGGCACAATGCGCAGTGCGCTCGATGAGCAGTGCGGTGCAGTCAATCGTGACGCGAATTCACCACCCCCGCGACTCGATGTCAACGCGCTGATCGCCGCATCAACAACTGGTGCAGCCTGGCCAGGATTGCGCTCAGTCTCAAAGTCATTCGCCGCATGTGGAGTGCAACACCTCGTCGCCATCTCAGGATTCAACTTTGGCATTCTCGCGGCGTGCGCCCTCTGGTGCGTGCGTCGATGCACTCTTGCGCCGCGCATCGCAGGCTGTGTACTCGTCGCGCTCGCGATCCTCTTTGTTGCGTCGATCGAGAGCGAGGTTTCATCGGTGCGCGCTGCGTTGATGGGCGGCTCAGCTGCGCTCGCGCTCTCGTTCAATCGCGCGCTTTCGTTTGGCTCTGTTCTGGGTGGTGCTGCAATCGTGATTGTGTTGTGTGATCCGCTTGCTGCTTCAGAGCCTGGATTTCAATTGAGTTTCTCTGCGATTCTTGGGCTGCACTTTCTCGCGCCGCGCCTCTCCCGGCTGTTTGCGAAGTGTGTGCGAGGGTTCGGAGTGTGCGCTGCGCTCATGCGACTGGCGCTCGTGCCTGTTGCTGCATCGATTGGTGCGTGGATCGCAACCGCGCCAATCGTTGCATTGCACTTCGAAACGTGTCCGCTCTGGTGTGTTCCATGCACGCTTGTGCTCTCGCCGAGCTTTGCAGTGATGGTGATCTCGGCGAATGCGATGGTCGTGCTTCAGCCAATCGCACCTGAACTCGCATCGATCGCTCGCAGTGTCGCGACCACAAATGCGCGGGGCATCCTCGCCACCGTCCGCATATGCGCCGACTTGCCGGGCGCGACCAAGCCTGGTGACTCGGTGCGCACACTCACCGACCCGCACGACTGGATGCTGCGTGTCGACATGCTTGATGTTGGCAATGGTTCGTGCTACCTCGTTCGCTCGCGCACGAGTGCTGTTGTCTTTGACTGCGGCAGTCTTGGGGCGGCCGCTGTTGGATCTCGCACGGTCGTGCCGGCACTGTGTGCGCTCGGCGTGAGATCACTCGACGCAGTCATCGTCTCTCACCCAAACCTCGATCACTATGGAGCCCTTCCAGAAGTGGTGCGCGCATTCAATGTTCGCCGCGTCATCGTCACGCCGCAGTTTCTCGTGTGGGCGCAGCGCGCGCGCAGTGCAGCATCATGTGCTCTCGACGCAGCGCGTTCGGCAGGGGCGTCGATCGAAACGAGTGCGTGTGGTGATGAGCATCAGTTTGGTGGCGCGGTTTGGCAGGTGATCCATCCAGATCGTTCTGCTCAGTACAACGATTCGAATGATGGAAGCTTTGTGATTCGCATCGATCATGGACTCTTCTCGGCATTGTTCGCTGGTGACTCGGCGCGCGAAGCATGCGCGACCATCTTGAGCTCACCGCAGCAGCATCAGTTGCAAGGGATCACACTCTTTGAACTTCCACACCACGGCAGTTTTCGACCAGAATCTGCCGCGTTCGCGCAGCGTGTTTCGAGCGATCTCGTGTTGCAGTCGACTGGATCGCGCAGACTCTTGAAAGATCCGTGGAGTGCATTGCTTTCAGACGCGACGCGCCTCGTCACCGCGCGTGACTGCGCGTGTGCGATCGTCTGGAAGTCTGATGGATCAATCGTGTTGGGCTCGTGGGATGGAACTGACTATCTCTGGCGCGCAACCGCGCTTCACATCGCGCCGCACTCGACTGCGCTAGCGACTGTGCCATCACCCATGACTCTCTGCAACGACGAACATGGCGCGCCTCAAGATGATTGTGTCACCGATGGGTCCAGCGCCACCCTCCTCGATTTCGATTTCGAGCGGACCCGCATGGATCGCTGTGTGAATCTGCACCGTTGGATTCTTTGCAGACATCTCGTAGCGCGCGATCTCGCGCTGTGCTTGCCGCACAACGAGTGTGCAATCACCCCATGTTCGCATCGATGGTGGCATCTCTGCGGTTGCGTTGAAGATGGTGAACCCCTGGGGGACTTCGTAGATGAGCCGCAGCGGCCCCCGGACTTCAACACTTGCGGCGGCGAGCGGTGCGTTCTGTTGCGTGCTGGTTGGTGGCGGATATTCGCAGCGAGGTAAGGCTGGTGTTGTCGGTGCGAGCACTGTTGGTCGCAAATCACTCAGAGCGAGAATGCGTTTGTTACTCGTGCGCACCGCAAGAATTTCTTCAGGCATCAGTGCGAGGGGTGGGCGGCCCGCCATGAGCGACATCCCCTCGAGAATGAATGAGACTTCACTACCGCTGGTGATCGCGCGAATCGAACTCCCGTCGATCACTGTTCCATCGCTGATCCAAACGCGCACCACACCACTTGGGCGCGATGTGGTGACCAGCGCGAGCGAAGCGACACGGTCGATCGCGATCTCTTTCTTCTCGCTGGTTGCATCAATAATGATTGGATCGCCAAACTTCTCGACGAATCCGCGCACGATGTCTCCGTTGCGCAGAACCACCTCGTCGGCATCGGCTGCGTGCACCAAAACATTTGTCGGCTGAAACTGAATTGATGCGAGTTGCTCAGTTGGAAGGTCAATCATCCCGAGGCCGATATGTTTCCACCGCACCGACGATCGTTCAGAGTTCTCTGGTGAAGTTGGTGCGTCGGGTGCGTCAACAAATCCACCAAATGCTCCCGGAATGAACTGTCCATCATTCACCGAGAGTGCCGCGAATGGTCGCTGTGGAGGGGGTGACGTGAGAGTGTCGAGAGGCATCCACGCGAGGGCGGTCGTTCCGATCTCTTCGCCCGCTCTGTTGCGAAGCATCCCCTTCTCGTCAACAGTTGCGATGACCCACTCTGCGCGAGAATTCAAGAGGTCGATCATTGGGATGAACTCGACACCGCCAACGCTCATCGACAGAATGCTGATCAGGATGCTCGTCATCGCATTTACCTTTGAAAAATCGGCAGGTAACGATTTGGCATTTGAAGCACGATCAGCGCCATCGCTGTTGCGTATGAACTTCCGGCTTGGTGGTCGACCCACGACCCATCCTCTGCTTGCATCTTGATGAGCTCATCGCGCGCCTTCTGCCACCACTCTGCCCACCACGCGCCACCCGCGAGGTACATCGCCTGGCTTGTGTAGTACTGACCGTAAAAATAATGCGCTTGCATCTGCGGACCGCCACCACTCGTCGATCCATTGGTTCGCAGGTACTCAAGCCCGCGCATGATCGAGTCATCTTCGTACACGCCTGCGTAAAAGAGACTCGCCACACCTGCGGCTGTGCGCGGCCACGCGCTCGTGCCAGGCTGACGCATGTACCGAAATCCGCCGTCGCTGTTCTGGCAATCGCGCACATATCGCACGGCGCGATCAATCGTGTCCTTTGGAATCCGCACTCCGGCGTTTCGCGCACTTCGCAGCGCCATCACCTCACAAATGGTCACTGAAACATCTGCGTCGTACGGCACTGGGTTGTAGCGCCAACCACCCTCATCATTCTGACTATTCAAGATGAGATCGATCGCGCGCACGAGCACATCACGAACGCGCGAATCGCTTGGGTTCATCCCATAGATCTCACCGAGAAAGAGTGTGGCAAATCCATGGCCATACATCGGACCCGTCGTGCTCTCAGCTGCGAGCAATCCACTCTCAGACTTGTTCACGAGCACATACTCAAGCGCACGCGAGACGTGCTCGCCAAACTGCCCGCGCCCTGGCAGATTTCCGTCAGCCATGAACGCTAATCCACAGAGAGCTGAAATTCCCGTGTGTCGTCCGTAGCGTCCGCGACCGAACGATCCATCCTCGTTCTGTGTTGATGCGAGATATGCAAGACCGCGGTTGATTGCAGCTGTGAGTTCTGGAGTGATCTCATTGGCTGCGGGCTTGTTTTCGGCCCCTGCCCCCTGGAGCGCTTGTGGTGTTTCTTTTGATGGAGTCGCTGCTGGTGTTTGTGTCGGTACTGCTGCTGGTGGTGCTTCAGCCGCTTGTGGTGACTCAGCTGCGGTCACTGTGAGTGTGAGTGCGGCCGTCGCAAGAACTTTCGTTAACACGTTCATCGTTTGGACTCTTCAGCGATGCGGCGGTAGTACGCCTCGGTCCATCGTTTATACACCGACGACATCTTTTCACGAACGCCTTGTCGAAGCACATCGCGGGTTCGCGGTGGCAGGTTTCCCCACTCTTCGTCAGACTCTTCGATCGCTCCCCCCTCGATTGCTTCGACCCCTGGAGGCAACTCGCCTGCGCGCTCGCCTGTGCTTGCTTGTTTCGTCGAATCACCTTCTTGCTCGCCACTCTTGCCTTGGCCCTCTTTGGCTCGTTGCTCAGCTTCTTTTCGCCGCTTCGCCTCTGCTGCTGATTCTCCTTGACCCTTCCCACCCATTTGTTGTGAGGATTCGCCCTTCTTTTCTCCCTGCGATTGCGACGACGATGATGAACTTGATGAAGAAGAGGATTGTTGCTGCTGTTGTTGTTGTGCAGACTGGATCAGTGTGTCGAGTCGTGCGAGAATGTCTTCGTGCAGTCGCTGCACGGCAGTGCCACCCTCACTCTCTTGCAGCAGTGTCACACTGCGCTTCATCTCGTTGATCGTCACCTCGAGTGTGTCTTGTGCTTCCTTCTCGGTGAGTGTGCGCGTCAAACTCTCCTGATGCGCGCGCTTGCTTTCGTCTGCTGCAGCCTTCGCATCTTGCGCCCCATCAATTCCTAGAAGTTCGTCGAGCGATTTTTCGCTGCTCGCGGGTGGTGGTGGCTGCGATGGTGCCTGTGGCTGTGTCGCCGCCGCTGGGGGGGTGACTTGTGGCGTTGATTGCGGTCCGCGTTGTGGAGGAGTCACCACGATCGGCGCCGCCTCATCCGCCTGCTGCTGCATCTTCTCTTCAAGCGCGCGGCGCAAAGCATCTGCAATGTTCAAGATCGCCTCTTGCCTCGACGCAAGTGACTTCAATGCCTCAGACTGTGCAACCTTGTTGTCGCCCAACAACTCAGTGCTCTTCGTTCGGTCGTAGACACGCTGCTGCAACGCGCGCAGCACCTTGAGTTCTGCAAGTGGGGGGATCAGCGGCTTCTCCTGCTCACCTCCGCCACCACCTCCGCCGCCGCCCGCTTGCTGATCCGCATCCTCAAATGGATCCTTCTCCTTCTTGGATGCTTCAGAGAGTGCTTCGCAAAGCCCTTTGAGTGTTTCGAGCACCTCGCGCTCGCGCTCGACCGTCGCTGCTATCGGTGGACCAGCCCGAAGATCTTGCACAACACTCTTCGACGCCTCAACTGCAACGCGCGTTGCTTCCATAAAGGTCAACGATTTTCTGACATCTTCTGATTCATCTGCGATCGTCGTGATTGCGTGTTGGATGTTCTCTTGCTCGACTGAAATACGGCGCGCTTCAACAAGGGTGCGACGCTCGCCGCGTGATCCAATGAGTGGTTGTGTTGTTGTGAGCACTCCCTCCTGACGATCTGCGAGGGCCCGATACGCCTGTGCGAGTTCACGCGCACGCTGTTGGCGTTCTTGTTCTTCGTTGCGTTTCTCTTGCGCGCGCACTGCTTCGAGCGCCTCTTGAAAGACTGCCGTTGCACGCACGAGCTGTTCGTGGCCAGTGGTGGTTTGTGGTGGAGTCGCTGCGAGCGCGGTCGCTGCACGTCCGGCCGACTCAGCGCCGCGGTCGATGAGTCGCACAACGCGTTGTGCACTCGGTCCCGCTGCGCGACCCTCATCCGAGACTCCAGCGGCGTTAAGTGAGAGTTTCGCAGCCTCTTGAGAAACACCAGGGGCTGCCTTCGCGCTCTCTTGGGATGGCGCCGCCAAGAGATCGAGGCCGAGATTCTCTGTGCTCGATGATTGGCGCACGAGTTGCTCGAGTGCTTCTGCGAGCGTGGCAAGGCGGCGGCGGAGCGTTTCGGTGCGCCCCTTTTCATCATCAGCAAGGTCTGCGATCATTTCTTTGATCGTCTCTTGCGCTGCCGCAGAGTTCTTCTGCGCTTCGTCCATCTGATTCTGTCGGGTCGCCTGTTGTGCCTTCTCCATGCGCGCCGCGAGCGACTCTTTTTCGCCGCGCTCTGCTGCTTGACGAAGGTTCGCTGCGCGAACTGGATCATCCTTCTCGACGCTCTCTGCGCGCTCCTTCAGTTCTTCGACTGCCTCACGCGCAGCTTCTGCCGCTGCCTGTGCGCTCTCTGCTGCTCGATCGAGCGCTGCGGTTTCGTCGGCTGTCAGTTGATCGCGTTTTCTTCCCAGCGTCTTCGCGCCAGCACGTGATCGATCACTCTCAGCCGCCTTGATCGCCTCAGCGACGCGCTCAAGTTGGCGAGCCGCCATCCACGCATCTTTGTCGCGATCGAGCAATGTCGCGAGGTCATCGAGTTCTTGGCGCACCTCACCCTGCGCGATCTTTGCCTCTTCGCGGTTGATTGGTTCGTCTTGAAGTGCATCGCGTGCCTTGTCACTCTGCGCGTGCGCTGTCTCGAGAATCTCTTGGGATGCATCAATGAGTCCGCGTGTTGCATCGTCAGGAACTTGATTCTTGTCGAGACGGTTGTGCAGTGTCTGCATCATGTTGCTGAGCGCTTTGATGCGCTCACCGATCTCTGATTGTGGACGCACCTGCGCGGCATCTGTCTCATCGCGCTCAAGAAGGGCGCGCTGGCGATCATTGACGCGCATCGCTCCTTGGCGAATTGCTGCGATTGTGTTGCGAGTCTCTTCTTCGAATTGTGGTCTTGTAATGACACGCAGGTGTCTTGGTGTTGATCGCGTTGCGGGTCGTGGCTTGCCGTCGATCAGAAATCCGTCTGTCGCCGTTGTCACAATGTCAAAGATGTCTCCGGGTTGCGCGTTCGCTTCTTCGAGGTCGAAGAGCGCCTCGACCTCTGCCGCAACCCCGCCACCTCCTGTCGCCGATAGTTGTTTCGCCCAACTTGTGGCGCGTGTTGCTTCGAGTGTTGCTTGGGTGAGTCCGATGTCGTCGTGCGCCTCGCCGCGAATAGTGATATGCGCCGTCGCGAGCACTGTTTCATCTGTGCTGGGCTCGACAACGACTGCTGCTGGGGCAGTGTCAGCAACGACCTCGAACGAGTAAGAGATGTCATCAGTGTTCTGCACCCCATGTTCATCTCGCAGCCGAATTGCGAGCGATCGTGAGTGATCTGCAGTCCACGTGATGCTCCACGAATCGTTGCTCTGCGAGAATGTGCTCGCAGGACTCTCAGCTCCTGGCGTCGCCTTGCTCTCCCAACGAAACGTCGATGCGATCCACTCCTTCTGCTGTTCTGGATTTGCCGGAACAGTGAGTGCCCGCGACGGGGTGAGTTCGAGTGTGATCTGTGATCCCTGCAGAATCGGAACGGTGATGCGACCACGGCTTCTTGTTCCATCCGCGAGGTCATATCGCTGTGGTTGAATGGTTGTTGCGTACGCAGGAGGATTCACGGTTGCGATCAGCGACTTCGCACTTGGGGCTTCAACAAATGTGATCTGTTGCAGTTCACTCTCGACATCGCGCGTCAAGAACTGAAACTCGACCTCTTCGGAACGTGGCTCGATCAGTCGTTCGAATCGTGTCTCTCCTTGGTGGATCAATTGCTGCTGTTCCCACTCCCCAAACTCTCCATCGACACGACTTCTCATTTTCACCCAGACGGGCTCACTCTGTGGGTCTCCGCGAAAGAGGTCTGCCTTCAGCGTGAGCGCTGTGTTTTTTGGGTGATGTGTCGCGAATGTTGTGCTGCGAATTCCTGTTCGGGCAGGCCACTCTGCGGCGACCCATGGTGTGAGTGTTCGAAAGAGACCCGTCGATGCAAGTTGTGGAGCGACTGCGAGAAATCCGATCCACAACAAGAGGACGATCGAGAGTTCGCCACAATCACGTTTGACGCGCCGTGTGTCAACGAGCGCCTTGATCGCAGTTGGTGGGGCCAAATCGAATGCTTCATCGCGCACATGTGCCGCGAGCGGGTTCTTGTCGAATGAATGATCTGCGGCGAACTCGACCCCGGACGCGAGGCGACCACTCGCGTGGGGTGTCAGCGCTTCAATCCGCAGCGCCAATGTGACAGGCGATGGTGCAGGCGCACACGCGGGGCGCACGCGCTTCAAGAACAACCAGACAAAGAACGCGCAGAGAAGAGCGAGGATGATCCAACGCATCACGCCCGGAAAGCGAAGAGCTGCATCAATCGCGACACACACCGACACAGCCCAGATGAGAGTGCGAAGTGCAACCACACTCGCATCGGCGATGCGAATTGTGCGAATTCGCTTCGCAGTGAGGCGAAACTCGTTTGGAAGGTCTCGGTTCGTCAACGCATCCTCATCATTGAAATCCTAGGCCAATCGCAGCCATTTTCTGCCAATCCATTCGATCGAGAGAAGCAAGAGCACCAACATCAACGCAGCGGGGCTGTTCCACAATGGGTCGACAATCGACTGTTCGCGATTCAACGATCGCTTTGGAAGAATGTCGGCCAGTCGTGCAAGTTGGGCGGGTTGCACAACCGCTCCACCTGTCCGCGCGGCGATGTCGGCGAGCTGCGCGTGATCACTCTCTGGATGGGCAAGCTCAGAATCTGTGCGCACAACCTCGACGAGGCGTTCGAGTGGACCTGTTCGTGATGAGTCAACGCGCACCCGCCATTGGCCAGCAGATTCTGGGGACCACAGCCCAACCCACGCATCTCCTTCGCGCACCAGTTGCATCGATTGATTTGTGCGTGCACCGGTTATGTCGATTGGTTCGAGTTCTGCCTCGAGTGATTCGTCGCCGGCGATCTCGCCTGCCTTTGCGTCTTGAATCTCAACGCGGATCATCGCTGGCATTGCAACTTCGGGTCGCTTGGGCTCAACGACGAGACGAAACGCGTTTCCATCAGATTGCACTGCTCCCCGCGAGAGATAGCGAATGAACTGAATCCAGAATCTCTCTTGGAATGTCTCTCCAACCCCATGGCGCCAGCGCCACGTCTCATCCGTTGCGACGTACAGCACAAGCCCAGCGCCATACCGCATCGAGATCACCACTGGGAATGCCTCGCCTCCTGAACTTGCTCGTCCGCGCGCGAGTACTTCTGCTGCTGGCTTCATTGAATCAGGTTCAACCCGTTGCGCCCATTCCAATCGACCGCGCTCGCTCGTTGGTGAGAGGGCGATTGGCCATCTCTCTTTTGCTGTTTCGCCAAGTCGCATCACGCCTGAGCGAATCGCATTCTCTGTGGGCTCAAGAAAGATCGCTTCATCGAATCTCTCTAGAACTCCGTGCATCGGAAGCAGATCTTCAAGTTGTGTGGCCCGCCAAGAGTTTGGAGTCGATCGTTCGCCGCCGATCCACATCAAACCCGCTCCGCGCTCACTGACCGCGCGCTTGATCTGCTCGACCTGGGTCTCAGAGAGACTTCCAGATGGCACATCGCCCAAGATGAAAAGGTCGTAGGTAGAAAACTCTTCGTCACTTTGCGGCAATCGCTCGAGCGGTGCGTTCCCTTCCTGCGCAAAGTCTCGATCGGCTGAGAGCAACATGACCGAACTCTCGAACGATGACTCGCGCACGAGCAAATTCTTGAGATACCGATACTCCCAACGTGGATAGCCCTCGATGTAAAGAACGCGCAGTGGACGATCCACAAACTCCACCTCGACTGTCTGTTGGTCATTCGTTCGCACGAGGTCGTCGGACCCCGCTCGCACACGAATGGTCCAGTGCGCCAACCCCGCCTCTGAGCGAACGCCAGTCAACACAGCCTCACATCGTTGGTTCACGAACTCTTGTGGATCGACTTCGATCGTGTTCAATACCTCACCACTCTCACTCTCGACAAGGTCCACTTGAATCTTTGTTTGTGGTGAGCCCCCAACGCATTGCAGTGTTGCAACGATTGGAACTTGATCACGAATGAAGGCGCGCGCGGGTGCATCCGCCTGTGCAATGCCGAGATCTGTCATCGCCGCCGCAGATCCAAGTGGAACAACAAAGACTGGCACCGCGCGTGACTGCAGTGCGCGCAAGACTGTGCGGTCGAGCGGTCGTGGTGTGCGACCATCCGAGAGGATGACGATGCCGCTGGCTGGGCGGCCAGCGAGTCTGCGCAGTGCGCTCTCAGTCGGCACAGTGAGATCTGTTGACCACCCATCAGCCGACGGGGGGAGTTGTGGATCGATCTCAAATGCGGATGTGTGAAAGCCGAGCCACACAATCTCTTTGTCTTTGGAGATCTCGCTCCAGACTGAGTCGTTGATGAGTGTTCGTGCAACCGAGTCGCGCGATTGAAGTGATCCATCGACACCACGCATGTCTTCGACCGCCATACTGCGGCTTCGATCGACGAGCACGGCGATCCAGTCTGGTTGAGTCTCGATCACCGGCAGTCGCAAGAGTGGACCCGCTGCGAGTGCAACCAACAACACAAGTAGAGAGGCACGAAGCGATGCGAGGATGATTCGCGTTGAACGCGCACCAACAATCCAGCGATAACTCCACGCGGCGACACCAAGAGCCCCCAAGATGACGAGAAGCCATCCCCAGCCTGCGAGTGGATGCTGCCACGACAACTGCAAACCCTCTGCGCCCACCGGAATCGCATCGAGCCCGAACAACCAACGCATCGTTTCGGATGTGTTCATTGTTGTGTGCCCAACGCATTTCGTGTGCTCGCCCCAACAGATGATTGCCGGGCCATCCATGTCTCAACCAACACGACAACAATCATTGCGCAGAAAAACCAAATCGCCAGGGAGTGGCCGTCGAGCGCTCGCGCTTGTGGTTGTTGTGCTGTGCTCTGTGAACTGCTCGATGTGTTGGCTCCAAAGTCAGTGTCACTCACCGTGATTGATGCGCTCTTGAATTGATCGGTGATTTCTTCAATCGTCGATCGTTTGGTGGATGCCGCCGCAACATCAATATTGGCAACAATGAGCCCTGTTGGATGGTCTGACACATCACGGCTCGCATAGACGCCTGGGGTCAGAATCGAAGTCGCGAGCGATCCGTTTGGTCCAACATTCACAACTCGTGTCTCTTCGACTTGGCTATCAAGCGCTCCCATCACGAGTTGAAGTGTTGTTGTCGACGGAAGGAGAGTTGAAATGTGATCGCTTCCGACGACGACACCTCTCTGGCGGTCGACTTGGGCGACCGCTTGCCGCACACATTCTTGAAGGAGCGGAACCATGAGTGGTTTCGCAGGCAAGTTTGTCCAGTTGAGATCGGGTGGTGTTGCAAAGACGATCACTGACCCACGCGCATCCTCTGGGGTACCAATAGCGACGAGTGGCGATCCACTACTGAGCTCGAGCACACTCTCGCCCCGTCCCGCCGGGATTGTGATTTGAAACCACCGATCGACCGTGACTGGTTGTGTGAGGTCTTGTATCTCGGGGGCGAGTTGGCGCAACAGTGCTGTTGTGCTCTCGTTGAATATTTCTGGTTGTGTGATTGTGATCGCGAGATCGCTTGTTGTTGGTGTGCGCGCGATAGTCCACCCGAGGTCGAACGCAAGAAGAAGTCCGTCGCTCCACACGCCGCTTGTTGTGTGTGTTGGCGGGATGACAATCAGCACCTTCCCAGAATTGATGAGCTGTTTGAGAACCCCCCAACCAGTTGTGTCGATGAGGTCTGGGCGAATGAGCACAAGTGCGTCGTAACTTTGGCAGCGCTTGATATCGACTGATGTTGGGTCGAGCAGTTCGGTTTCGATGTCGCCATCTGTTGTTGGGGCGAGCGCACGTTCAATCCATTCACCAACCCTCTGTCCAGGCTGTTCGTTTGTCGCGTCATTCACTCGATCAATCACGCCAACACGAATTGTGTTTGTTGTTGTGACGACTGCGAATCGAACATTGTCTGCCATCTGCGCATCGCGATCGATGATTGTTGCGCGGACCGGCACCTCTGTGCGTCTCGTGCCTGTCGCGATAATCGTGCTCTCAACAACACTCTCTCCTTGTCCCTCTTTCCATTCAACGCGCAACGTTGTGTGGATTCCATCATCGAGTGCGATATCAATGTTTGATATGGCCTCACGCAGTGTGTCGCCCTCACGCGCGAGATGTAGACGCAGGGGGATGCCACCGCGCGACGATGAGGGGCCGCGTGCCTGTGGTTCACACTTGATGAGCTGAATGTTGGTGACATCGCTCTGTGCTGGAGGGGTCACAACAATGTTGGTTTGACTCGCTTTGCTTTCAATCTGGTTCGCGAGTGACCCGCGGCGAAACGCACTCAATACTCCGACGGTTCGCTTGTTGCTTTGTGTCAATTCAATCGCAGCCGCGATGTCTGACGCTGCGCTCGACACCACGCTCGAATCAACTGTCGAACGTGCTGCCGCGAGATCGTGGGATGGCGGCCAAATGAGCGGTTGCGCAGATGTTGTGAGGATGACTCCGACCGCGTCTCCTGGTTGAAGTGTGTCGATTGCTGCAAGCGCTTGTTCTTTGCTCGCCGCAAACGCTTCGCCCGTGCCGTCGATTGTTTGTTGTGAGACTCCGTTGTCGAGTACGAGAATGAGTTCTCGTGGCGCGCCCTCGGTTGACTGTGTTTCGTTTGTCGGCTTGGGAATGAGTGGCCCTGCAATCGCGAGTCCTGCGCACACAACAACAAGTGACCTCAAGAGAAGAAGAATGAGTTTGTTGATCTTTCTTCGCCTGGTTGTTTGGGTGATCGCGGCGCGCAAGAGATCCATTGCTGCCCACTGGATTGGTTGGTGCCGTCGTCGAAAGAAGAGATGCAGCATCACAGGTATCGCGACTGCGAGACATCCAGCCGCCACAAGAAGGGGGCTTGCGAAAATCACCGTGCTGACCTCTGGCGTGCGAACATTTGGCGTCTCGCGAGAAGTGCTGAGAGCACAGGACCGACTGACTCGTGTGTGTTGAAGACTGCGCTGTCGAATCCAAAACTTCGACTCAACCGATTGATCTCATTGAGGTGGTTGTCGAGCGCTGTGAGGTACGCCTCACGCACTGAGCGTGTGTCTATCTCTATGGTTGCTTCGCCTTCAAGCCCGTTGAAAGGGGCGTTCGCGTCAAGATCAAAACGCATTTCTTGTTGGTCGAGCGTGACACAACAAATCACGTCGTTTCCGCGGTGTCGAAGGCGCGCGAGACAAGAGCGGATCTGGTCGAGTGGCGCCAAGAAGTCAGAGATGATGATGAAGAGTGTGTGCCCTGAGTTCTGGCTGAGTGTTTGGTCGGCGACCTTCGACCAATTCACTCGGTCGTTTACTGGTTCGCTTGCGAGAGCCTGCACGACTGATCTCCAGTGGTCACTGCTGCTCGACCGACGCACTCCTCCGCGAATTCCGTCTGCAAAAATTCCGACGCTCACCCGGTCGCGCTGTGCGAGTGAGAGAAATGAAAGCGCTGCAGCGATCGCTGTCGCGTGGTCATATTTCGTCCATTGATTCTCTGTGCTTTGAGCGCGCGTTCCACCCCATCCGCTCTTTGTGTGCAGTGTGCCGAATCGCATCGATGCTGATCCGTCGACCAAGATCGCGATGTTGAGATTCGTCTCTTGTTGAAACTGTTTGATGTAAAGCTTGTCGTTTCGTGCGAAGACCTTCCAGTCAAGGTGGCGCACGCTGTCGCCGGTTGTGTATTGCCTGTGTGCGGCAAACTCAACAGCTGCTCCCTGACGAGGCGAGACATGCATTCCATTCATCGCCCCCTCGGCGACCATCTTTGCGCGCAACTCAAATGGTGCCAACTGCGCGAGCGTCTCTGGGGCCAGATACTGCTCGGCTCGCAAGGGAGTCGTTGATCCCTCGGGCATGTTTACGCCGCGCTATCGAGTGGAATGGTCTTCACAAGATCGCCGACAACTTGGTCTGTGTTGACTCCGTCGGCTTGTGCATTGAAATTCAGCATGATTCGGTGGCGCATCACAGGAAGCACCACAGCATGGAGATGGTGTGGCATCACATGGCGCTCACCAGACATGAGCGCCTTCGCTTTTGCTGCGAGAATCAAAAACTGGCTCGCGCGCGGTCCAGCACCCCAAGAGACATAGTCGCGAATGAACTTTGGTGAGCGTTCGTCGAGTCGGGTCGCGCGAACGATGCGCAGCGCATACTGCACCACATGGTCGGCGACGGGCACCTCACGCACGAGCTGTTGAATGCGAATGCATTCGGGTGCTCCAAGCACAGCTGTTGGTTGCTCGTGTTTGGTTCCTGTTGTGCGTTTGACGATCTCAATCTCTTGGGCCTCGCTGGGGTATCCAATGCGCACAAGAAACATAAATCGGTCGAGTTGCGCTTCTGGAAGTGGGTACGTCCCCTCTTGTTCGATTGGATTCTGTGTCGCGAGAACAAAGAATGGTTTTGGAAGCGCGTGTGTGTATCCACCAACTGTGACCTGGCCCTCTTGCATCGCCTCTAAGAGTGCGGCCTGCGTCTTTGGTGGAGTGCGATTGATTTCATCCGCAAGAATCACGTTCGCGAACACTGGACCTTTCACAAAGTGCAGGCTTCGCGCGCCGGTTTGTTTGTCTTCTTGGATGACCTCACTCCCCGTCACGTCGCTCGGCATCAAGTCTGGTGTGAACTGAATTCGCGAGAATCCAAGCGAGAGCGTCTGTGCGATCGTCGAGATGATCAGCGTCTTGGCGAGTCCTGGAACGCCCTCAACAAGTGTGTGCCCTCCACAAAACATCGCCAGCAGAATCTGATCAAGGATTGCCTCTTGCCCAACAATGGTCTTGCTCAATTGAGCGCGAATCTCTGTTGCTGCCGCTTCGACAGCACTCGCCGCTTCGACCGTGTCTGGGCTATGAAGACGCTCAATAAAGTTCGACGACATGTTGTGGGACCTCACCAAAAGTATATGACTCTGATATCTGCGCTTTCGTGTTGTGTTGCTGTTCAGAACGCTTGTTCAGGCGCAATCTCCGACACAATTGATGTGGTGTTATGCACAGGTCAAACGTTCACACATCGTGCTTGGATTGCTCGCGGTTGGTCTTCGAGAAAGAGCGCTCTCTCACGGTTCGATAGGCCATCCGACAACCCCGACGCGTCAGATAATGTCTTGGTCCTTTTGAATAGAGTTCTCTTCCTACTCCTAGAAGGGGTGTTTGCAGATTGTGGACAACCCCAACCAAACAACCATAAACCTAAATACACCAAGCAGATACAGCGCACAAACACAACCAAAATACTGTCGATTCGCAGTCGCACCAACACCACAAAATTCAACAACCAAAAAACAACAGACAGGCGAGCTCTGTGCGGCGCAAGACCACCGAATCCCGCCGACAACAACCATACGGTTTTCAACAACCCGCCAACACCTCTATCGACACCCCGACGAGCTCAAGAAACAACAGGTGCGAGTCGTTCGAACGTCCCCTCGATACGGTCGATGGCCTGGGCCAGATCAAGATCTGTTTTGCGTGTGCTTTCGATCTTCTTCTCAGCATGCAACACAGTCGTGTGATCGCGCCCACCAAAATAACCGCCGATTTCTTCAAGGCTGTAGCGCGTGTGTTTTCGAGCGAGCCACATACAAACTTGTCGCGGCAACGCAACAGATTTATGACGACGCTTCGACATCAAATCAGAGAGTTTCAAGTCGTAATAAAGCGTGACCGCATCAATGATCATTTGGATTGATGGTTTGGTCGAAACTGAGGATGGCGGGCGATCATCAGCGAGCGCACGTTTCGCAACATCGAGAGTCATCGCAAGCCCGTTCGCCATCGCGAACCCACGCACCTTCGTGAGCGATCCCTCAAGTTCACGAATGTTCGTATCAACACGCGATGCAATAAATGCCGGAACATCATCTGTGATTTCAAGTCCCAACAACGCAGCCTTCGCCTTCAAAATAGCAACGCGCGTTTCATAACAAGGCTTATCGACTCGGGCAACGAGACCAGAATTGAAGCGGCTAACCAGTCGCGCCTCAAGGTCTGGAATCTCATTCGGTGAAGCATCAGACGAAAGAACAATCTGCTTTCCAGCCTGATAAAGCGAGTTGAATGTGTGAAAAAACTCTTCCTGCGTCTGGTCTCGCTTCGAGAGAAAGTGAATGTCATCAATCACCAGCATGTCGAGATTGCGAAAACGATGTCGAAAATCTTGCATGCGACCAGACTTCACACAACCCAAGAACAACTCAGAAAAAGTCTGACACGAGAGATATCCGATTCGCGCCGATGGGCGTTGACGAAGAACAGTCTGGCAGATTGCTTGCAACAAGTGCGTCTTTCCAAGCCCAACACCACCATGAATGAAAAGCGGGTTGTACGCACCACCAAGATTTGCGCTGACAGCAACGGCCGCAGCGTGCGCAAGGCGGTTTCCTGGGCCAACAACAAACGTATCGAACGTGTAATCCGGCGAAAGAAGCAGTTGTTCGTCGAGTTCAGAGAGTGCCAATCCACCAACGGATGTGACGGATGGGGCATCCAGAACATCACTCTCTTCACCAACAAACCGAACCGCGAGCAATCGTCCAGTGATCGCTTGTGCCGCTTCAGTGAATGGGCCCGAACAAGTTCTTTGGAGGTAGTTACGGCGAACAGATTCACCAACCAACAACGTCAAGACTCCACCATCGATACCAACGGGTTCGATCTCATCGAACCAATGACGACAAATCTCAGGATGGTTCTTGCGAAGGAACGCGGTGAGCTGAACCTTCAAGTCTTCGGTTGGCGCGGGCGTCTTTCTCATAGGTCAACTGACACGCGTGCCAGACGTTCCAAGGTAGGAGTGACCAACAACTCCGTCAACTACTTTCGGTGTTTTCGCCCGAAGAAACTTCACTTGCCGACACTTCATCAAACTCAAGAGCCTGCGCCTCAAGCCGCTTTCGATTTGTCCGAAAGTCCATCAGCATATGAACCGAATCAACAGGACGGCTTCCGGCGACATCGTTGAGTCGCTCTCTCGCAAGTGAGAGCAACGCCCTCCGCGACGCATGTACAACAACAACATGCTCAGCCTTCCAGGCAGAGAGGAGTGGGCGCAAATCTTCAACATGTAGGTGCTTTCCGATTTTCGCTTTGTCTTGGTGGTCGCGATCAAAGAAAGTGCACTCAGTGATGACCACGCGCGCATTCACAAAGTCAGCGTGGTAAAGAAAAGGCGCAGGCTCGGTGTCGCCCGTGTAGGCAACGAGCGGAACCTCAACAACTCGCGAAATTTCTTTGCCCGCGAGACGAAGTTGCCGCACGCTCTCTTGCGGTAGGTCGACGAGCTCCTCAAGCAACTTCTTGCGCTTCTCGACAAGTGCATACCCCAGACTTGGTATGGTGTGGCTTGAAGCGTGGGCGCGCAGGTAGGTGTTTGGTTTGACCTCAGCCTCGTCGCCTGGCTCCATCCCAATGATCTCAAATGGAGTTTCTTGTCGCTCGAGGGCGATCCACGAACGCATCATCATCCGAAGCGGTTCGGCCATGACAGCGGGGCAGAAGCACTTCCCGGTGGGGAGTTTTTGAAAAAACCGCTGGCTGAAGTAGTAAGGAAGCCCAGCCACATGGTCCATATGGGTGTGTGAAAGCGCCAATATTGGCGCAGAAAGCACAGGTCGAGGGCAGAGACCAATATCGAAAACAATGTCGTATTCAGGAATGCCAACCGCGGTTTGCTCGCCGGCAACCGAGATTCCCTGCACCCGAATTGGTGGCAAATAGAGAAAACCGATCTGACCGTCGCGTGGGGATTGTCTTGGGACCATAGGAGGGCAGTCTGAGCGTCCAAAAAGTTCGATTTGAGTAAGGCTGAATGTTCGATAGTAGCAAGGGCGACAATCTCAAAAAGTCTCGAACTTGATTTGCAGATCGCCTCGCCAGAATCGACAATGTTTGAGGATAAACCTGCGAATGACCCTTCCCCCAACAAACGACCACCGCACCAAACTCACAAGTTCGTCGGCGACCGATCCTGAGATTATGGATTTGGTCGAACTCTTTGTTTCTGAAATGCCAGCCCGTATCAAGTTTGCGAACGACGCATTTATGCGTGGCGATCGGCTGCGGCTTCAGTTTTGGGCACATCAACTCAAAGGAAGTGCAGGGGGATACGGTTTTGCTCAGATCACATTCGAGGCGACACAACTCGAAAACTTGATCATCCAAAGCGCATCAACAGAACAGATCTACGGGGCACTTCTTCGAGTACTCGATCTGTGCGAGCGCTCAACAATCGACTAAGCGATGCCAGAGCCGCAAGAAGCCAACCTGCCGATCCTGCTTTCAATCGACGACTCTGAGTTGATTCATCGGCTACTGCGCGCACGGCTTCACAACGAACGCGTCCAACTTCACACAGCAAGTTCTTCAGTTGAGGGACTTGAAATCGCGCGAACTCTGAAACCCGACGTCATCCTGCTCGATCTCGACATGCCAGAAATGGATGGGTTTGAGGTGATTGAGCGGCTCAAAGAAGATCCAGCAACACAAAATATCGCAGTGATCTTTATCAGCGCATCCAACGACACAGACAACCGTGTGCGCGGGCTCGACCTCGGCGCAGTTGACTTCATCGCCAAGCCCTTTGATGTCGTTGAACTCAAAGCACGGCTGCGGTCGGCATTGCGCGTCCAGCACCTCATCAAGATTCTGGCGCAGAAGGCACAGATTGATGGTGCAAGCGGGCTCTGGAACCACACATACTTTGACCAACGCCTCGCTGCTGAAATCTCAGAAGCAAATCGGTACGACAAACCACTCGCACTCATCATTGTTGATCTTGACAAATTCAAGTCAACCAACGACCAATTCGGCCACTTGTTTGGCGACCTTGTGATTGAGCGCTTCGCAAACATCCTCAATCTCGGGCGAACAAGCGACGTCGCGTGTCGCTACGGTGGTGAAGAGTTCGCCGTCATTCTTCCGCAAACGACAGCCGCCGAAGCGTGTGAGGTCGCCGAACGTTGGCGTCAACAACTCGCCAACACGACGTGGCAGGACCATCCAGGCCTTGTGATTACCGCAAGTTTTGGTGTGTGCGATATTGAGAGTCTTGACGCTCCACGAACTCCAGCGAAACTCGTCTCGGCCGCGGACCAGGCGATGTACCGAGCGAAGCATGGTGGGCGCAACCGCATCGAGGTGTACTCACCGACCCTTGTTGTGCGAAAGTAATCTCCACAGCGATGACCGCGTGCGAAGATGAGGCGGTGTGCATCCGTCACTGGGACTATTCCGAAACAAGTCAAACAGTCGGGCTGTTTTCAAAGAACCACGGACTCATTCGAGCAATCGCGAAGGGATCACGCCGAGAGCGCGCAGGATTCTCAGGTGGAGTCGACCTACTCACACACGCCGATCTCGCAATGACATTCAAGGCAGAGAGCGAGCTTGCCACACTCACACAGTGGTCGTTGCGCGAGAACTTTCCACTCATTCGCACAGACACCCAAGCCAACAAGATCGCATATTTCGCCGCAGACCTCATAGGTAGGTTGCTCGAAGCACGCGACCCACACCCCAACGTCTTCGGCAGCCTTCTCTCACTCTTGCACACGGTCGGCACAGACGCGAGAGAGCACACACACCAGCAAGAACCACCAGGTGCAGTGAATGATTGCGCGCTCCTCGATTTTCAATGGATCCTATTGCGCGAGTCTGGGTATCAACCAATCTTGGGCAGCGTTCCCAACAACACCGAGATCACACACTTTGACCCACGTGATGGAGGGCGTGTGAGCACAACAGCAACTGCAACAACATGGAAGGTGCGCGCGAGCACAATCACACTGCTTCAGCGCGTGAGAGACCATGAGGGTGACAAGCTTCTCTTGATCGACACAGAGAGTGTCAGCAGAGCAAACCGTCTTCTCGCTGCATATGTGCGCGACATCATTGGCGACGAGCCATTCACAATGCGCAGGCTCTTTGGCGTACTTCCCAACCCCAGTGGTTGAAATTCGTTGCCACCCCCTGCATAGACTCGCAGTGTGAAAACAACCTACCGCGAGACGACACTACCCAACGGACTCCGCATCGCCGCCGAGTGTGCACCCGACGCAGCAAGCGCAGCTGTTGGACTCTTTGTCGGCACAGGAGCGCGCGATGAACCTAAAGAACTCATGGGGGTGAGCCACTTTCTTGAGCACATGATGTTCAAAGGATCGGCAACACGACCAGCGACCGAAGTGAATGAAGCGTTCGACCGAATCGGTGCTCGCAATAACGCGTTCACATCACATGAGATGACGGCCTATCACGCGCATGTGCTTCCAGAACACAGCGGTGAATCACTCGCGCTTGTGGCAGATCTGCTGCGCCCCGCACTGCGCGAAGAGGACTTTCAACAAGAGCGTCATGTCATCCTCGAAGAAATCGCGATGTACGACGACAATCCGTTTTGGGTCGTGTATGAGCGCGCACTCGAGGTGTATTTCAAAGACCATCCTCTGGGATTTCGAGTACTCGGAACAAAGGAGAGCGTCACCGCACTGACACGCGATCAGATGCACCGCTATTTCACTGAGCGATATTCACCAGCCAACACAGTGCTCGTCGCTGCTGGCAAGATCGACTTCGACGCGCTTGTGGCACAGGCAACGCGCGAGACAGCGAATTGGAAGTCAACGTGTGTCAAACGCGCTTATCCAGAGTGGACTCCAAACCCAAGTTCATTCACGGTCGAAATCGAGAAGGCAACGCGCGGATACATGGTGCTCTTGTGGCCAGCGCCACCACAGTCAGACCTCAGGCGCTACGCCGCAATGTTGTGCGCACAAATCATCGGAGATTCTGAGGGATCACGCCTGCACTGGGCGCTCGTCGAAACAGGAATCGCCGTACACGCAGCGGTTGGATTTCACGGCCGCGATGGGTGCGGAGAGTGCGTCGCATCGGTTGTGTGCGCGACCGAAGATCTCGACAAAGCAGAAGCGATTGTGCGACAAGAGTGCAAGAATCTCAGTGAGTCACTCACAGAGGATGACCTTGCTCGTGCGCGCAGAAAAATCGCCACCGCGGTCGCTGTCGCCGGAGAAAGCCCATCTGGAAGAATGCAGCGCCTCGGAACGGTATTGACTTCGATCGGTGTATTCAGTCCGCTCGAAGCAGAACTTGAAAAGATCAACGCGCTGACGCTTGATGACCTGCGCACACACTTGCGTGAGTTTCCATACGAGCCGATGGTTGTTGCGCGTGCCGTTCCCCCATCAACGCCGGCGTGATCAGAGCAGGCGGAGCCCAGCATCCCAACCGTCGATGCGCCCAGATTCATCGCGCACAGCACGACACCATGAGATGACCGCCGCCTGGTCGAACGAGGTTGATCCAGCCTGAAACACTGCGCGACCTGTCATCCCCTCAGGAAGAAGTGTCGCCGAGCGGATGCGAAGACCACTCTCTGAAAGATCGAGCCCCTCGTACGAGTTTGTGGTGAGTGGAGAGTGATGCCACCGAATCGAGACACAACACGAGATCGCGCGCCGCCCATTGTCACGACGCTCATCAGCAAGCGCTTGCTCGGCTGCTCGCCGCAGAACTGCACGAATTGATTGACTTGATTCCATTGTGTGACCCTCCTCAGGCAATTCCGAACCGACGGTCAATTCAAGAACGACCGAAAGTGACGCACCCCAACTCTGTTATATGCAGCGTCAGATTGCAAAACACACCGCTTATTTCTATTGATTTCCCCCAATCGAAACGCCTAACCGCGTTCGAGGTCGTCAAGCCTAAGTGCCTGCTCCTCAGCGTGATACGAACTTCGCACGAGCGGTCCACTTTCGCAGACGCGAAATCCGCGAGCGAGCGCCTCACTCTTGAACCACGCGAAGGTGTCGGGATGAACCCAGCGATCAATCGGAAGGTGGTTGCGAGTGGGCTGAAGATATTGCCCGATCGTCAAGACATCGGCGCGCGACGCTGATTGGATGTCGTCGAGAACCTCAAGCACCTCATCATCACGCTCGCCGATGCCAACCATGATTCCAGTCTTGGTCACAAGGCCGGCGGCTTTGAACATCGCAAGCACTTCGAGACTGCGTTCGTACTTCGCCTGTGGTCGCACAGCACCGTGCATCCTGCGCACAGTCTCCATGTTGTGGCTGATGATTTCTGGTTTCGCATCACAGACGGTTTGGATCGCCGCGCGGTCGCCGCAAAAATCTCCAACGAGCACTTCAACACTCATCCTTGGACACGATTCATGCACACGCTGAATCGTCTCTGCCCAAATCGCAGCACCACCATCAGGCAGTTCATCTCGATTCACGCTCGTGATTACAACGTGCTTGAGCGACAAGAGTGCCAAACTCGCGGCAACCCGTCGCGGCTCATCAAGATCAAGCATCGGAGGACGCCCCGTCTTGATGTTGCAGAACCCACACGACCGAGTGCAGGTGTCGCCAAGAATCATGATCGTCGCGGTGCCCCGACTCCAACACTCACCCATGTTTGGACAATTCGCCTCTTGGCAAACAGTGTGCAACTTGTGCTCGTCAACGATCGCCTTGAGCCGTAGATACCCCTCACCACCAGGCATTTTTGCGCGCAACCACTCAGGCTTTCGTCGAATTCCGAGTTGCTGAATTGCGTCGACACCATCTTGCGCGCGGTTGTTGAGAACCTGATCGCTCAAACTGAACGCGGCTTGCCCGGTCGAGCGCAGTGTGTCGCCACCGAGCGCGCGCGGATGGCGCGCGAGCGTGCGCTCAACCGCATTCAAAGCCTTCGTTTCGCCCTGTTTATCGTGCACGGTTTGATTCTAGGGAGCGGCTGGCGGCGACAAAATCGGCGCAGGAGCAACAAAGATTCGATCAGGAGTCAGCGCCACACGCGTTTGCTCGTCAATCGAGATCGTCATTGTGCCAGCGACGACCTCAAAGTTGCCAAGCGAGATAGGCACGCCGTCGATGCCACCAGTCTTGATGCCACTCTCGACCGTCCACGTCCAACGGCCATCTTCAATCACGCCACCCTTCCAGGTACGCATCCTGCCATCGGCCAGAAAGAGAATCGAATCAGCTTCGACGAATCCCTGCGTTGACTGCGCGGTGTCGACGCGCCACTTGCCAAAGAGCGCAGCGGCAGCACGATCGACAGGCACAGCTTTGCGAACACCACCCACTCGCGCAGACTTCTTTCCGCTGGGATCGCGCGACGGCATCGATGTCTTGCGCGGAGCGTCAGCCGCGTTGGCGGCTTGATCTGAGGAACCATCTTTCACATCACTCGCCGCACCATCCTTCGCATCACTCGCCGAATCACTCGCCGCGGGATCGGTCGTCGCAGGCTTTGTTGGCTCGGCAAGAAAGCGCCGTTGAACTGGCGTCTCTGACTCGGTGTAGAAGGGGACGACCGCATCATCATCGTGCACTGTGTGAATCTGCTCAATCGGCGCGGCGGGTTGAGGAGGCTGTTCGATCGCTGGATCAACAGCCTTGGGCGCACAACCGCCATTCACAGCGCACACCAAGAGTGCGCCCATCAGAAAGCAAGATGTCATTGAGAACGATCGCATAGGTGCCACATCAATACATTAGGGGATCGGCGGCAGTGGGATGCCCAACCGTTCCGAAATCGCGCGCAGCAACAAGTATTCGCGTGTCGTTGTCTGCTGATCGGCCGCGACGCAGATCGCAGCGGCGTGCACCAAGATTCCAGCGGCCGATGGGCGAAGGGTCTCGAGCACCTCGAGGTCAGTCGCGATCGAGTCAAGTGTGCGCATGGATCGATCAGGAAGCCCAGTTGCAGGTAGTCCAGCCGCCTGCAGTCCCGCTTTGAGTGCAGCCATCGCGCCATCATCATCATCATGACCCTGCAAAGCAACAAGACCGAGAATGCGCTGTGCATGCTCAACAACACCACTCAGCGTGGCGCGCCGCGTTGGCGGCGTTCGTCCTCCACGAGCAGCGATCGGAACTTCAACACGCATTCGCAAGACTTGTGTAATTGTCCACTCCAACAAGTCAATTGTGCCGTCGACGCGAATCACATCTGAGAGCAACGTGCGAAAGTGCCGATACGACTCTGCCTGAGCGAGGCACAGCGTCGCACACGCGCGGTCGACGAGCTCGAGGCGTCCCTCAACGCTCTGCGCACGCACTTCACGCTCGAGGCGTGCGACGACCCGCGCCAACTCTGGGTCTCGCGCGGCGATCAAGGAGCGCTGCATTTCAGCCTTCGTCGCATCTTCAGATTGAGCGCACAACAACACAACAGCCTCAGCCTCGTGCGCATCATGCACCGCACTCGCGAGCGGAGCGCTCAGCGCCGCATTGAGTGAAGCGACATGAGCAAGCCCCGCCGCAGGAATCGATCCAACGGCCGCGACACGTTGCGCTGGTGAATCAATCGGTGGCTGCGCGAGGATGCCACCAGCCATCGCGCGAATGCGCTCGATTCGCACTGGCAGTGGAGGGTGCGATGCAAAGAGTGTGTTCACCCCCTCAGCAAAGAGCATGTGATTGAATTGGCTCGCCTGCGCATGACGCATCGCTGGCGCTGCCTGCTGTGCGATCTTGGCGAGCGCGCCCGCGATGCCGGCAGGATTGCGCGTGTACTGCACGGCGCTTGCATCGGCGAGAAACTCGCGCTGACGGCTGATGGCAGCCTGCATGAGCCGTCCAAAGAATGTTCCGATACAGCCGACAACCACGAGCCCAAGCCCGATCAGCGCAATTCCAGCGGTCGCCTTGCCATCCGAGCGGCGCGACGCGCGTGGCGAGTACATCGTCGAGCGCAGAATGAAGTATCCAACATATCCAACCGCCATCACAGAGAAGATCGCAGCGATCGCCCGCATGTTGATGCGCATATCTCCATGAAAGATGTGGCTGAATTCATGCGCCATCACACCTTGTAACTCATCGCGCGTGAGCGTCTCAATCGCGCCACGCGAGACACCAATCACCGCATTGGTTGGAAGCGTTCCAGCGGCAAATGCGTTGATGCACTCTTCGTCGAGCACATAGACCGGCGGGATGGGCATCCCGCTCGCGATCGCCATCTCTTCGACGATGTTCAAGATCTTGCGCTCATGGATCTCTTGCGACGAGGGATCGATGCGCGTTCCACCGAGCGACAATGCGACGGCATCACCACCCGATCCAATCGTTGTGAGTTTGAAGAAAAACGGAATCGCAATCATCAAGACGCTGACACCAATGGCGAGCGGCACTGAGTTTGGAATCAACATCGACACCAAGAGCGTGATGGCGCCAATGACTCCACATGCACCAAAGAGAAAGAGCACGACTAGCCGAAATGTTGCGCTCTGAGCACGATCTTGATGTTCGAAGAAATTCGACATGGCGTTGAGCGAATCAGATCTTGACGACCGGCACAAGACGACTCTCTGAGTCTGCCTCGAACAGAATCATCGGCAGAAATGAAAACATCGCAGCGACCAAACTCGAAGGAAAGATCGCAATGTTCGTATTGAATGTCATGACACTGTCGTTGTATGCCTGCCGCGCGAAGGCGATGCGGTTCTCGGTCGAGACCAACTCTTCTTGAAGCCCCAACACATTTGTGCTTGCCTTGAGATCTGGATAATTCTCGATCGAGACAGAGAGCCTCATCAAGAGTTGATCGAGCGATCCACTCGCCCCAGCAACCGCACGAATCGCGTGCGCGTCACCCGGCGAAGAACTCAGAGCCGCAAGACCAGCAACCGCGGCGTTGCGCGCCTCAATGACAGCCTCAAGAGTCTGCCGCTCGTGCGCCATATATCCCTTCACCACTTCGACGAAATTTGGGATGAGGTCACACCTGCGCTTGAGTTGCACGTCGATCTGACTGAGGCTGTTGCTCGCGCGAATTCGCCCACGGGCGAGGCGGTTATAGAGAGCGACAATCCAGAATCCGACGCCTAGCACCAGACAGACCAGTCCAATGATGAAGTAATCCACGCCCAAAGAATAGGGTGGCACTACCCTTGCGTTGAATTGACCGAGCCACAATCAACCCCAGCCATCCCAACCGCCGTTGCAGCCACACTCGCACGCCTCGGTTTCGCGACACCAACAGAGATTCAGGTCGCGATGCGCGATCCAATTCTGCAAGGAAAGGATGTGCTCGCACTCGCTCCAACGGGAAGCGGCAAGACGCTTGGATTTGGTGTGCCGATGATCGTCAATCTGCTCAAGAATGCGCCCAAGGCCAAGCGCGGCCCAGGCGGCGCGCGCTATGTCGAACCATGCGAGCGCCTTCGAGCGATCGTTATCTCGCCGACGCGTGAGTTGGCACAGCAGGTCGCGCTCGACATCACTTCAGTCGCCAAGGGAGGCGTGTTGCGTATCGCAGCGGTCTATGGAAAGAGTCCGACCGCTCCGCAGCGCGCAGAGATTCGCGCAGGACTCGATCTTCTTGTTGGAACACCAGGACGGCTGCGTGAGTTTCTCGACGATGGCACGCTGACATTCGCGAACGTGCAAACAGTCGTGATCGATGAGGCTGATCGGATGGCGGACATGGGATTCCTGCCGCAGATTGAGCAACTTCTCAGCACGATTCCATCACCACGACAAGTCATCTGTATGAGCGCAACTCTTCCTGTGACGATCGAGGGGCGGGTGCGTTCACTCTTGCGAAATCCTGTCGTCGCAGAAGTGGGACGTCGAAATGCACCCGCGAGTCGCGCGAACAAGCACTTTGAAGTCGAAGACGAAGACAAGGTCGCCCTGCTGCTCGCACTCTTGCGCGACAGCCACCGCAAGGGAGTGGCCGTCTATGTGCGCACGCGTCGTCGCGCGGGTTGGGTTGCGCAGGCGCTGCGCCGCAATGAGATCACCGTCTCACTCTTGCACGGCGATCGCAGCCAACGCTCGCGCAACGAGGCGCTCGCAGCGTTCGCCGACGGCGATGCCGATGTGCTTGTCGCAACCGATGTTGCGGCGCGTGGGCTGCATGTTCCGCGCATCAAGACGGTGGTGAACTATGACGTTCCACTCATGCCAGAAGACTTTGTGCATCGCATCGGGCGCGCTGGTCACGGTGGTGGGATGGCGGAGAGTTTCACATTTGTCGATCCACTTGAGCAAGCAGCATGGGCACGCGTGAACGATCTTGTTGGCGCAGCGATTCAACCAGCGGCGGTGCTCGACTTCGAGAAGTTCAAGAGGCGCGTTGAGCCGTCGCTCGCAGAACGCACCGCTGCACAACTCGCGTGGCGACCCGCTGGGGCGAGTCCGGTGCCCGCGAAACCAACGACCACGAAACGCCCATTCGAGAAGAGCAAGACAGGAGCAACAAAGAAACTCTCGCCCAAGGCGCGCGCGAAGGCAACGAGCGAGAAGAAGTTGATGCTTGCACTTGAGCGTGGCAAGACCAAGAAACTCTTTTCGGTGAGTGGAAAACTGCTCACAACGCGCGAGATTCGAAAGAAGCGCGAACGATCCGCGCCGCTTGCGCGCGAGAACCGCCCAGGAGGCGGAATCCGCCGTTCAGGACCAAACGCATCGTGAGGCACCTGCGACGCGTTGTGATCGCCGTCGTTCTGGGGGGCATCTCAATCGCGGCACTCACCTTCGTGCTCATGGATCGCTGCTCGTCGGTTCGTGCGATCCCAACGCGCTTCGCCGTTCGGGGGGCAACGAGCGTTTGGACACTTGGCGGTAGCGACGCGACTGGTGTTTGGTGGCGACTCGCAGAACAAACGGCCCAACTGCGCGTCTCGCAGGGCGATCTCGAATCAACGGCGGGCGAATGGGATGACGGCACGACAAGCGGATGGTGTCTGCTCGAACCCGCACCAGCACGAACTGCATCGATCGCCGTGGGATGGCCCGCGCCATGGATTCTCTGGCGTTTTTCAGCACAAACATCAACCGAGGCGTTTCCGCCATCCCCTGAGATTGCCGACGAAATCGAAGGGCTTGTTCGCGGGGTCGACCGTGTGCTGCAGGGTCAGGGTCGCATGACGTTCACACCCGCAGTTGTTGGGATGGCAACCCTCGCCATCACGCTCGCATCGCTTTTCTGGTGGTTGATCTTGTCTCGATTACCCAACGCGAAGCATCGGAATGATCAGGTAGACAAAGAGATACATCGCGGCACCAAGTGATCCCATCGCGACCGTCACCTTGAACGCGAAGAGAAAGACGCGCTGCCAGAAGGCATCAAGGTTGGCATCGTGGGTCGCGCGGTACGAGATCGAGATGCCCAAAATGAGTGGGAAGAGCAGCAGCCACCAATAGTTTCCCAGCGATCCACCTGGTTGCAGAATCGGAATCCACGCAAGCAGCAGGCTGGGGGATGGGCAGGGCACGAACATCAAGAGCGCCCCCCAGATGCCGCGCCACGCTGGGCAGGGCGGCGCTTGAGTGCGTCAAAGATGACGACGACGTTGATCAATCCAGCGAGCGCGCAGTAAAGCGTGCCGATTTCGTTGGCGGGGGTGACGGTCTTGAATGAACTGACCATCGCGGGGGTTGTTCGCGGCATCGCAGATGGAGTCTCAACAAGTTCGCCGAACTTGCCAGACTTTAAGAGCGCCGAGTTTGCCCAATCCGATGCGAAGGCAATTGGTCCCGCTCCCGCCTGCGCGTAGAACCAGAGTGGATCTTCACGGCGATCGACGCAGTCGACTCCGCCGATGAGAAGCCCACCAAAGAAGAGTCCAAGAATTCCGATGCCAGCGAGCACTCCGCGCCGCCCATGACCTATTGAAATCTGCCCTAATCCAGGCAGAATCCATCCAAAAAAAGCAGCGCCCCAATTGAGCGGTTCATCGGTTGGATCAGAGTCGTAAGTCATCGAGAACGATTGGTTTCAACGGCTACAGTACCCTCGTTCACAAAAAGAAGGACTCCACATGCCGCAAGAGAACACACCACACAACGCCAGTTCGAAAAAGCCAGAGGGTGAATCAGTTGTCGACCGCCGGCTCGGCATGGATCGCCGCGATGTCGAACCAACTTCTGCGACCAATCTCGAGCGCCGCCGTGGCCCAGGTCGGCGCCTCACTGATTTCGTGAAGTCAGCCGAGGAAGGCGAGATGTCGCGCGAGCAGTACACCTTTCTGTTGGCGATCGATGCCTTCAAACGCGTCAATCACAAGACATTCCCAAGTTGGACGGATGTGCTCGAGGTCGTGCGCAAGCTCGGATACCGAAAGACCATGCCTTCAGAGCTCAATCTGGGTGGGAAGGCTCAAGATTGGACCGAAAAGCCAGACGCCATCAGTGGTGTCAACAAGCCATCGACCGACTCAGAGTGATCGCGTCGACCATCGGTTTGGGTGAAGGTCTTGGTCGCGTCCTCGGGGCCAGAAAAATTTTTAGAATTTCTACTTCTTGAACCAGTTTGCGTTGATCGCGATGTACTTGTGCCACTCCGCGGGCAGGTCATCCTTTGGAAAGATTGCCTGCACTGGACACTCGTCGACACACAATCCGCAATCGATGCAAGTCTCAGGATCAATGTAGAGCTGCTCAACAGTTGGATAGCCCTCACCCTTCTTTGTTGGGTGGATGCAATCAACAGGACAAACTTCAATACACGAGGCGTCTTTTGTCCCGATACACGGTTCAGCAATGATGTGAGGCATAGTCGAAAAATACTAGCAAACAGCGGGAAAAATTGGTCCAAAACGCACCGGAAGCCGGCACAAGGCCGGCTTCCGGTACAAAACATTCGGTCACTGCGACTTAGCGGCTCTTCTTAGCCTTCTTCGCAGCCTTCTTAGCAGCTTTCTTCTTTGCCATGGTGTGGCTTCCTTTAGTTACGCTGTTGCGTCGGAGAGAGTGCTCGCTAGCGTAACGAGGACGAGCACTCAGGAACAATCAATACTGTTATCGACTGTTCGTGATCGGGACTTGACAACATGATTCCACAATCACCCCCCACCTGTCAAGTCCACCCTCTGCGAATTTGTCTCTTTGGGTCATCTGGACGGATGGGGCAACGCATCGAAGAGGCGTCGAAGCATCCAAAAGAGAACGCGATGATCGCGGTTCGGTGCACGCGCGATGATGCTGCGATCGATGCATCACAATCATTCAATGTGGTTGTTGATTTCTCATCCGAAGAGGGAACAAAGTTGGCCGCAGCGCGCGCGGTTGGGTCGAAGTGCGCACTCCTCGTCGGCACGACGGGGCTTGGCGAGGCCACCCACGCGATTCTCAAGCGCGCATCGCACCAAGTTGCGGTGTTGATCGCCCCCAACACGTCGATCGGCATCGTTGTGATGCGTTCTCTGGTGCAGGATGCATCCCGTTTGCTTGGAAGCGACTTCAAAATCACGATTGAAGAGGTTCATCACACAAAAAAACTCGATCAGCCATCTGGAACGGCACTCGCCCTCGCTGAAGCGGTCACACGCGGTCGCGGCGAGCCGCTTGATCGTTCACAGATTCGTTCGATTCGCACTGGCGACGTGGTTGGCGACCACGAGGTGATCTTCACAAGTGAAAATGAGGTCGTCACACTGCGTCATCACGCCAAAAAGCGAGATCTTTTCGCCGTGGGAGCCCTTCGATTGGCTCAGTGGATCGCTCAGCAACCACCCGGCATGTATGGTTTGGACGATTGGTTCAACGACATCAAGAAGGCAGCGAAGTGACGAAACAAACAGCAAGCGTGTTTTCAGTGGCTGGGGGAATGCAGGTTGCGGTCGAGCCGATCCCAGGGGCGACCACAGCATCGGTCGTCTGGCAGGTGCCTGTGGGGACGGCGGGCGATCCGATCGACGCACTCGGCTGCGGAGAGTCGGCCGTGCTCGCAGAGGTGATCTCGCGAGGCGCTGGCGATCTCTCGAGCCGCCAATTCAGCGATTCGATGGATCGACTCGGGGTGCAACGCTCGACATCAAGCGCGACCTATTCGATCACACTCACTGCGGTCTGTCTTGCCGAAGCGCTCGACGGATTGCTCGAGTTGCTTGCAACGGTCGTGCTTCGCCCCCGCATCGAGCAGGATGCGCTCGATGCGAGTCGCGAACTCGCGTTGCAGTCGCTGGGATCGCTGCAAGATGATCCACAACACTTCGCGAGCATCAAGATCGGCGAGATCGCACTGCCGGCGCCGTTCAACCGACACGGATTTGGAACCGACGATGGACTCGCCGCGCTGACCACTGAGAGTTTGCACGCGACATGGAAGCGTCGTTGCCGTCCAGGTGGCAGCATCCTCGGCATCGCTGGAGCGGTCGATGAGAACCATGTGCGCCGACTGCTTGAGAAGTTGCTCGCGCAGTGGAGCGGCACATCAACTGAACCTGTTGAGACCGCGGATGCAATTGGCGGAACGGTGCACGAACAACAGGCGACTGCACAGTCGCACATCTGCATCGCGCTGCCAGCGCCAAAGCAGTCTGACCCAGCGAGTCTTTCGCACAGACTGATGGTGCGTGTCTTGGGAGGTGGGGGCATGTCCAACCGCCTCTTCGCTGAAGTGCGCGAGAAGCGCGGGCTCTGCTATTCAGTTGGGGCCAACTACGCCTGCGGTCGCGATCGAGGATTACTCACGATTTACGCCGGAAGCACACCCGAACGAGCGGCTGAGACCCTCGCATGCATTCGAGGGGAGTTGCTCAGGATGGCTGGCGGAGTGACGCGCGAAGAGTTCAATCGCGCGGTGATCGGACTCAAGAGCGGCATCGTCATGAATGGCGAGAGCACATCGGCGCGTGCAGCTGCGCTTGTGGGAGATCTCTTTCGAATCGGCAGAGTGCGCTCGCTGCACGAGGTCGTGCGCGAAGTCGAAGCGCTCACGCTTGAAGCGGTGAACGATCACGCATCCCAGGCATTGACACAACAACATCTCGACCGTGTTTCGCTCGTGGTCGTTGGTCCGTCGCCACTCTGACCCTCATCGCAGCACCGCTCCTTCGTATACTCGCGATCATGCTCGAATTCACTCCGTTGAAGGCTGGAACCCGCGTGCGTGTGACGCAACAAATGCCCACACCCACCGGTGCTTGGACGACGACGATTGAGGGGATTGTTCAACGTTGGAGACAGGCCACAACAGGATCGTGGTTCGCGCACAGCAAAGACGATCGGCTCTGGCTCGATCGTCTTGAAGTTCAACTCGATGATGGCGAAATCACACTCTTGAATCTCGACCAGTATTCGCGCGTTGACGCGGTCTGAGGGCGGCGCGAGCGAACCAGCGTGTTCGCACCAGCGTGATCGCGGCGGAATGCTTCACTCGGCGCTCAAACAGCTCTCGCCGAGCTGCGCAGACTTGCTCGGCTCGAGAACTCGCGCGAGCGAAGATTCCGCCGCGGGTACGCAAGTGAACGACGCCAAGACAACAGAGCACTAAGACAGCAAGGCAGCAGGTACGCAAGCGATGCATGCAGCACTGGCTCGCACCAACTCTCGTTCTTTGGAACAAATGACCCTCTTAATGATGCGTTCTTTCCAAAGAACGGGTGCGAACGCGATCCACCAATCCCGCGTGATCGCGGCGGAATGCTTCACTCGGCGCTCAAACAGCTCTCGCCGAGCTGCGCAGACTTGCTCGGCTCGAGAACTCGCGCGAGCGAAGATTCCGCCGCGGGTACGCAAGTGAAGGATGCCAAGACGCCAAGGCAACGTGATCGCAAGCGAAGACTCCGCGGCGTGGATGCGGGCTCAGCAGAAACTAGTTTGGTGTCGTTGCACTTCGCTGCGCTGCAGCAGCGGGACGCCCACGCGCATCTTTGTCGTCGGGCGCGTTTGGAGTGCCAGGAACTGGTGGCACCGTGGGCGATGGGTTGCGGGCAAATGGTGGTGGCTGCAATGGAGCGGGCAGCGGCACGTGCTTCCATGGTTGTGTTGCGACTGTGAAGTCCTTGGTGATTGTGCCCCGCCTGATCGTCAACGTGATCGATTCTCCGGCAGTCATCGCCGTGAGTCGTTGACGAATGTCGCTTGGTGAAGCGGGCGACTTTCCATCAATAGCCGTGACGAGATCGAAGTCTTCAATTCCTGCGAGATATCCAGGACTGTTTTCGAGCACCGCGACCACAAGCGAGCACTTCGAGGCGTCTCCATCGAGGTGCTTCGCAAGAGCTCTTCCGGGCGTCTCGAAACGCACTCCGATCATGACGGGCGGGTGATCCTTTGGTTGCGGAATCGCGATCGACTGCAGCACGACTCCAGCGCTACTGATGATCTCGATCGCAGAATCGGTTCGGCGCAAGTGCTCCTTCGCAACGCGCTGGCCGTCAATCGATACGCGAATCTCTTCGCCGACAAACTCAACATCGATCCGGGGTGTGCGAACTGGCGCTGGCGGTACTGCATCGACGGCTGGTGCCGGATCGACGACGGGCGCAGGCTCGACGGCGACGACACCTTCTGTCGATGGGGGCGTTTCAGCAGGCACCGCGACCTCAGCAACGGCGGGCGTCTCGGTCACTTCAGCACTCGGCACTTCCATTGCAGCCGCGCCAACCTCTCCAGGCTTTGGACTCTGATCAGAGGCGCATCCAACGATGGTTGCTGCGGTGAGTGCGATGATGAGCGCGATGCGTGGCATCACCCGAGAGTACCCGTACTATTGCGCGCGATGTATCGAAGGTTGTGCTCTCTTGTTGCGTTCCTGCTCACCCTTGTTGGTTGTGCGCCAACAGTTTCAACGGTGCTTGCTGGCGGCGCGATCTACCCGTACGGGCCAAACACCTTCATCATCCATTCGCTGAGTCGTCTCGCGGGTCCGACACCAAGCGAAGTGACCACCGTCTGGCTTTGTGTTGAGTTCACAGACATTGATAATCAAACGACTCGGGCAACGGGCACACTCTTGGCGCGCATCCAGATTCCTGGGCGTGCGGATATTGAGCAGTCATTTGACCTCAACAATCTGCAGACGAACAACAATCTTTGGGATCGCCCAACGCGCATGTACCAACTTCGGTTTCACATTGATCCGTCGCTCGTCGATGCGGCACGCACTGCGGTGAGTGTCGAGGTGCGATGGAACCCAGTCAACGCGGCGCCGGTGCAGAAGCGGGGGGTGCTGCGGGTGCCTGAATCTCACGCGCGGGAAGATTGGGCAGCGAATACTTCTGATCGTATTTCGCTTTGAGGTCGCTCTGATGGCTGCGCAACTCGATGGCGCGTCCATCGATCCACGCGCGCTGCACGTGCGTCGTCGCTTCGAGCGGATCACCATCAAGCAGTAAGAGTGTTCCGCTGCGTCCCACCGCAATCGTGCCATAGCGCGCGTCGACTCCCGCGAGTTGCGCGGGAACCCTCGTGATTGCGCCGATCGCCTCTTCGCGCGCGAGGCCAAAGGCCGCAGCCATCGCCGCATGATTGACGAGGTTGCGATCATTCGATGGCTCATCGCCGGTGGCGATCGCCACAACAATTCCCTTCGATGCCAATCGTGCCGGAAGCGTGTACGCACTGTCGTAGTCATCGTGATCGAATCGCGGTAAGCGCAAGACTCCTTGCACGATGACTGGAACACTGTGTGCAAGCAGCAGGTCAGCAACAGCGGGGGCGCCATCCCCACCGACGATGACCGGTTTCATGCCGCGCGCAATCGCCCAGAGAACCGCAGACTCAATCTGCCCACTGCTCGCAGCCTCGATGAACACCGGTCGTTTGCCATCGAGCACATCTGCGAGACGCTCGAAGCGCAGGTCGAGTGGCAATGATGGGTCTGCACTGCGCGCACGTACATACGCCTTCGCCGAATCGAAAAAATCATCGAAGGCACGAAGTGTTGTGTGGCGCTTCTTCTCTTGCTCTTGCGCGCTCTTGCTCGTGAACCAACGCGGAGCTGGCTCTGTTGCGGGCCACCGAAGCACCGTTGCGACATCTGGGACAACCGCAAGCTCGTCGGGGGTCCATCCATCAAGTCGAATCAAACTTGCTTCGCCGCTGACATTGCCACCTTGCGGCATGACGATTGCCATCAGCACGCCGCCCATTCGAGCGACTGGCAGCAAGTTGCTGTCGGGGTTGACTGCGAGCCAAGCAGAGACTTCTGGATGGAACGCGCCGAATTCTGAACGATCATCGGTCGCACGCACTTGCAATGTCTCGACGAGCCCAAGCGTCGTCGACGGAGAGATGAATCCTGGGGTCACGTGCATGCCCGTCGCATCCAATCGCAGCGCGTTGGATGGCAACTCTTCACCGTTCGCAGAGTGTGGGGCTCCGCTGCCCATCGCGACAATCGTTCCATTGTCGATGATGACAAATCCATCGAGCAGGGGAGAGGCCCCAGCGACGGCCGTGTGGATGATCGCGTGTTCGATGATGACAGGCGCGCGCTGCGGCGGTGCGGGCACAAGCGTGCTTTGCGCGATGACTGAGGTGAGAAGAGTGGCAAGAGAGAACGAGAGGGTGATCATGGTGCTACCTCATCACAACCGCAGACTCCCGCACGGCTCAACGAGCGAAGATCGAGTCCGCGCCTCCAGAGATCGAGAAAGGCGTCGTCGCGGCTGCTCATCATTCGCGCGCGCAGACGTGTCGGCGGAGCAGTGGCTGCGCCATCATCGTCGCTCTCGCGTTCGCCTGACTTCATCTGCAGTGCGGCGACGATCAACTGTTGTCGAAGCAACTCGCGACCAGCGCGCGCTGCGATGTCTTCGCTGCGGTCGAATCGCTTTGTGCCCTCGACCCACGTCTGTTCACAGAGACTCATCGGGCTCAATGGATCGCCCGACCAAACCACGAGATCAGCATCCTTGCCAACTTCGAGACTGCCTGTGCGACTTGCAAGCCCGAGTTGTCGCGCTGGATTGATCGTGACAAACTCAAGCGCACGCGCGGGTGAGAGATTTCCATACTTCACAGCCTTCGCCGCTTCGGTGTTGAGGTGTCGCGCGAGTTCGTTCGAGTCTGAATTGAAAGACATCAACACCCCCTGCCCCTGCATCATTGCTCCTGCCCACGGAATCGCATCCATCACTTCCATCTTGTATGCCCACCAATCACTGAAGCATGATCCACCTGCGCCATGTCGTGCAATCGCATCGGCGACTTTGTATCCCTCGAGGATGTGTTGAAAGGTGCCGATTCGAAAACCGAACTCATCGGCGAGTCGAATCAACATCAAGATCTCGTCTTGGCGATAGGAGTGGCAGTGAATGATGCGCGTGCCGTCGAGAATCTCTGCAAGTGTCTCGAGTTCGAGATCAATGCGCGGCGCAGCCTTCTTTGAATGCAGATCGGGATGGGCGGCGTACTCCTTCTGCGCAGTGCGGTACTCGCGCGCAGATCGAAAGCGATCGCGCATGAAAGCCTCGACACCCATGCGTGTCTGCGGATAGCGGCCCTTGGGGCGCACAACATTTTCGCCAAGCGCGAATTTGATTCCAGGCAGCGCGCCAGCAGCGGGCCATTCTGAAAGAGGCGATCCCCACTTGAGCTTGACGACACTGTTCTGTCCGCCGATTGGATTCGCGCTGCCATGCAATTGATTCGCGCAGGTCAGTCCTCCCGCAAGCTCGCGGTACCAACCAACATCGTCGGGATCGATGACATCATTGATACGAACTTCAGCGGTGCACGCTTGCGTCCACTCGTTGACATCGCCGTCGATGCCAGTGTGGCTGTGGCAATCGATGAGCCCAGGTGTGATGTGACGACCAGCGCAATCAATGACGCGACCACCAACTGGCGCTGCAAGATTGCTGCCGATCTGCGCGATCACACCATCGCGCACAAGCACATCGGTGTGCGTGAGGATTCCATCGGTCGAACTCGTCCAGACCGTCGCATCACGAAAGAGCACCGCCTCTTGGGACGCAACAGCAGCGACTCCAAAGTCGCCAAATGGATGTGTGAGCGCTACGGTCGGGCGCACCGGCTCGGCATCAACCTTCTTCTTCGCATCAGGCGTCGTCGCCGCGGCGGTGGCGATGAACCGGGTGGTGTTTCCTGATTGTGAGAGTGCGTCCACCGAGAGAACGCCTTGATCGATTCGCAGCGTGCAGCGCAGTTGCCCGGGCATTCCGAGCACAGATCCATCGACCATGAATCCACCGCGCAGTTCATCGAGCACGACGGACGCAGCAGCGACAGAGTTTGTTGAACCCTGCGCGTCGAGCAGTTCGAACACGATCGCACTCTTTGCGGGAGTAATCACCATGAAGCAAGATTGCTGATCAGCGCGCGGTATTGAAAAACGACCAGAGAATTGAAACTCGCGCGCGCGTGGTGCGCTGCCAGTAGGAGCGGTGTCGTACGCGCGGCCCGCGATCCAGACCTCGGTGATACGAGAGTCTTTCGCGAAGAGCGGACCATCTGAAATCGTGAGGTTTGCCATGCGTCCAACTGCGATGGTGCCCAGTGTGTCGCTCATTCCTAGAAGCTCAGCAGGAGCAGTCGTGAGTGCCGCAAGCAACTGCGATTCTGTGAGCCCAGCATCGAGCGCCTCGCGAACACGCGCAGGAAAATCGCTGCGCTGATTGAGTCGTGCGGTCGTCAATGACGTCGCAGCACCCGCGGCGATGAGACGACTCACATTGGATGGCGCCGCCGCCCACGTCGTGAGTTCACGAAGCGACGCGCTCTCTGCGAGGCGTGCGGTTGTGAGCGCTGGAGCGACTGGGTAATCGAGTGGAACGATGATCGGCAGCTTCATCGCAACGACTTCGTTCAGGTGGCGAAACTCAGTTCCACTTCCTAAGAGCGATGCTCGCAATCCGAATTCGCGCGCGAGGAGTCCACTTCGCAGCGCATCAAGTTCGGTGGATGCGTCGAACAGCACTCGCTCTCGACCAGCGATCACCTGTGCGAGAGCGTCAAGCGCCAGAGCAGCTGCGGGTGGGTCATTGCCAACAGGATGAGCCTTCCAGATCGCGACCGACTCGGCGCGCCACTTTGCATCGTGCAGTGTTTGACGCACGAGCGCAACCGCGCCCATGATTGAGTTGGGATAGACAACGACGCGCCCATCATCATCGTTGTCATCATCGCCACGCGGAGTGTCTCGCGGTGCACGACCAAATGCCACAAATTCTCCAGCGTCCCCAGGAAGGTGTTGCACTCCGCTCGATGCGTCTGCGAGCAACTGCACTGAGCCACGCCCGCGAAAGATTCCAGAGTCGGGATAGGTCGCAGCAACCGCGAAGCCGAGTTGCCGAAGTTCTTCGCGCAAACTGGCTGAAACAGGCAGCAATTCGTCGGTTGAGACCCGTGGTGTGACAAACGAATTCCAGTGGGCCCCATCATGTTTCGATGCGTGCTGCGCTTGGACGGACGAGTCGAGCAAGAGCGCAGGCTCGATGAATCCAGCCATCACCCGCTTGCCGCGTCCATCGTGAATCGTTGCACCAGGCGGAACAACAACGGTTGCGCTCGGGCCGACCGCGATGATCCATCCTGCGCGCATCAGAATTGTCGCATCGTCGAGTTGCACCCCTGGCGAGGTGACGACGGTCGCATGCTCGATTGCATCCCACCGGACATCCGAGGGGGTGATCCCATTGACTGGTGGCGACTGCGCAACCGCGGCGCAAGCGCAGACGGCGAGTGCAATCAGCGAGAAACAACTCTGAATTGTTTGAAAGCGCACCCAAGAAGTGTAGAACGATCAACGCGAAATCGACCGCCGCAAATCAATAGGCGAGCGAGTCGCTGCACCGCAACGCGTTGGTTTAGGCAGATTGCTGGCGCAATTCATCGACCATTTTGTCGATCGCCGCCGAGAGACGCTCTTCAGTATCGAACGTGCCATCAGCGATCATGCTCTTGATCTTGGCGATGCGATCTGCGCGCACTTCAGGAAGGGCACGCAAATGCGAAAGATGTCGGGCATGTTCGTCACTGTGATCATCGCCATCGCTGATGCGCGTACGCACATTCGAGCAGGCATCGACAGTGATGGGAATCGTGATATTCGTGACTTCAAGCATTGATGCAACTCCTAGGGCCGCTGCTTCAGATCCATCTTCAGCAAAGGCCCGACGTCGATTTGTGACATCCTTGTGTTGAGTCCAAACGTGGGCTCAAGGTACCTATCGTCGCATTGAATCCCAAGTCTTCAACTATTCAAATTGGGATCCGCAAGCGAGTTATGATCCATATCCATGTTTGATTGGCGCTCATCATCGGTTGCGACTCTGGCGTGTGCTGCGGCGCTCGTGGTGGGAGGCGGATGTAGCCCAGAACCTCAAAATTCAAAGAAAAACAAAGTTTCGAATGGCGCGCCAGACCCCAACGCCCTCTTCGCAGATGACTCTCTAGATGATGTTGAGGTCGCGACTGTCAAGGGAGCGCCGAAGGGCGCGACCACCCCAAAGGTGACCGGCCCTGTCGCGAAGAAAAAATCACCAACATGGTCAGTTCCAGGGGCTCCCCAGGCGCCGACTGCGCCACAGCAAGTTGAAACGGGGAGCGATTCGCCCGCCGTTGATGGCGTGCCCGCACCCTCAGCGCGCACCAAGCCCAATTCAGATTCTCCCAGCAGCGATGGCAGATGGAGCATCGTGCTCTTGAGTTTCACCGGTGAAGACCACGCTCTGCTCGCAGATGCAGCATGCATCAATGTGCGTGGGCGCTACCCAAGACTCGCCAAGGCGTTCGTGCGCGAACGATCGAGTGGTTCGGTTGTTGTTGTTGGCCATTTCGCGGGGCCAAGCGATCCAGCAGTCAAGCCGATGTTGGATGAACTGCATGCCGTGGTCGATGGATCGAATCGTCCATTCGCGCGCGCGATGCTCACGCGACTGCAGACTTCAAGTGAAAGCGCAATGGGTGCGTTCGATCTACGTCGAGCGCGGCAGGCGAATCCAACTGCGCGCGCTCTTTATTCGGTTGAGGTCGCAGTCTGGAGCGACTTTGGTTCAAAAGAGATTTCGCTCGAAACGATTCGCAAGAATGCCGAGGACCAAGCAAAGAAACTGCGCGCACAAGGATTCACAGCGTTCTTTCACCATGACGATGATCGTCGCATGAGCATCGTGACAATTGGCTTGTTTGGTCCGGACGCCTACAACGCGCAGACGATGCTGTATTCGAGTGAGGTCGATGCGATCAAGAAGAAGTTTCCGAAGCTCTTGGTCAATGGAGAAGAACTTCGCCGACCCATCCGCAAGGGATCGCAAGAGACTGTCGCAGACGCGAGCTTGCTCATCGAGGTGCCGCGTTGAAGCCGTCGAGCGCAGCGAAACCAGCGCGCGGTCCACGTGCGTCGCGCGTCGATGCTCCACTTGAGAGCGCGGGAGATTCATATGTCGCGACCCTCGCGCGTGCAGCGCTCGACACCGAATTGCTCGGACAGGGTCGCGCGCTCGAAACTCTCTCAAAGGCGCTGGGATCTGGGCACTTTCCACACGCGTGGATTTTTCATGGTCCCGCAGGCACAGGCAAGTGCACGATGGCAGTGCGCGTTGCTGGAGTGATTGTCGATCCACTCTCTGAAAGCGCTGAGCGATTCGCCTGCACACCGAAATGCGACACACAGAGCGCAGAACTCTTGCGCGCAGGAACGCATCCTGATGTGCGAGTCATTCGCGCAGAGCTCGCATCGTCGAGCGCCGACCGCGAACTGCGCGATCGAAAGCAACTCAATATTCCCGTTGGACTCTTGCGCGAACACATGATCGGCGGAGTCGACAGTAGTGGCGGGCGACTCGACGCACCCGTCTATCGATCAAGCGCCCTCGGTGCTGGAAAAGTATTCATTATCGATGGCGCCGATCGACTCGAGGCAGATGGACAGAATGTGCTTCTCAAGACACTTGAAGAACCACCGCCAGGCACAATCATCATTCTTGTCACGAAGAGTCTCGACCGCCTCTTGCCGACGATTCGAAGTCGCTGCCAAGCGGTCGCATTCTTTCCGCTCGCACCAGATGTGATGTCGCAGTGGCTCGACAAGAATCTCGGCGAAGTGACAGGCGCATCCCGCGCATTCGTTGAGTTGTTCGCTGCAGGATCACCCGGCGCAGCGGTCACAGCGGTCGAGCTTGGATTGCAAGCGTGGCATGCTGAACTCGTTCCGATGATCGACCGGCTCGCGCGGGGCGAGTGCCCACTTGAGATGTCCGAACGAATGAATGAACTCGCATCAGAAGTTGCCGAAGCCGCATGCAAACGCAACGAGAATGCGAGCAAAGAGGCGGCGAATCGCATGGCGCTCGGATTGCTCTTCGCAGTGATCGCAAGTGAAGTTGGACGGCGCCTGCATGCAGCCGCACGCGATCCGCACGCGCTCGAGTATTGGTCGAGAGTTCCGCTGCTCATCGCCGCGACTGAGGCAAACCTTCGAGCGAACGTCAACCAGAAACTCGCACTCGCAGACTTCGTCGCGCAGTGGGGTGTGCTCGCGGAATCGGTGGCGTGAAAGACGCGCTCGAGATCGAACGCGTTTGGTTGTTGCGCGGACTGCCACCCATCCCCGCGCACCATGAACGATGGCAACTCGATCAGGGATACCTCGTCGCAGAGAATGGCACTGCTGAGGGAAGGGTGCGGCGCACGGTTCTTTCGAGTGGGGCGAGCGCGTTTCACTTGAATATGAAGAGCGGTACGGGGCTGATCAGACAAGAACACGAATCGTCGATGACCCGTGAAGAGTTCGATGCGGCGTGGCCGCGGACGGTCGGGCGCCGGGTGCGCAAACTGCGCCACCGCGTTTGCGAGGGGGATTTGATCTTCGAAATAGACCAGTTTCTCGATTTCGCGCTTGTGCTTGCAGAGGTCGAACTGCCCAGCGCAGATCACGTGGTTTCTCTCCCGACCTGGCTCGATGGATGGCTCGTGCGTGAGGTCACCAACGACAGCAGGTATCGAAATTTCAATCTTGCGCTGCACGGCGCACCTGTGCCGAAGGGCGGTTAGTATCGGGATTGGACATTTGCCATGACTACTTTTCACTGCAGAATCGTGACGCCCGCTGACTCGGTGCTTGACACCGAAGTCACGTACGCGAGCTTTCAATCGTTCGACGGACAACAAGGTGTGATGCGCGGCGCATCCCCCTTCCTTGCCAAACTTGGCGTGGGAGTCTGTCGCGTCGAAACCGCATCCGGCAGCACGCAGTACGTGCTCAGTGGCGGATTCGCACAGATGAATCACAACACGCTCATCTTGCTCGCCGATTCTGCCGAGCTCGCCTCGACGATCGATCCAGAGAGTGCACAGAAGCAAGTGCACGCCGCCGATGCGAAAATCAGCGCGACAGGAAGTACGCCACGCACGCTCGCTGAGGGCGAAGCGATCGAGAACGAACAATCACTCGCGCGCGCACGTCTCGCGGCATCGCGCCGACGCTAATCATGTCCGCCACGCCATCGCCCGAAGTTCAAGGGATCGACCAACCGATTTCAGGGTCGGATGCTGAGCTCACCCAAGCGAAGGCATCCACCGAGGCTCAAGAGATTCCTTGCGCAGATCAGCCACTCGCGCGCCGCATCGAAGCACTCTTGTTTGCAGCAGACCGTCCCTTGTCAGATGGACGAATTCTCGATTTGCTCGGGCTCGCAGGCAAGAACAAAGCGGCTGCACAGGTTCGCGACGCAGTTGCTGAACTCAATGCCGCCTATCTCGCAGCAGGGTGCGCATTCAAGATCGAACAGGTCGCTGGTGGACGGCAAGTGCTCACGCTTGCGACATTCGCGGCAGTCGTTGCGCGACTGAGAGGCGAAAAACAGCAGACACGGCTCACGCAGCCTGCGATCGAAACGCTCGCAGTCGTTGCTTATCGCCAGCCCATCCAACGCGCAGAAATCGAGGCGATTCGCGGAGTTGCCTGCGGAGAAGTCTTGCGCGGATTGTTGGAACGCCGACTTGTGCGCATCGTTGGTCGCGCAGAAGAACTTGGTCGTCCGATGCTCTACGGAACGACGAGTGAGTTTCTGAAAGTCTTTGGACTTGCTGGGCTCGGTGATCTACCGCAGTCAAAAGAACTGCGCGTCTGACGCGCCTTCACGCTTCTATCAACAACAAGCAGGCAGCGGCAAAGACGCGCTCAGCGACGACGGCGTGAGCCAAACGCTGGGGCAAGTGCCAGAATCGCGAGCGATGCTGGGCCGGGAACCTGAAACGAAAACGCACTTGTGAAACTCGCCTCGCCACCCGCCGAGAGGCGAAGTGCGAAGCGAATCGCAGCCTGTGAGCCGATCGAGTTGCTCACTGCAAGGTTCGTGAAGTTGAAATTGCCAAGTGAGACAACTTGGTAAGGGGCGGCCAAGAAAAACGCACCTGGAAGTTGGCTGTTGACTGTTGATCCATCGATCAGCGCGCTCCAGAGTGGACCCGTGCTCGTCAACTGTCCCAGTGAATCTGAGCCATTGACGAACTGTCCACCGATCGAACCACTCGCAATGAATGGCCCAGTTGCGCTGCCGTTCATGGCGGCCGTGAAGACGAAATCTTGCGCTGAGTTCGTGTTGTTCTTGATGACGATGTTGGCGTTCATGAACCAAGCACTCGCCGACGAATTCCAGCCCCACACGTTGTTCGCCCAGGTGACCGAGGCTGAAGAGCCAGCAGTCATCCATCCACCGGTGTTCATCCACGCAGTTGGCGAAAGGTCGGTTGTGTTGTTCCACAATGATCCTGAACCAGCAGACGAAGTCACCGAATATGTGCAGCCGCTTGAAGTAAATCCAGCGAGCGAGCTGCTTGTGAACAACAGTGCCGTGCTCGAGAAAATGACAGCGAGGTGTTTGATGTTTACCTTCATGTTCAACCCTTTTCCTTCGATGTGAGGCGCAAACGAGCGGATTCAGAATCCGCGAACGTCACTGCCTCCAACGATCCATCCATCCATCCGAACAAACAACCTATTTCCCTACGCAAACAACAGAGTCGGGGTTTGTCAGCGCGTTCGGCGCCGACCACCACGAGTAAACGCACCAGCGAAGCAACCGAGCGCCATCACACCAGGTGCTGGCACGTTCGCAACAAAGATGCTTGAGAACGAAACAGAATCGCCTGCGCTCAGTGTGAACGCATAGCGAATACCAATTGTGTTATTGATTGCGGGGCCCGCGATCGCTGTTGGCTGTCCGAACGATCCGCCGCTGAAGGACGTCGTTCCGTAGACGCTCGACACCGAGTGGCTCGCGTTACTCATGAGCGACTGAGCGAACAAGCCGTCGGTGAGGGCTGTGTAGACAGGGCCGCCAGCTGTTGAGGTGAGCATCGCCCCCCCCGAACCATTGCTGTCGGTGAGAGATCCAGAGACCTGACCCGAAAGCAGGCTCATAGGCATCGATGGCGCGATATCGAGAGAGAAATTCACGATGTACGACTTGTCGGCGCCAGTCTCATTCGTGAGCGTGAGAGAGCCAGTGATAAATGGATCTGGATCGACCAAGTACGCCCAGCTCATCGAGGTGCCAGAGAGTGAAGAGCAGGATCCTTGAAAGAACCACTCGGTTGGCGAGACGTTGGTGGTGGTGCCGTATGTGCCGGCGCTTCCGCTCACGGCTGATCCACCGGACTGCACGGAGAATCCAAAGCCTGGCGCGATCATGTCTGCGTCAGCAGTCACAACAGTGAAAGCGATGGACAACGATGCAACGAAGATGAGTGACTGATTTTTCATTCCCTTTTCCTTCTCGAGTTTCCCAACTCGTTTCCCATTCCGAGCGGCGCGCGAAAAACACTCGCACCGTCGATAGCAAACCTCCCAGTTTGCACCGACATCGTCAAACTACAACGGCCACCATGAATTGCAAAAGAAACGCTCAATAATTTGCATTTGGCTCGAGTGGCGTGGTTGTGCACTCGCCGCGGGCGATCCACTGGTCGACCGCATCCACCATCTCTTGCAGGCTAATCGCCGTTCTGATCGCCTCTTTGAGCGGTTTTATCGGACCCATCGTCTTGCTGTACCACGCGATTCTCGAGCGCATCGTGTGCAGGGCGTGTCTTTCGCTCGGGGAGTATTGCTTGAGCAGGTCGAGGTGCCGACGGATCATCTGGCACTTATAGAGGAGTGTCGGCGCGAAGAGGCGCGCAGGGTCTGGGGTCGATCCCATTCTGATGAGTTCGAGCCCTTGGCGAAAGATCCATGGGGTTCGCAGCGCACCGCGACCGATCATGACGCCTGCGCAGCCAGTCTTCGACATCATGTCGGTGACGTGATGAGGTTCAGTCACATCGCCATTTCCGATGACTGGAATGGACGGCACCGCGGCGACGACCTCGCCGATGCGATCCCAATCTGCTTGGCCTGAAAAGAATTGCACAGTCCACCGCCCGTGCACGGTGACGGCTTGGATACCGATCGAGACGAGATCGCGCGCGAGTTGTGGCGCGACAAAATGTTCGCGGTCCCATCCGAGGCGCATCTTCGCAGTGACAGGGACGCGACCGGCGCTGTGTTTCTGCACGGCATCGACGATGCGTTGCGTGAGCCGCTGGGTCGATGCGCAATCGCGCAGTAGCAGCGAGCCGCCGTGTTTCTTGGCAACTTTGTCGACGGGGCATCCCATATTGATGTCGATGAGTCTTGCTCCGTGGTCGATCGCCCAGCACGCGGCCTCTGGAAGCGGATCGTCCGCATTTCCGTAGAGCTGCATTCCGCAGGGTGTGTCGAATTCGTTGGTCGCAGCAAGTTCAAGCGTTCGCGCTGACCCATTCAAAATCGCGCGCGAATTCAAGAGATCAGTGCTCGCGAGGCCGACGCCTCCTTGTTCGCGGCAGAGAATGCGAAATGGAAGGTCGCAGTGCCCCGCAATTGGAGCAAGCAGGAGTGGCGAGTCGAGAGTGAGTGGACCGATCTGCAGCATCGAACCTGCCCATTGTGGCGTAGAGTGCGCAGTGTGATGCGACAAATTCAACCAATTTTCTATGTTGTGTTTGCACTCGCAATCGCACTGACTGGATGCACAAACGAGTTTCTTGCGAGTTACAAAGGCGAGCGGTTCGCCTCGACGCTCTCGCCGAGCGTGGTCACGAGCAGGCCTGCGAATTGCGGACTCATTGGGACATCCAACTTCGTGAGTGCGGCAGGATTCGGAACTCCCGAAGCGCTCGATGCCGCGCGCGCCGTCGGTGCTGAGAGCGTGCAATGGTCGCGGGGGCTTGATTCACGCGACGGCGCAGCAGGGGCAGGCGTCGTGCAGGCGAGTCTCTCGCCGACGGGCCCCGTCTCGTCGTGGGCGCCGGTGCAACCAGGTGGACTGCTCTACCGATATGTCGCGCGCTACTACCGCGCTGGAGTGAACGATTCGCCACAGGCCGACGCATCGGCAACGCTGCCCGCCGGCGGCGCGGCGCAAGTGATCGAGGACGATCAGGCAGCTACGCAAAAAGCATCTGGTCGCTGAGCGCATCGCACTGATAGCGACGATCGCGCCGGCGTCCAGTGATCTCACGCAATACTTCTTCTGAGACGAACTTGTCAACGATTGCTTGCGCAGCGCGAAATGTGAGTTGCATGTGCGCAGCAGCATCAGCAACAGTGACGATCGGATTCGTCGCGAGCGCATGCGCAAGTGCGACGCAATGAATCGGCGCGCGCATCTCGCTGGCAACTTCAAGAATGTGTGCGCGCGCTTCGCCAAATCGCCGCAGTGATTGCAGTCGCGCTTCACACTCGCTCGCAACCTGCGCAAGCCACGCATCGTGCCAGCGGATGAACGACTCAGCGCTCTGCGCGTTGACGAGAAGTTTTTGCAGCGCCTTCTGTTGTGTGGCATCAGAAGCGGCACCCGCGACGATGGGTAGCGGCAGTCCCGCTGCGTCGGCGAGAAATCGTGCAGCGTGCGCGGCAGCGATCGCATCGCTCGCACTACCGAAGGGTTGTGTTGTTGCGAAGAGCCAGAGAGTCCACGATGCACTTCGAAGTGCAAAGTCTGCGCGCGCGTCTGTCGCGAGCGTGTCGGGGGTTGTCGCGTGTTTCCATCCGCTCAAGATCGATGGCAACCAAGCGGGTGGAGGGGGAACGCTCGCGATGCTCGCATGAGAGTCGCTCGCGATGCCGAGCCACGCGGTTGTAACTCGTGGCGCTGGCGGGGGTGACGGCAATGCGTATCGCGCACCAAGGCGGTGTGCGATCGTGGTGATCCATGGTGTTGCGGCGATCCACCCAGAGAGTTGTCCGAGCGCGAGAAGCGCGCGCGCCGATTGGTTGTTGAGGGCGATCGATGGCAGTGCGGAGGTTGGGCGGAGCGACCATGTTGTGACTGGCAGCCGGCGGACGATTTCGTAAGTGCCCAGGTCGCTCGTGGGGCTCTGATCGAGGGGTCGCGGGGCGAGTGATCGAGAAGTCGTGGTCATTGTGTTTCTGTGCGCGAAAGTACATCAGCGGATGGATGTTCGCGTTGCAGTCAGTGTGAGCGCGGGACAGCAAGACGCCGAGACAGTGTGAGCGCGGGACAGCAAGACGCCGAGACAGTGTGAGCGCGGGACAGCAAGACCCAAGACACCAAGACAGCGCGGGCGCGCCGGAATCTTCACTCGGGGCTCAAACAGCCCTCGCCGAGCTGCGCAGACTTGCTCGACTCGGGAACTCGCCGCGAGCGAAGATTCCGCCGCGGGTGCGCAAGTGAGTGATGGCAAGACACCAAGGCAGCGTGAGTGCGGCGGAATGCTTCACTCGGCGCTCAAACAGCCCTCGCCGAGCTGCGCAGACTTGCTCGGCTCGGGAACTCGCGCGAGCGAAGATTCCGCCGCTAACTCGCAGGCGTGATTCCTCCGCAGGGCGACGGCCCTGGCGAGTTTGCAAGCCGAGCCGGAGTCTTCGTAGGCGAGGCGCAGCATGTTTGAGTCCAGGGTCGTTGACCTGCGGAGGTCACCGTTGTTGGCTCGACTTCCCAACTCGCGCAAACGAAGATTCCGCCGCGAGAACCTCTCGCGCCTACTCGCCGACTTGGCCTTCGACGATGCCGTGTTCGATTCGGTAGAGACCCAGCAGGAATTTTCCAGCGGTGAACGGTTCGATGCGCAGGGTGCCACGGATGGTGCCGTACTGAATGAGATGCCGTCCGCGCATCGTGACTGGTCGCTCGAGGCGAACTTCGATGCAGTCGAATGGCGTTGGCGGAATGCCGATGCAGCAGCCATCCCATCGTTTCTGCATGACGAGCAGCTCGCTCGTGACATCTTGTTGCACCGGCGGCGCGAGATACCCACTGATCTCGACAACTGTGCCATCGATCATCGCGAGGTCGTTTGGAATGCGCACCTCGCCATTGGGTGCGCTGGCGTCATGCGCGCTCTGCATGAGCGACCATGTCACTCGATATGGATCGGCTGGTGATCCACTGCCAGCAATATCGAGACGTTGATTGGATGGCGTTGCGACTGGTGGCGCGATGGCGGTGCGTTCGATGCGCGCAGTCACCCCAGTGTCATCGCCGCCTTCATTCTCGCTCTCGCGTGGTCGCACGAGCACGACGATCGCAACGATGCTCACGGCGAGTATGAGAATCCAGAACCAACGCATAGTGCGATGTTAGGAGGGCAGCGCAGCGACGATCTGTGCGGCGCACTCTTCGGCCGAGAGTTGATCGGTGCGCAGATGCAGTTCTGCATGCAGTGGCGATTCATAAGGATCGCTCACTCCAGTGAACGCCGCGATCTCGCCGCTGCGCGCCTTCTTGTAGAGCCCCTTTGGATCGCGCTGCTCAGCAATTGCGAGTGGCGCATCGACGAAGACTTCGATGAACGGAATGCCGAGTTGTTGATGGCGTGCGCGCACATGGTCGCGGTGCGCGCGATATGGGCTCACAAGACTTGCGATTGAAACCGCGCCACTCTCTGCGATCAAGAGCGCAGCTTCGCCAGCGCGACGAACAGCCTCGGCGCGACCTTGCGCGGCGAAGTCGAGTCCGGCGTTCAGTCCATGGCGAAGTGTGTCACCATCGAGAATGAGCACAGGCCGCTTGTCGCGCAGAAGTTGCGCCTCGATCAGAAGAGCGATCGTGCTCTTGCCTGACGCTGGAAGACCTGTCAGCCACACAGTGCAACCGCATCGGCCGAGCGCGCGCGTGCGCTGCGCAAGATCGAGTCGCGCGTGTGGAATCGCTCCGTCTGTTGGCTTTGGTGCGGTCATGGTGTTGGTGTTGTTGTCCAAAGGCCGTATTGCAATGCGAGCCCAACGATTGTCACGAGCGCAGCCACGAGTTGCAGAGGTAATCCATAACGACAGAAATCGCTGAATCGGTATCCACCAGGGCCGTAGATCATCAAGTTGGTTTGATAGCCCAGCGGAGTCGCGAACGCAGCGCTTGCAGCGAAGAGAACCGCCATGATGAAAGGCATTGGATCGCAGTGCGCTTGATCTGCAGTTGCAAGGGCGAGCGGAAAGATCACCGCGGCCGCGGCCGCATTCGTGATGAAGTTTGTGAGAATCACTGTGGCGATGTAGATCGTCGCAACCATCGCGATGGGCGATCCCGTCGCGAGATTGACGATGAACGATCCCAGTGTGGCGCCAAGCCCGCTCGATGTCACGGCGCTTGAGAGTCCAAGTCCAGCGGCGATGACGATCAAGACAGAAAGCTCGATTGAGTTGCGCGCATCGCTCACACGAACACAGCCAGTGACCACCATCGCGATCGCCGCAGCGAGCGCTGGCGCGAGCATGTTGCCGGTGATGGTCGCAACAACGACCATCGCGAGAAGAATCAGAATCGCCAGCGGCGCACGCGCGGGTTGAACATCTTGCGCGGCATACTCGCTCATCAAGAAGAAGTCACGGCTCGTTCGATTACGGGGAAGAAAACTCTCGCCCGTTTCGATGAGCACCGTGTCGCCGGCCTCGAGTTCGATGTCTCCGATGCGGCCGAGCACGCGCTGGCCGTTGCGCGCAACTGCGATCACCGCAGCGTCGTAGTGCGATCGAAATCCGAACGCACGAATTGTCTGACCGAGTCCGGGAAATGAATTGGATACCACCGCCTCAACCACCGTGCGGCCGCGCGACGTCGCAGGGGTCGTCGTGCCAGACTCTGGAAGCAACCCAGCCATCGAACGGAGCGCAACCATGTTGTCGACATCGCCCGCGAAGATGAGTTGATCATTGCCTCGAAGAAGTTGTTCGGGGGGTGGTGCGGCGATCGCTTCGCCGCCGCGGTCGATCTCGACGAGAAAGAGTCCTTCGAGTCTGCGCAGACCTGCTGCTGCAATCGTGCGCCCGTCCATCACGCCTCCCGGAGCAACAGTGAGTCGCGCGGTGTACTGACGAGGGTCGGATCGCGGAGTGATGACAGGAATGCGTTCTGGAATGAGCTTGTTCGCGGCGAGCACGAGGTATGCAACGCCAAAGATCGCAAGCGGAGCGCCGACCCATGTGACTTCGAAGAACGACAGCGGGTGAAGGGTCGGATGTGCGGCTCCCATCGATGCCTCGACGAGCCCCGCGACGACGAGGTTGGTGCTGGTGCCGATGAGTGTGAGTGTTCCGCCGAGCGTGGTGGCGAAGCAGAGCGGCATGAGCAACTTGGACGGCGAGAATCGCTCGCGCTTCGCAAAGTTGATCGCCGCTGGAGTGAGAATGGCAACGAGGGGAGTGTTGTTGAGAAACGCACTGATGCCGGCAAGTGAAAAACATGTGCGCGCGAGCGTTGCGCGAATGGTCGAGCCGTGCCGAAAGATGCGAGCCGAAACCCACGCGATTGTGCCTGTGTTCTGCAGTCCCGCAGCAACGATGAAGAGCGCGGCCACACTCAGAACACCTTCGTTGCCGAATCCCCGCACAGCGGTCGCTGCGTCGATGACTCTAGCAACCACAAGCACAATCACCGCGCCGAGCATGCAGAAGTCGGGCGAGCGTCCACGAATCATCAATACAACGGCAGCGACGATCACACATGCCACAAACCACGGGTGCCAGAGCAGCGGATCCATCTCACCAAAGAGTAACGCAACCGCTACGCTTGGTGCGCGAGCCCAACGATGCAACTGACGCACCTCGACGAACTCGAAGCTGAAGCAATCCACATTCTCAGAGAGACTGCGGCTGGGTTTGAGCGACCAGTGTTGATGTACTCGATCGGGAAAGATTCAACGGTGCTGTTGCACTTGGCGCTGAAGGCATTTTGGCCAGCGAAGCCGCCGTTTCCGATGTTGCATGTCGATACGACGTGGAAGTTTCGCGAGATGATCGCCTTTCGCGATGCGACGGCGAAACGGCTCGACATCGATCTGCGCGTGCACATCAACGAAGAGGGGCTTCGCGCGGGGGTCTCGCCAATCACGCACGGCAGCAAGGTGCATACAGATGTGATGAAGACGCAGGGATTGCGTCAGGCGCTTGAAGCAGGAAGGTTTGATGCCGCGATCGGCGGAGCACGACGCGACGAAGAGAAAAGCCGGGCGAAAGAGCGCATCTTTAGTTTTCGTGATCGCAACCATCGGTGGGATCCCAAGAACCAGCGCCCCGAGCTCTGGAGCATCTTCAACACGCGCGTCAATGAAGGTGAGAGCATCCGCGTCTTTCCACTTTCGAATTGGACTGAACTCGATGTGTGGCTCTACATCCACCGACAGAAGTTGCCAGTGGTGCCGCTGTACTTCGCCAAAGAGCGCCCCGTGGTTGAGCGCGATGGAATGTTGATCATGTGCGATGACGATCGAATGCCGCTGCGCGCGAACGAGAAGATCGTGCACAAGCGTGTGCGCTTTCGCACGCTCGGCTGTTATCCACTGAGTGGAGCGATCGAGAGTGATGCGGACACGCTCGAAAAGGTGATCGAAGAGATGCTCGTTGCGCGCACGAGTGAGCGGCAGGGGCGACTCATCGACCACGATCAATCTGGAAGCATGGAAGAGAAGAAGCGCGAGGGGTACTTCTGATGAGCCTCGCGTTCACTGCAGGTGAGTCGGTGCCCGAGTACCTCAATCGCTACGAGCGCAATGAGCTGTTGCGATTTCTGACTTGCGGTTCGGTCGACGATGGCAAGAGCACGCTTATCGGTCGCCTGCTTCACGATACGGGTCGCTTGTACGACGATCATCTGAAGGCGATCGAGGCTGAGAGCAAGGTGCATGGAACACAGGGTGGTGCGCTTGATCTCGCATTGGTTGTGGATGGGCTGAAGGCCGAACGCGAGCAGGGCATCACGATCGATGTCGCGTGGCGATACTTCGCGACAGCGCGGCGCAGTTTCATCATCGCTGATTGTCCGGGGCACGAGCAATACACACGCAACATGGCGACGGGCGCGAGCCACTGTCAATTGGCAATCACACTGATTGATGTGCGCAGTGGTGTGACAACGCAAACGCGTCGGCATGCATTCATCGCAAGTCTGCTTGGCATCCGGCATGTTGTGGCGGCCGTGAACAAGATGGATCTCGTTGGGTGGGGCGAAGAGCGATTTCGAGAGATTGAAGGCGAGTTTTTCGAGTACTGCAGCAAGGTCGGGATTGCCGATCCCATTGCGGTGCCAGTGAGTGCACTCACCGGCGAGAACATTGTCGCGCGCGGGACGAACACACAGTGGTACAGCGGCGCGCCTGTGCTCGAACTGCTCGAGTCGGTGCGCGTTGATCGCCCATCACCTGACGCCGCATTTCGTATGCCCGTGCAATATGTGATTCGGCCAACGCTCGACTTTCGCGGTTTCGCTGGAACGATCGCATCGGGCAGCGTGAAGGCGGGTGACCGCGTGCGCATCTTGCCGTCAGGTCGTGAGACGCGTGTGCGGCGCATTGCAAGATCACCCGAGGATGGCGGCGACCTCACGCTCGCGTCGGCGCCGCAAAGTGTGGTCATCACATTTGAAGACGAAGTCGATTGCAGCCGCGGCGATGTCGTGTCGTGTTTCGGTGAATCAAGCGAAGCGCTCGTCGCTCAGAAGTTTGAGTGCGACCTTGTATGGATGGACGAGACGCCACTCACCGCCGGCAAGTCGTATCTGCTGAAGTGTGCAACGCGAACGACTCCTGCACGCATCACGCGTGTGCGGCACCGCGTAGATGTCGACACGCTCGAGGTGCAAGAGACTGACTCGCTCACGCTCAACGACATTGGTCGAGTCGAGATCGAAACCGACGTGCCAATCGCGTTCGATCCCTATCGCCGCATTCACGGCACCGGCAGTCTGATTTTGATCGATCGAATGTCCAACGCCACAAGCGCGGCTGGAATGATCCGCACTGGTGATGGCGGCGACGCCCATGCGACGCGCGCGCATTGGGAAACCGAAGCAGCACCGACGATTCATCCGCCAGTTGGGCAGAGTCTTGTGAGCGCGGCAGAACGGGCGGCCCGTTGGAAGCAGAAGCCGCTGGCGATTCTCTTGTATGGCCCGTCGGGCACTGGCAAGACCGCGCGCGCGTTCGAGCTCGAACGTGGTCTCTGGGAACGTGGACACGCGGTCATCGCGATCGATGGGCAGATGATTCGCGCGGGGCTGAGCCGCGATCTCGCATTCACCGACGAAGCGCGAAGCGAAAATCTGCGGCGTGCAAGCGAGATGGCGAGCATCCTGCTCGATCAAGGGTTCATCGTCATCCTGAGCATGGGGGCCCCGCAAGCGGATGCGCGCGCGCGTGCTGGCGCGTTGATCGGCGAGGATCGATTCATCATGATCGACTGCGGTGATCGCAACTCGCCCGATGCAGTCGCGCTGTTGCAGATGGTTCAAGCAAAGATTGCGTGAGGCGGCCTGGTTTCTGTTGGGTCGATCCCTCGCAGTCACACCTGTGGACAGCCCGATGGGGTCTGCCTCGGATATCGTTGGGCGCACGATGTCCACTCAACTCGATCATTCGGCGATGAGGTCGGCGCTCACATCGCTCAGCGAAGGGATTGCGGTCGTTCAAGACGACGAGTGGTTTCACGCCCAGTCCCAAGCGGTTCAGCACACGCTGATCGCTGGGGTGATTCAGAGTTTTGAGTTCGTCTACGAAATCAGCATCAAGATGCTTCGGCGTCGACTTGAACTGGATGCTGCGAGTCCCACCGAAGTCGATCAAGAAAACTTTCGCGATCTACTTCGAACTGCTTCTGAGAAGGGGCTGATCAGCAAAGTTGAGGCGTGGTTCGAGTACCGAAGAATGCGCAATACCACCGCGCACACCTACGATCACAACCGTGCACAGGCGGTCTATGACGGCACGCTTGCCTTCCTCGCTGACGCGACAGCGCTGCTGAAAGAGTTGGAATCCCGCAATGGCTGAGTGCGTGCTCGCAGTGAGCCCGGCACACCTCTCAATCGTTTGCGAGATTCTTCGGCATCATGTGCCGAACATCGAAGTGTGCGCATTCGGGTCGCGTGTGACAGGTGCGCAGAAGGAATACTCCGACCTCGACCTCGCCATCATGACGAAGACTCCGCTGAGTCTCGCGACTATGGGGCGTCTGATTGAGGCGTTCTCACTTTCGAACCTTCCCTACAAAGTCGATGTTGTCGACTGGGCGCAGACAAGCGATGCGTTTCGAAAAATCATCGCCACTGACAGGGTCATCGTTCAGTCTCAACGCGATTGAATTGCGTCGATGAACAAGCGATGGGTTGGCATGGTTCAGCCATCCCGCCCAAAGATCTGACGCATGAGAAACGGCAACACTTGCGAGGAGTGAATCTCGAGGTCATCGCAATCCGCGTCGTCGACCATCAAGAGTGGACGGTGTGCATGCGCTTTCTCGACGCGGCCATGTGATCCACGCACAAGTGAAGCATCGAGTGGAATCACATCGAGCAGCGCCCGCATGCCGAGCTTGCGCATGAGCAACTTGCACGCAAGGCGTCCCTTCACGAATGGTCTCGCAGGGTCGAGAAACAACTCGCATGGGTCGTATCCGGGCTTGCGGTGGATATCGACTGTGCGCGCAAAATCTGGCGCGCGCGCATCATCATGCCACCACGGATAGGCGAACCAGCGATCTGCTGTGCTGATCGCAACAAGATCGCCTGCGCGCGGGTGATCAAGCCCTGCAGCCTGCTTGCCGTGCGCGTCGAGCACCATCTCGACCCCAGTGGTTGCTTGAAGAATGCGTTGAACTTCGCCGCGGTCGCGCTCGTGGGCAACATAGATGTGCGCAACTTGATGATCACAGACAGCAAATGCGCGCGAGGCGCCAGCATCGAGCATCTCGGCGCCGAGTTCATTGCGCAGATTCAGAAATCCCGCATCGCGCAGGACGCGGTTGAGATGCACAGCGCCTGTCACAGGAGAGATGCCGTACTCGCTGACCACGCTCACCCGAATGCCGCGGTTGTCGAAAAACTTTAGGAGGGCAGCGAAGACTCGATCGATCTCGCGCAATTCGCGCCGAATGCGCGGATCGCTCGGCCCATACTTCTGCAGTGCGTAATCCAAGTGCGGCAGATAGACGAGCGTGAGTGTGGGATCAAATCTCGCCACAGTCATCATCGTTGCGCGGGCGATCCAATCAGTTGACCGAATATCGGCGGCGGGTCCCCAGAAGTGAAAGAGCGGAAAGTCACCGATCTCACTGCGAAGTTCGTCGCGCCACTGCGAAGGATTCGTCCAGACATCGGGCAATTTGCGGCCATCGGCGCAGTAGATCGGCCGCGGTGTGACTGTGATGTCGGCGGTCGAGTACATCGCATTCCACCAGAAGAGATTGGCGGTTGTCACCGAAGGATCACGCTTGCGCGCAAGATCCCAAATGCGATCACCACCAACGAGTGCACTCGATTGCTTCCAGAACTGCACTTCGTTCTGAGTACGGTCGAACCATCCATTGCCGACGATGCCATGTTGCGCAGGCTTCGTGCCAGTCAAGATGCTCGACTGCACCGTGCAGGTGACCGCCGGCAGATCTGGGATCAGCGATCGAATGCCGCCACACCTGCGCGCAAACTCGACAAGTGTTGGAGTCGCCTCATTGAGCAGGCTCGGAGTCAATCCAACAATATTGAGAACAGCGGTGCGATGAGCCACGGCGAGAGAATAATGTAGGGTCTGCCCATGCGATCCACTCGGCTAGTGACTGCTGCGGCGATTTGCGAGTTGTGGGCCCAGAGTGCAACGTTCGCACTACCGCAAAGCGATACTGAACTCGCGGCGGCGTTGAGTGAATTGCGGGCAGAGTTGAACGATCTGCGCGCACGCTGCGACGAGACGCAACAGTGGCTGACCGATGCGCGATCGGCCGAGATCAAACAACTTGTTGGCGATGTGCTTGCGGATGCTGGCCAGCGAACACTGCTGCAAGGCGACGGAGCAACCTGCGGGTTCAACCGCAATCTCTGGGTGGGCAGTGCCGATGGCAACTTTCGACTGTTTGCGCGCGGTTTTACCCAGCAGCGATTCAATTACGACCACCGCAATGAAGTGACCGGAGTGCCCAATTCGACGAACAGCGAATGGGGATTTCAGAACAGGCGCAGCAGACTGAGCATTGATGGTCATGTGCTCGATCCGTCTTGGCAGTTCAAGGTCGAGTTTCAATCAACCAGCGGCGAGACGAGTTGGTCGTCGACAGATCTTTGGGTCGAGAAACGATTTTCAGACGAACTGTCAGTGCGGGTGGGGCAGTTCAAACCCTCGTACCTTCGAGAGTTCAATGTTGCAGTGACCGCGAGCGCCTTTGCAGATCGATCATCGACCGCAGTCTTCTTCTTGCCTGGACGAACGCTCGGCGCGCAGGCGACTTGGCAGGGCGAATCTTTGCGCGTGCAAGCGACGATCGCAAACGCATTCGAAGTCACGAGCAACTACTACGAAAGCGGAGGCCTGCGCGACATCTCGTGGAACTCGCCACGAATTGCGCAGTATGCGTTCCTCGGTCGCGCAGAGTGGCGACTCGCAGGGGCTTGGGAGCAACTGACCGAATTCACAGGATGGCGAGGCGGCGAGTTCGCGGCACTTGCTGGGGTCGCAGGCCAAGTGATGAAGCGCGACAACTCGCATGGTGTGCCTGCGATGTACGGCGCGTTGACTCCATTTGTTGTTGGTGCGACCGCCGATCTGTCACTGCAATTCAACGGCGCGTCGCTCTGCACGTGGTTTGCATTTCGCCAAGTCGATCCCGATCAGGTGGGACTGGCCGCTGCCAATCAGTACGCAGCGGTCGTGCAAGGGGGACTCTTCGTCAGCGACACGGTCGAACTTGTTGGGCGATTCGAATATGGCAATGCAGACACGATGCCAAATGGCGAGGCGCCCGTTGTCGCCGCGATGCCGAGCAACAACGGTTACAGCGTGTTCAATGCCGTGAGTGTGGGAGTGAATTGGTACATCGAGCGACAGCGAATCCGCATCACAACCGATGTGAGTTACGCATTCACTGGTGTCGGGGCATTCGCCGATCCAGCAGGGAATTTTCAGCGCGATGGAACAAACGCATCCGGTGCGTTCGACGCACATGGCCAAGTGCTGGTGCGTGCGCAGTTGCAGTTGATGTTCTGACGCAGCACGTGCAGCGTGTGGTCAGCTACCTGCGATGCGCCGCTGCATCCACCGAGTGACGAACCAGAGCGCGACGCATGAGAGGGCGATGATCGGCGAGAGCAACAGAGAGGCCGAGCATGCGCCGAGCAGCGCGATCGATGCGATGAGCGCGGCAACGCCAGCAGGGCGGCGCGAAGGATGCGAGATCGCTGCGCGAAGTGCAAGCGTTGCGGCAATCACAAACCACACGGCAAACACGAGAAAGAGCGGGTAATTGACGATGGCGAGCTCAAGCACACCAAGTGGTTCAACGCCAGCGATTCCGTAGTCCGAGCGCAAAGCTTTCGGAACCGCGATCACAAGCAGCGGAAGCAGAGCAATTCCTGCGAGAAGAGGAAGCGCCCACCGCGTCGGTGACGCAAGTGCGCGATCACCAAGCGGTGGAGTCGTGAGAAGGTCGCATCCACATTCGGCACAGACGCGCGGCGCACTGGTCGCGAGCAGATATCCGCACTTCGCGCAGCGGTAGGTGGTCGCACCATCGCTCGACATTTCGCGCCGTGCGACGATCGAAAGCAGGATCGTGTGAATGGCGATCGCAGTAGGAAATGTTGCGACCACCACGAGGGCAACCATGAGTTGCGGACTCGAGACAGAGTTCAGTGCATAGAGCCGATTGATGAATCCGGCTGGCACCAAGATCGCTGCCGCAACCGCGATCGGCACGCATGCGCGGCAGAGCGCCAGAAATGCAATCGCCCATGCGGTGCGCTTGTGAAGCACGTTGTACGCAACGAGCGAGAACGCGATGACCAACACTGGAAGGTTGAGCGCGAGCGCTCCCGTTCGAATCGCCGTCTGTGTGTTCTCTTTCAGATCTGAAAGATCAAATGGATCGCGCACCATCATGTCGATCGCCCACCAGGCGGCCCCAATGACCGCAACCACACACCATGCCTTGCCGAGTCGGTCAAGCGTGTGCGAACGCATCGTGCGTGCTCGCGCGAGCAACCAGACGCCGATGAGTGCCGCAGCAGCAACCGGACCTGGCGTTGCATACCAACTCGGTCGCAACGTGGTGCCAAGCAACATCAACACGATGAATGCAGTCCATGCCCACGGCAGTGCGATTCGTCCAGATGCAATGGGACGGGTCGGCCGTTCACGCGCATCGACCTCTTTGTCGACGATTCCATTGAGCACCATGCCTGCGAGGTAGAACGCACACATCGCGATGGTGGTAGTGATCGCATGTTCGATGCTGCTCGCGTCGGGAATCCATTGCAATGCGAATGCCATCGCGACGCCGACAAGCGAGTCGCTGACGATGGTCGGCAGATTCGAGATACGCGTGAGCGAGAGCCAGTCAGAAAGGGGAGAGTGCGTTCGTTGAGAGCTCATGCGTGTCATTTATCGGATTCCGCTCGTGGCCAACTGTGCTTTCGTCCAAAGGATTTCGTCTGCGATGCCCTGTGCGAGTGAGTCGCGACGGTGGTCGACGGGCAAGACGTTCCACGCATACGTTTCGACTTCGAAGTGGCGGATGCCATCCGCTGGCTGAATGGCCGCGAAACATGCAGAAATCTCGCTACGCGTGGTGCCAAGCGCGCCGAGCGCATCACGGTCGACTGGCACATGAAAGTGCGTGCGCCAGATGCCAACGGGCGCTTCTTCGAATGCGCGCTCGAGATCTTCGTAGAAGTGCACCTCGCCCTTGCCATCAAGCACGCACGTTTGGTGCAGATACTTCGGTTCGTCGAAATTGCGCAGCGCACGAAAGCCTCGCTCAGATCCATCGCAGGTGATCGCACTCGACACTTGCACCTTGCCCACACGCACGCCCGCGCGACGATAGGTCTCGAGCGCTTCGGCTTGTGGCTCAAACATCACCGCCGAGTGACAGATGTCATGGCAGACGCGCAGGTATCGCCGAGGATCAGCGAGATCTGCACTTGGCCGCACGCACTGTTCAAAAAAGTCGACGACATCTTTCGCGCGGTCGATGGCGCAACCAGGTTCTGGTTCGAGATCGAGATGAATGCAAACGCCGCGCGATTCTTCAAGACGCTTGAGGTGCCTCGCAACTTGCTCGAGTTGCGCCGAGGCGAGTCCGACGCTTGCACCGCATCCCTCTTGCGTGAATGTCGATCGCCATCCCAGTGGAAGCGTCGAGATCGATCCTTCGCCCGCGATGTCTGGAGCGATCGACGCATCGGGCAAGAGATCAGCAAGTATGTCTGCGAGGCTCATGGTGTAGAGCGCGCGCCGCACATCGGCCCAGTGCGGTTCGTAGACGGCTTTCTTAGATCGTCCCGCGTGAAAGTCGCCATATGGAAAGCCGTTCATTGTGAAGACGACGAGTCCGCGGTTGAAGAGCCAGTCGCGAAGTCGCGCAGTGCCGTCAGCATCTTCGTGAATCTCGCGCGCGGCGTTGGCGCTGAGCCAGAGCCCAATGGGCATGAGTCCCACGGGCTGTACGAGTGCGCGCACCGCAGTCGTGTGGCGGTCGAGCGCTGCGAGTGTGTTAGCGAGCGTGCTTCCGGCGTGCACATTCGTGCAGTAGCCGACGACAGCAGGCTGGTGGATGGCAGAGGTCAGACTCGAAGTCATGCGCGCACTGCTGATCGTTTGTGGTGGCGCGCTGCTGCGATGAATTGCGCGATGACACCATCGCCCATCGTTGCGTCGCTTGTGCGTTCAGGATGCCACTGCACTCCGAGATAAAAGGGTTTGCGGCTATCGCGAATCGCCTCAAGAATTCCGTCGTCGCTCCATCCGATTGCTTCGAAGGTGCCCGCATCTGCGAGCGCCTGATGGTGCCAACTCGCAACATCTCCATTGCCGATGACACTCTCAACAGCGTGCACATTGTCGAACCGGTGGCGGTCGGCATCAGGCTTGAGGTCATGCATATGTTGAATCAGCGTGCATCCCGCATGCACTCCCATCAACTGCATACCCAAGCAGATTCCAAGCACAGGCACTTGGGGCTGAGTCGCGAGTGCATCGAGCAATGCGAACTCGGCAAGTTGACGATCACTCTCCATGATCTGCGCGTGCTCATGCAGAGCGATTCCCATCGGACGCGTGTCGATGTCGTCGCCGCCCGTCATGATGACGCCATCCACAAGGTTCAACATCGCAGCACGAAGGGACGCAATCGCTGGCAGGATGATCGGCGTGCCACCCGCGCGCAGAACCGCTGAGATGTAGGTGTGTTTGACCTCGTGGCGCGGGCGACCCTTCTCGTCGCGCACGAGATTCGCAGTCACTCCAATGATCGGTGCACTCATGCACGCATTATGCTCGAAGGATGCCCTCTTTGTCTCTCGCATTCACGGCGCGGTCCCACAGCGCAAGCGTGCGCAAAAATGAAACGCGGCGGCCAACAATCGCTGGTCGCCGCATTGGCGCAATCAGATTGACTGAAGAACCTACGAGTCGATCGCATACGAAAGGCTGACGACTGCCTTGACGGTCTTGTCGATCGAAGTCGTGTCGTTCATCCCCCAATCGCTGACTTCTGTCGAGCCCAGCGGCACGATCTGAAAGACACCCTGCGATGCGCTGATGAGTCCGCCAACACTCGCCTTCGAGCCGCGCGCGAGAAGTGTCGCGCGCTCATATCCATTCTGTGTTGCCTTCTCGAGCAGCGTCATCTTGAGTGCCTCGAGTCCGCTGACCGAGTATTCGGGCGACCCCGAGTCAACTTCGATTCCGTCCTTGATGAGTGCTGTGACATTGAACGCAAGCGTGCGCACAGCATCGACGCGTGGCGAGCGCACGCTGATCGACTGAGTCAGCACGCACGACTCGATCGTGTTTGTGGCGGTGCCATTCGCGGCGAGGACATAGCGGAATGAAGAGTTCACTTCGCGCAGTGTGATTTCATTGAGGGTGAATCCCTGCGAGATGATGAAGTCTCGAACTTGCGCCGAATGGGCCTCGATGATTGGGTAGGCGTTCGCGAGCGTGTCGGCGCGCGCAGTCACCCGCGCATTCCAATGTGCGCGATCGGATTTCACGGCGACCTCAGAGAGTCCCTTGACATGGATCGGTGCAGCGTGCTTGTTGATGCTGGCGATCGCCTTGCCGAGTGATTGTGATCCAACCGTCACACCGAGTGCGAGTGTGGCGCCGAGGCAGAACATGCCGAAGCCAAAGTTTTTGACGAGCGGGGGAATGCGATTGATGAGTGTCTCAGACATGGGAGCGTCCTTGCAGTTGTGAGAGCGTGACGCAACATCCATGTTGCGTCGGAAGCGCGAGCGTAGAACTGCGCGTTCGAATGTAAAGTGAATTCATGAAAATCTTTCGACCACTCTTTGGAGCCGTGCTTGGTTATCTGACAGTTGCGCTGACTGTGATGGTTGGCATGACCGTTGCGGCGATGATGCTCGGCGCCGACCGTGTCTTTGTCGGCGACACGTGGCAGTCGTCCGACTTGTGGAACGGGCTCGCGCTTGTGCTCGGAGCGATCGCAGCATTTCTCGGCGGCATCGTCGCAACTTGGTGGGGTGGATCGAAGCGCGGCGGCCGCCTACTCGCCTCGATCATCATTGCCCTAGGAATCGTCGCGGCGGCTGCGACCGTTGGGCAGTCAGTGATGAAAGATCCGCCGGCACGCCCAGCGGTGATGACATTCGCCGATTGGGGCAACTCAAGCAAGTACAGCCGTCAGCCATTGTGGTTATCAGTAGCGATGCCGATCGTTGGTGCGGTAGGCGTCGTGCTCGGCATGCGATTCATCGCCCGAAAGAAGGGGATCAACTAGGCGCAGGCTGCGCGACCGCGCGCTTTCGCCAGAGCTCGATCAATTCTGCTTCGCGCGCGGCGGTGATTCCAGGCGTGCGACCGACTCCCCACGCGAAATCTGCGGGTCGCTCACTCTTGGTCGCTTCAAAGTCTGCGATCGTGTCGCGTGCAGTCTGGGCGAGTGGACGGCAGGTGAGTCCGTGCGCGAACGCCTTTTCGCAATTGGCTCTTCCGGCTCCGAACGAATCTACGCCGACCGGAATCCACAGTGGCAGTCCCATCCAGGGACCAACCTCGTGCTCGAGCAGCCACGCTTCGTCGATCCACACAAATTCGACTGGGTCGCTCACCGCACACTTGATTCCCGCGAGCATCTCTTCCATATAAAGAGGACCCTGCGGACCGTTGGCGATGTAGGTGCCGGTGTGCGAATCTTCGATCAGCTTCAGCATGAATGCGGCGAGATCGCGCACATCGATGAACTGCACGCGCGCGGTGTCTGGTTTGGCAGTTCGCGGAGCGAGCACGCTTCCGCCCCGCGCAATTCGCACAGGCCAGTAGGTAAAACGATTCGAGTCGTCGCCAGGGCCGACGATCAGCCCAGGGCGAACGATGCACGTTGCATCGGGCAACACCGCATGCGCCGCTTGTTCGCAGAGCGCCTTGAGCGGACCGTACGTTGCGCCAGTGAGTTTCTCAGTCGTTGGATCTTCGATCGTGCTGACGGGCGTTGATTCATCTGGCGCGATCGACATGTCTGACCACACCGAGATCGTTGAGACGAGCTGGTAAAAGCGAGTGGCGGGAGCGAGCAACTTCGCCGACGCAGTTGTGATGCGCGGAAAATATGAAGAGTTGTCGATGACGGCATCCCACTTCGCACCGCCTTTGATCGCCGCCTCGAGGGCCGCAAGCCCATCGCCCTTGTTTGGATCGCGGTCGCCGCGCAACTGAACGATCGACTTGTACTTCTCGCCAGCAAAGAGCGTCGGTGCAGTCTTGCCGCGATTGAAGAGCGTGATCTGCCAGCCCTTGGCGATCGCTTGTTCAACGAGATGGGGTCCAAGAAATCCGGTTCCGCCGAGGATGAGAATGTTCATGGTTCAGAGTCCTTGTCTGCAATCGAGAGCATGCATTCAGCGCACTCGAAAGTTTGCCGACTGCGAAAGAAACTGTTTTGGATTCTCAAAGCTCACCTTCTTGATCGTCGCCTCGAGGTGGCCGCGCCGGCGCATTTCTTCACGGCACTTTGGAACAGCAAGTGGATCGCTGATTCCCCAATCGGCCGCAGAGTTGATCCAGAGCCGGTCTGTTCCGTGCACTTCAAAGATGTCGGCCGCACGCTGCGGAGTGCACTTGGTGTCTGGATACAGCGTCATTCCCGCCCAGAATCCACGGTCGAGAACCATGCGAACGGTGTGTTCTTCAACGTGATCGATGAGCACGCGCCCAGGGTCAACACCCTGCGACTCGATCGCATCCATGATGATGCGTGTGCCCTTCATCTTGTCTTCGAGGTGGGGGGTATGCACGAGAATCAAGAGTCCACGACTCTTGGCGAGAGCGATGTGTTCTTCGAGCACAACAAGTTCGTTGCGCGAGTTCTTGTTGAGTCCGATCTCGCCGATGCCAAGCACGTTGGGGCGATCGAGAAACCTCGGAATCTCAGCAAGCACTTCGCGAGCGAAGCCGATGTCTTCGCTCTCTTTGGGATTGATGCAGAGCCATGTGTGGTGCGCGATTCCGAACTGCGCCGCGCGCTTGGGTTCAGTGTCAGTGAGTTGGCCGAAGTAATCAACGAATCCCTGTGCGCTCGAGCGGTCGTAGCCAGCCCAGAAGGCGGGCTCTGTGATTGCAACACATCCAGCGCGTGCCATCCGCTGATAGTCGTCGGTCGTGCGCGAGACCATGTGAACATGTGGATCGATGTACATCGCGAAAATCTTTCAGGTGCGTGGCGCGTTCAATGAAACCGCACCAATCGCGCCTTTGGTGTGAGCCGCAGCGATCGGATCGACTGAGTGATCACTCCAGAGTTCGAGCGTGCGTCGTGCGCGTTCTGGCTTTCCATCGCGAATCAAATCGAGGGCTGCAGCGAGCGCACGAATGCGAACATCAGTCGTCGTCGCAGAAGTCGCAACACCCTCGGCGGCTGCCGCGCGGTCAAAACGATCGAGAAACGCTGCGATATCAAGCGCCTTTGCACGGTGCTCGAGAAAGTACCGATCAACGACTTGGTTTGAAGTGAGCGGGGTCGACATGCCAGCGCATCCTATGGCGAGGGGCGCGGCTCGAGGGCGCGCGCTGATGCCGCGACGATCGCGTGGTCCATCGCATGCACCTCAGTCGCCGTGCCGATCGACCGTAAGAGCGTGACGGTGAGTTGTCCACCAAGATGCTCTCGAAACTCTTCGAGCCCGCGCGCAAGCTGATCTGTCTGGGCGAGCAGAGGATGCCACGTCGGAAGGGCGAGCGACCGCAAGCACGCTCGAATGCGAGCGGCGACCGCAGCATCGAGCACTCCCGTGCGAACCGCATACTCGCAGTCCAGTGCGATGCCGATCGAGACTGCTTCACCGTGCGGAAGCGTCGATCCACTCATCGACTCAAGTTTGTGCGCGGCCCAATGTCCAAAGTCAAGGGGGCGCGCTTGGCGCAGTTCAAATGGATCGCCACCCTGTGTGATGTGATCCAAATGCAATGCCGCACTGCGAGCGATGATCGGCATCGCGACAGCGAGATCGCGCGCGCGAATGCCTGTCACACTGCGCTCGATTTGATCGAAGAGCGCCGCATCTTTCACGCAGGCAATCTTGACGGCTTCACTGAAGCCACTGAGAAAGTGTTGGTCGGTCAGCGATGGCAAGAAGAGTTCATCTGCGATGACAGCCCATGGAACCGAAAATGTTCCAACAAAGTTCTTCTTGCCGAATTGATTGATGCCGTTTTTGACACCCATCGCGGCGTCGTCCATCGCGAGCGTGGTGGTTGGCATGCGTACGAGGCGAACACCACGATGCGCGAGGGTCGCGCCGAATCCAACGGCGTCAAGCATCGCGCCGCCGCCGATTGCGAGCACGAAACTCTTGCGGTCAATGCCGTGGCGATCGGTCGCAGTCAACACTTGCTCGTAGACGCCGATCGAGTTCTTCGCATTCTCGCCGCCTGGAACGATCTCAACCATTCGAAGGTCGGGCAGAGCATCTCCAGCCCGTGCGCGCGCACCGAGGTAACTCGCGAGGCGATCCCCGAGCTCGGGATGTGCAGCGTGAACTCCATCGTCGATGAAAACGATCAGACGTCGTTCGGCACTCTGCGCGAGCACATCGGCGACGACGCTGTTGTTTGGGTCGAATGCGTCGCGCGTGAAATGCACGCGGTGCTGAAATGTGACGTCAAATGAACGGCTGAGTGACATGGCGAACGAGAAAGCCAAGCATAGATGCGAAACCAAAAAAAATGCCACGGCGGAGGGCGTTCCGCCGTGGCTTGGTACCCACGATTACACATCGCAGGCGTGTCCGCGTTTCGTGCGGAACACGAAGGAGATTTGTTGCGCTAACGCACTGGCCTCGCCTCAAGCATTGCAGTGGTTGCGATCGGTTGACCATCACGCATCACTTCGAGCGCGATCGAAGTCTTTGGAGCATGGTTGGCAATTGCGCGCATGAACTGCGCAGGACTCTTCGCCGCATCACCATCGACCGAGACGACGATGTCGCCGCTTTGCAATCCGGCGCGTTGGGCGGGAGTGTCTGATCCGACAGCTGCAATGACGACCCCATCACCATCGCCACGAATTGGGCGCATCGAAACGCCAAGCCATCCACGCTGCACGACTTTGCCCTTGGCGAGTGCATCGACAACTCGTGTGACGACGTGACTTGGGATGGCGAATCCGACTCCAGAGCTTCCGCCGTTTGCAGAGGCGATTCCACTGTTGATTCCGATGACCTTGCCATCGAGATCGAGCAGTGGACCGCCAGAATTTCCGGGATTGATCGCAGCGTCTGTCTGGATGTACTCCTCGAATGTCGAGAGCCCCATGCCATCGCGGCCTTTGGCGCTGATGATTCCGGCGGTGACGGTCTGCTCGAGACCGAATGGACTGCCGATGGCGAGCACCCAGTCGCCAGTGTGAATGTCGTTTGAGTCGCCGAATGTTGCCGCGGCCAAATCGGTGGCGTTGACGCGAATCACTGCGAGATCCGTCTCGCGATCAGCGCCAACCCGCACCGCGCGCAGTTCACGTCCGTCGGCGAGTTGCACCGAGATCTCGTCACCGCCAGCGACGACGTGATGGTTGGTGACGATCATGCCATCTTTCGAGAGGATGACGCCAGTTCCTTCGCCGCGTCCACGCGCCGAAACTGTGGTGATCGCAACAACGCTTGGACTTGCGCGGCGCGCAACTTCGCGAAACGCGCGTGAGAGCGAACGCGCGTGATTCAGGTCAGCAGCGATCGTGTTCGCGCTTGCTTTAGTGTCAGCACCAAATGTGCTGGTGGTTGCCCCCGCAAGACTCGCGAAGAGGGTGATCGCAGCGATTGTCGCGCGTGCTCTTCGTTCTCCTCCAATCCCATTTACTTGTCGCAGACCTTCGCCCATTTCCATTCCTCCTTCGTCGCATGATTACGACGCGAGTTCGCTGGAAGTTCAAGCGATATTCGAAAGTCGATGCAAACAGATGCTTGCTGCAACCGCAGCGTTCAATGAGTCGACGGTTGATGCGATTGGAATGCGCACACATGCCGTTGAAATCGCACGAACCGCGGGGGTGATCCCGTCGTACTCGCCGCCGACAACGAGCAGTGTTGGCGGCGCGTTTGGTGCGCGCCCATCGAACTGCGCGATGTCGTGCGCTTCACCGTGGCAGACCGCCGAAAGCACACGCAAGTCGCTGCGTTGCGCTCGCAGTTGCGTCAACGTCGCGCAAAGATCATCGCTCCATGCATACGGGATGCGCAGTGCGTATCCCATCGAGACGCGCACAACCTTGCGGTAGAGAGGATCGTGCGAGTTGCGTGAGAGAATCACTCCGCCGACTCCAAACGCTGCAGCCCCGCGAAAGATCGCGCCGACGTTGTCCATATTGCTGACGCCATCGAGTGCGATGAGTAGGGGCGCGGTTGCGAACGGCGCCTCGTGCGGCGAACGACTGTCGAGTGATGCGCGCAGCCCGATGGCAAGCACTCCGCGGTGCAGATCAAATCCGGCGGTTTCGCGCATCAGTGAATCGCCGACGACAAACACAGGCACGGTTGGTGTGTGGGATGCCTCAACGGCCGCAATCACACGCAGCGCGAGGCGGTCGGATGTCAGCACGCTGCGCGTGAGGCCAGCGACTGCCAACATCGATTCGAGTATCGGCAGAGTCTCGCCGATGAACACGCCTTCTTCGCGGCGCACGCCTGAGAGATCGCGCTCGCGTAGAAAGCGATAATCGCTCAAGCGCGAGTCGTTGATGTCGGTGATGCTCTCGGCCACAGAGGGCAAATTACTGCGTGAACTCGTGCGGATTCTCGAGCAGGCGGATCACTTCGTTGAGAAAGCGAACAGCTTCGGCGCCATCAACGACGCGGTGGTCGCACGAAATCGAGAGGGGCAGAACGAGACCGGCGTAGAACTTGCCATCCTTCACAAGCACGCGTTCGCGCGCGCGACCTGCAGCAAGAATCGCAACCTCGGGATAGTTGATGATCGGCGTTGCGAACATGCCGCCATACGATCCAACGTTCGAAATCGTGAAGGTGCCACCGAGCGACTCCTCGCGCGAGATCGAACGATCTTTGCACTTGGCTGCAAGAGTGCGAATCGATTTGCCGAGCTCGACAGCCGACAACCGATCGGCATCGCGAATCACTGGCACCATGAGCCCAGAATCGGTGTCGACCGCAACGCCCAGGTTGATGACTCCCTTGATGAGAATCTCATTGGCGGCATCATCGACATTTGCGTTGAGTGATGGAAATGTGCGCAGCGCGCGGCAGACCGCGATCATCACGAATGGAAGCATCGACATCTTCTCGCCGATGACGCGCGAATACTCGCGGCGCTTGACGTCGAGTTGGGTGACGTCGGCTTCGTCCATCGCGGTGAAATGCACGGCAGTTTGCACTGATCGCGCAAGTGCCTCTGCGATCTTGCGCCGCATCCCACGAAACGGAATGCGCTTTGAGATGCCATCCTTATCAACGGGAGGCAGATTTGCTGGTGCTGGTACAGCGCGCGCGACGAATGCGCCTGTGCCGATCGTCTTTGGCGCATTGGCAGAGGATGCAACATCGGTCGCGGTGACGCGGCCGCCTCGTCCAGTTCCACCAACGGTGTTGATGTCAATCGAGAGTTCGCGTGCGATGCGCCGAACTGCTGGAGTCGCAAGCGCCTTGCCCGCGACCTTCGTCACTTCATGTTCGCTCTCGCGGCGTGCGAATCGGCTGCTCACATTCAGTGTGCCTTGCATGCTTCCGACAACGGTGCCCTGATCTTCGGTCGCGCTCGCAACCTGCGCAGAAACGCAACTTGGCGCACTCTTCGTTGCAGCAGCAGCCGCAACTGGCGCGCTCTTCGCCGCTGCAGCGGTACCGCCATACCGCACCAAGACCGCAGCGACCTTGATGATGTCGCCTTCTTTTCCGCAGAGTTCAGTGATCGTGCCAGCCCACGGACTCGGCACCTCAACGAGCGCCTTGTCGGTCTGCATCTCAGCCATGGGCTGCGACTCTTTCACAACTTCGCCTGGTTTCACGAGCCATCGAATGAGTTCAGCCTCGACCAACCCCTCGCCAAGATCGGGAAGGAGAAAGTGACTCTTGTCTGCGGGTTGTTTGAGTCCAGCCATGGGAGGAGGATAAGCCTTCGTTGGTAAGTGGTTCGATCAGAAAGAAAGCGCAGCGTCGATCGCCCCAGAGATGCGCGCAGCATCTGGCATGTAGTTCAATTCCAACTTGTAGTAGGGCATGATTGTGTCGAATCCAGTGACGCGCTGCACGGGGGCTTCGAGATACAAGAAGCAACGCTCCATGATCTGCGCAGCGACTTCTGCACCCATGCCGCCTGTGCGTGGAGCTTCGTGCACCACGACGCAGCGCCCAGTCTTCTTGACACTCGTCTCGATTGCATCGAGATCCATCGGATAGATCGTGCGCAGATCGATCAGTTCGATCGAACGCGATGACTTCTCGATGCTCTCCATGCATTGCAAGACACTCGCACCCCAACTGATGACCGTGAGGTCGGTGCCCTCGCAAACAACACGCGCCTTGCCAATCGGAATCGTGTACTCATCTTCAGGAACTTCTTCGCGGTAAGCGCGGTAGATGCGCTTGGGCTCAAAGAAGATGACAGGGTCTGGATCGCGAATCGCGCTGATGAGCAGCCCCTTCGCGTCATACGGCGAACTCGGCATGACGACTTTGAGTCCGGGCTGATGGCAATAGATCGTCTCGGGCGAGTCGCTGTGCAACTCAGGGGCGTGAATTCCGCCACCGACAGGAACGCGAATCGTCAACGGAATCGTGAACGCGCCACGGGTGCGCGTGCGCATGCGCGCCGCGTGACTGCAGATCTGGTCGTAGGCCGGTCCAAGAAATCCGTCGAATTGAATTTCAGGAATCGGACGCAGTCCAGCCATCGCGAGTCCGATCGATGTGCCGATGATTCCGCTCTCGGCGAGCGGGGTGTCGACCACGCGGCGTGCGCCGAATCGTTTGTGCAATCCTTCAGTGACTCGAAAGACACCGCCGTTTGCGCCGACATCTTCGCCGAGCAGCAACACGCGCTCGTCGCGCTCCATCTCTTGGATGAGTGCAAGGTTGATCGCCTGAACAAGATTGAGATTTGCCATGTGGTCAGTGTCCTTTCGCCGCGACAGGTGCGTCAGATGCGAGCGAGTGAGTCTGCATCGTGTCGCGCTGGTGAGCGAGGTCGGCAGAGATTTCAGCGAAGGTGTAATTGAAAACGTCAGAGACTTGTGGCGCGACGATCTCTTCGGCGCGAGCAACGGCCGCCGCGACATCGACCTCGATGCGCGCTTGCATCGCGTCTTGCTTGGCAGAATCCCAAAGTTTCTTGCGTTCGAGCAACTTGCGAGTTCGCAGAAGCGGATCGCGCTCCTTCCACACGTCGACTTCAGCTTGGTCGCGGTAACGACGCGCATCGTCGGCGGTGGTGTGATCTCCCAAGCGGTAGGTCACCATCTCGATAAACGTTGGACGCGACTCTTCGCGCGCGCGCGCAGCGGCGTGTTTCACGGCGTAGGCGCATGCGAAGATGTCGTTGCCATCGACTTGCATGACAGGCATGCCATAAGCGATGCCGCGCTGCGCAACAGTGGGAGCGCTGCACTGAATCTTTCCTGGAACGCTGATCGCCCAGAAATTGTTTTGACAGCAGAAGACGACTGGAAGATCGAGATTCGCAGCGAAGTTCGCCGCCTCGTGAAAGTCACCTTCGCTCGTGGCGCCATCCCCAAAGAAGGTGCAGGCAATCTGCTTTTCGCCGCGATACTTCGATGCCCACGCAAGACCTGCCGCATGCAACATCTGCGTGCCGATCGGCACCGCGATTGGCGTTGCAAAGTGCGGACGCGGCATCGCGTTGCCGCGCTCATCGCCCATCCAGTGCAGCAGGATCGATTCCATCGGAACACCGCGCCAGAAGAGGCCGCAGTTTTCGCGGTAGCAGGTGACGAGCCAGTCATCTTTGTTGAGCACATACGCCGCAGCGAGACTCGTCGCCTCTTGCCCCATGTTCTGTGGATAGGTGCCCATGCGGCCAGAGCGCTGCAATTTGAATGCGACCTCATCGAGATAACGGCACGATGACATCGCCTCATAGAGCTTGACGAGATCGGCGTCTGGAATCAATCCCGCGCCGAGTTTGTCGTCGAAGTTTCCATGCTCGTCGAGAATCGAAACGCGTTCGATCTCTAGTTTCAGAATGCTCTTGATTGGCATCGAAAAAGTGTAGCGACCAAGGCGTTTCCCACCGAATCCCACATGGAATCCACATCGCGAGTTATCGCGCAGCGACGAGTCCATCGGCGCGCAAATCGCTCGCGCCCATCCATCCATCAGCCATTGCCACAATCGCCTGTCCGCGTCCAAATGTCACAGAACGCTCTGAGGCAATCGTGATCTCGTGACCGCGCGCTTCGAGTGCTGCGATGGTCTCGACCGGATACCCCGGTTCAATCTGCACGCTCTTGCCGCGCATCCACTGCCAGCGTGGCGCATCGAGTGCTGCTTGCGCATTTTGCGCATGATCGACCATGCGCGTGATGACTTGCGTGTGTCCCTGAGGCTGCATGAATCCGCCCATGACACCGAACGCCATCGCGCCCACTTCGCCCGTGGGCGTGCGGCGGGTGACGAATGCAGGAATGATCGTGTGATAAGGGCGCTTGCTCGGCCCAACACAATTTGGATGCCCCCGCTCGAGCGTGAAGCATGCGCCGCGATTCTGCATCGCGATGCCTGTGTTTGGAATGACGATGCCCGATCCAAAGCCCATGTAGTTGCTCTGAATGAACGAGACCATCATGCCCTTCGAGTCGGCGGCGCAGAGATAGACCGTTCCACCAGGGCGGGGGATTCCGCTGCTGAAATCTTGCGCGCGCGTGCGGTCGATGCGCGCCGCGTGTGCGGCGATGCGTTCGCGCGCAAGCAACTCTGCGGCGGTCGTTCGCATGTGCGTGGCGTCGGCGACGTGCGCATGCGCATCGGCGAAACCGAGTTTGATCGCCTCGATCGACAAGTGCAGCGCATCTGGACAATCAGGCGCAAGTTGTGCGATGTCGAAGTGTTCGAGGATCGCAAGCGCGATGAGAGCGGCGATGCCCTGTCCATTGGGAGCGATCTCGTGTGCGCGAAAACCCCTGTAATTCTGCGAGATTGGCGGTGAAAAATCGCTGCGATGCGCTGCGAGATCGGCCGCGCGCATTGGTCCACCATCGGCGCGCGCAGCAGCGTCAATCGCCGCCGCAAGTTCGCCCTCGTACATCGCACGCCCACGAGTGGCTGCGATCAGCTCGAGTGTTCGCGCGTGATCTGGAAGCACCATGCGTGTGCCTGCTTCTGGCGCCGCGCCATCCTTCAAGAATGTCTTCGACCATGCGGCTGCATTGGTGCGCTTCGCATACACCGCGGCAGCGCGCAGCCACAATTTCGCAGTGAGCGGCGCGACTTGATAGCCGTTGCGCGCATACTCGATCGCTGGTGCAAGCAAGTCTGCAAACGGCAGCCGTCCAAACTTTGTCGAGAGATCAGCCCAGAGTGCAACTTGTCCAGGCACGGTGACAGACAGCCATCCATCTGTTGGAATTGTTTCGCCGGCAAAAAGATCGCGCGTGAGCGCGGCGGGGGAGCATCCACTGCCGTTGGCCGCGTGCAGTGTTGTGCCATCCCAAATCAACGCGAATGCGTCGCCGCCAATGCCGTTGGTTGTTGGTTCAACGACTGTCAACACAGCGGCCGTCGCGATGGCTGCATCGATCGCCGATCCGCCACGGCGCAACATCTCGAGACCGGCTTGTGCTGCGAGCGGTTGGCTCGTCGCAACCATTTCGCGTCCAAACACAGGTTGCCGCTGCGACGTGTAGGGCAGTTCGATCGAGCATGGGATCGCACTCGAGTTCATTTCGGCAACTCGTCGGCGCGCTCGCGTGCATCTTCGTCAGCGAATACGACACGCACATTGACTGGTCGCTCGCTCGCCGCAGAAAGAACGTTGCGACAGAATTCGTGCACGGTGTTACGCGCCGATTCTCGAACTCCCGCGAGGGCCGCCTCACTCGAAGCGACGGCGAGCACGTTTGCGCGAATTGTTCCCTTCAGTTTGTCGACAGCCTTCGCATCTCCAGTGAAGTGGCCTCCCCAGTCGTTGTCGATCATCGCTCTGATCTTCGATGGATCGCTCTGCACTTCGACAATCTTCTCATTCACAATCGGCGGCGGAGCAGTGATCACGATCACGCCATCGACCTCGCTCGCCTTCCATCTGCCATCCGCTGGAATGATGTACTGCACGCGATTTCCAGAGACTGCAAGCCAGATATGTTTGGTGCCGACCTGAATCGAATAACCAAACGCACCGATGATTGTTGGATCGTCGCACTCAATGTGCGTGTCGATCTCGCGCCATCCAGCCAATAGTCCGCCCTGCGCCTGCAGTTCACCCAGCGCGTTGGTCAACGTGACAACTGCAGGCGGAGCGGGGCTCGGTCCAAAGACATCGATTGCACGCCACACCAAGGCGGCTGCCGCAAGAATGAACGCGATTGAAACCGCCGCACATCCAGGCGTCAGCCAACGCTTCAATGGGTGTGAGCCATCTGCGCAGACTTCTTCTGCCGCGCAGCGTCGATTCGTCGTCGCGCATACGAGATCGCCGCATCGGACGTGCTCGCAGCGTTTGCCGATTCGCGCAGAACGGTGAGCGTTGTCTCTTCGATCGCAGCGACCTTCTGATCGATGACCTGCTCGGTCATGCCCAGGTGAAGTCCGCCGAGGCGGATGAGTCCGCCAGCGTTCGCGATGAAGTCAGGCGCATAGAGAATGCCGCGCTGCTTGAGGAGCGCACCATCTTCAGTTGGATTGAGCAACTGATTGTTCGCAGTTCCGCAGATGATTTCGCAGTGCAGGTTCGAGATCGTGGTGTGGTCGAGCATGCCACCCATCGCGCATGGGGCGATCATGTCGAGCTTCTCAGTGAAGAGATTGCGGTCGTTTCCGAGGGCAACGCAGCCGAGTTCTTCAACAGCGCGCTTCATCGATGGCACATGCACATCGGTGACCATGACTGCAGCGCCGGCAGCGCGCAGCAACTTTGCCAGTTTGAATCCTGTTGCGCCGCAACCTTGAACTCCAACGGAGAGGTTTGAGAAGTCGACCTTGCGGCCGAGCTGGCGCAAGCACGCCTTCATTGAGTTGAAGCATCCCAGAGAGGTCCAAGGGCTTGGATCGCCGCCGTGTGAGACAGCCTCGCCGCCCATGATGTGACGGCACTCTTGTGCCATCCAATCGCAGAATTGTGGGCTCACGCCAACGTCTTCAGCGGCGATGTATGTGCCGCCGTGACTCTCGACGAAGCGACCCATCGCGCGACCCTGCGCTTCAGTTGGTTGTTCGCCGGCGCGTGGCAACAGGATGATGCTCTTTCCGCCGCCGAGCGCGAGATCTGCCGCTGCAGCCTTGTATGTCATTCCTTCAGAGAGGCGCAGAACATCAAAGAGCGCGTCGCTCTCTGAGACGTAATGAAAGCGTCGGGTTCCGCCGAGCGCATTGCCCAAGACAGTCGAGTGAATCGCGATCACAGCGCGCAAACCAGTCGCGGGATCATTCAGAAAAGAGATGCGTTCGTGACCGTGCTTGACCATGCTTTCGAGAACCTGCATTGAGAACTCCAAGGAATGAGGAAGTGGATGAAGAGAGACGGTGAGAAGGCTATACGAGCGTCACGATCTGACCAAACGATTCATCAGATCAGTTGCTGACAAACAAGGCGTGAACAACGAACTCAGACTCTGGCGCCCGAAAAGGTGCTGCCCGCGCCGAATTGCTTGATGCCCTGGGTGGCCATGGGGTGTCCAGTGCCGCGCGCTGCCATGACTGGAGTGCGCTCGGGAATCGAATAATTCGCATTGCTGAGTCCGTCGGCTTGATCGAGCACCGATTCGGCGCAACTGCGGGCGCCAGCATCAATGTTCCAGCGCAGGCCGCGCACAGCTTCGTCGATATTCGCGTTGGCAAGCGCGCAGAGGTGGTCGACCACCAACATTTCGTGCGCGAGTTCTTGACCGGCGAGTCCTGCGCGCAGTCGGGCGTCGCACTTACTCAACGTGCATGCAATCGCGTGAATCCAGAGCGCAGAGTTTGAGAGGCGCTCCTGAATGAACTGGTTCGTAATGAGGCTCTCCTCGTGCTCCTTGAACATCATCTTGACGTTGTAGGAGTGGTCGCGAATGCGAAACATGAGTTCTTGCGCATAGCGCTGCAGTCTCGGATGGATGTTCTCGAAGCGCGGAACCGATCGGCGCATTCCGAGGAAGAGTTCGCCTCCGATGCGCGCTGCTGCGCCGAGTTGCTTGAATGGCTTGGCTTTGACTTGCAGCATCCATTCGCCGAGTTGCTTCGATCCGTAGGCAAAGATGAACGAGTGCATGACTTCGTTCGCTCCCTCGACGATCGTGTTGATGCGCGAATCACGCCAGATGCGCTCAACATTGTTCTCGGTCATGTACGACTCGCCGCCGAGAATCTGCATCGCATCATCGACGGTGCGGAATCCATATTCGCTGCAGAAGACTTTGCACATCGCCGTCTCGAGCATGATGTCTTCATCATTGCGGTCGAGGAATCCAGTGGTCATGTAGAGCATCGCGTCCATCGCATAGACGTACGCGGCGCTGCGTGCGAGGCGCACCTTGACGAGGTCGAACTCGCCGAGGCTGCGGTCGAACTGGTGTCGATACTTCGCCCACTTCGTCGCTTGTTCGAAGGCATACTTCGCGCCGCCAATCATTCCAGCAGAGAGTGTGCACCGACCGTAGTTGAGGCAGGTCAGCGCGACGATCAGTCCACGACCCTCTTTCGAGAGCAAGTTCTCGCGCGGAACTTTCACGTTTGTGAGTTTGATGCGCGCCTGCCACGTGCCGCGAATGCCGCACTTTGCGCGGTTGCGGCTGAAAATCTCGATGCCAGGCATATCGGGAGTGCAGATGAGTGCGGTCACTCCTTCTTTCACTTTGCCAGTCTTTGGATCGGTGATCTTCTGCTTGCACATGACGGTGAAGAGACCGCTGAGTGCCGCCGACGTCGCCCATTTCTTCTCGCCGTTGAGGATGTAATGCGTGCCATCCTCGCTGACTTCGCAGTGTGTTTCTTGTCCACCCGCGTCGCATCCAACGTTTGGTTCGCTGAGGCAGAACGCGCTCAGCGTGTTGGTCGCCATCCGAGGCAGATACTTCGCTTTCTGTGCGTCGTTGCCGAACAGCATGAGCGCACGGCATCCAATCGATTGATGCGCTGAGACGAGCACGGCCGTCGAACCACATGTGCGGCCGATGCGCTCGAGGACGCGGTTGTAACTGGTGATGCCGAATCCGCCGCCGCCATGCTGCAGCGAGATGGTCATGCCGAGTACGCCGAGGTCGAAGAGGCGAGTGACGACCCAGTCAGGAATGTGCTGGTCTTGATCGATTTCGTGCGTCGGATGCTCGGAGGCCATGTACTGGTCGAGCTTTGCGAGCAATGCGTCACAACGCACTGTCTCTTCGTGTGCGATCGTCGGATATGGGAAGAGCAACTCTTCGCGAAAGTTGCCCCAGAAGAAATTCTTGACCGCACCCATGGTGGATGGATCTGGCCCGAGCATCTCTTGTGCAGCGATGATCTGCTTGCGATCTTTGTCAGAGACGTTCTTCAGACTGTCGGCAATATTTGTGGTGCTCATGGGGGTTTCGCAAGATACAGGCAACACCCCGCAGTGCAGCGCAGTCGACGGATGATTCCCGCGCGCGACCCAATCGAAGAGTTATGAGGCGGGTTTGAGAAACTGCGACAATTTTTCGCGGGCTTGCGGCGTGTGGCGCAAAGCGACGAGGTGTGCGCGTTCAGCGGCGATGGCGTGGGTCCATCCTGCGCTTATTCCAATGCTGACGCAGTCGAGCACCGCATCGGCGGCGGGGGTTGAGGCAATCTCGCCGCGCGCGCGGTTGAGGGCGGCGGTCGCCTGCGGCGAACTCGCAGGCGAAATTGCCCGCGGATGGCCGAGCGCAACGCTTCTGGGATGCCCCTTCAACCACGCGATCGACTTCGCGAGCGCGTCGGGAATGGTCGATGCACTCTCGTCGAAAAGTCCAGCGGGCACTTCGGTGATGGCGTTTGTGCGTCCCGTCGCAGTCTGCACGATCGCATCGAAGGCATCGATGCGCGCGGGCAACATCTGTGTGCCTCCCCAGCCTGGGCAGATTCCAAGAGAGCACTCGGGCAATCCGATGCGCCACGGTTTGTCGCCTGCTGCTGGCAGCACTCCGACAATTCCATCGCAGTGCATCGCGAGTTCGAGGCCACCGCCGAGCGCGGCGCGGTGCACGAGCGCGACCGTTGGACACGCAATGGTGTGCAATCGCGCGAACGCTTCTGCGCCGAGCACGAGATATCGGTGCAGCGCGGCATCGTCGAGTGCATCGATCTCGGCCAAGTCGGCTCCAGCGACGAAGACGCGCTCGCTCGCCGAACGCAACACGAGCCCCGTGGGTTTGGTGGCAGCGATGGCGTCGAGCGTCGTGGCGATTTCGCTGATCAGCCATCCATCGAGCACGACGACTCCGCCGCGTGGCTTCGATGGATTTGCGGTGAGTGAGAGGATGGCGATGCCATCGGCCGTTGTTTCAATTGGAAGCATGATTACCTTGGCGAAGAAGATGAGTCAGAAACTGCTTGAAAATGGCGGGAAAGATGCGCTTGGGCCTCGGGACCTGCGATGACTCGTGCTGAGAGTTCGGCGGCCTCACGCGCGACGCGCGCATCGTTTGATCCGTCGAGTTCGTTCAGCATGCGCTTTGTGCATGCGAGCGCGTGGCGCCCACCAGTCATGAGTCGCGCAGCAAGTTGCGCCGTCGTGTTCTCGAGTTCATCGCGAGCGACACAGTGGGTGACGAGTGCGCGCGCGAGTGCCTCGTCGCCGCGCATCGTTCCACCTGCGAGCAGCATGGCGCGGGCGGGTCCAGCGCCAATTTTTTTGATGAGCCACGGGGCGACAACTGCGGGGCAGACTCCAAGATCAACTTCTGGATATCCAAGCTTCGCTTCAGGATGCGTCACCGCGAAATCGCAGACGACGACGAGACCGCAACCGCCACCGATCGCGGCGCCCTGCACGCGCGCGATTGTCGGAACTGGCAACTGACGCAGTGCAAGCAGCGACATCGAAAGTTGCTGCAACATGCCGCCCATTCGCACCGCATCGTGCAGAACAGCTTTGAGATCCATGCCTGCGCAGAACGACTTGCCTTCGCCCGCAACAATGACGACGCGCACCTCATCAGGCGTACTCGTGATGCGCGCAGAGACCTGTGCAATTGTGCTCGAGAGCGCATGAATGAGCTCGAAACTCAGAGCATTGCGTACATCGCCGCGCCGCAGCGTGATTGTTGCGCAACCATTCTCGATCGAAAGATGTACGAGTTCGTCCATGGTCACAAGGGTACGCAAACAGACTTAGGTGGTGCGCGTTCGGTGCGTCCAGAAGTCAACGAGAAGCTGTCGCGATTCTGCCGTGTTGCAAAGTGCGGCCGTTGCCGCGGTCACTTCGTTGGCGCGCGCGCCGAGCGCCCCCGCGGGGTGGGTGCCATCGAGTTCATTCAGCCACAACTTGGTTGCGCGCAGTGCAACATGAGACTTTGTTGCGAGCTCGCGCACGAGTGCAGTCACGGCGAGTGCGAGCGCAGGCTCGTCGACCGCGAGGCGGTGCACGAGTGCAAGCGCGTGTGCACGCTTCGCATCGACGATGTCAGTGGCGAGTGCGAGAGTGCGCGCGCCGCCTGGTCCCGCGCTCGCCATGAGCGTGGGCAAACTGACAGCGGGAGAGACTCCGATGCGGTGCACTGGATACCCAAACGTTGCCTGCTCACTTGCGCAGACGATGTCACACGCTGCGACGATCGCGCAGCCGCCAGCGAGTGCTGCCCCTTGCACTTGCGCGACGACAACTGCAGGCATCGTGCGAATCACACGCGTCAGTGCGCCGAGTCGCCGCACAAACTGTGCGAGCGTCTGCGCATCTTGCACACACTCTGCGAGGTCGAATCCAGAGCAGAATGCGCGGCCCGTTGCGCGTACGAGAACGACGACAATCTCGCCGCGCCGCGCGGCAGCATCGGCATCTGCGACGGCCCGTTCAAGTTGCTCGAAAAGCGCACTTCCAAGCGCATTGCGCCTGCTCGGATCATCGAGCGTGATGGTTGCAATTCCATCGCACAACGTGGCGTGAACGAGTTGAGTCGTGGAGTCATCCATGTGTGCATTGTCGCCTGACGCGGGCGTGCGCGAGAGGGTATTGTCACGACCAATCACATGCCCTCGCGTGCACAACAAATCTGGTTGATTCGCCACGCAGAGACTGCATGGAGTCGCGATGGCCGTCACACTGGACGCACCGACATCGATCTCACCGCGGCGGGCGAGGTGAAGGCCGATCAACTCGCGGCGCGCGTCGGGGTTGAGTCGTTCGCACTCGTGCTGTCGAGTCCGCTCAAGCGCGCGGTTGAGACAGCGCGCAGATGTGGCGTCGGCGCCGCGGTGCAACCCGACAACAATCTGCTTGAGTGGGACTACGGAGATTTCGAAGGACTCACCAGCGCGCAGATCGCGATGACCCATCCGCACTGGGATCTTTGGAGCGATGGATGCCCGCGCGGAGAGACGATGGCAGCGGTTGCTGCGCGGGCGCAGGCAGTGATCGCGCGTTGCATCGCGACAGAAGGAAACGTGCTGTTGTTTTCGCACGGGCATATGAGCCGCATGTTGGCTGCGATCTGGCTGCAATTGCCTGCATCGCGCGGTCGCAGTTTCGGTACCAAAGCTGGCTCAGTCAACATTTTCGGATGGGAGCACGGCAATCGTGTGCTCTGGCAGTGGGATAGCGTCGAGGCACTCGAAGGTCACTGATGAACACTCCCAACGACCACGACAAGGAACGCGAGCACGAGCACGATCGTGTGCACGAACACGAGCGTGTGCAGCCAGAGGCAACGCTGCTGAGCGATCCACTTGTCGACACGCCAGAAGATGTTCGCGTTGACTCGCTCATCGAAGATGATGCGCCGATCGCTGCGATCGCCGACGCCGTTGAACAGCAAGAAGCGCCCGATGCCGCCGAGACGCTCGAGACGCTTCCGCAAGACGAAGCGTCGGACGTCTTGGGAGAGATGGAAATCGATTCCGCCGCCGATGCGCTGAGCCACATGGCGACACCGCTCGCCGTGAGTGTCATCGAAGACCTGATCGAAGAGGATCCCGCCTATGCAGGTCGTGTGCTGGGCGAAATGGCACCAGATGATGCGACTGACTTGTTGCAAGCGCTGCCAAGAGCAGACCGCGATCGTTTGCTTGCGGCGATGGCGGCTGGCGCTGCGCTGCGCGTGCGCGAACTGCTTGTCTATCCCCGAGAGTCTGCGGGCGGAATCATGACCACGCAATATCTCTCGGTGCGCGAGCATGAAACGGTGGTCGAAGCGATCGAGCACATTCGCCGCGGCGAGCCAATCGAGAGTGCACAACAAGCATTTGTCACCGATCGCAAGGGACGACTCAAAGGAGTCATCGGTCTTCGCAAGTTGCTCGTGTCTCGAGCGAGTGATTGCATCGGCGACATCTGCGAGCGTCGCATCGATGCGGTGCAGCCCGAGATCGACCGCGAACTGCTCGCGCGCGAGTTTGAGCGATACGACTATCTCGAGTTGCCAGTCGTCGACAAAGATCAGCGACTGCTTGGCATCGTGACCGTGGATGACGTCATCGACATCATTCGCGCAGAAGGCACCGAGGACGCGCAGCGGATGGTGGGTGCAGGTAAAGAAGAGGGCGTCTACTCGAGCGTCCTTCAGAAAATGCGCGGAAGATTTCCGTGGCTCGTGGTCAATCTCTTTACGAGTGCTGTCGCTGCATTCGTCGTCTTGCAGTTTGAAGGCATCATCACAGAGATTGCGCTGCTTGCGGTGTTGATGCCGCTGATCGCCAATCAATCTGGCAACGCTGGACAGCAATCGCTCGCAGTCACACTGCGCGGAATCGTGCTCGATCACATTCGCCCGCAGCGGTCGCTCGGCCATATTCGGCGTGAGTTGACTGTGGGCGTGCTCAACGGATTGCTCTGCGGACTCGTCGTCGGAGGAGTCGTCGCAGCGATCAGGGTGAGCACGGGCGGCACATGGCACCTCGGACTCGTCATCGCGCTGAGCATGACATTCACGATGGCGATCGGGTGCGGCACAGGCAGCGCGATGCCGCTCATCGTTCGACGATTTGGCTTTGACCCAGCGACGGCGTCGACCATCTTCTTGACGATGGTGACTGACAGCATGAGTTTCTTCATCTTCCTCGGGCTCGCAACACTCTTTGCACAATGGATTCTCTGACCGAAGATCTGCATCCGCGGTGGACCTTGCGACGGCGTCTGGTCGCGATGATCGGTGCGCCTTTGCTCGCGACATTCTGCGTCGTGATCGCGGTGCAATTCAGTTCGCAGCGCGAGACACTGATCGAGGGACTGCGACAAGCGACACTGGCCGACGCGTTGGCGTCGAGCCTTCGAGTGGACGCCGAGTTTCTGCGCGTGTCGCAAGCAGTTCATTCGCGCGTCGCAGTGTTGGGATGGATGAACGAGCAGTTCGTTCCACTCGATGCACCCGCGTCGCGGGAACGCATCATGCAGTTGCTGCGGAGTGATCTTGAGACTGATCCATTTATCTTCGGCGCTGCGCTCGCATTTGCTCCCGCGCACGTTGGCGATTCAAAGAGTGGATACGCACCGTACGTCTGCCGGACGGGCAATGCGGATGTGAAGAATGCAACGGCGGATGGGCCCGCGGTCGCGACTTCGAGCACGAACAATCCAAAGCCGCTGCGCGAATCCGACCTCGCGCTCACGCAGGCATACGCGCAACAGCCGTGGTTTCTTGAAGGCGCTGCGCATCCCACTGGAGTCTGGACCGAACCATACTTCGACGAGGGCGGCGGCGATGTGCTCATGGTCACGTACGCGCAAGCAGTCGAGGCGCGGGGGCAAGTGCCCGCAGCGGTCGCGACAGCCGACGTCTCGCTGCGCGACATTCGGCGCTGGATCAAAGCCCACAGTGGGTCGAGCGCGGGATGGAACGCGGGATGGAACGCGGGATGGAACGCGGGACAAAATGCGCAGGCATTCGCAATCGTGTCGCTGCACAACGAGTTCATCTCGCACCCGAAGTCAACGGCGCTGATGAAAGGCTTCGACGATTTTCCAGCGGGCTCGTTCGAGCATGAGGTATTGCAAGGCGTCACTGCGTTCCGTGCAGGGGGCACGGCGTTTGTGCGCACTGGAGGCGCGAACGCGTACACATTTGACGGCACGCGCATGGTCTTCGTGACGATGCCGACGACGGGATGGGTGTTCGTCAGTTTCTTCCCTGAAGCATCAGTCGTTCCAGCGGTGTTGCGTGCATTGGCGTTCGGTCCAGGCGTCGTGCTCGTCGGTGTCTTCGTGGCATTGGTCATTGTGTGGTTCGGAGCGGACGCAGTCGTGCGACCACTGCGCGGCGTCACCGCTGCGCTTGCGCGATTGGGTACAGGAGATCTCAGCGCGCGCAGTCCCTCGACGACTCGCCGCGACGAGATTGGCGTCTTGTCGCGCTCGTTCAATCGGATGGGAGATGCGCTGCAGTCGGCGATCGCTGAGCGCGAGCGCGCGACGGCACAGCGAGTCGCGGTCGAAGCGCAGGTCGCGGCTGCACGAGCGATTCAGCGAATGCTGCTGCCAACGAGCACGAACGGTGACACGAACGACTCTGCACGCTCGACGGCCGAGTTTGCAGGAGTGCTTCTGAGCGGTTACAGCGAGCCAGCGGGTGAAATCGCTGGTGATTTCTTCGACTGGTTTGCGCGCGCAGATGGCACGGTGGTTGTGATGATCGCTGATGTGTGCGGTAAGGGGATGGCCGCCGCAATGATGATGGCGGTCAGCCGCACGCTGCTGCGCACTGTGGCGATGGAAGAAGACGAGCCTGGCAATGCGCTTGCAACGATCAACCACGCGCTGCTCGCGCAAGCTCCGCAGACGAAATTCACGACTGGCATCCTGCTGTACATCGATCGATCGACTGGTGTGATTCGGTATGCGAATGCGGGGCATCCACTGCCGCTGCTCGTTGCTCAAGATGGAAGTGTGCGCGAGGTGATGGCAGCAACCGGAACCGTGCTGGGCATTCAGTCGATCGAATCATGGACGACGGGTTCGCTCACGATGAATCTCGGTGAGAGTCTTGTGCTATTCACAGATGGTGTGACCGAGGCGATGGTTCGCGACGATGACATCGAACACATGTTTGGATCGCAGCGCGCGATCGACGCAGTTGGCGCTGCGGCGGGCACGCGCGATGGACGCGCCGAACCGCTCGTGCGCGCGTTGGTCGAGGCGGTCGAGGCATTCAGTTGCGGCAATCGACACGATGATCTGACGGTTGTGACCGTGGAGCGGGTGTGAGCCGAGGGGCTCTTGCGCGCTGTCGCGTGTGCGCACACGACGCGCTCACAGAGTTCATGGTGATTGCGGGACGCGCATACTGGCGGTGCGAAGTCTGTCAGGCGACGCTGCTTGATGATGCGCACCTGCCGACGCACGGCGAAGAACGCGCGCGGTATGAGTCGCACAACAATGATCCAAATGACAGCGGCTACCGCGCATTTCTTGGCAGGGTCGCCACGCCGTTGCTCACGCGATTGCCCGCGGCGCAGTCGGGGCTCGACTACGGATGTGGTCCCGGACCAGCGCTCGCGCACACGCTCTCGCAGGCGGGACATACGGTCGCGTTGTGGGATCCATTTTTTTATGACGACACCGCAGTGTTGAGTCGCACATACGACTTCATCACGTGCACTGAAGTTGTCGAACACTTTCACCAGCCCAACGCAGAGTTTGCGCGACTCGATCAACTGCTGCGCCCTGGTGGTTTGCTCGCCATCATGACGACATTGCAAACCGACGACGCGCGATTTGAGCATTGGTACTACCGACGCGATCCGACGCATGTCACCTTCTATAGAGAGTTCACGATGCGCCACATCGCCGCTCAACGCGGATGGGCGTTCGAGATGCCCGCCGAGAATGTGGTGTTCATGCAAAAACCCCTCGTTGCGGGCACAATTCGACCTCTGGCGGTCGACCATTGCCCGTAAACAGGGGTTTTGGTGATGAGCGAGTCGAGCGAGGGGCGGCCGCTTAGGCGTAGGCGTTCATTCCGTCGCAGGTACAGACGAGGTTGCGATCACCATATGGATTGTCGACGCGACCGACCGCGGGCCAGAACTTGAAGTCCTTGAGCCACGGCGCTGGATACGCGGCGACTTCGCGCGAATACGCGTGCGTCCACGAATCGCCGCTCACACACGCAGCGGTGTGCGGCGCATGCTTGAGCGGATTGTCGTTGCGGTCCATCGTTCCCGCTTCGATCGCGCGAATCTCTTGGCGAATCGCAATCAGCGCATCGCAGAATCGGTCGAGCTCAGCCTTCGACTCTGACTCTGTGGGCTCAATCATCAGCGTTCCGGGCACTGGCCAACTCATCGTTGGAGCGTGGAATCCATAATCCATCATGCGCTTTGCAACATCGTCGATCTTGATGCCCGCTGTCTTCTCGAAGCCGCGGAAATCCAAGATGAACTCATGTGCGCAGCGGCCATGGGCATTCGTATAGAGCACGTCGTAGTGGCTCTTGAGCCGAGCAGCCATGTAGTTCGCATTGAGAATTGCAACTTCGGTCGCGCGACGCAGTCCCTTCGCACCCATCATTGCGATGTACATCCACGAGATCAACAGGATCGACGCACTTCCGTAGGGCGCCGCCGAAATCGGTCCAATTGCAGAACGACCCGCAGAATCAGGCCGCATCACAGGATGCCCCGGCAAGAAGTCTTTCAAGTGTGCGGCAACGCCGATGGGTCCCACGCCTGGCCCGCCACCGCCGTGCGGAATGCAAAACGTCTTGTGCAGATTGAGGTGGCAGACATCGGCGCCGATGTTGCCTGGACTCGTGAGGCCAACCTGCGCATTCATGTTGGCACCATCCATATAGACCTGGCCGCCGTTCTCATGAATGATCGCACACGCCTGCGTGATCGTCTCTTCGAAGACGCCGTGCGTCGATGGGTAAGTGATCATGCACGCCGCAAGATTCGCTGCGTGCAATGTCGCCTTCGCTGCGAGATCGGCGAGGTCGATGTTGCCCGCATCGTCACAGGCAACTGGCACGACCTTCATCCCTGCAACAACCGCACTGGCAGGGTTGGTTCCGTGCGCCGAAACAGGAATCAGACAGACATCGCGGTGGGCTTCGCCGCGATGTTCGTGATAGGCGCGAATGACGAGCAGTCCGGCGTACTCGCCTTGCGATCCAGCATTTGGCTGCAAGCTCATGCCAGCGAAACCAGTGATGTCGCAGAGCCAATTCTCGAGCGTGCGAAAGACCTCTGCATATCCACGCCACTGCTCGCGCGGTGCAAATGGATGGATCTGCCCGAACTGCGGCCACGTCACCGGAATCATCTCGCTCGTCGCATTCAACTTCATCGTGCATGATCCGAGCGTGATCATTGAGTGCACGAGGCTGAGATCTTTCGATGCGAGCCGATTGATGTAGCGCAACATCTCATGTTCACTGTGGTAGCGACTGAACACATCCTGCTGCATGAACGGCGCCGTGCGCGCGAACGCCGGTGGAATGCATGAGAGCAATCCATCAGTGGATGCCGCCACGCCAGGTCGTCTGCAACCCGTGAAAACATGCACGAGCGTTTCGATTTCGTTGAGCGTTGTCGCTTCGTCGAGTGTGACGCCAAGCGTGCCATCGCTGTACGAGCGCAGGTTGACGCCGCGACTCGCCGCGGCAGTGAGCACATCGTTTGAACAGAACCCAGCGCCGAGTTTCACGCGCAGCGTGTCAAAGAACGCGCCAGTACCACAATCGTGGCCGAGCGCCGCGAGTGACCGCGCAAGGGTGAGCGTGAGCGCGTGCACGCGCTTCGCAATCTTGGTGAGTCCTTCTGGACCGTGATAGACGCCGTACATGCCAGCCATCACAGCGAGCAGAACTTGCGCGGTGCAGATGTTCGATGTCGCACGGTCGCGCTTGATGTGTTGTTCGCGCGTTTGAATGGCCATACGCAGTGCGCGATTGCCATGCACATCACGCGAAACGCCGATGATTCGGCCGGGCAACTTGCGCACATGCACATCGCTCGTCGCGATGAACGCTGCGTGCGGTCCACCAAATCCCATCGGAACGCCGAAGCGTTGAGCACTTCCGACCGCGATGTCTGCTCCCCACGATGCGGGCGGTGCGAGCAGTACAAGCGCCAGCGGATCGCACGCCGCAACAACGAGCGCACCTGCAGCGTGCGCCTTCGTGGCGAGCGATTTGTAGCACTCGATTCGTCCATCGGTCGTTGGGTACTGCACGAGCACGCCGCAGAAACCATCGTTGGGTTCAAACTTCGATGAATTGCCAACAACGATCTCGATGCCGAGCCACTTCGCGCGCATCTCAACGACGGCGATCGTTTGCGGATGGCAATCCTCTGCAACGAAAAACTTGCGTCGACTCTCGCCCGCGATCGACAAGCACATGTTCATCGCTTCAGCAGCAGCGGTGCCTTCATCGAGCAGCGAGGCGCCGGCGAGCGGCAATCCAGTGAGCTCTGCGATCATCGTTTGAAAATTGAGCAGCGCCTCGAGTCGTCCTTGCGCAACCTCGGCCTGATAGGGGGTGTACGCCGTGTACCAAGCTGGATTCTCCAAGATGTTTCGCAAGATCACACCAGGAACAATCGTGTCGACATAGCCCATGCCGATGTATGAGCGATTGACTGTGTTCTGTTGCGCGAGCACACGCAGCGCCGCAAGCGTTTCAGCCTCACCACGCTCTGGCAACGCACTCGTATTGGTTGGATCATCGATCACGATCTCGTTCTTGAGTCGAATCGATGGTGGAATCGTCGCAGTGATCAGCGCGTCGAGCGACGCGAAGCCGATCTCGCCAAGCATCGTCGCGATATCACTCGGAGTGACTCCAAGGTGCCGACGCACAAAAGTGTCGGTGACGTCGAGCGCTCGATTTGCAGATGAAGAACCGATGTTGGTACGCGAAGATTCGATCATGGGCATGGGTTCACGGAGTATAGGAAGGGGGCGTCGCAACCTATAGTGCGCTCAATGACAAACGTCACACATCAGATGCGCACGCGGGCAATCTCGACTCTCGCAGCACTCACCCTCGCCGCGCTCACGCATGCACAAGATGCGGCGCCCGCACCTGCTCCCGCCGAAGTCAAACCAGCATCGAAGATCATTGAAGGACCTGTCAATCCATATTCGTTCAGTCCCCAGAACACTGAGGGACACACCGACATCGACCTGCGCGGCATCTTTGACGACCTCGGCCCAGTCGCGACCGAGTGGTATCAACATGTGCTCACGCTTTCGAATCCGTTCTTCGAAGGACGCGTTCCAGCATCGCGCGGCAGCGCGATCGCAGGCGAATACATCGAGTTCTATTTCAAGCAGTCGGGACTCGAGCCAGCATTTCCAGCACTGGCCGTTGATCCATCCAAGAATGATGGATCGGTCATCGTCGCAGCATCGATCGAAGGCGCGACACCGCCGCCATCTTCGCCATCACCACATCCAGAGTGGACGAGTTGGCGACAACAGTTCGATCTCGCGGGTGCAGGACCCAAACTCGTCACAGCGAGCGCATCGTGGGCGAACGCGAACGCCGCTGCCACAACACTCGAACGCGGCGTTGGATATTCCGTGCTCGGAAACAGCGCCTCTGGCAAGGTCACCGCGCCAATCACATTCGCGGGGTACGCGATCACCGAAGGCAAAGATGGCTACACATCATTCGGCGCGAACGAAGAAGATTTCTCGGGACGCATCGTGATGTTCATGCGCTACGAACCGCTCGATGACGCGGGACGCAGTCTCTGGGCAGACCGACGCTTTAGTCCATCTGCGGCCGTTGCGCCGAAGATGGAAGCAGTCATCGCGCGCAAGCCCGCGGCGATCATCATGGTGAATCCTCCAGGCGCGCGCGATGGGCGCACGACGCTCGAGAACAGTGAAACAAGCCGATTCGGTGGACGCCTCGACGTGCCGGTTATTCAGATGTCGGCGCAAACTGCAGATGAACTCATTCGCGCGGCCGATCCATCTGGTCGATCGCTCATGGACCTTCGCAAACTTTGCGATCAGGGCAAACTACTGCCGTTGAACTTTCGCGATGAGGTGAAGGTCTCGCTCGACACTGAGCTCACCGATGGCACGATCCAAACACACAATCTTGGCGGAGTGCTGCGCGGCAAAGGAGCGCTTGCAGACCAATGGGTGATCATCGGCGCGCACTACGACCACGTTGGATTTGGCTTCTACGGAGCCGATCCATCCAATCGTGGCAAGTTGCATCCTGGTGCTGACGACAATGCATCAGGTACTGCCGCGATGCTCTGCTTGGTGAAGCAACTCGCTGAGTACTACCGATCTGACGACGCCCCCGCAGAGATGCGCTCGGTGCTCTTCATGGGATTCAGCGCCGAAGAAGTCGGGCTCGATGGCAGCGAGTACTGGACGAAGAATCCAACGCTCAAGAATGAGCAAGTGCAAGCGATGATCAATCTCGACATGGTCGGTCGCATGCGCAATGACGAACTCAATGTCGGCGGCACCGGCACTGCGAAAGACTTCATGAACGACTTGCGGCCAATCTTTGAAGCGAGCGAGCTCACTATTCACGCCGATCCATCGGGGCGTGGTCCAAGTGATCACGCAAGTTTCTATCGCGCAGGAATTCCAGTGGTGTTCTTGTTCACAGGATTGCACGACGACTATCACAAGCCAACAGACTTTGGATACACGGTCAATCCGACGGGTGCAGCGCGTGTCATCGACCTGACGGATGAGTTGCTCAAGATGTTGGCGACTCGCACGGGCAAACTCGAGTTCACTTCGACCGACAGCATTCCAACGAGCGGTCGGCGGCAAACGGGCTCGAAGGTGCGCTTCGGCGTGATGCCTGGATATGGCGAGAGCGACACCGAAGGAGTGAAAGTCGAAGGGGTGAGTGTTGAGACGAGTGCGGCCGACGCGGGCATTCTCGCGGGCGACATTCTGACTGGATGGGGCGACAGCGCGCTGACGGGTCCTGCAGATCTGATGGCGCGCTTGCGCGAACAGAAGCCTGGTGATGTTGTGAAAGTAAAACTCACGCGCGGCACGCAAGAGATGGTTGTCGAAGTCACGCTGCGTGCGGCGAAGTCGGAGTAACGCATGATCGCGCTGGCAGTCGTTGCACTCGCGTTGTTGCAAGCGACTGAGCCGCAATCGGTCGCACCGCAACTCGCCGCACCACCCGCGGCGCCGCGTGTCACCATTGTTGCATCCAACGATGTCGCGCCGCCTGGCGCTGTGCTTTGGTACAGCAAGCCCGCAGAAAAATGGACGCAAGCGCTTCCCGTTGGCAATGGACGCCTCGGCGCGATGGTCTTTGGCGGCGTGCGCGAAGAACGCATTCAGCTCAACGAAGACTCACTGTGGGAAGGCAACGCCACGCGGCAATCAACGCCGAAATCAGCGGGGAACCTCGCGCGCATTCGCGAGCTGCTCTTCGATGGGCATGTGCGACAGGGACAAGATCTCGCCACGCAAACAATGATGCGCGAGACACTGGGCGACTCGTACCAAACACTCGGCGACCTGCGCATTGAATCGCCGCTCTCGGTCGATGCCACCGACTATCGCCGCGGACTCGACCTCTCGACTGGCGTCGCGGTGACGGCGTGGCGCGACCGCGAAGCGCAGTTTGTGCGCACGGTCTACGCATCACACGCAGTCAACGCGATCATGATTCGCCAAGAGAGCGACGAACGCGAAGGAATCTTCGCGAAGATCGCGCTCGACCGCACCCCGTCGAGTGGCGGCAGTCCACTCTCGATCACGAGCGCGCTACAAAATGGCGGGGGGGTCATCCACATGCGCGGCGCAACCGACGTCGATCCAGCAATCGGCGTGCGGTTCGGCTGCGACATCCTGGTCGAGCTCGAAGGAGGATCGATCGCCGTCGATGGCAATGCGCTCGTCGTGCGCGCATCGAACGCGATCAACATCATCGTTGTCGCCGCGACAGACTTTCCATTCGTCGGTGAGCAGCGCGATGCAGCACTCGCGGCACTGCGCGCAAAGTCAGCGGTCGTTCGACCGAGTGTCGAGGCCCTGCTCGCGCAGACGATCGCACTTCTACCGCGCGACCGCACGCAGATGCGCAGCGACCATGAACGCGCGTGGCGCGCCCTCTTCGATCGCTTCGACATCGAACTTGGACCCCCCAACACCGAAGCCGAACAACTGCCCACCGATGAACGGTTGCAGCGATTGCGCGCCGATGCGCAGTCGAGCGATCCTGGGCTCGTCACGCTGTTGACACAGTACGCACGCGCGCTGCTCATCTCTTCAAGCGTGCGCGGCGGGTTACCTGCAAACCTGCAAGGAATCTGGTGTGACTCACTCGAAGCTCCGTGGAACGCCGACTACCACATCAACATCAATCTGCAGATGAACTATTGGCCTGCAGAGGTGCTCAATGTCGCGCCAACAGTCGATCCTGTGGTGGACTTTCTCGATCGACTCGCAGTGCACGGCGCAGAAGTTGCGCGCACGATGTACCGAGCCAACGGTTGGATGGCACACCACGCGACCGATGCGTGGTGCAGCGCGGTGCCGATGGGACCGCACACGGTCTGGGGTCTCTGGCCACACGGTGGTGGATGGATGGCGCAGACGGTGCACGATCATTGGGACTACAACCGCGACGACGCCTTCTTGCGCACGCGTGCGTTCCCGCTGGTGCGCGGCGCAGCAGAGTTTTATCTCGACTATCTCACTGTTGATCCCGCGAGCGGACATCTCGTGAGTGGTCCAAGTTCGTCGCCCGAGAATTCGTTTCGACTTCCCGATGGATCGACCGCCGACACAGGCATGGGAAACACGATGGATCAGATGATCATCGTCGACCTCTTTGCGAATCTGCTCGAAGAGGCGAACGCGATCGGGGCTGATGCGTTGAACGATCCCATCGTGCTGCGAGCGCGCGAGGCGATCACGAAACTCAAGCCACCACCGATCGGCAGCGACGGGCGCATCATGGAATGGGCTGATCCGTGGCAAGAATCAGAACCTGGACATCGCCACATGAGCCATCTCTTTGGCGTGCATCCTGGACATCAAATCACGCGCGAAGAGACTCCTGCATTGATGGATGCCGCGCGCAAGTCGCTCGACTTTCGACTCTCGCACGGAGGTGGTCACACAGGATGGAGCCGCGCGTGGCTCATCAGCATGTTCGCGCGATTGAAAGATGCGCCGCAAGCATGGCATCATGTGCAGATGCTCCTCAGTAAGAGCACACTTCCGAATCTCTTTGACGATCATCCCCCCTTTCAGATTGATGGCAACTTCGGCGCAGCAGCGGGGGTCGCAGAGATGCTCGTGCAGTCGCACCGTGAAGTCGATCTCGCAGGTGCGCGCGGACATGTGATTGAACTTCTGCCAGCGCTTCCACCGCAGTGGTCGCGCGGCTCAGTGCGCGGCATTCGCGCGCGCGGCGATGTTTCGATTGACATGCTCTGGTCGGATGGCGCACTCTTGCTCGCGACGATTCACACGAGCGGCCGCGAACCGTTGCGCCTCGCATGGAGCGCGCAGCAGCCGCTTCCGACGATTCACCGCGCGCGCGATTCGAGTGTGGTTATCCCAGTGCGAGAAGGCAACAGCATTCTTGTCGCCCCCGCTGGCGAGCGAGAAACATTTCGCATCGCGCTGATTCCAGTGAAGTGAAAGGGCGTGCCGCGCATGAAGGCGCCGCGCGCGGCTCAGTCCCAGCGAAAGACGCCCTTGCGCCATGCATAGATGTACGCAATCACGCTTGTGCCGACAAAGAACGCGATGCGCGCGAAGAAGAGAATCGCTTCTGGGCTGCGCGGTTCGAGTTGCGAAAATGTGACTGCCCACGGGTAGAGAAAGACGATTTCGACGTCGAACACCAGAAAAGTCATCGCCATCACATAGAAGCGAATGTTGAATCGCTTCTTCGTCGTGCCGATGGGATCCATCCCCGACTCGTATGTCAGCGCTTTGACGGCGTTCTCGACCTTGGGTCCGAGCAGTGAACTCGCGACGATGTTGATGATGGCGAAACCGATCGCCATCGCGAGGATCAGAACGACTGGCAGATAGGTAGTGACGGTGCTCACAGGGGGCGAAGTCTAACAAACCGATTGATTGGGTCGTTCATCGGGCATACACTCGAACACATGGATCGCAAAGACACAAAGACCGGGCTTGTGAGCGCGCGCCTCTTGTTGCCATGTGTTGCACTCGTGGTTGGCGGCGCGGGATGGTGGCTCTCGCACGAATTGCGACCCGGGACTTTCGATGGCGTGACCACTGCGACGGCCTCAGTTGCCGCTGAATTCGACGATTGCCACGCGACAATGATGAGTGCAGTCGCGGTCGAGGCCGACTGGCTTGCGCTCAATCATCGCATCGCCGACGGTTTTCGGCTCTGCTCGCCAGAACTCACCGCGAGCGATGCGGCCAGCGCTTCGCAGGCTGCAGTCGAATTCTTGAGACTGCGATGCTTCTCGAATCCAGCGGACTATGTCGCGGCGGCGATGGGAGGCGGCATGGTGCCGAGCCCTCACACTGTCGAGCCCGCGGGCACTGCTGACATGCTCGGCGCGGTCGCGCGACTCTCATCAGGCGAATCCACACACAACCAAGCGATCGGATTGTTGGCGAGCCCCATGACCGCAGTGCCATTTCTTGCAACAGGTCGTGGCACAATCGCTCACCCACCCGTGCTTGGTGCGCACGATGCGCAGAGCGACGCAAGCGTGCTTGGTGTTCACCTCTGGCACACTGAGGCGGTGGCCTCGGGAACCCGCGAGTTCTGCACCGCCGACGAGGCGCAGGTCGGCGCACTGCCCGCGACGACACCAACATTGGGATTCGCAGTCATGCTTGCATTTCCAGATGGATCGCGCGCTCCCGTGCACTGCATGCTGGCTCGCGCTTCAGTCGGCGGCGCGTGGATTCCAGTGGGGTACTGGCGCTTTGCCGACTGTGATGGCAATGGACTCGAAGGATCAATCCTGAGTTTCTGATTCGTCGTCGGCGCAGTCGGCGTCATCATCGGCGTTCGCACGCTCGCGAATGGTTTCAACATCGCTTGCGCGATCAATGCCATAATCGGGGGCGATGGCGTGGATCCAACTCTTCATCGCGGCGCTCTTCGAAGTTGCGTGGGCAGTTGGCATCACATTCACCGAGGGATTCACCAAAGTATGGCCCTCGATCGCAGTCGTCGTTGCAACGATCATGAGTTTCGCGTGGCTTGCGCGCGCGCTACGCCGCATTGAACTCGGCACCGCGTACGCAGTCTGGACGGGAATTGGTGCGGCGGGTACTGCGACCCTTGGAGTGATACTTCTCAATGAGCCGCTGACGCTCGCGCGAGTGATCTCGCTCTGCGCGATCATCGCGGGAGTGCTTGGATTGAAGTTTCTGCACGAACCTGATCCGCCGCGCGCGCAAGAGCGGATGCAAGAGCCGATGCGAGAGCCGATGCAACAGCCAACGAAAGTCGAGTCGCTCTAAATGAATCACCTCGCATGGATCGCACTCGCTGGCGCGGGATGCTGCGAAGTACTCGCGATGACCTGCGTCAAACTCAGCGACGGCATGCGCCTCAAGCGATGGCTCGCTGGATTCGTTGTGGCGATGTCGGGCAGCCTGTTTTTACTGAGCATCGCGGCGCATGAGATTCCAATCGGCACGGCATATGCCGTGTGGACGGGCATCGGAGCGGTCGGCACCGCCACCGCGGGAATGTGCGCGTTTGGCGAGTCGAAGGCGCCCGCGCGCATCGCGTGTTTGCTGTTGATCGTCGCGGGAGTTGTGGGATTGCGATTGAGTGCGTGATCGCCGCGCGGTCGCTACTATGCGCATCCCTCACGGGGCGTAGCTCAGCTTGGCTAGAGCGCCTGCTTTGGGAGCAGGAAGTCGTCGGTTCAAATCCGGCCGCCCCGATTGATCTCGCCCAAACGAAAGCACCACTTTCGTTTGGGCGTTTTCGTTTGGTGGGGGGGCTCAGGGGGGAAGCCGCTGCGTCATTGGTTGGTCGCCACGAGTTTGAGCTGGTTCGAACTTCAACGGGATCAAGCATCCGCTCGGTACTCTGGCTGAATTGCGGGTGGTGAGGGTGGGCGATTTCCAGAAGAAGGAAACACAGTGAAACAAAAGCAATCATCGGTAAGGCACCCATCCGGATTGAGAGTGAACCGCAGCGAGGGGAGTCGGATGTGTCAGTTGTTTCACGGCGATGCTGTGGTTGTCACCGACGGTGGGCATCCGATTCAGGCGCGGAGTTCCTACATGCTTTGGCGGATGCTCGAGGAGATCGAGTCTGCCGGAGGGGTGAAGTGCATCGATCAGCGCCTCGTGGGTGCTGACGGCATCAGTTTCGTAGCGGCATACACGATGCACCATGATGTCCTTGATTCGGCTTCTGAATTCAGCAGCGGCGATTTCCGTGCGTGTCTGCTTCGCGATCCGATCCTGCGTGATGTCGCTGGAAGGGAGCGGGTCGACCAGTTGATTCGGTATCAGCCTGTCTACGACTACTTCAAGGCCGTGATATCGCAGTTGCGCTCTGTTGTGGAGCAGATCGATCAGTCGTTCGGGGAATCCAGCCCAGAGCTCGAAACGGCGCAGCGGGATGCGGGTCCGGCGTGCGAACATGTGCGAGCGTGCTATCTGAACATGCCCAACCGCCGTCGAGCCGCGCTTCTTGTGATGCGCGCCTGGCATGGAGGCCAGATGCTGGCGCCGATCGCGCTGATCTTGGGGGGGATCACTATCGGCCAGTACACGGATGCTGTCTTGGCGAGCCAAGCGCTTATTCCTGGGGTCTTCTCTGATGTGTCGCGGGCGGAAGGCGCTCGCCTACGAAAGCAAGTCACAGCGCAGGCTCAGGCTTTGTTCGATTATGCACACATCGCAGCAAGCTGACCGCGATTGCTGGCGCGGGCGTCATCCAATTCGCACATCGATCGTTGCATTCGAAGTGATTGCCGTGAGCGACGCGCGGCCGCTTCCTACGGCTGCGCGTTGGTGTCCGTCATTCGAAGTTAGGAAACCCGCCGGCGATCGAATAGCAATCGTGTCGTTGGAAGTCTGCGCCTCGATGACCCCGCTCCACTGGAGCGGCAAGGAGGCCTCGATGTTGCCATTCGACGTATTCAGGTCCAGACGAACCAACGCATCGTGAGCCACCACTCGAATCGGGGCGTTCGAGGTGCGCACGCTGACGGTTCCAATCGGCTCAAAGCCTTCCACTGCCACCTTGCCGTTGGACGTCCTGATGTCGATTGGCCCATCGTGTTCCGCCACAACCACACCAGCATTGCTCGTGCGGATTCCGCAGAGTCCGCCGAACCCCCGCGAAACGACTCGCCCATTGGTGGTAACGATGAGCACACCGTCGAGCGCGGGTACGCCGATGCCGAACGACGCTCCATCCTGAGCGCCTACGCGCTCGCTTGAGGCCGGCGGGAACACCACTCGAATGATCGCAGTGCCATTGTCGCTGTCGAGCCGCAGGAGCGCGGCTCGACAGCGCGCGCGCGCTTCGGACGCATCAGAGCCACCACAGCGAATGATCGCAGTCCCCGCAAGGCGACCCGCGTCATCTTCGGTGGCCTCGACGACCACTTGGCCGTTCTTGCTCTCAACGTCGAGTGAGGACACCCCGTTGAGGCTGATCACTACCTCGCGCTCGTCGATGATCACCAGAGTCGCGATGTCCTGCTCGTCGGACTCGCCGTCATCCTCTTCCTCGTACTCAGCGTCATCGTCTTCGTCGGACTCGCCGTC